>JBBPIS010000138.1:0-20073 GCA_038040225.1 Planctomycetota bacterium
AGCCATCATCGCTCCGCGTGATGAGCCTTTTCGGAGCACGCTCTCGAAGGTTTCACGAAGCGCTCGTCGCTCAAGTGCGTAAGGCTCGTCACGCGGAGCGATGACGGCTACTTTGGCCGATCGGACGGGGCGTCTGGTCTACTTGCTCAACTCAGCAGCGGTCGAATCGGCTCACCTTGAAAGACGCGGTACGGTCGGCCGCGCGAGTCTTGGAACTCGGTGTGCGAGTCGATGCCGAGCAGATGAAAGATCGTCGCAGCGAGGTCCGACGGCGTGAACGCGTCGCTGACCGGCAGTCCGGCGTGAGCATCGGATTGGCCGATAACTTGGCCCGGACGAATGCCTCCGCCCGCGAAGAAACAGGGAAAAACGTCGCCCCAGTGATGGCGGCCGGGCGTGAAGACTTCGCCGCTCGCGTTCTTGCCGCCGGGAGTGATCGGCGAGATGCGCGGCGTGCGGCCCATCTCGCCGCACATCACGACCAGCGTCTGGTCGAGCAGCCCGCGTTCGGAGAGATCGTCGAGGAATCCGCTGAGGCAGTGGTCGATCGACGGCAGCAACTTGCCCTTCAAATCACGAAACGCATTCTGGTGAGTGTCCCAGCCGCGCAGGTTGATCTGCACCATTCGCACGCCCGCTTCGATCAGTCGCCGAGCGACCAGGAATCCCTGGCCCCATTCTTCGCGACCGTACAAGTCGCGAGTGCGATTCGATTCCTGTGTGAGGTCGAATGGGTTCTGCTTGCCGGGACGGCTCGTCACGAGCAGCTTCATGGCCTGCTTCCGGTATTCGTCCCACGCCAACTGCCCGTGGCCGATGCTGCCAGCATCGGCAGCGGACGCTGGCAGCGTCCGCCACTTCGCTTCCAACAGCGCCAGCAAATCGGTTCGGCGTTCAATCTGCGGCAGCGAGACGCTCAAGCCACCGAGGTCCGGCAGGCGGAACGACGGATCACGGCAGCTCGAATTGTCCCACCACGCCTTCGGACCTTTGCCCGCCGCGCGCTCGGGATCGTTCGGGTCGTCGTGGCTGAAACAATTCGGGCACGAACCGGCGGTGTCGGGTGACTTGCAGACCGGCGCGAGATCGACCTTCCAACGCTCGTATCTCGGGCCGAGCAGTCCCGCAGTTCGGCCGGGATAGTTCATCAGGTTGACGCGCGGGATCTCGATGACCGACGGCAGGCCGACGTGTGGTTCCGGCGGCGCGGCAAACGCGAGCATCGATCCGATCGACGGCCATTCGATCCGTCCGTCGCGCGGCTGACCGATCGTGGCGTTCGTGTCGCCGGGAGGCATCTCGGTCGAGCCGGTGTGGAGCAGGTACATGCAACTGAGATGCTCGTTGCGGAACTGCGGATGCGCGACGTGGTGCATCGTCCGCACGATCGAGAACTTGTCGTTCCGCGCCGCCAGCTTCGGCAGGTGCTCGCAGAAGTTGATTCCAGCGAGCTTGGTCTGCGTAACGCCATAGTCGCCGCGAATCATGTCGGGAGCTTCGGGCTTCGGATCGAACGTCTCGTGCTGAGACGGCCCGCCCGATTGAAAGATGAAGACAACGCTCCTGGCCCGTCCCTTCAACCGCGAGGTTGGCTCCGCGTGTGCCTCCAGCCGCAACAAGTCGGCGAGCCCCGTACCGAGCAACCCCAAAGTGCCGACTTGCAGCAGCTCACGCCGACTCACGGCCGGATGATCGGCTCGGCAACAGGCCGGATGATGTGGCGAGTGGTGACTCATGGTGACGCAGAATATCCTCGTGACCTCGTCGCTCAAAACAGTCCGACGATCGGATGTCCGTGTTCGACCAGCCTGCGCGGGCGATTGAGCGTGTCGCGGTATTCGGTCGTCGGATCGATGCCGAGTGCATGATGGACCGTGGCCAGGACGTCGTAGGGATGGACCGCGTTCGTCTTGGGCCACCCACCGAATCGGTCGGATTCTCCGTAGACCTGGCCCGGGCGGACGCCACCGCCAGCAATCAGAAAACTGTAGCATTCGGGCCAGTGGTCACGGCCTCCGGGGCCGACGTTGTCGGTCGTGGGGGCTCCGATTTTGGGGGACCGACCGAATTCGCCAATCGCCACGACGAGCGTGGAATCGAGCAGACCGCGAACGTCCAGATCCTCAATCAATGCCGACAGAGTGCGATCAAAAACGGGGCAGCGATGATCGCGCAGCATGGGGAAATTGTTGCGATGCGTGTCCCAGGAGCCGTCCGGCCCGGCCACCGGCTCGTCGTCGGAGCGCGCGGGCCAGGTCACCTGCACGAAGCGAGTCCCGGCCTCCACCAATCGGCGTGCGAGGAGGCAGCTCTGACCGAAGCGCGTCATGCCGTACCGCTCGCGAATCGGTTGTGGTTCTTCATCGAGCCGAAAACCCTTCACCACCGAGTTCGATTGGACCAGCGAGATCGCCTTGTCGTACTGCTCATCAAATGTGGACGTGACTCCGGCTCGCGAATGCCGTCCCGCTTTCGGATCGCTCGCCAGTGAACCAATTGTCGGCGCATTTCGTGCGTGTCGCGCATCAATTGCCGCGCGCAAGTCGACTCGTGAGTGAAGGCGATCAAGCGTGACGTCACCCGGCAGCGTGAACGTGTCGAGCCGCAACGGCTGGGTCGGGTCGTCGTACATCGTGAACGGGTCGTGTGTCGCGCCGAGCAGCCCGGCCGCCTGTCCGACGCCGATCTGACTTCCCTCCTTCACGGGGGCACTCAGTGCGACGTAGCTCAGCCGATTGGATTCGGCGGGACGATACTTCGCGATGACGGATCCCACTGACGGCAGATCCTCGCGCGAGGCAGGAACGGCCAGCCCCGTGGCGGTGAAGTTGGTCGGGTCATGCCCTGTCATCAGCATGTAGATCGCCGCTCCGTGGTTCCTCAGACCCTTCGGATTCACGCCAATCGACCGGACGAGGGAGAAGCGGTGAGCCTGCTCCGCCAGCATGGGGAGGACTTCACCCAGCATCATGCCGGAGGCTCGGGTGGAGATCGGACGGAACTCGCCACGAATCTCGGCGGGGGCTTCGGGCTTTGGATCCCAGAGATCGATGTGGCTGGGTGAGCCTTGCAGGTAGACGAGAATCACCGACTGCGCACGACCGAACCCGTCAGACCTCGGTCCGCCCGTTGCGTCTCGCGCTGCGTCGGCCAGCGCCTGACGACGCAGCACGTCGGGCAGACTCAGGCCGAGGAGCGAGAGGCTGCCGACGCTCAACAACTCGCGGCGCGACCACGAATCACACAATCGCCCCGACGCTCCGAGGATCCTGAGCATCGCCACTCCTCCTCATTGGGTTGATTCAACGCCTGGCATGGATCTGAGCCTCGGGTCCGCCGAGTCACTCCCCTTGGTCCGTGAACTTTGAGGCGGCATGGTAACAAGTCGCAGGCCCGCTTTTCGATCCCAGCAACGGCGACGGCAATCACGGGTCGTGTCCTCATTTGACTCTCAGAAGTAGGGCCGGTTCCACCGGCCGCTGAACGCGGCACCAAACGATCATCGAAGCGGCCGGTGGAACCGGCCCTACAAGGCTCCGGTCCCCTCTCCCCCCGAAGACGGACGGGAGAGGGGACAAGACGAAATCGGCCAGCCGGAACGGGACTTCGAAACGGTAGATGCGTCGTCCGGGCGACCGAAACAGAGCTTGGGGCAGCCGGATCTGAATCTCGGGCAACCGTCGGAGAACCTCCGGCAACCGTCCGGAAGTCTCGGGCAACTGTCCGGAACCTTCGGGCGACTGTCGGGGAGTCTCGGGCGGTTGTCTGACGGTCCGGGGCAACTGCCCGAAAGCCTCCGAGGATCAAATAAACCCCTATTCTGCATGGAACTTACGTCGCGGGAGGCGTCGGAGACTCCCAGTGGGGGCTCCGACGTAAGTCGCTGAGGATTTTGGCTGCCAATTTGGCCAGATCCGAGGTCGTTCCGAGCGTCCCGAACACCCCGATGACCGCGTCGAGCTTTGTGGTACTGACCCACTACCAGGCTTTCACCTCCGGCGCGCTTGCCACTGGTCCGGTGAGCCACGTAACCTGCGGAGAGCCACTTTCTCGGGAGTCGTATCAAATGGGATTCGGTTGTGCGGTCCTCGGTCTGCTGGCGATCGTCGGAGTGGACGACTTCGGTCGTGACGTACGGCCGATCCTCGCCGAAAACTGCTTTCACTGTCACGGTCCCGATGCGACGAAGCGGCAGGCCGGACTGAGGCTCGACGTGCGTGAGTCGGCGACGCGCGTGCTGGAGTCGGGGAAGATTGCCCTCGTTCCGGGCAAGCCCGCCGCAAGCGAACTCGTTCGGCGAATTGAGGCGCATGGCGACGAGGCCATGCCGCCGAAGGAAAGCCTCAAGCGACTGACGGCCGATCAGAAACAGACCCTCATCCGTTGGATTGCCGCCGGTGCGGAATATCGGCCCCACTGGGCCTTCGTCGCACCGACTCGACCGGTCGCCCCCACCGTGAGCGATCCCGCGCGGGCGCGAAGTCCGCTGGATCGGTTCGTGCTGACGAAGCTGGAGGAGTCGCGGCTCCGTCCCTCTCCCGAGGCCGATCGCGTGACGTTGCTGCGGCGTGTGACGCTCGACCTGACCGGATTGCCGCCGACTCCTGAAGAGGTCGATGCGTTTGTTGGTGACTCCGCGCCGGATGCGTTTGAGCGGGCGGTCGATCGGTTGCTGGCGTCGCCGCGTTACGGCGAGCACATGGCGCGCGACTGGCTCGATCTGGCCCGTTACTCCGACACGCATGGCTATTTCACAGACCACGAGCGATTCATGTGGAGGTGGCGCGACTGGGTGATCGACGCCTGCAACCGCAATCTGCCGTTCGATCAGTTCACCATCGAGCAACTCGCGGGCGACCTGCTGCCGGACGCGACGCTCGACCAGCGGATCGCGACCGGCTTCAATCGCAATCACATGATCACCGAAGAGACCGGCGTGATCCCCGAAGAGTACCGGACCGAATACGTCGCCGATCGAGTCCGAACGACCGCCTCCGTCTGGATGGGTCTGACGGCGGGCTGTGCCCAGTGTCACGATCACAAGTACGATCCGCTCACGCAGCGCGAGTTCTTCCAACTCTTCGCCTACTTCAACAACCTGCCCGAGGCGGGGATTGCCGGAGGCAAACAGAAGAACGCCGCGCCGGAGCTGCGTCTGCCGTCGCGCGAGCAATCCGCCGCACAGGACGAACTGACGCGACGACTCGGCGAAGTGGAGCGGGAACTTGCGGGCTATTCACTTCCCAGCGAGCCATCCGATTTGGCGGCCAGTGCTCAACGCACGGTCCTCGAATCGCGACGAACCAAGCTGCGCGAGGACGAGAAACAACTGCTCGCGACCTTCGCGACAACGATGGTCATGCAGGAACTGCCTCAACCTCGCGACACGTTTATTCTGATGCGCGGCCAGTACGATCAGCCTGGCGACAAAGTCGGCCCCGGCGTCCCCTCGTTTCTGTCTCCACTGCCGACGGGTACGGAGCCGAATCGACTGGCGCTGGCGCGCTGGCTGGTCGATCCGCGTCATCCGCTGACCGCGCGCGTCGCAGCGAACCGAATCTGGCGACAACTGTTCGGCCACGGGATCGTGGCGACCGTCGAGGACTTCGGTTTGCAGGGCGAGTTCCCGAGTCATCCGGAGTTGCTCGATTGGCTGGCGGTGGAGTTTGCGGAACAGTCGAGAGAGGAGAGTCGAGAGACAAGAGCCAGAGCAGAAAGCGCGAGTCCGACGGCTTCTTCTGGCTCTCGACTCTCGTCTCTCAACTCTCGACTCGCCTGGGACACCAAGCGCCTCCAACGCCTGATCGTCACTTCGGCCACCTATCGCCATGCCTCGGGCATCACGCCGGAATCGCTGCGTGTCGATCCTCGCAACCGACTGCTGGGGCGCGCGCCGCGCTATCGGCTCGATGCAGAGGCCATTCGCGATGCGGCGCTGTTCAGCAGCGGACTGTTGGCGGAGCGAATTGGTGGACCGAGCGTGAAGCCCTACCAGCCGGCCGACCTGTGGAAGGCCGTCGTTTATGACACGAAGAACACACAGAGTTACGAACCGTCGCGCGGCGAGGGCCTTTACCGCCGCAGCATGTACACCTATTGGAAGCGTCAGGTTCCGCCGCCGAGCATGTCGCAACTGGATGCTCCCACGCGCGAGGTCTGCGTGCTGCGGCGTCAGCGAACGAACACGCCGTTGCAGGCCCTTGTCCTGATGAACGACCCGCAATTCGTTGAGGCCGCGCGAGCATTGGCCGAGCGGATGGCAACATCCTCGCGTGACGATCAATCACGTCTCACGAACGGCTTCCGTTGGGCGACCTCGCGCACGCCGAGCGACTCCGAGCGAGACACCCTAATGAGGCTGTTTGCTGCCGAACGAAGTCGGTTCCGCGAGAGAACACGCTCAGTTGACTCGCTGCTGGCCGTGGGCGAGTCCTCCGTGGCGACGGGGCTGGATCGCGCGGAGCTCGCCGCGTGGACAGTCGTGGCGAACGTTCTGCTGAATCTCGATGAAGCCATTTCGCGGGAGTGACTGATGCGACCGACTTGTACCATCTCGACCGAACGGACTCGCCGCCACTTTCTCCAGCAGTCCGGCATCGGGTTGGGCGCGGCGGCACTGGCTACGATGACCGCGAACCGGGGCGAGGCCGATGACGCTGCGAGTCCGCTCGCGCTGCGGCACCATTTCGCGCCGCGCGCCAAGAGCATCATCTATCTCTTCATGCATGGTGGGCCGTCGCAGATCGACTTGTTCGATCACAAGCCGAAGCTGGCGGAATGGCACGGTCAGGAGTTACCCGCTTCGGTGCGCGGGACTCAACGACTGACAGGAATGACGTCGGGGCAGAGCACGCTGCCGGTGACAGCCTCCAAGTTTCGGTTCGCCCGTCACGGCGCGAGCGGTGCGAGGATCAGCGAACTGCTCCCGCAACTCTCGACCGTGGCCGACGACTTGTGCATTGTGAACAGCGTCACCACGGAGGCGATCAACCACGATCCGGCGGTCACTTATTTGCAGACCGGCCACCAACTGCCGGGCCGCCCCAGTTTTGGTGCGTGGCTCAGCTATGGACTCGGACGCGAGAACGAGGACTTGCCAGCGTTCATCGTCCTCCTGTCGCGCGGCAGTGCGGCGCGACCGGCCGATCCGCTCTACGCCCGCCTGTGGGGCACCGAGTTCCTGCCGTCGCAGCATCAGGGGGTGCAGTTCCGTTCCGATGGGGAACCGGTCCTGTTTCTGCGCAATCCTCCCGGTTTGGAGACCGACTCGCGCCGGAGGATGCTCGATGCGCTCGGCACCTTGAATCGTGAGCGGCAACTGCTGACCGGCGATCCCGAAATCGCCGCTCGTATCGAACAGTATGAAACCGCGTTTCGGATGCAGTCGGCTGTGCCCGAGCTGACCGATCTCTCGTCCGAGCCGGAGCACATCTTCGACCTGTACGGGGCCGATGCGCGGCGACCCGGTTCGTTCGCGGCGAACTGTCTGCTGGCGAGGCGGCTCGTCGAGCGGGGAACTCGGTTCGTGCAGCTCTATCATCGCGGCTGGGATCAGCACTACGACCTCCCCTCCGATTTGAAGCTGCAATGTGGCGACGTCGATCGCGCGTGTGCCGCGCTCGTGCAGGACCTCAAGCGGCGCGGATTGCTCGACGAGACGCTGATCGTCTGGGGAGGCGAGTTCGGTCGCACGGTTTATTGCCAGGGCAAGCTGACCGCCGAAACATACGGACGCGACCACCACGGCCGCTGTTTTTCGATGTGGCTCGCCGGGGGAGGCATTCGGCCCGGCCAGACGTTTGGCGAAACGGACGACCACAGTTTCAACGTGGCCCGCGACCCGGTCCACGTTCACGACCTGAACGCCACGCTGCTGCACTGCCTCGGCCTGGTTCACACGCGCCTGACGTTCCGCTTCCAGGGTCGAGACTACCGCCTGACCGACGTCCACGGCGAAGTGGTCACCGGCCTGTTGGCCTGACCCCACCCCGAACTCTCTACTCAGAAAAAACTCCAGACAGAATCGCTTGAGTGACGCGATGTCACTAGAATGCGGCCCGTCGAGCGTCCCGTAGCAGGAGGCGAGTCTCATGCATCGACCGTGGTCTTGGGTCTGCTGTGGTTTGGTGGCGGCGCTGTCGGCGGAAACGCGAATCGTTGCAGCCCAAGAGGCGACCGCAGCGGCTCAGGGCGAAGCGGACTCGCTGCGTGGTGAGGACGCTCGCGAGTTGGCGATCGTGGAGCGGTTTGTGGCCGTGTTGGAGAAAAGCCCCCGGCGGGGGACGGCACTCGACAAGGTCTACGCCTTTCACGTCGAGCGCGGGTCGCTCGACAGTTTCATCCAAATGTATCGCACGAAGGCCGAGAGCCTCACGCAAACTGCCGCTGCTTCGGCGTGGATGATCGTCGGGTTGCTGGAGTCGCTGCGTGGGGAGGACGCTGTCGCGCTGAAAGCGTTTGAGAATGCGGAAAGGTTCGATGCGGCGAACTCGCTCGCGTCGTATTACCTCGGGCAGACGCTGGTCCTCGTCGGACAATCGGACAAGGCCGTCGAGGCATTTGAGCGGGCGGTCCAGCGGCAGCCGGCTCGGGCCGATCTGCTGGAAGTGTTTCAATCGCTGGGCCGCGTCCATCAGCGGACGGCCCGCAGCGACAAGGCGCTCGACGTCTGGAACCGACTCGAACGGCAGTTCCCGAACGATGAGCGGGTGCAGGAACAGATCGCGATAACGTTGCTCGACGAGGAAGCCTTCGACGCGGCGCTGCCCCGCTTCGAGAAGCTGGCTCAATCGGCGAAGGACCGGTCGCGGCAACTCGCCTTTCGGATGGAGGCGGCTGAGATCCGGGTGCGGCTCGGTCAGACCGACGCGGCGTTGAAGGAGTTCGAGTCGCTCCTGACGCAGCTCAATCCCGATCACTGGGTCTATCGCGAAGTGCGGCGGCGGATTGAGGCGATTTATCTGCGGACGGAGGATCGAGCGGGACTGGCCGCGTACTACGAAACGTGGCTCGCCAAGCATCCCGAGGACATGGATGCGATTGCGCGCGTGGCGAAGGTCTTCGCGGCGATCGGCCGCGACGCGAGTGCGCGCGAGTGGCTCGAACGGGGCCTGAAGCTCGCCCCGTCGCGCCGGGAGCTGCGTCGCACGCTGATCGATCACCTGATCGAGCGGGACAAGTTTGTCGAGGCGACCGCGCACTACGAGCAACTCGACAAGCACGAGCCGAACAATCCGGACACGCTGCGGGACTGGGGCCGCTCGCTGCTGAAGGACCGGTCGCGCGACGTGGCCGAGCGCCGGCAGGACGCCGCGCGCGTCTGGCGGAAGCTGATCGCGGCCAAGCCGCAGGATCCGCTCGTCGCGTCCCAGGTCGGCGACCTGTTCCGGCATGCGGACATGATCGACGAGGCCCTGGAACAGTATCGCCGCGCGATCGACCTCGCGCCGGAGGCGACTCAGTATCGCGAGTATCTCGGCGAATACCTGCACACCCTCCAGCGAAAGGATGAGGCGCTGGCGACGTGGCGGCCGATGGCCGAGGGCGCGCGAAAGACCGCGCCCAACGTGGCTCGTCTCGGTGAAGTCCTCGCCAGTTTCGGCTACGTCGACGAGGCGATCGCCAACTATGCGGAAGCCGTCCGGCTCGACCCGAAGGATTTGGGTCTGCAACTCAAGCACGTCGATCTGCTCATGCGCGCCGAGCGGCATGAGGACGCGATCCGGCAACTCGCCACCGTGGAATCGCTGATCGCGAACGATGAGGAACGCGAGGCATGGTTGCAGCGAGACCTGCGCGCGTTGCAGGCGGCCGGGAAGTTGAAGGAGCGGATCGCGGAGGTCGAGCAGGCGGGACGAAGGGACACGGGGACCAGGGGTGGGGGAGAGAAGCAGGATCGAGAGTCGGCGGAACGATGGTACTGGCTGGCTCGTGCCCATGAGACCGACTCGCGGTTGATGCCGGCGGCGCAGGCGGTGGTGAAGGCGAGTGGTTTCGCGCCGCGCTCGGTGCCGATTCTTCGAGCCTCCGCCCGCATCCTGCAGGCGCAGCGCAATCTGCCCGCGGCGGCCGAGGCGTACTCGAAACTGGCCACGCTCGATCGGCGGTTTCGCACGGAGTACCTCAAGCAGTTGGCGACGGTCGAGCGCGAACTCGGTCACCGCGACAAGGCTCTTCAGGCGGGACGCGACCTGATCGCGGCGGCACCCGACAACCCGGAACTGGCCGACTTCTTCGCGCAGCTCTGTTTCCAACTCGGCCAGGTGGACGAGGGTCTGAATGCACTGCGGCGTTCCGTGCGGGCCAACACCAACGACCCGGTGGCCCTGCTGCGTCTGGCGGCCGCGCTGGTCGAACGGCAGCGCGCCGGAGAGGCCATCGATCTGCTGTGGCGTGCGTTCGACAAGTCGCAGAAACTGGATGACCGACTGCTCGTCGTGCAGAAGCTGGTCGAAGCCCATGCGGTGGCGAACCAGCAGTCGCGCGTGATCGAGCGGTTGCAGCGGCTGCGACTCGAACGGAGCCAGCGGCGCGAGATGACGCTCTGTCTGGCTCAGGCCCATCAAACGATGGGCAACGACACGCAGGCCCAGAAGGAACTGGAGTCGCTGCTGTCAGAGGAGACGCGCGATCCGGCATTGCTAACGCAACTGAGGCAACTCGCCGAGAAGCATCAGGACTGGACCACCGCCGCGAACTACCAGCGGCAAGTCTGGCAATTGACGAAGGACAAGCGGGACCGCTTCCAGCTCGCAGGGCTGCTGATGAAGCTCGGTCAGGTGGACGAGGCCGTCGAGTTGTTGATCGGCGGCGAAAAATCGAAGGAACTGACCGCCGAAGTCCTGAAACTGCTCGATGGCCTGTACGAGACGGGCAAGACCGACGTGTTGCTCGCACGGTTGAAGCCGCTGCGCGACCGCTTCCCCGACAACTGGGAACTGCTCTACCGCGAGGGGGTCGCGCTGGCGAAGGCTCAACCCGAGGAAGCGGCCCGGCGATTCGAGGCCATTCTCGCCCTGCACCTCCGCGACGACGAACCGGCGCTGACGAGTTCTTCGAGCGCTGCGATCTCGGGTGTGGGCACAACTGGTACGCAGATACCGCTCGTCGATCGGATGGCCAAAATTCCGACGATCATGCAGATGACTACGTTTGTGGCGACAGCTGTGCGCACGGGAGCGGTGTCGGGATCAAGGACCGTGACCAGCGCACCGGCGGTGCCTCGCGCCGTCGGTCCCCCCGGGACACCGCGCGTCTATACCGCGACTCAATATCAGACGCAGACTCGCCTTCGCTACGTGGCCCCTCGCGACTACGGCGAAGGTCGCATCGCCGCTTGGGGCTGGCTGACATCATTCGCCACACGAGACAAGCTGCCGCAGAAGTTGGCAGAGCGGGTCAAGCAACTTGAATCGAGTTCAACACGGCAATCGCTGGTCGATCAGTACGCGATCCATCGGTTCTCCGGAAACAATTCGCGGGCGGAGCAAGTGGCCCGCAAGATGGCCCAACACTCCGAGGCGGGTTTGGAGGAGAAGTCGCTCTACCTGCAGACGCTCGTCCAACGGCATCAGCCAATACGGCGCACGATGGCAAACGGACAATTGGTCATGGACCAGGCTTCCCCCGCGCCGCTGTATGACGATGAATTGGACGAGGCGCTGACGATCTATCGCGAACTCGCCGCACAAGCCGCCTCGGTGACACCGAATCCGACCAATCTCAACACGATCATCACGGAACTGGTCCTGGCGGACCGGGCTGCCGCGGCGAGTCGGCTTCTGGAGGAAGCCATCGACAAATCGGTGAACGAAGCGCAACTCAAGACCGTTCTGATGGTCGCGTACAGCATGCAGACCTCAGGTGCGAACCGCCCAGCCGGAAGGACATCGCCCACACTGACAACGGCCACGTTGATTCGGCTGCTTGACAGGTTGATCGAATTTCAGGGAGAGGTCTCCGCAGTCCGCGCAGCCGTCGTATCCGTGTCGCCAACTACCGGCGGACTGGTTCGCGGACGAGCCAATCCCAACTACTCGAGCCATGTGATTCAGGTGCATCTCCAAAGCTGCGGTGAGTTGCCACTCGAACAGGTGTTGTGGCTGTGGACACGCTACGTGAAACTCGAATCATTCCGATTGGCCGAACGGTTGAAACAACCGGAGGGACGATCGGCCACGGTGGGGCAATTGGCAGCCAAGCAACAGAGTCCGTCCGAGATGTCACCGTTGTCGCTCGGAGCGGTGTTCGATCAGGGCGGCCCGGAAATCCTGACCGGGGTTTGGAATAGCTTCTATCAGCGAAACAAGAGCCTTCCAGAATGCTTCGCCGCGTTCGAGTCACAATCGCAATCGCCGGACATTTCGACGACCGAACGCATCCTGTGGCTCTCGGCGCTGGGGCATCTGCGCTGGATCAACGAGGAGAAAGAGAGCGCCCTCAACTCGTGGACTGAAGCGGCGGCGCTGGCTCCCCAGGTTGTCGAGATCCAACTAAACCTCGCCAAAATCTACGAGCGGGTCGGTCAGACCAAGCGGGCACTCGAAATCGCCGAAGCCACGCTGCCGACCACGAACGATTGGCAGGTCGAACGCGAGCAAATCATCCTGCGCCGGGCTCTCGCCGCCGACAACCGGGATCTTGCGAAAGCCGCCGCCGAACGGATGGCGGGTCTGAAACTCAACCCCGTCGAAATCCTGCCGTTGGCCGAGCAGTTGCTGAAGCTCGACATGACCGATCAGGCTGAGACGCTGTTGTTGCAGTTCAACACCATGGCATCGGCGAATCGCGGTCTCATCGACATCCGCGCGCAGCGAGTCCTGCTCGACATCCAACTCACCCGGGGACGCAAGGAGGAGGCCACACAGACGGCGCTGGCCTTGCTCAAGCTGTTGGAGACCACCGACCCAAGGAACTTGACGGGGCAGCAAGTCGCCACTGCGAGCAACGGTCGACAATACATCGTGACCACGGTCAACGGACGGCAGGTCGCGACGCAAGTAAACGGCCCGGTGGCTCCCCAGCCCACGATCAGTGTGCCCGAGTACCGCGAACATGTGTTCAAGGCTCTCCACAAGACCGGCAAGCTGGCCCAGATGATCGAAGAGGCTGAGACCAAGTTGAAGCAGTCACCACGACATGAAGTGTTGATTGCCACCTTGATGGCCTACCACAAGGCGGCAGAAAACTCCGAGCGGATCGACCAACTGGCGTTACGGCAACTGGAGATCGACCAGGACCGACCGGACAAACGGTACTCGGCGATCGTCAATCTGCTGAACCTCGGTCGCGTGGATGAAGCGGCCGCTCAGACCAAGTTGTTGATGGAGTCGCATCCCGACTACTTCGCCCCACGTTGTCGCGACATGATCGTCCGATTCCAGAGCAAGGGCGGTCTGCGCAAGCTCGCCAAGGCATTCGAGCAACTCGACTGGAATCGCTTCGACAAGTTCCCCGATCTCCTGCCGACGGTTGTCGAACAACTGGCCTCCGAGGTCGAGACCGAGGACATCGCGATGAAGCTGTTCGTCAGCGCGTGGGAGACGCGGCCCGCGCAACGGTATGAATTGCTGGCGCGCAGCCCGGACGGGGCGTGGTGGCAGCGGTCAGAGGTTGCCGACGGCCTGCGCCGGCTGCCGATCCCCGCGAACGAGGCGGATCTCACGAACCAATGGTCGGTCTTCGGCCGCACCCTGCGGAAGTCCGCTCTCAAATCAAATGCCTCCGACAAGTCGGCCGCAGGTGCGGCGTTCGTCACCGTGCTGACGCGATTGCTGACGATTGAGGCCGATCGCGACCAACTCAAGGCGATGGCCGCTGAAGTCGAAAAGGGACGACAACAGTTTCCGAACTGGGCAGCGGGACAGGTGTTGCTCGCTCTGATCGACCTGCGCCGTGAGCGCGTCGCTATTGGACGCGACTCGCTGGTCGCGTTGCTGCCGACACTGAAGCTGCCGACGTTGAGTACGCCGCTGATTCCGTGGGAGATCGCCAACGAACTGGCCCGCCACGATGAAAGCTTCGACGCGGCGGTTCTCTACTACGAACTGGCTCTCCGCGATCGCGGCATCGAAGCATGGACCTCTTCGTCATCGCCCGTGCGCGGAATCATCCAGACGCTGGCCGAGCGGGGCCGCAAGGCGGATGCGCGGCGGATGTTGCTCAGTCTGCTCCCCACGAACGTTCGGCGGGAGGGCGATCAGTCGCAACTGCCGTCGGTGATCGAGCTGAATGTGGCGCAGTGGATTGGACGCGAACTGCGCGGCATCGGCCACACCATCGATGCCATTCATGTCTACCAGGGAGCACTGACTCGAACTGAGGGAAAAGCCTACAGCAACCACGGCAACGATCCGCGAGTTGATCTGCAAAGCAGCCTGCTGATTGCCTTCAAGGAATTGCAGCCGGTCACGCTGATCGAATTCTTCAGCGCGACCGGCGACACCGCGCCGCAGCTCGACCTGCAACTGTTCGTCACCGAACCGACGACACCCGCCATCCGGCTGCGCACCCGCTGGCACTCGGTCGTCAACGAAATTGCCATGTCGTCCGAGTCGGCCATACGAATGAAGAACGTGCTAGACGATGTGCGACGAAAACATCCCGGCAATCTCGTGACGATCGTGCTGTCCGCGCAGTTGGCTCTGGCGATGAACGACGTCGCGGAGACGGCGGCCTCGGTCGGCGCACTGGTTCAATTCGTCGAGCAACATCCGCTGGGGGAACTTTCTTCGGAAGGAGCCAAAGTCAGGCAGCAGCGTGAGTCCGCGCGAATTCAGGTCGGACTGTGGCTGATCGCGCGCGAGTGTCTCGCCGAGGCGGCACTTTCGCAGGCGGGAACGAAACTGGCCGAGCGGGCCCTTCAGGCGGCGCAGCAGCAAACCGACAAGTCCTTTGCCGAAGCGATCTGCGCCGAATGGCTCGCCCTCGCCCGACAAGCGGGTGACGCGACAACGGCCGAACGCCTGGAGCGGGAACTCGGCCTGCCGCCCAAACCGTAACCGGGGGGCAACACCCGCGAACGCGCCTCGCCAAAGCGTCAACCGCCGTTCTCCGCAATCCGAGCCTTGACCAGCTTTCGCACCAGGGCGGCCGGTAAAGGCTTGTCTGCCGGAAAGCGGATGGTTCCCTTGCTGGTGTCGTAGCCCTTGAGTTCATCTTGATGGGCTTCCACCGTGGAACCGCTCATGAGGTAGAAGGCGCAGTGCTTCGCGGTCGCGCCGAAGCCGACCAGCATTCCGTTCTGACGGAACGCGGCGAGCCCGTAGCTGATGCATTCTTCGGCCTTTGGCGCTGCCGCCCGGATGGTCTGGCGAAGTTTCTCCAGCGCGGCCCGCCGGTCTTCGCTCACAGTGGCAAGGTACTCGTCGATGGTCTTGGGTTTGCCGGCCATGTCATGTTCTCGTTTCTATTGCTGCGAACCGGTCATGGGATTGTCCGCCACACGTTCAAGGTGCATGGCATGCCAGGCGACGGGCATGATCCAGGCGCAATGTGCGAGGATCATGATCCGGTTGGGCCATCCGACCAGCACTTCGGGACCGGGTTGGCCGCCATGGCGCGGCAGCATGACAATCATCGACCCAACGAAGATCACGAGACCAAGCAAGGGAAGACCGGCCGTCCAGCGCAGCATTCGCCGGGCAGAAGACCACGCCCCGTTGCGGGACAAACTCCAGTTGATCAGCAAGGCCGCAAACGGCAGGTGGTCGAGCATCGCCCCCACCTCGTGCAGCCTGTTGACGCGATCGGGTACATGGATTCCGGCGATGGTCATGCCGATGGCACTCAGCAGCAGCATGGCCAGCCCGAGATAGCCGCCAATACTTCTTGCCTGGGAACAGAGCGTGACGCACAAGCCGGAGCAACTTAGCGCCAGGCTGAAGAAGGCAACCCTCATCACCCAGCCGTGGTCACCGAGTTCATACTCGCTGATGAAACGCCACGAGGGATCGAGTTCGGGCTTGAGGACGTGCAATATGGCGAGCAGGACGATGAACACCGCACTCGCGACGAATGCCACGCGCGCCGCAAGCTGCGATCCGTTCGGCACAGGTCTTGAGGATGGATTTCCGGTCGCCATGTGAGTCTTCCTGATTCGGTACCGGCAGGCTGTTGCGGAGGAGGAAGACTCTAAACGAACAGCGAGGTCTACACCGATCTAGTGCTGAATCGGAATCCAGATTTCGATGCCGCCCAAGCCTGTCTGGGGATTGAACTCTTCCGTGTAGCGTTCAAAGCACGGTACTTCCACCGCCTTGACCGAGGCATCGGGGAGCCATTGGGACCAAATGGCGTCGATTGTCTTCGCGATCGACGAGACGTGATCGCGGTGAGTGAACACGGCGTAGCGCTGCGGGGCGAGTCGCACGCTGGTGAACTCGGCGGGGAGTGCGGCGGTGGAGGAGACTTCGACTCCAGCGAGATAGTCGAAGCCGCAATCCGGCGTGCAGTTCCAGCAGACTCCGTAGGTCACCATCCCGCCGACCTGACCGGGAACCCGGCCGATGTGCGGCGCGAAGCGTTCCCACTGCGAGGGGATGTTGGCGCGCGTCTCGTTCGTGTAGCTCTGGCTGAAGCCGGCGATGAGCAGCTCGCGACCGTCCTCGAATCGGGGAGTGCCGAGTCCCAATGCCTGCGCGCGAACTCCCGCCTCCTGCTCGCGCAGTTCGGGTGTGAACACGTCGCCGAAGTCCTCGGCATCGAACACCTGACGAATCTCGATCTCGGAATCGGTGAGCATCGGGTTTGGGCAGCGCTTGAGCCATTCGATGGCTTCGGCCATCGACTTCACCCGCCACATCCAGAAGCCGGCCGCCAGTTCGTTCGTCTCGGCGAACGGCCCGTCGATCACGGTCCGGTTCGTTCCCGAGAACCGCACACGGACTCCCTTCGAACTGGGATGCAGTCCCTCGCCGGCGAGCATGATTCCCGCCTTCGCCAACTCTTCGTTGTACTGGCCCATTTCAGTGAGCAGCTTTTCATCGGGCATCACGCCCGCTTCGGATTCTTTCGACGCTTTGACGATCACCATGACTTTCATCGCAGAATCTCCTTTCGGATTAGTTGGCTGTCGGGCTCGCGGGCAGTCCTTTGAGTTCCATCACCGGCCGAATTTCGACGGTCCCCAGGCGAGCTCCCGGATGCTGTGCGGCGATGGCGATGGCTTCGTCGAGATCTTGGACATCGATCAGGTGGTATCCGCCCAAGACCTCGCGCGTCTCCGCGAACGGACCGTCGGTGACGAGTTGTTTGCCGTCGCGGACCCGGACGCTGGCCGCCATCGTCACGGGATGCAGCGGAGCGGACGACAGATACTGCCCACGCGCGACGAGCTGATGCGTGAGCTGCACGGCCTCCTCTATCGCTTCCTGATGGGCGGCCTTTCCCGCCGATTCCCAAGCCTGCTCATCGTGGTAACACAGCAGCAAGAATTTCATCTTCTTCCCTCCAGCAATTGGTCGAACGGCGAACGTCTGAATCGACAACCGAGAAAACAAATTGTCATCGCGCACCGGACAGACGATTCGCCGGCAAACCGGGAAGCTCCATCACCGGTCGGACCTCGACCGTTCCCTTGCGAGCCCCCGGAATGCGTCCGGCGATGTTGATGGCCTCGTTGAAGTCTTTGGCTTCGATCAAAAAAAAGCCGCCGAGTTGTTCGCGCGTCTCCGCGAACGGGCCATCGGTGACGAACCGTTTCCCGTCGCGAACCCGGACACTGGTCGCCATCGCCACCGGCAGCAACGGCGACGCGCCCAGGTACTGCCCGCTCGCGTTCAACTCGTGGGTGAGCTGCGTTGACTCGGCGTAGCAGTGTTCCCGCTCGCCGTCGGTCCACGCCTTTTCGTCAGTGTAAATGAGCAGCATGTATTTCATGGCGTCGGTCCTTTCAGATGATTTGACGGTCGGGAGTTACTTCGTCCGCCGATAGTGAGCCTGCATGAACGGATGCCACTGGCCGTCCTCGCCCAGGAACTGAGACGACAGCGTGCGATGGTCGTCACTGACGAACTCGATGATGTCCTGATACTTCGCCATCGTCCCGTCATCGGCGAAGCTCGGTCCTTCGGAGTCGAGCGTGAGCACTTTTCCTGCGGCATCGAGCGACCCGTTGTACGGCCAGAGGTGCGTCATCACGGACGCGATGAACGTCCCCACGAACCGCTTCGATTGCGGGTCATAGCCGAGCGTCATGATCGACTGGCAAGTCCCTTCGCCCTCGCCCACGGTCCAGAGACCGCCAAGTGACCGAACGACTTCCCTTCCCGTCATCTTCGACGGCGGTTGGTCCGGTCCCATGCTGCATTCGCCCTCGACGGTCCATTCGCCGACGAGTTTCTGCAACCACTGATGTTCTGCCTGAGGTTTTACTTCGTCCATTTGTTTTCTCCTGAAAAAGTTGAAGTGACTCTTGTTGCTTCTGGCCGGCGAAAATCGTTCGTGAAATCACTGTGGAGCGGCGCATCAACATTCCCGCGTGGCGGATGCTGCCAGCATCCGAGCCGACGCTGGCAGCGTCGGCCACGACAGTGATTCCTGCGCCGGAGCTAACCGCCCGCTTCGACGATTGACTTCATGTCGGCGAGACCCTTTTCAAAACTGCCGCCGATCATTTTGTCCATGCTCATGAAGCACCCCATGACCTTCGTGATGAAGACGTATTGGCCCGTCATGGCCCACGTCACCAGAGTCTCGCGGCCCTCGGGCTGAAAGGTGAACTCGACATCGTTCGTCCCCTTGAACGGCCGGAAGAATTCGAGCTTAATCCGGACGAGGTCGTTCGGTCGGCTCTCGACGATCGTTTGCCGGCCCGCACCGACGTTGCTGTTGCCGTCCCACGAGTAGATCGCGCCGGCACCCGCCTCCGCCCCCTCGTAGGTTTGCTTCATTGCCGGGTCGAGGTTGGCCCACGGATTCCAAACATTCATGCGATGGAGATCGTTGACCTGCTCGAACGTCTTCGACGCCGGAGCGGCCATCTTGAGCGAACGGCTGACCTGAAACGTGTTCGGCCGGAGCAGCACAACGATGAGGAACACGACCACGAAAGCGGCGACGGTGATCAGGGTGGGAATCAGCATGGAATCGTTCTCCGGATTTTGTGGCAGGCGGTTTTCATCCATTCGTCGGCAAGCGACCTACCGGCCGTCATAGGCCCGCTGCAACAGCGAGATGTCGATCTTCGTCATCTTCATCATCGCTTCCATCACCCGTTTTGCCTTGGCGGGATCGGGGTCGGCCAGCAATTTCGGCAGCAGGCTGGGAACGATCTGCCACGAGAGGCCGTACTTGTCCTTGAGCCACGCGCACTGGCTTTTTGAGCCACCTTCGGAGAGCTTCTCCCACAGTTCGTCGACTTCACCCTGCGACTCGCAGTCGACGGACATCGAGATGGCTTCGGTAAACTTGAAGTGCGGGCCGCCGTTCAGGGCGATGAACCCGACCCCCGCGAGCTGAAACTCGACAACCATCGCCGAGCCGGTCGGCCCCGGGACGATCCGGGTGATCCGCGAGTCCTTGAAGAGCGAGACATAGAAGTTCGCCGCCTCCTCGGCTTGGTTGTCGAACCAGAGAAACGGTGTGATTTTTTGTCGCGGCATGTGGGGCCTTCTTGGAGTTGAGATTACGGAAACGATCGCCTGCTGTGAGTGGACCTAGCCGCACTCTTTGGTCATTCCCTGTTGAATCTCCGCGTGGGTCAGGTCGCGCGTGTGCGTCGCGACCGACCAGCGGTGCCCGAACGGGTCTTCCAACTGGCCATACCGGTCGCCCCAGAACATATCTGCAACCGGCATCGTGACCTTGGCTCCGGCGGCCACTGCCTGTGCCACCGCGGCATCGACATTCTCGACTTGCAGGTGAATCGTGACAGCAGAACCGTTCAGCGACTTCGGTCCCAGACATCCCCAGTCGGGGTTCTCATCGACGAGCATGAGCATCGAATCGCCAATCCGCAGCGAGGCGTGCATCAGCTTTCCATTGGCACCGGCCATGCGCATCAATTCCACGGCGTTGAAGGCCCGCTTGTAAAACTCGATCGCGTCGGCGGCCCCGGCACAGATCAGGTGGGGC
>JBBPIS010000139.1:0-20057 GCA_038040225.1 Planctomycetota bacterium
CCTGACCAATACACCGAGCGGCCACCCAAGTTGAAATGGACGCCTGGATTGAACTGGGCCTCGCCCTTGTTGTCGAAATTGTTCAGTTGATCGCGCGCGACAAAGCTCACCTCGCTGCGCGGCAATTCATTCATGTGGACCGGAAACCACAGGCCGCCGGCTTCCAGAAGGAGGACTTTCGCACCGCGATCAGAGAGTTCATCAGCGAGAGTTCCACCACCCATCCCAGAGCCGATGATGATGACATCGTACAGCTCTCCTTCTCCGCCGTCCGACCGCACCGTGACTTGTTCGATCGGAGATTCAATGGCCAGGAAGTTGTCATATCCGTGGCGATAGGCCGACGGTGCGGCGGAAAACCGCGCGGTGGTGTCATCGAGTCCGCAGAAGCCCTGACCCGCATGGAGATGTTGATCGGGCCCCAACATGTACTGCGTGTGGTCCAGAACGAGCTTGAAGTCGAAATTGGAGGGATAATAGATCGCATCCAGCAGCCACTCCCAGCTGTCGCCATAGAAATCACCCAGGAGGTCTCGTCCCCAACCATCGTGGCTGTTGCGGAGAGTGATGAGGTGGTTGGGATGCCAGAGAGCCGTTTTGAATTTGATTTCGTAGCCAAAGAGAACTCGCCAGTCGTAGAGATCTTGATGGCTCTCCCACGCTTCCAATTTGGCGTCCCCGCCGCGCATCCAAAAGACACGGTCAAGCACGAGTTTGTATTTCCACTCTCCGTCAAACTGGTGTCCATCCAAATTGAATTCCCAGCGGTTCTCAGCGATCTTGAATTCGCCGGTGTGGTCAATTATCCAACCGGTTCTCTCCGTTCGCAAAGTGACTTCAAACGGTGGCCGGTACTTACTTGTCTCAAACCGGATCATTCTCCGAGGAGCACCGTCGTCGGCCAGCATCAGTTTCATGCCGGGATCAATGACTTTCCCGGACAAGCCGCTGTGGTAGCCGCGACGAATCTCCTCCGCAGATGAAAATGGACCGATCATTCGTCGCTCCTGTCTGCAATATTGTTGAGTTGTGTTGGATTACTGAGCCGCACAAACACATGGGGTCGAACGATCCCCGATCCCCATCTTGCCACTCATTGACATAAGGAGCAATCGACTTCAGTAGTCCGGACCGTAGCAAAGGGACGGGCGATCACGATTCGTGATTGTTTACCGCACCGGAGTGAGTAAGTGAATTGGCAGAATAGCTCGCCGTACTTGCGCGAGAAAGTCGAGGGGATTGCGGAGGAGTTGATCGCAGGTGAGGAGGACCGAAGTGAGGATTGGCGAAACAAAGGGGGGCGAAACAAAAGAGTCCTGACCCAACACTGTTCGGCACTCGGGCTGCTCATGATGAAGATCAGCGTGGCATCGACCAAAGTCAGCGTGCCCACGAGGCCCTTCAGCCGCAGGTCGTTCGATCCCGCACCGTGAAGCGACGACGGAAGCTGGCCGCTCAACTCCTGAATGATGAGTTTTCGTCGATCCGGAGTCCATAAAATTTCTTCGTCCTGAATTAGGATATTGGCTTGCTTCGCACATTTCCTAAGTCAATCGGCAACTGCTTTGGACCGCTGGTGTCTAAAAACAAACAGGCGAGCGGCGAGACCGCGACGGTTTCAGTTCGCTCACAGCTTGCCCAAGAGGATGTCGTTGCTGCCTCGATTGGGGATCGAGTGGCCGCCGAACTTGGCGGTGCCGCTGCAGGATTCGGAGAGGTACAGGTTGCCTTGGTGGTCCGACACGATCGTATAGGCGTGATCGGTCTTGTCGCTTCCCGCTTGTTGAAACCACCGCAGCGTTCCGGCTCGGTCGTACTTCACGATCTGGATATCCGAGGCAGGGCTGCTGCTGGTGTGAGGCGTTCCGTCGAATTCGATGCGGCCCGCGGCGATCGCGGTGACGATTACTCAGAGGCGATGCAGAACAGATGCTGTTCGCCGCGGATGAGGATGCGGTTCGAAGCCGGGACAGGTGAGCCGATGACGGACTCGGCCATGTTGTTCTCGGACAACAGCTCAAACTTGTCGTTGGCTACGCTCGCGACGAACACCGTTCCGTCCTCGCGCGGGGCGAAGAGCTTGTCTCCGGCCACCAGCGGTGAGGCGTAGTAGTTCGACCGGTGCTTGGGAAATGCGCCTTCCCAGACCGTCTTGCCGGTCGCAGGGTCGATGCTGGCGACTTCACCGCGGTCGCGGACCAGGATGACTCGACCCTTGTAAGCCACCGGCGTGGGGACGAACGTCCCCACATCGTCTCGCATCCAGACATGATTCGTGGCCGTCACGTCTCCGCTTCCCGTCAGCCGAACCCCATGCAGGCGCGGGATGCCTCGATCATTGCGACCATACGCGATCACCACCATGTCCCCCACGATCACGGGCGTCGCGATCGCCGGCCACAACTTGTTGGCATCTGGATTGAAGTTGCCACACGACCAGGAAACCTGCCCATCGGTCGCGTCATGAATTGTGAGATGTTCAGCCCCCCACACCAGGATCGACTCCTTCCCCTGGTGCTGAATGACCAACGGCGTTGTGTAGCCGTGATCGCATTCGACGGGCGTCGAGTAATTGCGGGCGACCTTCCATGCCATTTCGCCAGTCGCTTTGTCAAAAGCAGCCAGCCATGACTCGCCTTGGTGCATGCGAGCCATGATGACGTACTTCTCGGTCAACACGGGCGAAGTGCCATGATCCCAAAACAACGTGTCCTTACCGAACCGCTCGACGAGGTCGATCTTCCAACGCACCTTGCCATCGAGTTCGACCGCCGCAAACGTGCCACTCTTGAAGAAGACGAACACAGCCTTCCCGTCGGTGACCGGTGACGCATTGCTCCCCGAACCATTGCGATGTTTGCCCGCGTTCTCCTTGCCGAAGACCGCCCGCCATTGCTCGGCACCGTCGATGTCGTAGCACAGTAGCGCGTCATTCCCGTCGGCTGGAGACGTCAGGTAGATTTTGTCATTGAGCAAAATGGGCGTCGAACAACCCTTGCCCGGCAACGGCGTTCTCCAGGAATACTTTTCCGAGTCGAACTTCGTGGGATAGGAGCCCTGTTCGACGCTGCCATTCCCCTGTGGCCCTCGCCACGAGCGCCAGTCCGCGTGCTCGGCAGCAAACCCCAATCGCACTGAGAAGAAGACCAACCAAGTCGCAGCAATCAGAGTCTTGTTAGGCATCGTTGTCGAAATCCTTTGAATGTTGTGTAAGGGGCGGCTGCCGAGAATACGGCGTTTTGGCCTCTGTTCCTACGAACCGCCGAACTGTCCAAGGGATGCTCAATGCGGTAATCCATCGCGGTCCGGTGGTAGGACCGGATTATCCTTCGACTGTTCAGCGGCGAGCAACTTGGTGAGTTCAACGAACTTTTCCGGCCCCTTCGACGCCAGGGTTCCGAGCAACGTTTCACGCGATGAGTCCCTCGATCACCTGCCCGCCGAACTGGCTGAGCTGCTTGAAGCGGCCGGCGTGGTAGTAGGTGAGCTTGTTGTCGTCGAGTCCGAGCAACCGCAACAGCGTCACGTGGAAGTCGCGGATGTGAGCCTTGCCTTCGACGGCTTGCATGCCGAGTTCATCGGTCGCGCCGATCGTATGGCCCGCGTTGCAGCCGCCTCCGGCCAGCCAGATCGTCATCGCGTTGGGGTTGTGATCGCGACCATACGCCGTGCCGCCGCGCACTCCGTTGTCGGGCGTGCGTCCGAATTCTCCGCACCAGACGATGAGCGTGCTGTCGAGCAGTCCGCGTTGCTTGAGGTCGGCGATGAGCGCGGCGATCGGTCGGTCCACGCCGCGCACCAGATTGCCGTGAGCACGTTCGATGTAGTCGTGACTGTCCCACGATCCGTTGTAAAGCTGCACAAACCGGACACCTTTCTCGACGAGTTTGCGGGCCAGCAGGCACTTGCGGCCAAACGAATCCGTCGCGTCGTGGCCAATGCCGTAGAGTTCCCTGGTCTTCGCGTCTTCCTTCGAAAGGTCGAGTACTTCGGGCACCTGCATCTGCATGCGGAAGGCGAGCTCGTAGTTGTCCATCCGAGCGGCGAGTTCGTCATGGCCGGGATGTTGCGCGGCATGCGTGGCGTTGAGCCTGGCAATGAGATCGAGATTTTTGCGTTGGCGCGTCTCGCTCACTCCGGCCGGCGGCGTCAGGTCGAGAATCGGCGAGCCTTTCGCGCGCAGCGGCGTCCCCTGGAACTTCGCGGGCAGATAACCGTTGCTCCAGTTCGCCGCGCCACCCTGCGGATAGCTGACTTCGGGCAGGACAATGAAACCGGGCAGGTCTTGATTGAGTGTCCCGAGTCCGTAATTCACCCACGCGCCGATGCCGGGATCGCCGCCGAAGCGGTTACCGCAATTCATCTGATACATCGCTGTCGGATGATTCACGCTATCGACAGTGCAGCCTCGGAAGAAGCAGATCTCGTCGGCGACCTTCGCGAGATGCTCCCAATTCTCAGCCATGTCCGCGCCGCTCTGACCGTGCTTGCCGAACTTGAACGGACTTCGCACATAGTAGCGCTTGCCACTTTCCATCGCGGATTTTTGTTTCCCTTCGCGAACGAACTCTTTGAGGTGCATCTCCACCAGTTTGGGCTTCGGATCGAACGTGTCGATGTGCGAAGGTCCACCTTCCATCGTGAGCAAGATCACGTTCTTCGCCTTCGCGGGCAATTGGCCTGGCTGCGGCGCCGACGGGCTCTTCTTCGCTTCCTCAGCGAGCAACGAACTGAATGCGACGCTGCCGAGGCTCGCGCCCAGACTGTAGATCAACTCGCGGCGCGTCGGCGCAGGCCAATCGCGAGTGCCAGTGCAGGGAAAGAAGTGGTTAGTCGACATAAGCGAACTCGTTGGAGTTGAAGAGAACGAGGCAGACGTCGGCGAGGGCGCGGGTATGGACCGGGACATCCGTCGGCTGTAAGTCGGGAACAAAGTCGGCGTTGGCGTGCAACTTTTCGTGGAAGGAAAACTTCTCGCCGGTGTTCTCCTCGACGGCATCGCGTCGGACTTCGAGCGGCGGCTTCGATGATGTGGGTTTCGTGTCGATCAGTAACGCTTCAATGTCGCGCCAGTGAGCGAGGCAGACTCGCAGTTCGTCCACCGTCGGACCGCGCGAGTAGGCAAGTTTGAAACAGCGAGCGATCGCTTGTTCGTCGTTCTGCGTTTCGGTCATCGCGCGTTGGGCCAGTGCGAGCGCACGCGATTGAGTGCTCTGGCCGTTGAACAGGCTGAAGACCTGCGGCGTGACGGTTGAGGCTTCGCGACGCTCGCACGAAAAGTCAGGCGTCGGGGCGTTGAAGACTTCGAGCGACGGGTCGGGCAGGCCGCGAATCTTCAGCGCGTAGATCGAACGGCGATGACGTTGTTGTGGTAGCGGGTTCGGTGTCCAGGCGGCGGCGAAAGTCCCCATGACCTGACGCGGTTGCAGCGCGGCTTCGAGATTGATCTCCGGCCGGTTCGGAATTCCTCCGAGTGCGAGATTCAATTCGCCGGTTGCAGCGAGCATGGCATCGCGCAGTTCTTCGGCGGTGAGCCGGCGCGGTTTGAACGCGGCGT
Source organism: Planctomycetota bacterium (assembly GCA_038040225.1). Taxonomy (GTDB): domain Bacteria; phylum Planctomycetota; class Planctomycetia; order Planctomycetales; family Planctomycetaceae; genus Schlesneria. Next base: position 5,558 of record JBBPIS010000139.1, read on the forward strand.
AGCTCGTGCCGGTTGGATCTTTTTCGGCAAGCGTCAGGCGATCGGGATGCTGCGTGCTCCGACGATATGTGTCACTCGTCATGATGAGCCGGTGCATCGCTTTGAAACTCCAGCCTTGCTCGACGAACGTGGCCGCGAGCCAATCGAGGAGTTCAGGATGCGTCGGCTTCTTGCCGGTGCTGCCGAAGTTATTGGGGTTACCCGCGATCGGTTGGTCGAAATGCCAGAGCCAGATGCGATTCACGATCGCGCGGGTCGTGAGCGGATTCTCCGAGCTGGCGACCCATTCCGCGAAAGCTTGGCGGCGGCCATCAACGCCAGCGGGGATAGACGTCTTCTGGATGGCACCGAGGACACTCAGCACGCCGGGTTTGACCCTCTCGCCAGTTCCAAACGGATCGCCCCCGATGAGAACACAGGTTTCTTCCAGGTCACCCGCCGTCAGGCGATTTGCGGGGATGCGAACGGGGGAGGTGATGCTGGCCACCTGCGGCGTACGCCCGTTGTAGACGGCCAGCGCGAACGGCTCATAACGGTCCAACTCCCACCGCAATCGCTCAAGCCCCTTGCGTGCGACACGTTCGTTGCCGTAATCCTGCGGAGTGAAACCGACGTACTTCGGCGGGAACTGATTCTCGGGCACACCCTCTTTCAGCAGCGTGCCGCGGGCCGCGCTAAAGACGTCCTTGAACTCACGCCGCCGGTTGGTCGCCGGCTTGGTTGGCACGTTTTCGACGATGGCGTTCCAGCGCGCGGGATTGACTCCCTGATCACGGAACCAGGTCTGAGCCGCCGTCAACAATTGATCATCGAGTTCCGCGAGCGCGGCGAGATACTCGGCACGCCGCAGCTCCAGATATTTCTTCTCATCAAAACCCGTGAGATTTTCGCCCGGCAGAAACGGCGCGGGGCGCTCGGCAAGTTGTGTGGTCGCGAACACCGCCTGCAACGAGTAGTAATCGCGCGTCGGAACGGGATCGAATTTGTGATCGTGACACCGCGCGCATTGCAGTGAGTGCGCGAGAAACGTTTCTCCGACGCTGTTGCTGACGTCATCCAGGAACCGCTGCCGCGCGACCTTCGCGACTTCCATCCCGGTCAATTCCCAGGGCCCCATGCGCAGGAAGCCGGTGGCGATGAGGAGTTCAGAAGATTGAAGGGGGAAGGCGGAAGGCGGAAGACTTTGGCGCGCGGCATCCGATTCTTCCTTCTCCCTTCCTCCTTCCGCCTTCATCCTTCCACTTTCCTCCATCTCGTCGCCCGCAAGCTGTTCGCGCACAAATTGATTGTAAGGCTTGTCGCTGTTGAAGGTCCGTACGACGTAGTCGCGATACCGCCAGGCGTTTCCGCGTTCGTAGTCATTCGCGAAGCCCGCGGAATCGGCGTAGCGAACAACGTCGAGCCAATGCTGCGCCATGCGTTCCCCATAATGCGGCGAGGCGAGCAGCCGATCGACAACGGTGGCGAAAGCCTCTGCCTCTGACCGCGAGTCCTTCACGAAGGCCTCCACGTCTTCGGGCGTGGGCGGCAATCCGACGAGATCAAACGTCGCGCGACGAATGAGCGTGACGCGATCCGCCATCGGTGCCGACGAGAGGCCTGTGGGAATTCTCGCGTTGATGAAGGCGTCGATCGGATGGAGGTCACTCTGCGGTGGAGTCGGCTTCTTCACGGACTGATACGCCCACAAGCCGTCCGGTTTGTATTTGCGATTCGTCCACTCCGCCGACAACCCGCCCGCCGTCTTCACCGAGACGCCATCCTCCGCGGACCATTTTTCCGCGTGAGCCTTTTGAATTTCGCGAATCCGAGCCTCATCCGGCCAGGAGGCTCCGCCGACAATCCATTGCTTGACCCATTCCAGTTGTTGTTCCGTGAGTTTCTCCGAATCCTTCGGCGGCATCGCAGACCAGTCGTCGGACTGGCGAGTGACGGCGAGAAAGAGCGGACTCACCTCGGGCTTACCTGCAACGAATCCCGGCTGCTTGCTGTCCCCACCCACGAACAACGCCTGTCGCGTCCGCAGATCCAACCCTCCCTTGATGTCCTTCGCGTCGCCGCCATGACAGGCGAGACACTTCTCCTGCAACAACGGCGCGATGCGCCGAACGAACACCATTTCGGTCTGATCGTCCGCTGCCGCTGCATTGAAGACACTCAGTGCCGTCAGGAGAATTGCGAATGTCGCGAGGAGAGGTCGGTTCATGGGTTCGATCGCGTATCGTTGGGCATTGGGGCGAAATGAGCTGAGGCCGGAGCGACAGTTCTGGTGATCGGGTTGCGGATGCTTCACGCGGCCTTTTTCTTCCCTTTGACTTTGGCCTTCGGTTTCGCGGAGTCACCATCGTTCTTCGTTGGCATCGGAGCTTTCACTTCGGCTCGCCAGGCGACGAGGCGGGCGTGGAGTTCCTTAGCCTTGGCGGGATTCTCATTCGCCAGGTTCTTCGTTTCGCCGAGATCGTTGCCGAGGTTATAGAGTTCCAGCCGACCGTCTTCGAGAAACTCCATCAGCTTCCAGTCGCCGATTTGGACAAGGCTCACCGGCGTGGTGCGCCACGTGTCCGCTCCGGCACCGAGGTAGCCGGGAAAGTGTTGGAAGATCGCGTCGCGCTGGAGCTTGGCGTTTGGATTGCGGAAGAGTTTCACCAGGCTCTCGCCGTCCAGCACCTGCCGTGGTTTTGGTGCGCTCGCGAGTTCCAGCATCGTCGGGAAAATATCCACGTGAATGGTCGGCACGTTGCACGTCGAGCCGGGTTTGGCAACGCCCGGCCAACGGACGACGAAGGGCTCGCGTGTGCCTCCTTCGTAAAGGCTCCCCTTGCCGCTGCGCAGCGGAGCGTTGTCGGTGACGTCGCCCGCTTTCTTGATTCCTTCTCGCACATAGCCGCCCACGCCGCCGTTGTCGCTGGTGAAGATGAGCACCGTGTTGTCGGCCAGCTTCAAATCATCGAGTGTCTGCATCACGCGGCCGACGCTTTCATCCACCGAGTAAATCATCGCGGCGTAGGTCGCGTTGTTGTGGCCCCCGACTCCGGGCTTGGTTTTGAATTTGGCAATCAGCTCGGCCTTCGCGTCGTGCGGGGAATGGACGCCGAAATGTGGCAGGTAGAGGAAAAACGGCTGCTCCTTGTGCCGCGTGATGAAGTCCACCGCTTTGTCGGTGAGAAAGTCGGCGAGGTATTGGCCCTCGGGATAATTGGTTGGGGGATTGGTCGCGAAGTCAAAGTGCCTGCCCATGCTGACGATGGCTTCGTCGAAGCCGCGCTGGCCGGGAAGGTAGTCTCCCTGCTGGCCGATGTGCCATTTGCCGAACATGCCCGTCGCGTAACCAGCGGCCTTGAGTTGTCTGGCGATGATGTCGCGGTCGAGCGGCAGGTTGGTGACGTTCTCCACCGGCCGCAGCGGTCGCTTGCTCCAGTCGAAGCGGTCCGTTCCGCCGACGGTGTAGACCCCGGTGCGGGCACCGTATTGTCCGCTCATCAACGCGGCCCGCGTCGGCGTGCAATTCTGACAATGATGATGGCTCAGGAGCTTCATCCCCTGAGTCGCCAGCCGGTCAATGTTCGGCGTCTCGTAGTACTTGCTGCCGAAGCACGAGACATCCGTGTAACCGAGGTCGTCTGCAAGGATGAAAATGATGTTCGGCCTGGCAGGCGGCGACGTTTCAGCAGCGTGAAGCAGGGACAATGAAGCCAGTACCAGGGCGGTGAGAAGCGTGAGTCGTGTCTTCAACATATTCACTTTGCCTTTGAGTTTGCCGGAATCGTTCCTGGGACTGAAGCACCTTCTCGGCGACTGCGGGTGACTTCCCCTTCCGACGTTGCGTGGGGATGGAGTTTGTGCGAATTCTACATCAGAACGGCAGGCGACGAGAGCATGGTGCATCGAACTTGGATATTGTCATATTCGTCGCACCGCCCCGGAAATTTCAGACCAGCGTTTGAGAGGATTGCTGCCCTGGAGCGGGTCATGCGGGCAGCGGGAGTGATGTTACCCCGAAGGCCAAGGGGGACGTTAGCCGTCCAGGCGACTGACGGGACCCGAATCATCGACGAGGATTCGATTGTCATTCGGATGCTAACACGCAAATACTCAGTTCATCTCAAGGAGACCAGCTCGTGGCGCAAGATTCACTGATGAATAAGCGAATGAAGAAGACTCGACGGCGCTTCTTGAAGGAGAGCCTGGCCGCCATGGCAACGATCACGATCGCCGGGACAAAGGCATCGGGTCGAGTCTTGGGCTCGAATGAGACAATTCGCGTGGGCGTCGCCGGGATTCATGGGCAGGGCAATGCGCACATCGATCAGTACCTCGGGTTGGAAGGTTGTCAGGTCACGCATCTGATTGATCCCGACTCCAGCCTGTTTGAGTCGCGCGGCAAAAAGATCCAAGAGAAATGGGGCGCGACCCCCAAATGCTTGCAAGACATCCGTGAGGCCCTCGATGACAAGAACCTGGACGCCATTTCCATCGCGACGCCAAACCACTGGCATTCGCTGATCACGATCTGGGCCTGCCAGGCTGGCAAAGACGTGTACGTCGAAAAGCCACTGTGCCACAACATTGTGGAAGGGCGGCGCTGCGTCGAGGCGGCTCGGAAGTACAAACGCATCGTGCAGCACGGCACCCAGCAACGCAGCAGTTCTGGACGAGCAAACGAGATCGCCGCAGTCCAGTCCGGCAAGTATGGGAAGTTGCTGGTCTCGAAAGGCTATTGTTGCAAGCCGCGATGGAGCATTGGCCACAAGGCGCCTGCGAAGCCGCGGGCCGATCTGGACTTCAATCTCTGGCTGGGCCCCGCTGCCGAGCAGCCCCATCACGGCAATCTCGTCCATTACAACTGGCATTGGTTCTGGGATTTCGGCAACGGCGATATCGGCAATCAGGGCATTCACGAACTGGATGTGGCGCGCTGGGCCATCCAGGGGGCAACGCTGCCGGACAAGGTCTGGAGCCTGGGCGGTCGATTCGCCGAGGGCGACCAGGGGCAGACGCCCAACATGCAGATGGCCGTGTTTGAATATGGCGAAACGCTGCTCGTCTTCGAAGTGCGCGGCCTGGTCGACAAGCCCACCGATTCACCGTTCAAGCTCAAGGTTGGCAATGAGTACTACACGACCGAAGGCATGATCGCCAACAACAAGTTCATTCCCAAAGATGGCAGCGCACCGCAGAACCTGGATCAGTTCGGCGCGAAGGTGACACCCGGCGGTGCCTGGGGCAGTTTTCTCCATGCGGTCCGCAGCCGCAACGTGTCCGACTGCAACGCCGACGTGGAATTGGGGCACCATTCGTGCGCTCTAATCCACGCGGCCAATGCTTCGTACCGGTTGGGCCAGAGCGTCCCCTTTGATGCGAAGTCCGCGAAGCTTGGTGACAATCGCGCAGTCGTCGAGACATTCGAGAACATCACCCGTAATCTGCAGGGCGTCGGTCTCAAGCTGGAGGACGCGTCGTATCAATTGGGACGAACGCTGACGCTCGATTCCCAAACAGAACGGTTCATCGGCGACGGAGCGGAACAGGCGAACGCATTCCTCACGCGAAAATACCGAGCCCCGTTTGTTGTCCCCGAGCAGGTCTAGCCGTTTTTTCCGTGACAAGGATGCCATGTTCACGCTCCGCGCCATGTTCAAGACTTGGATCGTTACGTTCTTCGTTCTGTGCCAGGCTGTTTCGGCACTCGCTCAGGTTCAACTCACGCAGATCGTTTCGCGTGAGAACGCCGCCTTCGACGGTCGCGGCGCTGTGATGACGGTGGGTCGGGACGGACGGGTGTACCTGAGCAACCAGCAGTCACCGGGGTTCGTGCTGCGTTTCGGGCGCGATGGGTCGGGCAAGGTCGGCGGGACGGTTGTGTATGCCATGGGCAACGCCACGGCCAATGCCGCGGGCGTGATCGCCACGGCCAACGCGCACTTCGCTCACGCGGTGAATCTGTATGACGCGAACTTCAAGACGCTCGCGACCAATCCCGAATTCCTCGTCAGCGACGCTGTGGGTTGGGATGCCCCGCTGGGCGTCGAAGCTGGCGAGACGTCCGGAGATTTCTACGGCATCGACCACCACCGCAACCGCGTGGTGCGCATCGACGCACAGGGGCGGACCGTCACGACCTATCCGATCTTCGCCGATGAAAAGGAGAAAAAGAGAGACTTGAGCTTCCGCGTCTGCGAGAAGACGCAGTCGTTTTACTGGCACAGCGAGAATCACACGGTTCGCTGCTCTGACTGGACCGGGAAGACTCGCTGGACCTACCGGCATCCCGATGGTCTCGGCTCGTTCGACGTCGACCCCGATGGGAAAATCTGCGTCATCGGACCGGTTCACGACAAGGGTGTCGTGCTCAACCCCGCCGGTCAGCCCGACGGCCACTTCACGCTCCAATTCGGCCACCAGAAGCCGGCTTCCGGGATGCACCTCACGTCGCTGCGCGTCTTCGGCGGAGAGCTGCTCATCAAGCGGTCCCATCCGACAGAGTTGTTTCAGTCCTTCGACCGGGCAACAGGCCAGCGCAAGGCCACTGTATCGCTGGACCACGAGCAACTGACGGTGCGCTATCCGGCGCATCTCTGGCAGGCGGGAGAGGCGACGCCATTCACGATTCAATTCAACTCGGGAGGCCGACCGATCGCGCCGCGCTGGCGAGTGTGGGCCGCGACGTGGGGTGACGTCGATTGGCGTGAATTGCCGTGGCGAGAAGGCCAGATCATCGTACCAGCGGAAATGGCCGGGCTGTACCAACTCAAGGTCAGCCCCGAACTGCGCGGCGCTCAATCCGGATCGACGGCGGAGTACCTCGTGCGCGACATGATCGAAGTCCGCGTTCCCGGCAGCGTGGGGACCGTCAGCATTCTGACGCCAGGCAACCGAGCGCATTTCGCTCACGGTGAGAAGGTGACGGCAACGGTGGTGGTGCGTGCCCCGGTCGGTCAGCGACCGACGACGGTGACGGTGATGCTGACCGACGGGAAATTCGCCCTCGCGAAACAGGACGCCGCGATCAACGCCGAGGGCCGAGGCGACGTGACGTTCACGCCCGATGCCGTCGCCGCTTGCAGGCCCGGCCGGTATCGCCTCACGGCCGAGGTGGCCGGCTTCACTGTCGCATCGCAGCCGCTGATCATTGGTGCCGGCCCCGATGCGACGTCGGACTTCCGTGTGACCGTTCACGGCGATTACGGCCTGACCGCCAATTACGGAAATCTCTGGGACAGCCGCGACGTACTGGCCACGCACATGGCCCGCGTCAACAAGCGGAACGTCAATCAGTTCGTGGACCGCTTCGGCGTCGTCCTCTTCCGACCGCAGTTCGAATGGACGCATCACAACGCGTCCGAACTGCCCGACTTGATGAAGCGGCTCGCTGCCGATCCGATTGGTGTCGATCCGGAGAAGGCCCGCATGCTTCCACCGGGTCTGGAAACGCAGGCGGCTTACGGCGCGGCTGGCGTGAGGCAGTGGTCGATCCTCACGTACATGGACGCCGGCCTGCCGTTGGGGACCGGCCACGACCGTCGTTCGCCCGAGCAGTATCAGGCCGAGGTGAAGTCGGTCACGTCGCTGCTCAAACCATTCCCGAGTTTCCGAGGCTGGAGTTGGACGAGCAACTGGTGGATCTACGAACCGACCAAGATCGTGGCCGAAGCAAAATGGAAGGCTTACGAAGCGGCACTCAAGATCGCGAAGGAGACCGGCCAGTGGAACCCGATCCTGGACGAAGTCGGCGAGGCGCGATGGAACCTGCCCACGGACTCGCGCAAGGTCTTCAAGGCGGCGATGGATGATGTCGCACCGCAACTCAAGCAGGCGGACAGCGGGCCGTACCGGAACATTCAGGTTTATCCGCCGGTGACGTATCGCGATGTGGACGAGATCGACGTGCAGTTCCAGGCCGAACAGATCACGGTCCCGAACTGGCACATGCACGCGGTCGATTTCGAGAAGCGGCCGGGCAAGCCGGCGTGGTTTCACCCGGAGATCTGGAACGACCAAGGAACGGGCGAGCAGATTTTGCCCGTGCTGTTTCAGATCGCCATGCGCGGTGCCGATGGCGTGGGCTCATCGGGCTGGGTTCCCAACTGGGGGTCGCAACCGTACGACAACCGCTCGGGCTATCACGGGCTGGCGTCGATCATGCGGGCCGCGGGCGAGCTGTTTCACGAGCACGGACCGTGGATGCTCAAGACGAAAAAGAACGACCGTGTCGCGATCGTCGTCTCCTCGCGGCTGATCAAGATCGACAACTGGCATGACTTCAGCGGACTGTATTTCTCGCGCCTGTTCGAGGCGTATCAATCGTGCCTCCATGCCCACCGACCAGCGAGTGTCGTGTTCCTCGACGACATCGACGCGGAGGGACTGAAGCAGTACCAGGCCGTGCTCGTCGTCGGGCAGACGGTGGAGATGGAGCCGAAACTCGCCGACGCGCTGCGCGTCGCGAAAGACGCGGGTGTCGCTGTGTTCGCCGACGGCTCGTGCCGCGCGGAACTGGTCGCCGACTTCAAGCCGCTCGGCGTGTCGTTCGACCACATCGAGAAGTTGCACTCGATCAACAACGATTTCGCGTATTGGGAGCATCCGCGTCTCTTGAAGGAAAACGCGGTCGTGCTGCGCGAGAAGCTGGCACCGATCGTGTTCCCCGTGGCCGAGTGCAACAATCCGGAAGTGCTGCTGACCGAACGCCTGTCGATGAACAACGATGGCGTGCGGTACGTCTTCGCGGTGAACAACACGACCACGCCCGTGGAACCGGGCAGCTTGTGGAGGATGACTTTGGGCATCGCCACGCGCCTACCGGTCAAGACGATGCTGGGACTGCGCGACATCGAAGGCTGCTCGGTGTATGACCTGTTCGATGGCCGGCAGGTGCAGGCCGACCAGTCGGGCCGAGTGGAGTGCGATCTGCGCACGTTGCCGATGCGCGTCTATGCCATCGTGCCCGCCAAGGCGAAACCGGCAATCGAATCGACGAATCGCGCACGACCGTCGCTGAAAGTTGCCCCCCATTTCGGTCCGCACATCAAGGACATCGCGATTGCTGGCGATGTCGCGGTGCTCAACGCCTTCAATTGGGACAACAACCTCTACGGCCTCGACATCGACAACGGCCAGATCAGGTGGCGAGACCGAGTCGGTCACTACTTCGCCTTCGCTCCCCAATCCACGGGCAACGGCTTCGCGGTGCAGAGTTATGATTTCACTTCGGCGCAGGGCTACCACCTGCACCTGTTCAACAAAGAGGGGCAGCCTTCGCGCCGCTTTGCTCTGCCGGGTCTGCCGCAGCGCCTGCCCCACGAGTTCATCAGCGGAGCGCTCTTGCTGGATCGCATGAATCAGTTCGCAATCTCATCGACAGCAGACTGGATCGCCGCAGCGGGCAATCTTGGGTTGGTGGCGTGGGACCGTGACGGCCGGCAGCTCTGGGCCGAGGACTGGTCGAAGGGGTCCGCCCCGACGGGAGTGCTGCTCACCACGCTCAACGATGAGACGCTCGCCTCCACGCGCGGTATGACGGTTCTTGCCCACGACCCGCGCACCGGCGCCGTGAAGTGGCGGCACGATCTGGCCAGCAGCGGCGAGATCACGCGCCTGGCGGCGTCCGCCGACGGCAACACGCTCGTCGCCCTCGCCACCACCGAGTCCGGCCGGCTGTTCGTGATCCGCAATGGCCAGGTGATCAACTCGATTCCCGCTGCGGGCGATGAGTTGGCCGTGTCGCCCGACGGCTCGCGCCTGGCCCTCACGGATGTGGAGAAGCTCAAGCTCTACGACACCGCCGGTGGCCTGATCTGGCAGTTCAATGGCGACGACCGCGTGCATCACCCGCGCTTTGCCCCCGACGGAAAACGGATCGCCTGCTCCAGCGAACTGGGGACGGCCTGCGTCCTGTCCCTCGATGGTGACCTGCTGTTCGAGCGCGACATGAGGGGACTGACCGTCCCGGCGTGGCTGCCGCACGGCAACTTGCTGCTGGCGACTTGGATGGGCACGGTGGTTCGGCTCGACGAGCGCTACGTCGAGAAGTGGCGCACACTGCTGTCGCCCGATCCGGCGGTCAACGACATTCGTCCCGTGGCTCTGAAAGCCGATCCGACACCGACGTCGCGCTACGAACTCTGGACCAACGCCCAACCGCCCGACCATGCCGCGCCGGCGAACCTGCTCACGCCGGGCAAGACCGTCTTCTCGCTCGTTCGCAGCAATGGCCAGCAGGTCGAGATCACCGACCAACCCGGCAAGCTGTTCGACGGCGATCGGACGGCCCTCGCCAAACCCTGGATCAACTGGCAGGCGGTCTATCCTGTCGGCTCCGGCGGGACCAACTTCACACTCGTGATCGACCGCTTCAACACGAACCTGCGAGTCAACGCCGTGACGATCGTCGAAGATCCGGCCCATCCCGAGTCGTGGCTGCGCGACGTCACGTTCGAGTTTTGGGATCCCCGGAAGGAATCGTGGGAACCGGCGGGACGCCTGCTGAGTGACCAGGCAATGCACACACATATCTTGCCACATCCCATCGAAGCGGCGAGGTTCCGGCTCTCACTCCCGCGCGGGTTCGTCGGCAACCTCCGTGTCAGCGAGTTCATGCTCCACGGGGAGGAACTCGGTCCATCGCATCCCGACGCGGTTGCGAACAAGCCGACGGCCGTGCTGTTCGACGAGAACGAAAGCGATCTGACGTCGCTCAAGTACCCGCAGAACGGCTTTTCCTTCCGCTACAACGACGCCTTCAGCGGCGGCAAGTGTCTGGCGATGGAAGCCGACAAAACCGCCAACGCGTACTATCGTCCCCCCTTCGGTCACCTGATTCCCAACTGGGCCTTTCGCATTGTGGAGCACCCGACCAAACCGGGCGAATACCGCTGGCTGTCGTTTGCCTGGAAGGGCTCCGAGGGTTCGCGCGGCATGACGCTGCGGGTCGGCGAGCATCACGCTGGCGGCGTGTCATTGCACGCCGGTGAGGCCACGAAGTTCGAGTCGGTGCTCGCGACGAAGCAAGTCACCGAAACGCCCCCGACGCAATGGACGGTGGTCACGATGGATCTGTGGAAGCTGGCCGGTCGCGAGATGACCATCGGCTCCATGTCGCTGAGCACAGTGGGTGGAGCGGCCTCATTCGACCGCATCCTGCTGGGACGAACAGAGGCAGATATAGCTGCAAAGAAGGACTAAGAACCTACCCACGAACCCCTCACCCCCGGCCCCTCTCCCCGCAAAGCCGGGGCGAGGGGAGTGGTTTACGGATAGGTTCTTAGCGTGTAGAGCTGTCCTCCGCCAACACGGCTGTTGAAGGCCTGCGCGGGACAATCAGCTTCGCAATGAGCACTTGGACGATCTCGCCGTTCTGATTGCGCGTTTCGCTGCGGATCGTGGCTACACCACGGTCTGGACGTGATCGCGACGGTCTTACTTCGATGATCTCGGTCTCAACGCGGAGGATTGCGCCGGGGCGGGTTGGATTAGGCCACGTGATTTCGGCACCCGCTCCCACCAGCCCACCCACAATCGGCAATCCGTTTTCCACCAAGAGCCGCATGGAGATTGCGGCCGTGTGCCAACCGCTCGCCACCAATCCTCCAAAGAGCGAGCCCTTCGCAGACTCGGCATCGAGGTGAAATGATTGCGGATCGAATTGTCGCGCAAACGCCGTGATCTGATCTTCGTCGACTTGGTGCGTGCCGCTGAGAAATCGCTGCCCTTCCTGCAGGTCGTCGAGGTAAAGAAGTTCTTTGCGCGGCGGCTGATTTGTGTTTGACATCACGATTCCTCTGCGACATGGGATACGATCCCAAACTTCCTGCGGGTGCGGGTGCCATCGGTCGATCAAATCGAAGCGGGCAGATATCGTACAAACGTCTTGGCTTGGCGGTGGTCACAGGAACCGATGGCAATGCACGATCCGTATGAGGCATTTCGGTACGTGGCGTTCAGCCGGTTTACTGCGAGCTACGTGCTCGCCATCGTTGGCAGCCAGGTATTGTCCGCGACCGTTCAGTGGGACGTCTACCAAAGGACGAAAGATCCACTTGCCATCGGGCTGGTCGGGCTCATCAATGCCATTCCCGTGATTCTGCTGGCGCTTCCGGCGGGACACGTGGCCGATCGGTTCAGCCGCAAACGAGTATTGCTCATCACGCAGGTCCCCTTGACGGCGGCCCCGGTGGCGTTGGCGGTGCTCAATGCCTGGAATCCACAGGGCGTGTCGTTGCTCGTGACGTTTTCGCTGCTGGGTGCCAATGCGATCGCACTGACGTTTGCACGTCCGGCACGGGCGTCCATCCTGCCAAACCTGGTACCGCGGTCCGCCTATCCCAATGCGTTTGCGTGGATGAGCAGCCTGTTCGAGACGGCGGCGTGGGTCGGTCCGGCCGTTTCCGGGATGTTGATCGTCTTCGACGTCACCTGGGCCTATCTGGTGTCGGGCCTGTGTCTGCTGGGCTGCTTTGGAATCACGCTGCTACTTCCGAGCGACGCGCCCCGCGAGCCAGCGCCGCAGGAGCCTGGCTGGCGGACGTTGTCTGCGGGCCTGCGGTTCGTATTCGACTCGCCACTGCTGCTCGCCGCGATGACACTCGACCTGCTGGCGGTGCTGCTCGGAGGGGCGACTTACTTGCTGCCAGTTTTCGCCGAACGGCTGGGTGTCGGTTCGATCGGCTACGGGTGGATGCGGGCCGCACCCGCGTTGGGAGCCTTTGCGATGGCGGTCTTTCAGGCCCATCGGCCGCCCATGACCCGCGCCGGCCGCACTCTGCTGTTGTCCGTCGCGACGTTCGGTGCGGCGACGGTCGTGTTCGGTTTGTCTCAGAACTTCTGGTTGAGCCTGGCGATGCTGGTGCTGATCGGGGCCAGCGATAACATCAGCGTGATCATTCGCCAGACGCTGGTCCAATCGCTGACGCCAGACGCGATGCGAGGTCGCGTCTCCGCGGTCAATCAGGTCTTCATCGGGGCCAGTAACGAATTGGGCGGCTTGGAATCGGGCGTCACAGCGAAACTGTTTGGGCCGGTGCTGTCGGTCGTCGCGGGTGGCTTGGGCACACTGCTGGTTGTCGTGGGTGTCGCCGGAAAATGGCCGCAGATTCGGCAACTGGGTTCCCTGAGAGAATTACACCCGGCGAATGAGACACTCTCGAAGCCAGACGTCGCATGACCGTGACGTGTGACCGTTCATGCCTGGAACACGCGTCCGTCGACGAAACCGATGTCGGCAACGAATCTGCCTTCACTTCGCGTCCAAAGCCAACGACGTTCGGCAAGGGGTGCCCGACTTCACATTCGTAGGTTTGCAAATTGAGCTGCATGCATCGATCCGACACCGATGTGTGCTACGGTTTCTTTTCGCTGGTCATCATTTGACCTCACGAACAATCCGTCTGATTTCCGTACCTGTAATGGGGCCATTCATTAATGCGGCGGCCAATCTATCCAGTGAATCAGCGTTGTCTCCCAGTATTTGTATTGCTCTATTCTCTGCCCGTTGAAGGATCGCTTTTTTTGCAGGCCATACGCTCGAATCATCCCATGCTTTCACCGGTTGCCCAGAAATCAACTTGTCCAGTAAATGTGCCTTAACGTCAGCAAGCTGAAAATCGGAAGGGCATGGAGCACCTGGGACCAAACGACCGTCGTACCAAGTGCTCAATAACTCATGGGGCAAAGTTGTCGGGTTCCGGACTTTACCCGCCATGTTCTCAGCCACGATTCCTGCAACGTCGACCGCAATCAAACGACGTAAAAGCGATTTATTTGTCGTGTGCCGCCATTTTGGGTCGCGCATCAATGCTAGGCCGGTCTCTCCGTTAGCGTGAAATCGCACACCCCTGATTGGAAGCCTTGCTTTCAATCCAACTATCACATGACCTGCCTCATGATAGGCAAGCCACTCATACAACGGCTTAACGGTTGTCAAATCGAAGTGTGCAATGCAGCGTTCGACAAAAACAGCTTCGGATGGTATGCCTCGTACGCCACTAAATTCGCTCTCAACGAAGTTTTCGATTTCATCGCGGTATGGAGGTATAAGACCTAACATGAAGATTTGTTTAATGGCGGACGCAATCATTCGTTGCTCGGACATAAGTCAATGATCTTTGGAACGGTCAACTGGTTGAAATCAGTACTTCGTTTGATGCGTAGATGATTCTAAATCAAGACGTTCCTCCACATCATGCAATGCGAACGCCGCCCTGATTCGTGCGGCGACGACTATACCTGCTTTGCCAAAAGTGCGTCAGTCCTACCCACCGTCGCGTCAGCCGATTGAACCGACGCGCACCAGCGCGGGAATAAACGTCGGCCGTTCACTCCGAGAGAACGGCCGTGCGTTGGTCCCCCCGAAATACTCATGAGTTGATGGGACCAAGTTGAGCGTCGTGTCAAAGCTGAGCGATCATGCCAGGCAGCAGTCGCCGAACTTCGTCCTTCCCTGAGGCAGTACGGGTTATGGTTTGGGCAGTTTCGATCGCATGAATTCGGCGATCTGCTCGATGGC
>JBBPIS010000140.1:0-19970 GCA_038040225.1 Planctomycetota bacterium
GCTCGGCACGATGCTGAACGGCGGGTCGGTCGTCTTGTCGCGAGACGGTCGCTCGACCGGTGAGATGCTGCGGCATGCGGTCCTGGCGGGACTCTTGGGGACGGGCTGCAAGGTTTACGATTTGGGAGTCGCTTCGACGCCGACGTGCGGAGTGATGGTGACGGCCCTCGGTGCGGCGGGCGGCTTGCAACTGACGGCCAGTCACAATCCGCTCGAGTGGAATGGGCTGAAGCCCTTCTCGGCGCAGGGGTCGGTACTCGACAAGGCGCTCGGCGAGCGACTGCTGTCCGTACTGAATGCTTCACCCGCGTATCGGCCGTGGGCGGGACTCGGTTCAGTCGAGATCGTCGCCGATCCGAACAGCGAACATCAGCGGCGAGTCTTCCAACTCGTCGATGTCGCGGCGATCAAAATGAAACGGTTCAAAGTCGTGCTCGACTGCAATCACGGCTCGGGATCGGTCCTCGGGCCGAAGCTGCTGCGAGACCTGGGCTGCGAAGTGATCGTGATGGGGGGCGTCGCGGACGGTCAGTTCGGGCATCCGGCCGAGCCGTTGAAGGAGAACCTCGCGTCATTGATATCCGCCGTGACGACGCATGGCGCGGATGTTGGCTTCGCGCAGGATCCCGATGCCGACCGGTTGGCCATCGTCGACAACACCGGCCGCTACATTGGTGAGGAACTGACGCTGGCGCTGTGCGCCGATCACGTCCTCTCGCGCCGCAAGGGACCGGTCGTCGTGAACGGCTCGACCAGCCGAGTCACCGCCGATCTCGCAGCGAAACACGGATGCGAGTTCCATCGCTCGCACGTCGGCGAGGCCAACGTCGTCTCGAAGATGCGCGAGGTCCAGGCCACGCTGGGAGGCGAGGGAAACGGAGGCGTCATCGAACCGCAGGTCGGTTACGTGCGAGACAGCTTTGTCAGCATGGCCTACGTGCTGGATGGACTCGTCGCGCGAAAGACTTCGCTGGACACCTGGGTCGATACGCTCCCCAAGTACACGATTGTAAAGGACAAGCTCCACTGCCCGCGCGAACGAGTCGATCGCGCCTGTGCGGCCCTGCGAATGGCCTACGCCTCGGCCACGGCGACCGAAGGAGACGGCCTGCGTCTCGACTGGCCCGACCGCTGGGTCCAGGTCCGTGCCAGCAACACCGAACCGATCATTCGAGTCATCGCCGAAGCCCCGGACGACACCCTCGCCAAGTCCCTCTGCGCCGAAGCGGTCGGTCTGACGAAACGCGCTGTCGAATAAATGAGACTTGCTGTCTGAGTCCGGTTTCGGTCAAGCTGAGCATGTCTTCACCGTCTCCACCGCAGGCAGTCCGTTGTCACTCGCAACACCCGCAGTCCCTGAAACACTCCGCGCCCAGCCTCGCCGTTGGCGGAGTCGTCTGTGGGTTCGAGTCTCTCTCGTCCTGCTGCTGTTCTTCATGATTGGTCTCTTCGCGTGGTGGTTGCCGAGACGGACGATGGTCGCGGTTTGGTGGAAGGGAGGTTCCATCACGTGTGAGAACGACCGCTTGCGCGCTGTTGCGGCACTCGAGTGGATCGACGTAACCAGGGGAAGTTGGGTCTGGAAGCACTTCGGCACGGTCTACCGGCTCCTAGGGTGGACGCGTACCGACATTGAGGTCAATTGGGTCACTCTGAGTGACTCGAAAGTCACCGATGATTGGTTGGTCCGATTGAAACGCTTCCCCAAACTCCATGGTGCCACTCTGCATGACCGACAGCTTGGGGCCGGACTGGATGACATTCGCGGCTGTGTGACATTGACGGACATCAACGTCAGGTCGGTCTCGAACCGTCATCTCGTGGAATTGAGCCGCTTGCCACAGATTGAGTCGCTGAGCCTGTGGGAGCCGCAACCGGGTGACATCGGGCTGGAATCGCTGACGGCGCTTTCCAAGCTCAACTCGTTGTTCGTTGCGAACAGCAATAACGCCGACGAGGTGTTGGGCGCACTGCCAGAACTGCCGTTGGTGGAATCATTCGTCATCCAAGACTGCGTGGGCTTCGTCGATGAAGACCTGCGGCACTTGCAGCGGCTTCCGCGCTTGAAGTATCTCGACATCGTCTGCAGAAATGCGTCGTTGGGCGACACCGCGTTGGAGCACCTTTCTCATCTGGACCGACTCAAAACGCTGGCACTGCGGACGCCGTGGAAAAACGTGACCGATGAGGGCTTGGCGAAGCTGGCTGCGATGACGTCGCTCAAGACAATCATGGTCTTGGGATTTCAATGCTCTCCCGGTCAACTTCAGCGATTGCAGAAGGCATTGCCAAACTGCACGATCACCGTGCTCTGAATGCTTGTTGGGTAAAGGACATCTCACCATGAGCCGCTCGAACACGGGTGGGGCACGCAGGCCGGCCTCGAAGTTTCCGCACTTGCAGAAGAAGATGCAGAAGAATTCGGTCCTGAAGAATCTGGCGACGAAGGGCGGACAGCCGAAGGCTTTGAAGGGGAAGAAGCAGCCATGAACGAGACACTACTCGGCGACCCACTGAATCGGCGTGACATCCTGCGAGCGTCTGCGGCCGCGTTGGGAGTTGGACTGTTCGCGGGGCGAGCCTCCCGCGCCGCCGAAGCCCCCGCGTTCGAGATCGTCGATCCGCCGCGGGTCATCAGTTGGAAGCCGCCCCTCTATCACGGCTGGCCGACGCTGGCGAGGCGGAAGAACGGCGAGCTGCTGCTCGTCTGGTCGGGCGGGCGCGAGTCGCATGTCTGTCCATTCGGGCGCGTCGAGTTGATGCGGTCTCAGGACGATGGCCGAACGTGGCGCTGGCCGCAGGTGCTGCTCGACGGTCCGATCGATGATCGCGATGCGGGCGTTGTCGAGACCTCCAAGGGATCGATTCTCGTCACGACGTTCACGTCGCTGGCGTATCAGCCGCTGTTGGAGAAGGCCGAGAAAATCCAGCCTGGTCAGCCGGGTGCGTGGGACGACCTCAAGCTGCGTGAGTGGCGGGCCGTCCATCATCGGATCAATGCCGAACAGCGGCAGGCGGAACTCGGGACGTGGATGATCCGCTCAACCGATGGCGGCGTGACGTGGTCCGCGCGGTATGCCGTTCCGGTCAACAGTCCTCACGGCCCGATCCAACTGGCCGATGGCCGGCTGCTCTACTGCGGAGTTGAACTGTGGAAACCGGAGCGTCGCGTTGGCATTTGTCATTCCACGGATGACGGCCAGACGTGGGAGTGGCTCGCCACAATGCCGACTCGACCCGGCGACGATTCGCGCGAGTACCACGAACTGCATGCGGTCGAGGCCACCCCCGGAAAACTGATCGCCCACATCCGCAACCACAACACCCCGAACGCGCGGGAGACTCTGCAAAGCGAATCGACCGACGGCGGGAAGACGTGGACCACGCCGCACAGCATCGGCGTGTGGGGCCTGCCGTCGCACCTGCTCCGATTGAAAGACGGCCGCCTGCTGATGAGCTACGGCCACCGACGGAAGCCGCTCGGCAATCAGGTGCGAGTCAGTTCCGACGCCGGCCAGACCTGGAGCGACCCGATCCCGCTCACCACGGACGCCCTCTCGGGAGACATGGGCTACCCCTCGACCGTCGAATGCGACGATGGCACGCTCGTCACCGTCTGGTACGAGTTGCTGAAAGACTCACCCCTCGCGCAGCTTCGCCAGACGAGATGGCGATTGAAGGGATCTTGAGGCGACATCGGCAGGGGTGGCATGCACTGCGACAGAGAGTTTCCACTCGCCCGTGAATCAGGTAGTTTCGAGTGGTTCGTTGTCCCACTCACCTTGAGACCCGCCCACCGTGACTCGCATCGTTCGTGCAACCGCTTTGACGAAGCTCGGACAACGGGATGAGGACCACGAGGATTCGAGGCCGCTCGATTTTCGGCTCATCGCGCGGCTGATGGGGTTCATGCGGCCGTATGCCCGGCAGCGAAACTGGCTGCTCGTCTCGGTCGTCTTGCGGGCGATTCAGCTTCCCGCACTGACGGGAGTCCTGGCCGCGGTCATCAACGGGCCGATTCAACAGGGGGACACGTGGGGCGTGGTCGTGGGAGCTGTCGTCTTCGCGGTGCTGGCTCTGTTCACGCAGATCACGATGCATTTTCGGCAGCGGTACGCGCTTGAGATGGGTGAGGCGGTCGTGTTCGACCTCCGGAACGCCATCTTCGCGCACCTGCAACGGATGCCGATGAGCTACTTCCACAAGACGAAGGTCGGGCGGATCATCAGCCGGATGATCTCGGATATCGAGGACGTGCGCGTCGGCGTGCAGGAGGTCTTGTTCGTCAGCCTCGTCGCATTCGGGCAGATGTTTGTCGCGGCGGTCTGCATGATCTGGTTCGATGCCGGGTTGTTCCTGCTCGTGCTGGGACTGGCTCCCGTCTTGTGGGGCATCAACCACTACTTCCATCGCAAGCTGAGCATCGTCCTGCGACAGATGCGCGAGTCCTTCAGCCGCGTCACCGCGACGTTGGCCGAGTCGGTGATCGGCATCCGCGTGACGCAGGGTTTCGTCCGCCAGAAGGAGAACGCGCGGCTCTTCTCGGACCTCGTGACGGACCATTCGCGCTACAACACCAGCGTGATGCGAACTCACGGACTGTTTCTGCCGCTGGTGGAGTTGAACAACCAGGTCTTCATCGCGCTGCTGCTGCTCGTCGGTGGCTGGCGAGTCCTGCAGCCCGACGCCACGACGAATCTGGGCGAGCTGGTCGGCTTCTTCTTCATGGCCAACGTCTTCTTCGCGCCGCTGACGATTCTCGGCAATCAGTACAACCAGGCAATGACCGCGATGGCGGGAGCCGAGCGACTGTTCGCGCTGCTGGATCGCGAACCGGACTGGACGGACGCCCCCGACGCGGAAGCGATCTCGCACCTCGACGGGCGGGTCGAGTTCGAGCACGTCACGTTCGGATACGACCCGGATCGGCCGGTGCTGCACGACATCAGTTTTGTCGCACGGCCGGGCCAAACGATCGCGCTGGTCGGTCACACGGGGAGCGGCAAGACGTCAATCATCAACCTGCTCGCGAAGTTTTACCTGCCGAACAGCGGTCGAGTCCTCGTCGATGGCCGCGATTTGCAGCGGCTTCAGACCGAGTCCCTGCACCGCCAGTTCGGCCTCGTCCTGCAACAGAACTTTCTGTTCATGGGGACGGTGGCCGACAACATGCGTTTCGCCAAACCGGAGGCCACGCCCGAGGAACTGCGCGAGGTCTGCCACCGCCTCGATTGCCTCGACCTGATCGAATCGCTGCCGCAGGGATTCGACACGGAGGTTGGCGAACGAGGCGGCCACCTGTCACTGGGCCAGCGTCAGATGGTCTGCTTCGCCCGCGCCCTGCTCGCCGACCCGAAGCTGCTGATCCTCGACGAGGCGACCAGTTCCATCGACCCTCAGACCGAACAGCGTCTGCAACGCGCATTGGCCGTGCTGCTCGCCGGCCGCACCAGTTTCGTGGTCGCTCACCGCCTGAGCACGATCCGCCACGCCGACCTCGTCCTGGTCCTGGACCACGGCCACATCATCGAACGCGGCACCCACCACGAACTAGTCCAAGCCGCCGGTCCCTACGCCACCCTCTATGAACGCTTCGCCCGCGCAGGGTGAGTTTTGGCAGAGATCAAGGCGATTTGTTGTGCTATAGGCGCGGGGCTTCGCTCGCCAGTGTTCATCGAGTAAACTAGTGGCCCAAAGCCACCGCTAGCTGGACCCCGCGAAGGGTATGGACACCCCGATCTCCTTCAACGATTCAGCGGCTGCAAACCGTGCGTCGCAGTCGAGACACGGTAGCTTCCTCAAATCAATACGGTTAGAGCGAGCGATTCAGCTGAATCTGAATCATGCACAAAGTGAAAGTTCAGCGAATGGATCCGAACCCGTGCCCGCACTGCAAGAATGAAATCCCTATTGATTGGGTATATTGCCCTCATTGTGTCTATGGACTGAACTGTCCCAATGTGGTCCTCGCAAGGCAGACCTTTGAGCGTGCAGCTCTGGATGGAAGATACCAAGCCGCGATGGGCGATGCCTCAGCTCGCGGCTGCGACGCCAACGTTCGTGCCTTCGAAGCGGCGATGGGAACCTCGCAAGCAGTCTTGGGAAGTACACCTCAGAAGCTAATACCGATTGTCACGCGACATTACGAGGTCTTCGCCACCTATCACGATATGGCAGAGCTACGATTCTTGCACGAACCACCACCGAATGTTCTGGATTGGAACGAGTGGCGTCTCCACGCAGAAATCTCGCTTATCCGAAGTCAGAAGCAGATCAAGTACCTCCACTATGCGGCGTTGTCGTCAGACGGGCACTCACTGCCCCACTATGGTGAAGTGACAATCCTACTGCGTGAGGATTTTGTCGCTCATCGCGCGTCGGTATTTGAAGAGAATAGTGCGATTTACGTTTACAGGTATGGAACGGTGCTCCAACCAGGATCTCGAGGAACGTGGGCTGAACGGAGTAAACTGTGTGTGGCCAAATTGGCTGGGCAAATCAATTCTTCGACACGACCAGATGAATTTGAAGGTATTTTATTGAAGCCAGGCGCAACGGGTCTTGATGACAGTTTTGTGGAAGTTCATGTCTTTGGGCCAATGACCTGCGCTACATTCCAAAAGGTGACGGTGACGCAAAGGTCGCCTAGACTCTCATCGAGCAAGCGTCCCCGGATGTTACGAGGAACAACCGATGAGAAAGTGTTGCGGGATTTTTGCAAGAAGCACAACACTGAATGTGAGTTTGTCTGATGCAAGCGGTTGTTTCGGGACGCGCCTGTGTGGCCATGCTAATTGATGGCGATACGCTGTATTCGATCCACTACGAAAAGATGGACGAATTAGTACCCCGTCGCGCGGAGGAGTTTCGATCCCTATTGGGAGGCGTGCACGATTTGGACTGGATCAACGACGTGGCATCAATTGACGATCTTCGTGATCGGCTTGCCGATGCGGTCGATGCGGCGGAAGCCCTAAATCTTGTGCTTTACTTGTCTGACTGCGAGCTCTCGACTGAAACACGCGAAACAGCAGCGAAGGAACTCGAAGAGCTAATCGTGTATCCAGAAATTGTCGCGTCGGTCGAGCAGGTGCTATTTGCCAAGCCGCTGCCAAACACTGCCAAATTCGATTCTGGACTGACCGCATGCGGTGTCACCGGAAGCCAAGTGACGGCAGTATTCCTCAAACGGGTGCTTGATCTTCAACCGGCTATCACGGCCGTTCGATTGGCGTGGGATGCCATCCCACCCGAACAGTTTAATCACACTCAACGTGATCAGGTCGAAGCGATTTGTCTCCGTTACGGGTTGTTTCGCGAACTCGTGAGCGAATTGTCCGCAACGGGTTCAATAGTCAACACCCACTCGCAATCAGAGGCCAACGAGAATCTTCGGCGTGAACTACCAATTGTTAGCGGCCTGTTGAATTGCTGGTGCCAAACTATATCGAGTCGGACCACACACCATCACGCCATGGACGCAGTGCGTTCAATCGCCATCAATGCCGCTCATCCAATCGTGAATGTTGACTCGCGCCGCAAGTTCCGGCTATTTGAATTCGCTGCCGGTGCTGCTGTCGCGACATGCGTGTTGCTTTTGATGTCGGTCCTTGGCCGTGTGGTTTGGATCGGCCCCTTCGATCCACCGAAGGTTACAACAAAACTGCCGCAGGACAAGCAGCTTGCTGAACAAACGTTACTCAAGAAGATAGAGTTGCTCGACAGAGGGATCAGATTCCTCACACAGAAGACCGGTTACACGGCGCAGTACAGCAAGAAAGAGGTCGTCAACGGCGAGTTGCTTGAGGAGCAGACGGTGCATTTGAAGCTAGCCCACAGGCCGTTCAGAGTTTATATGAAGTGGCTGGACTACGATACTGGCCGCGAAATGATATATGGGGAAGACATAAATGATGGCAATTTGCTGGTTCATGCCGGCGGTTGGAAGGCTAGACTGCCAGCGATCTCAATGGAACCGGACAGTTCACTCGCGTTGAGGGAGACTCGCCATCCGATCATCGAGATTGGCTTGCTCAATCTGGCAAGGAAGTCCATCGAATTCCTCCGCGAAAGTCTGAAGACGAAGAACTTCACTCTCTGTGAACAAACCGACGATCTGTCGATCGGTGGGCGCGATTGCCTGTGCTTCGTCATCGAATACCGCGATGCCGCATCGTCGAAGGAGTGTCGCAAGTCGATCATGCTGATCGATAAGGAGTGGTCTGTTCCGCTGTTCATCAAGCGCTTCGGTTGGCCGCCAGACAACGCAACTTCAGTCGGCGAGGAGTTGGACGCTGCGACGATGATCGAGCAATACACTTACTCCGATGTGGATTTCCAAACCAACTTGTCGGCCTATGATTTCGATCGCGCCAACACCAACTACGGCTTCAAACGCCAGTAGAAACACCGTCAAGAAGCATCAGCGTGTCGTGGAGTTCCGCGACGCTGCCCAATCTGAGCGTACAGGCCAGATTGGTTGCCGCGTCAAGAAGGCGTAGTGGCGCGGCTTCTTCTGGAGCCCAAAACAATTGGACGACGTGCCACTGCTTCGGAGTCTTCGGAGAAGCAGTGCCGGTTGGGGAACGACCTCGCGAAGAACACTGCTTCTCCGAAGACTCCGAAGCAGTGGCACGGTCCGCTTGGCGCGCGTCAGTGTGGCGGATTCAGCGGCGCAGTGCCGATCCATCGACCCTGCCTTGCTCACGAGATGAGCGAACCAGAATGTTGGCCAAGTAGGCCACGATGAGCAGGTTGACCACCAGGACCAGCACCTTCGGCCAACTGACGCCTTCAAACAGCTCATACGCCTCGATCGGCACGTACAGACTCCCGGAGAACAGTCCCAGCCACTCCGCCCAGCGTTTCTGATACCAGAGGCCCACGGCTTCCGTGAATCGAAACAGCGCGTAGAGCAACGCCCCCAGAGCCAACAACCACAACCGTGAGTCCGTGAGCTGGGAGGCCGCGTTCAGAAAGATTTGCGGATACCGATTCGCGGGGTTCAGATGAAAGTGCCTGATCAGTTGCTCGGCCGTGTCTCGCACATCGCGATGGACCAGTAAGAGCAGACCAATCCCGGCCAGCAGGATGAGAAGCCCTTTTGCCGCCTCAAATATGGCAATCCAACGCAAGCCAACTCGCGAGTGCAATGCAAGCATGATCGTCTCAAACTCCGGTGTCATCCCGCCAGGGCTTCAGGGTTGGCTCGCCGACATCTCAGGACCGAGGCTGGGACGCGCGAACAACAACGTGCCCGTCACCTTGCGCACGACGGGATCGGAAAATCGGAACACAGCCTGGTCCATCGCGAAGTGAACGAAGACCGTCGCAAAGTTCAACGCCAGAAACAGTCGGTTGAGGGCCGTGTTGGCGAGCAACGGCTGGCAGACGGCTGCGATCAGGGGCAGCTTGGCAGCGTTTTGGGGATGGACTGTCAGATCGAACAACGGGACGAGAACCACCGATCCCACGGCGAGCACGAAGACGGTCGGCCAATAACCGCCCGCGATGCCTCTCCAGAAGCTGTACCACCCGAATACGGCAGGGATCTCGGTGCGATCGTTCTCCGCCATGTGCGCCGTGAGCGCGATGGAGACGAGCCAGTGCTGAACTCCCCACAACAGCACGAAGCTCGCGGCATCGATCCAATAGGCCAGGATCGACTGCACGACAACCGCCACGATGTAGAGGATCTTGGGGATCGACCTGTGTGGCCCCCGCATCTCACCGATGAGGAAGACCGCTGTGAGTGAGATCGTGATCACCGGCATGATGTAGCGAAGTGACTCCCCTGTTTCCTGCGATTGCTCGCGGTGAGGACTCGGCTGCGCGATAGGACGAGCGGAAGTTTCCAAGTCTCCCATCCGACACACGGATGCGTTTTCTGGCGCCGGTCGGCCCAGAATGACCGGTTCCGGCGACAGAGTCGTCAGGATCCCTTCCGCTCGGTCGTGGGCGGTCAGACCAGGATTAGATTCTCGCTCCGACATTCTGTTGCCCTAAACGGATGATGGCATTGCGGTTTCACCGGCCTGACGTGACCAACAGAAATCGAATCGAGTCACATTCGTAGCACTGACGCAGGCGTCCGTTCGACAGAGACTGATGTCGGTCACGTCGGACACTCGTTCAAAGGCGTAGCGCCCGCGCCGATATCTCGCGCAATTTTTCGGTCTCGTGTTGACTCCATGACAGTGGTATGTCCTCGGTTGTTTCCAAGTTCGACAGTGCAGAACCGCTCAACTTGGGTGGCCCGAACGCGGCTTTGAGCATCCGGGTCGCAACGCGACAAGAGTCAAAAGCACAGACAACCCCGCTGGCAACAAACCTCTTGTGCCTTCGTCACCCAGACGTCCAAAGCGACGTCTGGGCCAACTCGCCAACATTCCCGCCCTTTGTTGCGCTATCATGATCGAATCGTACCCGGCGCGCGACCGCAGTCGCTGAAACTCGCTGACTGGGGGCAGGTAGCACCGGTAACTGCCTACCATGAAGCGGGCGTTTCCCCGTCCGCTCTGGGATCTCTCGGATGGCTTGCTTGCCCACTCCTTTCCGTGGCGGGTTTCCCGAAACTCGGTTGTTCCGGTGGTCACGAAACTCAGATGGAATGTTCCCTGATGACTCATCACATCAAGTTATCCCGTATTCTGTCGGGCTGTACCGCGGCTGTTCTCGGACTGCTGGTTTGCTGCGCTGCGGAGGAGGGCACCGGCCAGAAAGAACCAAGTCTCGAAGGGAACTGGTCCGTGGTTTCAGTGGAACTTGCCGGCCAGAAACTCGAAGGCTTGGCCGGTGCGGAATTGAGCCTGTCCAAGGGAAAGAAGACTTTCAAGCTGCCGTCAGGAGCCGTGGAGAAGGGTGCCTACACCCTCGACGCGACGGCGAACCCCAAACAGATCGATGCGACAACGGAAGGCAAGGACGGGACGGAAAAAGGGATCTACATCCTGGAAAATGGCATCCTCAAAATGTGCTTGCCCACGCAAGGCGGGTCACGGCCCAAGACCTTTGCCACTCAGAAAGGGACGGATCTCATCCTCATCGTTCTGAAACCCGCGCCTGCGAACCAGGGGCTCGACGCCCCAGTCTCGAGCGACAAGCCGACAGGTGAGCGTAGCTTCCGCATGGGTTTTACAGGGTTCGTTTACGACACCACTCTGGAAGCCGTCACCGCATCGCGGAAGTTTTGCCGGGAAAACGGTGACATCCTGGCCCACCATATTGAGGGAGTCCCCTGGACGGAGGCGCTGAACGGCCAACCCTTCCCCAAGGCCCTGCTCGAAGAATGGGAGGGAAAGAAATCGGCGACGCCACCGAAGGGGAAGGTCTACCTGGCCGTCTCACCCGGTCGGGGCGAGCTCAAGGTGGCGGACAAAGCCGGACCGCTCCCGAAAGAACTCATCGGCAAGTCGTATGACGATCCGTTGGTGATGAAGGCTTACTTGAACTACTGTCGCCGGGCGCTCGAGTTCTTCCAGCCGGACTATCTCGCCATCGGCATTGAGGTCAACGAGATCCACCGGGACGGCGGCCCGAAGAAGTGGAACGCCTACGTGGCCTTGCATCAGCACGTTTACAAAGAACTCAAACAGGACCACAAGAACCTCCCGATTTTCGCCTCGTGGACCTTGCACCAGATGTTCCAAGCCCGCGGTAAGATGCTTGACGACTTTCAAAAGCTGATGCCACACAACGACGTGGTGGCCGTCAGCTACTATCCATTCTTTGTGGGGGAGAAAGACCGGCTCGTGGCCCTCGACTGGATGACCGAGCAGTTCGACGCCTTCAAGAAACCTTACGCGATGGTGGAGACCAACGACTCAGCGGAACGGCTGCCATTACCCCAGGCGAAAGTCGTCCTTGAGGGGACGCCGACAAAGCAGGCGGCCTACTATCGCCGGTTGCTGGTGACGGCGCAGAAGCATGATTTTCTGTTCGTCATCAGCTTCGTCCATCAGGACTACGACGCCCTGTGGGACAAGATCAAGTCGAGCGCGCCGGAGTTGTTCATGGCCTGGCGCGATTGCGGTTTGCTCGATGAGAGCGGCAAAGCCCGACCCTCCTACGAGGTGTGGAAAAACTACTTCGATCTGCCACTGCAGAAGCAAGTGAAATGAGTCTCGCAAACCTCTCCAGGGCCTCCCTCATTCAAGTGAGCGCATCGGAATTGGCCGCATCCTTGGATCGGCTACACTCGGGTACTGGTCTGGACGGCGCGAAGGTGCCTGATCCCCACCACACTGCCGGTGAAGGCTTACTGCTTGTCCTTCTCGGGCTTCGCGGAGTCGGGTGACTTCTCGTCTGATGCCTCGGCCCATTTCAATCCGCTGCCGATGACGACGACGCGAGTACGAGACTTCGGTTTGCCGTCTTGAATCACGATCTGAAGGGAGTCGTCTCCCTTGGCGAAGTTCATCGAACCAGTTTCGACTTCTTCAATCAGCAGCGTTTCGTCCTTGTTCTCCTTCCAGCCCAGCTTCGTCAGACTCTTGCCATAAAACCCGATGAGTTCTTTCGCGGAGAGCTGGCTGCGCAAGGTGACCATTTCCGTATCGGCATTGCGTTCGACATCGGTCGCTTTGTCAGGCACGGGGAACTTGCTGGCAGGAATGCCCGGCCCGGCTGCGGCAACTTCCTTTGGCTCGCCATCTGCGGCGGGCTTCTTCTCTTCCCACGAGAGGCCACGCGTCATGATCGTGACGGTACTTCCCTTGTCGCCCGGTTTCACAAAGATCGTCAGTGACGAAGCCCCTTTCGTCCGGTTGAGGATCGATGATTTCGGAGCGGCGAGATCGGCTCCGGTCTTCGACCACTTCTGTTCATCGAACTGCTTGATCAGAAAATCGGTGACGGTCTTCACATCCGACGGACTCTTGAAGTGAATGTGCTCGACGAGCTTTTTGCGTTCGATGTCGGTGGCATCTTTCGGAATCGGCAGGTCATAGACATTGATCGAGTCGGCGGTCGCCTTACCCTTCTTGGGCTTCGAGTCCTCATCGCTCGAATCCTCCTTGCCTTTGGTCGTCCCCTTGGACTTCTCCTTCTTTGTTGGCTTGTCGTCCGGGACGATGATGGCGGCGATCAGCTCCAGATCGAATTGAACGTCAAAGCTCCCTCTGTCATCTCCCTTGTCACTCTTCAGAGCGGCCTTGCCAATAACTCGGCCCTCTTTTACGGCGAGTGTTCCCGTCAATCCGCCACCAGAAACACTGATCGAACTTCCCTTCGCGTTGGCGTTACAGAAGCTCACTTCGCCCGATTTCTTATTGAACGTCAGTTTCACCTGCGGCTGGAAGGTGATGAACTTGTCATCGGACCCTTTGCCGTCCCGCAGTGCGGTCTTCAATTTCTCGACGGCGATCGGTTCGCTGCTGGCCAGCACGTGGATCATGTATTCGTCATCGAAGACCTTCGCCTCATACGCGACCGCATGCATGAGCTTGTACGTCCCGCCCCCGATCGAGAACGTTCCCTGACTCCCCTTTGCCGCAACGGTCGCTGGCGATTTGGGAGCCTCCTGAGCGAGCAACTCGACAACCACTCCCATGACCCAAACCATCGACAACAGGCTGGCAACGTGCCGACACATGATTCATCCTCCGCATGAAAAGATTGAGGCGGGACCATCCGGAAATCAAAGGACTGCGATCAAGTCACGTTCCGAAACTTGTCCCGAACGGCAGGGATTGTCTTGCACTATTCGTGAGAACGCAATGTGGCCATCCGTGTCGACAATTCAACGATCGATGACTGGATGACGGCCCGCACATCCTTCACTGTTCGGCGCGGCTCATCACGCGGCGCGTGATGGCTACGTGCTCAACTTGGCTCCGAGCTTCCGGTTCCGCGCATCCTGAGACCAATGCAAGCTGAGCGACGAGAATCATCACCTGCGCAAAACGGTTCTTGGTTCGCGATGCCTCCGTCGGGTGGCCCGCCAAGCTTGGAACGACTGGAGTTCGACAATGTGAACGACCACGACTTGGCAAATGATTGTCGCAGCGATAGTTTGGTGCCGGTATCACATCGCAGCATTCAGAATCGCGATCTCCAAAGGCCGCGTGCGGCACACTTAACTGTTCGGCTGGGCGTGGCGTGGGATCACGGTTGGCGGTTGGCCCGATGCGTGACAATTGGCGTCACCTCGGTGCATAACGGTTGACTCAGGGACGATGGTTGGCGTCTTGGGCTGCGGCGAGTTAACAGCGGGTCGATGCCGTTTGAGGCGCTCCTTGCGAGCAGCTTCAAACGCTTTTTCACTAATAGCTCAAGGAACACAAAATGGACGAGGAAGCAGCAAAGGGATGCATGGGGTGTATGAGTGTAGTCTCGCTCATAGCCACGATCACTATGATTGTGGTCGGAGGTAATTTTCGCACGGAGGTAACGTATGTTCCTCCTCACGTCGCCACAACGGGCAGCGAGACGCCATTTGAAGAAAGTCTGACTGCGCAGCATTGGCTTGTGGGGCTCGTTAAAGGAACACAGCCAGACTTGAAGACAGTCATGGCAAAGTATGTGCGACCTGGGGAAGAGGTGACGACACTCACAATCACCACCAGACACAGTTTTCTGGATAACCTCATTTCCGGCATCACTCTCTTCATCTATTGTCCACAGACTGTCACCATCAAAGGGGCTATAGCAAAGACTGCCAAACCCGGGGGTGAGTAGGCCCGCCATCAGGAATCTGAGACCGGAACAAGTGACCTCCAAGATATCCGAGCCGAACCAGGTGCTGCAGCTGACTGGGGCCGCATGCGGTCACTCCTGGCACCCTATCAGGGAGGCGACCCCGGCAGCTAAGCGTTAGATCGCCGACCAGATTGACTGCCTGGCCATGAAGGGACGTCATCGGTGAGTGAAACCATCCTGTGCCACCGACGTCGTGTGCTGTTTCTCTGCACTGGCAACTCGTGTCGGAGGCAGATGGCGGAGGGTTGGTTGCATCATCTGGCGGGGAACCGGTTTGAAAGCCTGTCCGCCGGAGCGAATCCGGCCGGGTCTATCCATCCGCTGGCCGTGCAGGTGACGCCCGCAACCCAATAGGCGAGCCGATGGGCGTCAGCCCTCGAACCCTTGGGACTGGAAAACGTCCGGGGCCTAACGGCCACCGGCTCGCCAAAAGATGCGCACACGACGCCCGCATTGTGAACAACAATTTGGCAAGTCGAAGTAGGGTGCGTCGAGTCTTCGAGACGCACCGTTCCTTCCGACGCTGGCTGGCATGGTGCGTCTGGCAAATCCTCGACGGCACCCTACTTGAACGTCTCCATCAACTTCTTCGCGGCCTCGTGATCGGGCTTCTGTTTGAGGACCTCGTCGACGAGCTTCTGGGCGTCGGCCTTGCGGTCGGATGACAAAAAGGTTTCGGCGAGGTGGATTTGGAGGTCGGGGTCTTTGGGTTTGAGTTCGAGGGCGGTTTCGAACTCGGCGATCGCGCGGGGGTATTGCTTCAGGCCGCGGAGGCTTTCGCCCAGCAGGCGGTGGACGTCGGCGTCGAGGACGTCGATGTGCAGCGTCAGTTTGGCGTACTTGAACGACTCGTCGAAGTTGCCGTCGGCGAGGGCCATTTCGGACAGGGCCTTGCGCGGGGCGGGGTCGTCGGCTTCGAGATAGACCAGCTTTTCGAGGGCCTCGCGGCGGCGAGTCTTGTCGCCCGTCAGCTTGGCGGCGGCAGCCGTTCCCTTCCACCAGTCGCTGTTGTCCGGGAAGTGCTGCTGGCCGAGTTCGCACAATGCGAAAGCCTCATCGGGAAGCTTCTGCCGCAGGCGGACTCGCAGGAACAGTTCGAGCAGGTGCTGGTTCGGATGCTCCTGGTTGAGGGCCGGTTCCAAGACCTTCGCCGCCTCGTCCGGCTTGTCGTCTCGCAACAGGAGTGCCCCGGCGACCAGCGCGGCCACCGGTTGAGTCGGCTCCTTCTTCAAGACCTCGGTCGCGAGCTTGCGGGCCTTGTCGCGCTCGCGGACGAGCAACAGCAGCCGCGCGTAGTCGGCGGCGGCTTTCGGGTCGTCCTTGTTCTTCTCGTAGATCTTCTCGATCTGCGACGCCTTGACCTCCGGTTCGGACTCGGTCTGCCTGAGGCCCGCGACCAGCTTGTCGAGGAACTCGCGATAGCC
The DNA here is from genome assembly GCA_038040225.1 of Planctomycetota bacterium. Lineage (GTDB taxonomy): Bacteria > Planctomycetota > Planctomycetia > Planctomycetales > Planctomycetaceae > Schlesneria. The sequence goes on from JBBPIS010000140.1 coordinate 16,122, forward strand.
CTGCTCGAAGTCGGCCTTCTCGACCCCGAAGACCTCGGGGACGGCCTGGTCCGTCGTGCGGTCGCGGCGGTACGCGTCGAGCAACTTCGCCAGCGATGGCTCACCGAAACGCTCGACCATGTACTCGGCGTACAGCACGCTCTGGCAGTACGCGAAGTTCCAGTTGGCCTGATTGCCGGCGCGGATGAACCCCATGCTCAGGTTGTCGAGATTTTTCAGCTCACCCTTGGGGACGCGGTCGAGCAGCAGCTTGTTCCACTCGACGGGCCGCGGGTAGCCCTCGGAGCGGACGGCGAGGGCCTCGGTGTACCAGTGCGGGATGTTGAAGTTGGTCTGCTGCAGCGTGAGGATGTGAACGAACTCGTGCTTCATCACGCGGGCCCAGTTCAGCGGCTCTTCCATCCCCGAGGGACTCGTCATCGCGATGATCGAGCCGGTCGAGGCTCCAATCGTCTGCACCCACGGCAGGCCCACCATGCGGGCACTGAACCACTGATGCCCGTTCAGCCCCTTCGCCTCGTTGTAGATTTCGATCTGCGTCCGGGTCTCCGGCTCGAAGCCGAACAGCGTCGTCAGTTCGGGATAGACCTCTTCGAGATACTCGGCCATGTACCGCGCGAGGAGCTTGTCGAGCTTGGCATCGGCCCGGATGACGAAGTGTTCGGTCGTCACCGTGCTGTAGTCGTCGAGCACCTTCAGCACCTTCCGCATGTTGCTGACGCGCACGTGATACGGGTCGGCCTTGAAGGCGTCGTCGAGCAGCTTCTTCGCGTCGTCGATGCGGCCCGTCTGCATGTAGACCTGCCCGAGTGCCGTCTTCGGCTGCGAGAGCTGCGGCATCAGGACGATCGCCTGCTTGAAGAGCGGTTCGGCGATGGCGTGCTGACGAAACCGATCAACCTGCTCGCCGAGTGCCGTCAGGAAATAGCCCGGCTTTGGATTGCGAGTCGCCACATCGACGACGATCCTTTCAAAGCGAGACAGTTCCGATGCAACTCCCTCTTTCGGCTCCTCCTTTTGGTCTTTTCCGTCCTTGTCGTCCCTTCCAGCCTTCGCCAACAACGATGAAATCTCGTCTGGCTTCAGCCCCGCAATCCGATCCAAGTTGTCGACGAGCACCTTCAACCGCGCGACATCCGGCCAGCCGTCCTGCAACATCCGCAGCGTCGCCACGAGAGCCAGTGTCTCCTGATCGACGGGGTTGATCTCCATCGCCTCGGTCAGCAGTTTCTCGGCCGCTTCGGCGTCGCGGAAGTAGAGCTTCGCTTCGGCCAGTGCCCGCAAGGCCCCCGGAGTTTTGGGAGCGATCTCCAAGGCTCGCTTCGCCTCGTCCTCGACCTCGTCCCAGTTGTACTCACCAACGGCGGACTGCGCGAGCAGGACATGCACATCGGCCGCATTGGGGTTGATCGCCAGCGCGGCCTTCAGTTCGGGAATGCCCTGCGCCCGGTTGTACTTTTCGAGCAGCAGTCGCCCCGTCAGTTGATGAGCCTGCCAGCACCGCTTGTCCGCCTTGAGAGCATCCTTGGCAACGGTGTTCACACAGAAGTCGAAGATCTGCGCGACGCTGTGCCAGCGAGCGTACTGGGCCGCTCCCTCGCCGACGAACAGCAGCGGCTCGGCCTCGTTCGGCTGCTGGCTGTTGTAGTAGCGGACGAACCAGCGATAGCCGGTGTCGGCCTTCGCGATCTCGCCCCGCTCGGTCCACAGATGCGCCTGGATGAGCCGTGCCTGCAACTGATTGCTGTCGAGCTTCAACGCCTGCGCGACGGAGGCGTCTGCGGCGTCGTATCGCCCCCGCTCGAAATGAATCATCGCGAGCAGCCCGTGCAACTCGGCCGCGTCCTCGTGAGCCTTGATCGCCTCGTTCAGAATCCGCTCCGCCGTGTCACGCTCGCCCTGCGCGAGCAGAGCCTCGCACCGGGCCTTCGCCAGCTCAACGGCATCCAGGTCCTTGGCCACGTCCTTCGCGAGCGAATCCAAGATTTCGAGAGCCTCGCCATACCGGCCCTTCTGGAAATGCTCGCGCGCCACGGCGAGTCGTTCCTTCGGCGAGTCGGCCGCGTTGATCGGTGCGAACCAACCCAGGACAACAAGTCCAATAACACAGAATCGACAAAGGAATCGAACAGCAAATCGGTTCATGGGGCCATTCCGAACCTGAGGCAGGTGACGGTGAATTCACGAGGGTCGCGCGGTCGGTCGCGCAATGTCTGCCGCTTAAAGTAGCCTTCATCGCTCCGCGTGAAGTGAGCCGACTGCGAGTGGGGCGGGGTTTGTCCATTCCGCCGTGGACTCGCGCACGGCCATCTTCACGCGGAGCGATGAAGGCTACTTTGAATGCGGCCGAAGGCGTCTTCGACTTACCGCACCAACACGGCAACATCGTGACGCTACCCCACCCCGCCAGGCAACGCAACGCGTGAGGCGGTTGCCGGTCTGTGGCCTCGCGGGTATGGTGTCGCCACGAAAACAAGCAGGCGAGAGCGGCACTCTTCGATGGGTCGGAGAGGCGGGTCTTGCTCGACGAAGGATGCTGCATCATGGGTTTGATGGACGGAAAAAAGGGTTTGGTGTTGGGCGTCGTGAACGACTGGTCGATCGCGTGGGGCATCAGCGATCAGCTTCACAAGGAAGGGGCACAGCTCGGCTTCACTCACCTGCCCGACAAGGATCCGACGAACCCCAAGATGGCGAAGCGGGTTCGCAAGGCGGTCGAGGGCTTCGATCCCAAGCTGTTCCTCCCCTGCGACGTTCAGAACGACGCTGATCTCGACGCGGCGTTTGCGGCGGCGAAGGAGACGTTTGGAACGCTCGACTTCGTGGTCCATTCGATCGCGTACGCTCCAATCGACGACCTGAAGGGCCATGTTTACGACTGCAGCCGCGACGGCTTCAAGACCTCGATGGACATCAGCGTCTACAGCCTGATGGCCGTCTGCAAGCGGGCTCGCGAGCTGATGCCAAATGGTGGCAGCATTCTCACGCTCACGTACCTCGGCGGCGAACGAGTCATCCCCGGCTACAACGTCATGGGCCTGTGCAAGGCAGCGTTGGAGTCGTCGGTCGGCTACCTCGCCCACGAACTCGGACAACAGAAGATTCGCGTGAACGGCCTGAGCGCCGGCCCGATCAAAACGCTGTCGGGTTCCGCCGTGAAGGACTTCGACAAGATGCTGGAGATGTACGACGCCCTCTCACCGCTGCGGCGCAACGTCAGCCTGGAGGAAGTCGGCAAGAGCGCCGTCTACCTGCTGAGCGACATGTCCACCGGTGTGACCGGCGAAACGCTGCACGTCGATAGTGGCTATCACGCGATGGGAGCGCCTCCCGGAGACGCCAAGCTCGGTGGTTGAGCCAGAACTTTGAAAACAGCCCGACTTCTTTTCGTGGTCGGGCCTTTCTGTTTCCTGCGGCCACGTCATGTCCACGTCAGCAGTCAAACGCATTGGTATCGCCGTCGTCGAACATGCGGGCCGTTATCTGGTCGGCATCCGAGGACCCGACGTGCCGCTCGGGGGGTGTGCCGAGTTTCCCGGCGGCAAGTGTCTGCCCAACGAGTCGCCGGAAGATTGTGCCGTGCGCGAGTGTCGCGAAGAATCGGGACTCCTCGTGACGGTTGATCGTCTGCTGTTGCGATGCGAACACAGCTATCCACACGCGACCGTGGACCTGCATTTCGTCCTCTGTCGGCCAACTGCAGCCGCGTCCGTCAGTGATGAGCACCGCGGCTTCCGCTGGGTTCCCCACGAGCAGCTTGCCTCGCTGAAGTTCCCCGAGGCAAACGAGCCGCTCATTCAGATGCTGACAGACAAGGCATCGTGACCAACGTCAGCCCGCGAGAAACGT
>JBBPIS010000141.1:0-19854 GCA_038040225.1 Planctomycetota bacterium
GAGCCGCTTCGTCTGCGAGATGTCTCCCTGAAGCTGTTCGCTTTCCAGTCCACCAGCTCGCGAACGCACGGCGACTCGCCCGGTCATCTCCTGTTTCACATGCAGCGAGGCTTTGAGTCGCGTATGCATCGCGTTCGTGCCGGCGGCATGATCGACGTCGGCGATCCTGTTGAGGTGCGAATCCTCGTGTGGGCGGCTGATGGTTCGGACGGTGGCGAACCGGGGCGCGTAAACGCACACACGGTTCGAGGCCTTCACGCGATTCTTCCCCGTGTGATCCGTGTACTCCGCCACTGTATCTTCGGTGTCAAGACCGAGGCGATTGTAGCTGTCATAGTGAACCGGCAAAGCGCGGTCTCCGCCGTCGCACAGGTATTCGTCGGGAAACTTCTCCAACAGCAAAGTACTCTCGCACTGACCGCCGACCATGCCGGGCGCGAATGGATTCGGACACGGCGCGGCCCAGCGCGGCTCAGGCGGGCACTGATTGATGGTGAATTGAGGTGGACATTCTGGCAATGTTGCGGCGGCCTGCTCGGTGAAGGTCACCTGTTGAATCACACCGGCTGATTTTCGTTCGGGGCGTGACTTCGAGGTCAACCGCGTCTCGCCGGGAGCTTCCGTTTCATGGGCCAGTTGCTGAATTTGTGAGTCGCGAGTTGCGCGAGCGGTGTCACCGTGCTCGGTCGTCTCGTGATAGATGGCTTGCACGGGGCCGTCAGCCGGCGGATTCGAGCGGGTCACGGGGCGAGAACTCGCACACGCGCAGCACGCCAGGGCGAGAACGGCGATGCCGACGGCTCGCGATAGATTTTTGAGGGTTCGTGCGGGATGGATCATCACAGACCTCAGACGGGCTGTCGGCGGAACACTCGAAACACTAACGGGCGGCTTGGCGATGAGAGACCTGTTGCACGGCGGGCCTCTTCATTTTGGAAGCGGCTTGAGCCGGCTTGGTCACTACTCGGATCGGGCCTCCCGGTCCGAAGAACTGCGGATCGGGACGAAGCGGGTCCGGCGTGCGGCCTCCCAAACGAACGATCGCCATCGGGCGGCCGAGCGAATCGGCTTCGGCCAGAGCATTGCGAGACGGTTCAATCGTCTGGATGCGCTGCGCACTGTCGAGGAGCAGTGTGGGGACTCGTTCGGGTTGTTCGAGGTAGATCACCTTCGTCACCAGGCGACCGTTGGCGGCCCACTCGAACTCTTCGGTCGTGAACTCGAAGTCGATGGGAAAGTCTTCCTCGCGCCCGGTCGGTGGATGCAGGCGGTCGATCAATTCGATCGACGGATAGAAATCGTTGCCGGGAAAATCTTCGAGGCCACTCACCTTGAGACGGTACACGTTGCCGACGAGCAACCCGGCTTGAGCCGGTGCGGCGAGTTCGATGGGGCGATTGGCCGATTCGTAAAACGTGACACTTCCCGCCGCCGGCAGGATCACTCGAACGGGCTGAAAGTGAGCGGGCTTCGCACGGCCGATGTTGGTTGACCACTGAGCCGACATCCCCGGAGGTGACATCTGATTCAGCGGGAACTGTCGTCCATCGATGGGCGGATACTGCTGTGCCGCGACGAACGAGGCGTCTGCCAGCGCGACGGCCAGCAGGGAGAGCATGGCGATGATTGGCGTCATCCGAATCACGATGCACAGCCCTCAGAGATGTGAGTAGGGAAGAGGACAGGAGTCAGAACACCTTCGTTCCGACTCCTGAGTCCTGTCTCCTTGTTTCAGACTTCGAAACTCGCAAACGCTCGAGACATCGGCCCGATTGATGTGACTCAACAGGGCCGATGTTCGAGACGGGTCGCTGTGTCATTGCTGGCCTGGCGGGCAGTAGGCTCCACCGGCGGCACCACCGAAACCGCCTCCACCCGAATTCCAAGCCGGGTTCGACAGTTCGCCGGGCGAGTAGACCGGATGCTTTTCCGTGTACTCGATGTAGCGGACGGGTTCTGGCAGGCTGATACCTGGATCGTGTCGCACATCGATCAGCATGTGATCGACGGGATCGGGCAGGTTCGTGGGGGTACGGTTACGAACGGTGTGCGACTTCAAGCTCGCAGGACCACCGTAGGGAATATGCGTAGGACCGGCGAGACCGATCGGCGTGCCGGTGATCGGCATGCCCCAAGCCTGCATGTTCATTCCGGCGATGGGCTGACCGGGCATGCCCGATCCGGCCATCATCATCGCACCGGGGATGCCCGGAGCCCCCTGACCGGCCGGGCCGATCGGCATCGGAGGGAGCAACTCGCCTTGATCACCATCGGCCGAATAACCAACTTGTTCGAGTCCACCCTGGCCCGGTCCGGCCATCGGCTTCGCACCGGGTTGACCTGGCATTTCGAGATCCATGTTGCCAATTCGCAAGACGGCCATGATCGTGCCGCGTTTGTCGGCTTCCTGAATCGGATCGACACCCGGGTCGAGTCGCGTCGAGACCAGAGTCTCCACATTCGCGATGGCCAGTTCCTGATACCGTGCATCCGGCAGGTAGATGACCTTCGTCACGAAGTTGTTGCTCTCGATTTGTTCGATGTCTTCCTCGGTCAATTGCAGCGGGACGCTGTTGTGGGACAGATACGCTTCCGTGTTCGGATGACCGGGGTAGACCATCAACGTCGGGTAGAGGGACAGTCCCTCGCGACCAGCACCGGGAATGTTCGTGATCTTCAGCCGATACGTGGCTCCCTGGAAGAAGTTGTACCGGGCGGGAGTGACCAGTTGATTCTCGGCGTATCCGCCGGGAATCTGCCAGCCGACGTGCATGCCATCGGGACCGACGAAGCGCACCTGAGTCGTGCTCGGCATCATAGGCCGGCCGCCACCCATCATGCCGCCACCGGGTCCGCCCATCATTCCGGCCATGGCCGGAATCACTCCCGGACCGGGGCCGTCGACCATCGGGCCGGGCCGTTGCATCATTGCGGCGGGTGGAGCGTGATACTCACCCTTCCCCGTGTGTTGGTTTCCATCCAGGGCGCAGCCGACGCACACGACGACGACCGTGCCCAATGCCAGAAAGTAATACTTCATCGCGACCCCTCTCGGTAACAGGCTCCGCGACTCCACGCGACGTGTGGTGGCGAACACTCGCCAACCATCGCCGTCACGTCCGAATCGGCCGTCCCTGCCGAATTCCGTTTGACCAGCCTTGTGACACGAATCTCCGTCGACCCATCTGACGCCTTCTGGCTAGAATGCCGCCGCTCGTGACAGTCATGCGATTCGCAGGACGTTCGGTCGGGAAGCCTTCTCGCCAGTGGTGGCGACACTTCGGTCTGTTCTCTTTTCGGAAGGAAGCCCTTTGTATCTTTGGCAAATCCGTCACATTCCGATTCTTAGGCAAACTTTCCTCAGTTTGACATCGCGATTCGGGCTGGTGTTGCTGCTGGCGGGACTGACCGGGCTGTTGGCTCGCTCCGCTGTGGGGCAGAGTGATAAGAAGCCCGCTTCTGGTAAGACAGGGCGGGTGGAGACAGATGCCACCAAATCGTCTGGCCAGGCGGCGGCGACGGAGTTTGTGGCCAAAGTCCATGCCGAGTTGAGGAAGCATCCGTCCGTGAAGGCCGACATCGAGCACACGGTCTCGATTGGAAGTCAGCAGTTTCGTGCGACGGGCCGCTACCTCAATAGTGGTTCCAAACTTCGACTCGAATACGTCGTGAAGCCCGATCAAGGGGCCGACGGCTCCCTGATTGAAGTCTGCGACGGGAAAGAACTCTGGAGCCTGATGACGCTGGGGGGCACCAAGCGCGTCACGCACCGCGACGTTCAGCAGATCAAGGCCGCCGCCGCGTCATCGAAGAATGTTCCCGATGCGGTCCTGACCGCCGAATTGGGTTTGGGGGGCTTGTCCGCCTTGTTTGCATCGCTCGAACGGACCATGACCTTTGACGCGATGAAGCAGGACGAGGTTGAAGGTCGCTCGCGCACCATCGTTCAAGGACAGTGGAAGAACAACGTCATCAGCCGCTGGAAGCGCAAGCCGGACGACCCGCTTCCGGCCTTCGTCCCCGACGTGGTTCGCATCATCGTCGATTCGGGCACGTTGTTCCCCGAACGAATCGTCTACTTGAAGAAGCAGACCGAAAAGGACAAGAAGGGCTATCGAGCCCTCGTCAGCTTCCAGTTCAAGAACGTGGAATTGGACGCCACGATCGACGAACAGGAGTTCACGTTCGTTCCGCCCGAAGATGTCGTTCCGGAAGACGTCACGCGACAGTTTCTGGACCGGATCACGAAGAGCCAGGAGAGCGATGCCGCTCCGACAACATCGGCCGCTCCGACCACGAAGGCCAAGTCCGCGTCTGGCACCTCGAAATAGTCCGCCGTCTCGAAGATCGGGGGCGCTGGGTTCAATTGGCTCGGCAACAAATTTGCCCTTCAAACGTCGCCTCCAATGATCTGCGGCACCCATTCAACCTCACGGTCTCCGCAGGATTTGCTCTGTGTCTGACAACTATGATGCCATTCTGATCGTCTCGTTCGGCGGGCCCGAGAAGCGGGACGACGTGATGCCGTTTCTCGAAAACGTGCTTCGCGGCAAACCGGTGCCGCGCGAGCGAATGCTCGAAGTCGCCGAGCACTACTACCACTGCGGCGGTGTCAGCCCGATCAACGGGCAGGTGCGGGAGTTCATCGCCGCCCTGCGACCCGAACTCGATCGCGCAGGAATCGACCTGCCAATTTATTGGGGCAACCGCAACTGGCATCCCTTGCTGCCGGACACGCTGAGGCAGATGGCTCAAGACGGAATACAACGAGCACTGGCGTTCTTCACGTCGGCGTACAGTTCGTACTCCGGTTGCCGACAGTATCGCGAGAACGTCACACTGGCGCGCGAGGCCGTCGGTCCCGAGGCACCGACCGTCGACAAGCTGCGCGTCTTCTACAACCATCCCGATTTCATTACCACCAACGTGGAGCGGATTCGTTCGGCGTTCGAGCGGATTCCCGAGGCGAGTCGAGCCACCGCGCGCGTCGCCTTCACCGCGCACAGCATTCCGCTCAGCATGGCCAACAACTGCGACTACGCCACTCAGTTAAACGAGACCTGCCGCCTGATTGCTTCGGAATTGGACCTGCCTCCCGAACGCTGGAGCCTCGTCTATCAAAGCCGCAGCGGTCGGCCGGACGATCCGTGGCTCGAACCGGACATCGTCGATCACATCCGGTCTCTTCACGAACAGGGGACAAAGTCGCTCGTCATCGCACCCGTTGGTTTTCTGTCCGATCACATGGAAGTCGTGTTCGATCTCGATGAGGAAGCGCAATCGGTCTGCACCACGTTGGGAATCGCGATGGCGCGAGCGGCCACCGTCGGAAACCACCCGCGCTTCGTGAGCATGGTCCGCGAACTGATCCAGGAGCGACTGGGACCGGTTGCCGAACGCAGAGCCATCGGCGCGTTCGGCCCCAGTCACGACGTGTGCCCTCAAGACTGCTGCCTCTATACGATCCCAAGCCGGCCCGCAGCACTGCGGTAAACCGAGCGTGAGATCACGACTCCCAAGCCGTTCATCGGCAGAGTCTGCCTGTGACTGGGCGGCGCCTGTCTCTGCCCGCCGTCAAACTCACCCCGCGTGCCAGACACGGTTCAAGCGGCACGGATGATCTCGCCGATAGCGACGAGGAAGGGCTGCGTCAGCGCTGGGTGACGGCATTGCGCGAAGGTTCGCGCTCTGGTCTCGAACGCCTCGACGCACGCAGACAATTCACACGCATGGATGACGGAGACACGGCATGGACGGCCGACTGACGGCGATCTTGGCGCTGACCGGCCTTTGGCTGGCACACAGCGAAGCGCTCGCCGCTCCGCTCCCCAAGCCGATCGCGACCAACAAAACCCGCTTCCGCATCCCGTTCAAATTCGACGCGGCCGCGCTGCAGAAGATGAACGCCCGCGAACTGCAACTGCACGTGTCGGCCGATCGCGGACTGACGTGGGAACTGGCCCAATCGCTCACACCCGACGGAGGCAAGTTCGAGTACCAGGCCCCGCATGACGGTGAGTTCTGGTTTTCGGTCAAGACCGTCGACGGTCGCAGTCAACTCCATCCGGCGGCCGGCCAGTACGAAATCGGGTTGATCGTCGTGGTGGATACGGCTCAACCGTTGCTCGACATCTCACTGAAACAGATCTCACCGGGCAAGGTGCAGCTTTCGTGGCAGGCCGCCGACGCGAACCTCGATCCCACCACGTTGAAGCTCGAATACTATCAGCCCGGCAGCCAGGGCTGGGATGTGGTTGAGGTCGCTCCGCGCGCCAGCGGTCAGACGACATGGAACGTCGCGCAGTCGGGACAAATCACCGTGCGCGGCATCATCTCGGATTCCGCGACAAACGTGGGTCGGGGCCAGTCTCAACTTCAAATCGCGGCGGCGGGTGAGCCTGCTCCGGCGCCCAAGTCGAACCGTCGCGTCCCGATCGCCGGGCTCGACGATGGAAACGAACAAGCGGCCATCGGCGTGCAAGTGGCCCCCGTGGTTCCTCAGATTCCGCACGATGCACTGACCGACTCGCGGCCTCCGACGTTCCGTGCTCCGATCGAACAGCAGCCGATCGACGGCGTTTATCGCGGTCCGGTCATCACGCCCTTCGGTGGCGCAACCATTCAGAATCCGATCGAGCAGTTCGTTTCGGGCTCACCCGCGACGAGGCCCGAGATCACACAAGACCGCTGGTCCAGCACGCCCGAACCGCTGGCGGCTCAAGCCGCGCCAATGCAGCGTGCGCCCACGCGGCATCGCGTGGTGAACACACGCAAATTCCAAGTCGGCTACAAGATCGATGACGTTGGTCCGTCGGGAATCGGTGGCGTGGAGATGTTCGTCACGCAGGACCACGGTCGCAAGTGGTGGAAGTATGGCGAAGATCAGGACCAGCGCAGTCCGTTCGATGTGGAGGTTCCTCAGGACGGAGAGTATGGATTCGCGATTCGCGTTCGCAGCGGCGCGGGTCTCTCGAACGAACCGCCGATGCAGGGGGAGGCTCCCGCAATCGTGGTGTCCGTCGACCAGACACCGCCCACCGTCGAGATGCTGCCCGTGCAACAAGGGCAGGGGAACAGCGTCAACCGCCTGCAGATTCGCTGGCGGATTCAGGATGACCATCCCTCGGACAAGCCGGTGTCGCTGTACTACGCCAGCAACCGCAATGGCCCGTGGGAATCGATCATCGGCTGGAAGGAAGACAACGGCAGCTACGAGTGGACAGTTGGTCCCGGCGTCCCCGCGCAGCTGTTTCTGCGAGTGGTCGCTCGCGATCGGGCGGGTAACGTCAGCAAGGCTGATTCACCAACTCCCATCGTCGTCGACCTGTCGCGGCCATCGGCACGGATCGTCGATGTCGAGATGCCTCAAGCCATCGGACCGCAGTAATAAGCAGTGGGTCGTGGATGGTGGATGGTGGATTGCAAAGCCACGCCGATTCACCTTCTTGCCATCCACTATCCCCCACCCCCTCTCCACTGCCTGCTATGTCGGCTCGGACGTGGGGGGCTCGAACTTCGGCGCGGCGGCTTCGACCTTCTCTTCGACCGGAGTCGGGCGCGAGCTGTTGCTCGACTCATTCTTCTTGTAGACGGCGGTATCGACCTCGTCGTCGATCCCGCGCAGTCCCTTTTTGAACTCGACGACGCCCTTGCCCAGGCTGCGCGCCACCTCCGGCAATCGCTTGCCGAACAACAGCAGGGCAATGATGCCGATCACGATCATCTCAGGTACACCCAGCGGTCCCATGTTTGGTCTCCTCGACGTTGAACTCTGTTTTTGAATCTGGCCGTGAAGTGAACGACTTCAGTTTGACGTGGCCTCATCGTCGATCCCGTTCAATCCCTTTTTGAACTCGACGACACCCTTGCCCAGACTGCGCGCCACTTCCGGCAATCGCTTGCCGAACAACAGCAGGGCGATAATGCCGATCACGATCATCTCGGGTACACCCAGTGGTCCCATGTTTGGTCTCCTCAATTCGTCAATTCTTCTTGTCCGAATCGGCCGCACCGTCGGAATCGGACTTGTCCTCCAACTCACCCTCCCGAGTTCCCTTCTTGAATTCGGTGAAACTCTGGCCCAGCGAACGCATCACGCTGGGAAGCCGACTGCCGAACAACAGCAGCACGATCAGACCGAAGACGATCATCTCGGGAACGCCGAGCGAAAACGCAAGTGGAAACATGGAAGGTTCCTTCTCCAGCAGGTATCACCCCACCGGAAACACGGACGAGCTCTTCACGAGGGGGCGGGAAAGGTGGTCGGAAAACCACGGGCACGCGAGGCACACAGGTTACTGGCAGCGAACCTGCTGGGAAACTCTAGCGTGAATCCACTCGGGTCGCCCGCGAAAGAGAGCAGGAGGATTGAGCGGTGAGCCGATTCTAACGGGCCAGCCGCGACTGTCAATTCGCCCGGCAGAGTCTCACCGACCGCTTGTGACGGTTGCCGCACCTGTGCGAGTCCGTCAGTCAACGGCATTGCGGTACGTGGACGCGAGCAACAACAGCATCTCGGCGAACTGAACCTCTTCACACCACGCTCGCAGTTCGGGATCGGTTTCGGCCGCCTCGCAGAGATCGACGAACGCGAACGGTTCCCAGCCGCCGACCGCGATGAGGCGCGGCTGCCAGCGCTCGAGTTTGCCTGCCAGCGAACCAGCCGCGTGAGAGAACATCGTCGAGACACTCTGAGCCAACTCGCCAAAGATGGCATGTCGCCCGACGTGCCTGAACCAGTACTTCGCATTCCCGAAATCCGGCTCGCGTCGATGAAGGATCGCATGCCAGTAGTCGGCGTTCTGGTGTCCCTCCATCGACTGCGAACAGGAGTGGCTGTCGTCGAAGAAGTCGTTGAGCAGCAGCAGCCCCGCCCGCAGCGCGATCGTGTCGGGACTGTTGGGCCTTAGCGTGGGAAGGGACAGACTGACGATGAAGTCTCGCAACCGCGTTGCCTTCAACCCGGCGGCGGGCATCGTCAGACTGGGCCAGAGACGCGGAGGCGAAGCGGTCGATGAGTCGCTCTCGACAAACAGCACGTTGCCCGAGATTGCCACTCGCATCGTGAGTCCCTGCAAGCCGGTGCCGTCGGGAGCCAAGGTGGCTTGCTCGCACAGGGCCTTGGAAGAGACCGCCACAGCCGGGTCGCCGGTCGGAGACGCAGCGAGCAGACTCAGCAGCGGAGGCAACTCACCGCGCAACGAGGACTGTCGAGCCGGATCGTTCGGATCGCAGACGACGATGACCTGGGCCTGCGGCTGCTCGGAGATCGCCCGTTCGATCAGGGCCAACGTCGACGGATCGGCCCGTGACCCAAACACGATGAAGTCCGCACCTCGCTCCGCACTGGTGGACTCGATGAGTTCGAGCGGCCTCCGGCGATCATCCCAGGACGCGATGACAAAACGGTCCGGCATCAGCAGCAGTTCCAAGGCGGGGTGAATTGGACATCAAGCACGGGCAAACATCGTGTCGCACTGCGAGCGTTCAGTTCTGTTGAGGCTGCTGCGGGATCTGGCTCTTTGGCTTGGAGTCGGGTGTCGGCAGCGGCACGTCCTCGAACCGGAACGAGACCAGGTGCTCCTTGACGTCACGGTAAAGCTTGAACTTCACCCGCATCTTCTCGGAGAACTTGCCTCCCTGTTCCAGGGATTGGATGCGATGCACGGTCTGCCCCTTGTCGACCTCCAAATTGAAGAACCGGGTCGCACCGTTGGCGTCAAAGGGATTGGAGATCCCGACCTTGGAAAGAAAATGTCCCTTGCCACACCACATCGTGAGGGTCTCACCAGGATTGCCAGGTTTGAGAAGCAACTTGACACCGGCGGACTTGAGGTCCGGGTGGGCCAGCGGTTTCAGAGCCGTCTTCGCCACTTGGTCGATCGCGAACTCGTCTGATTTCTCAGACGTCAGATATTTGAATGTCCCCTCCAACGCCGCAATCTTCTCAGCCGCTCCACTGGGCGGCTCGACAAGGTATTTCACACGCAGCGTCCCTTCGGGATGATCGATACGGACTCGGTCGCCGGCATCAAACGGCACCAACGTCCGGAGCGGGTCTGGCCCAATCATCAGTGCGTTCCTGGTTGACTTGAGAGTTTCGCCTCCCTCGAGTGTCATCCTCTTCATGGTGATCTCCCCGAACGCGCAAATCGTGTCCAGTCCCTCGCCCTTCGTGTCGAGCATCAACTGAATGGGGATCGTCTCTTTGCCGTCGGCACTCCTGTTGGGGAACTCGCTCCAACTCAACTTCGCCGACAGCGTCATGCCGTCGGGCAATCCTTCGGCCTTCACGGCCTCCACGGGCTCCGTCTCGCCCGGCTTCTTCATCTCACCGATCGCAGGGGGGGAGAGACCCGCAGGACCGGGGCCAGCCCCCGGACTACCCGGACCACCGGCCAGCGGGTTCAAGCCGCCCGTCATGGCCATGACCATCAGCAGCGGAGGTAACTGTTCCAGTTGTGGCTGGGCCGCGTCGGGAATGTTGGTGGTGACCTTCACGACCTGAGACTGCTCGGTGATCTTGAGGTTGTCGATCAGCATCTGCCCGAGATCGCCGAGCAGCGGCGGCGCGGTGGCCTTGATCGCGTCGAACTGCTTGCGGCCTTCAGCCACGGCGGCCTCCAGTCCCGTCTTGACCTTCGCCGCGCCCGTCGAGTCCTTCAACAAGAGCGACGTTTGCAGATCGAACCCGCCACGAATGTTGATGCCGAGTCCAAACCCCTGCATCGACTCGTTGATGGCCTGCTGCATCTCCGCGATCTGTGGCGGCATTCCCGGCATGGAAGGGGGCGGCGGGCCTTGCCGCATCGCCTGCGGATCCTTCGGTGCCACAACCAGCACGATGTGCGAGGTCGCATCGACGAAGGACAGTTCCTTGCGCGGCGAGACCGTTTCTCCCTTGTCCATCGCCGCTTTCAGTTCATTCAGCCCCCCCATCACGAAGGTGTTGGCGTCAGCCACCCAACCACCCACTTCCACCGCAGGTTGGCCCGGTGGTCCCGGAGGCGTCGGAAGCAGGAAGTAAGACTTGCCGCTGTGATCGACGGACTTCAGTTCGGGGCTGGCTTGCAGGATCGCGCTCTGCGACAACGGCTTCTTGCTGCGGGCAACCAGCAATCCCTTGAACTGCCGGGCTGCGGGCGGCATCCCCATCGCGGCCATCATCGAGGCCGACTGAATCCCCTTGAGATCGGACATCCCCAGTGTCACGCTTTCGATGTCCATCGGTCCCACGCCAATGTACTTCTGCATGTCCTGCAATGGCTTCGCGGTTTGCGGATTGTCGACCAGGCCCTTGAGCAACGGAGCCTGCCAGATGTCGGCGACCTTGACGTGCAGAATCATCTCGGTATCGGCGGGCATCCAGCGCAGCGCGAGCATCTTTTCGGCGGGAGAGATCGCGGGCTTCGGTGCCGCGACTGCCGGTGGAGGAGCCACAGGAGCGACCGCGGGAACAGCCGCGGCAACGGCGTCAGGGGGTGCGGGAAGTGGTTGGTTGCCTCCGCCAAACATGCCGCTGAAAAAGAGGCCCGCCACGATGACCACGACCAGTACCGCAGCACCGCCACCGATCAAGACCGCATTGTTGCCGCCGCCCGATCCGCCGCTCTTCTTGCCCGGTTTCTTGCCCCCTCCAGCCGCGCCGCGATTGCGGCCGCCGGACGCCTTGGCGGGCACTTCGTCCTCGTCCTCGTCGAACATCTCGGTGTCGTCATCTTCGTCGGGGGCTTCGGCCACGAAGATCTCGGCACATTTCGGACACTTGATCTTCTTGCCGAGTTTGCTGCGGTCGGGCAGATTCAGTTTCGCAAAACAACCCGGACATTCGACGGCGACTTTGGCCATGAGCAACTCTCCCGTAAGTGATTCACGCAGCCGTTCGAGATCGTGAAGACCGGCCCGCAGGATCGTAAGGCGATGCGACAACCGGCGACATCATAAGCGCCGACCGTTGCGACTGCCACACGCAGAGGTCGGAGGTGAGAAGTCAGAATCCAGAAGTCAGAATCCAGAAGGTAGGAGTCAAGAAGCATTGAGCCGCCGTTCGTACGTTTATGACTTCTGCCGCTCTGGATTCTGACTTCTGCCTTCTGACTTCTCTCGCTCACGTTCCGAGCAAATGCCGCAACGCTCCCTCCAGCGTCGGGCAGCGGAATGCGTAGCCGGACTCGCTCAGGCGGTTCGGCATCACGCGCGCACTGGCCAGCAGAAGTTCGTTGGCCATCTCACCCAGAGCGAGTCGCGCTGCCCAGCCCGGCATCGGAACGATCGTCGGGCGGCCGAGCACCTTGCCGAGCGTCTTCGTGAATTCATAGTTCGTCACGGGCGAGGGGGCTGTCACATTGACCGGCCCGGACAGACGGTCGTTCATCAGACAATGGTGAATCGCGCCGACGACGTCATCGAGTGCGACCCAGCTCCAATACTGGCGGCCACTCCCCACGATGCCGCCTCCGCCGAGTTTGAATGGCAGCA
The DNA here is from genome assembly GCA_038040225.1 of Planctomycetota bacterium. Taxonomy (GTDB): domain Bacteria; phylum Planctomycetota; class Planctomycetia; order Planctomycetales; family Planctomycetaceae; genus Schlesneria. Next base: position 12,478 of record JBBPIS010000141.1, read on the forward strand.
GCATCGCGGCCAATCCGCCACCCTTCGGAGTGAGCACGAAGCCGATCCGCAGATGGACGACCCTCATTCCCTTCGCGCGAGCCGGATCGGACGCCGCTTCCCAATCGCGGCACAGGTCGGCGAGAAAGCCCTCGCCCGGCTTGGCCGATTCGTTCAACAGGTCGGCTCCGCGATTGCCGTAGTAGCCGATGGCCGAGGCACAAATCAGAGCCTTCGGTGGACGTTGCAGTTGAGCCAGTGTCTCGCACAGAAACCTGGTCCCTGCGATACGACTGCTGCGAAGCCGGTCCTTGACCTTCGCATTCCAGCGCGCCCCGGCGATGTTCTCTCCCGCAAGATGCACGACGGCGTCGAAGCCCTCCAGTTGCGCCTTGGGCAGATCGCCCGTGGCCGGATTCCAGTGAATGTCGTTCGCTTCCCTGGGCATGGAACGCGTCAGTCGATAAACGTCGTGTCCGCCCGTTGTCAGCATCGGACAGAGGGCCGAACCGACCAACCCCGTGCCTCCCGTCACCAAGACCTTCATGCGTGGCTGTCCTTCGTAGAGGGCGTGTGCCCGGATGTCGTGCCGTGTGATGTCGTGCCGATAGCGAAACATCCGCGCGAGCTTCCCTCGCACGTAACGCGCGCCAAACACTCGGCCCACCGTCCCGAGCGGCAACGCGTACTCGATGTGATCGTCGAGCACGCAGGTCCGATCGGTGAGGGGCGTGATTCTATGCGTGTGCTCGAATTGGGCAAACGGTCCGCCCAATTGGACATCCTGAAACTGGCGTCCCGCCACGTAACCGCGATGCTCGGCGATCCAGCGTTTCCGGATCGGACCGATGCGAACCTGGATCTCAATCCGCGCTCCGTCTTCGATCCCGCCCGTGTGAGACAGCATTTTGACCGGCTCCCACGGAGGCGTCAGCCGCTCGAACGCTCCCCGCCGCGCATGCCAGTCAAACACGACCTCAGCCGACGCGGGAAGCGTGACCTGCTTCTCGAAGACTTCCACGGAATTGGCCTTCCAATGTTCCGACACGATCGGATTGCAGGTGTTGAGATTTTTCTAAGGCCTGAAGGGCCGTGTTAGGCCAGCCCAAGGCAAGCGACCATCGGGAGCGCCGCCTTGGGTTGGCGAGGTTCGATCTCTGACAGCCCCAACGGGGCGCATTAACGTCGCCGGTATGGCGACGCGACGTAATTTGCCCCGTTGGGGCTGTGTTGTTGTTTTGAATCCTTTCCCAGGGCGGCGCTCCCGTTGGTCACTTGCCCTAGGCTGGCATAATCCCAGCCCGTTGGGCCTCAAAAAATGACCAATGACCTCCCTACTCGATCTCGCTGACGTTTGCGACTTCGTGCAATTTCTCCAGCGACGCGATCACGATTTGGCGGATCCGTTCCTTGCTCAGGCCAAGCTGCTGGGCGATGTCGTTCAGGCTCTGGCCCTGCGGCTGGCCGTCGAGTCCGAATCGCGACGCGATCACGATCCGTTCCCGCTCGCTGAGCTGCGACATCAGTCGTCGGACGAGTTGTTCTCGCTGGGCCGCCCGTCGCTCGTCGTGCTCGGGGTAAGCACGGTCATCGACGAGGCGGTTCATCCAGAGATCATCCTCACCACCAACGCATTCGATCCGGGAATCGCGACGCTTCAAGAATCGATACATCTGATTTCGCACGGCCCATGTCGCGTAGGTGCTGAAGCGATTGCCGAGGCTCACGTCGAACAACTCGACCGCGCGGATCAGTGGCAGCGTTCCTTCGCTGATGAGTTCCGACATCTGGTCCAACGCCCCGACCTGCTTCGCGGCGGAGAGCTTCTTCGAGAGGGCGACCACCAGTCGCAGGTTGCATTGCACGATCCGGTTTCTCACGCGCACGGCCTCCCGCAGATCGGACTCGATTCGCTCGACAAGCGCTTCGTCGGGCCGGTTCAAGCTGAGCCGCTGCCGGTTCCTTTCGGCGCGACATTTGAGAAAGTTCATCCACGCGAACAGATACCGTTCCTCGTCGAGCGACAACAGTGGCATCTCGACCATCCCGGCGACGAAGGCCAGGCCGGGTTCGAGTTTTGCGGGCGGCGGTGCCTCGTCGAGCGACGCCGGTCGCAGTGCGGCGAGTTTCCCGGCGGACTGGGCCTCGTGAAAGAGCGGGTGATCGACGAAGACGATTTCGCGCTCGACCCAATCGCGCACGCGAGCCAGCAGTTGCGGTGACGGTCGTGTTTCCCGCATCGACTCCGGAACGGCCGATGCCGTTGTGCGGGACGGGGCAGGGGGGCGAGTTCGTTTCGGCGTCGTTCGTGACGTCTTGGAGTGAGTCGTGACCATTGTGTCGTGCTCCTGAGGAACCGCGTTCGTCGCGGTGAGTGCTTGTTTCTTCTCACCTCCAAACCGCAAGAGGCGGTCCAAAATTAACAGCCTGTAGAAAAAGGATTGACCGTGTGCCACGGCTGTGTCAGCCGTGTGTATTTCGCGAGACTTGCGACCGCTCCTCACACGGCTCACAGAGCCGTGGCACGAGGCGGACCACCATGTAACAACGATTCCGCGCCAATTGCGGTTCGCACCGGCAGCGGCTTATGATTCCGCCCCAACCGGCGTTCGCCGATGCCAACTCGATCGAACCGCTTCAACTCAGGAGGAACCCCGATGACCGAGCCTCTCGCTTCAGCAACCGACGATTCGCCACCGACTCGCCGAGATTTCCTCGCCACTGCAGGAGCCGCCGCCGTGACCATCGCATCCGCCCCGTTGATCGATGCCCCCTTTGTACATGCCGACGACAAGTCGGGGACCAAGACACCCGTCATCGGCGTTGAGGGCCACAAGTACGCCTGCCATCACGGCTGGGGCCAGGTTCCCGATCACATCAAGTGGCAGGACACTCATGGCGTCACTGTCGATGCGGCCGGGCTGATCTACATCGCGCACCGAGCTCCCAAGGGCATCGACACAATTGCGGTCTTCGAGCCCTCCGGAAAGTTCGTTCGCTCGTGGGGCAAGGAGTACTCGGGCGGAGGCCACGGCATCGACATTCGCAAAGACGGGAAGGAGGAGTTCCTGTACCTCGCCTGGAACAAGCCGCACAGCAAAGTCACCAAGATGACGCTCAAGGGCGAGAAGGTCTGGGAGATGCAGCAGCCCGTGGCCAGCGGCAAATACAAGGACGCGAGCCAGTTCAACCCGACCAACATCGCGTTCGCCCCGGACGGCGGGTTCTACGTGGCCGACGGCTACGGAGCGAACTTCATCCACCAGTATGATCGCGACACCCAGTACGTCCACACGTTTGGCGGTCCCGGCTCCGAGGTTGGCCAGTTCAGGACGCCGCACGGCATCTGGTTGGACAACCGTCCCGGCCGCGAGCCGTCCGTCATCGTGGCCGACCGCGCGAATGCCCGACTGCAATACTTCAGTCTCGACGGGAAGCCTCAGCCGGAAAAGATGGTCAACAACATGGTGAGCTTCCCCGCCCACTTCGACACGCGAGGAACGGAACTGCTCGTTCCCGATCTGCATGCCCGCGTGACGATTCTGGACAAGAACAACAAGCTGATTACCCATCTGGGCTACGACGCCGACTGGACCAGGCAGGTCTTGGAAGGCAACAACAAGATGCGCACCCAGCCCGAACGCTGGGAAGCGGGCCGCTTCATCCATCCTCACGACGCCTGCTTCGACAAGCAGGGCAACATCTACGTTGTCGAGTGGGTCGCCTCGGGCCGCGTCTCGTTCTTGAAGCACGTCGGCTGAGAGATCGTCGTCGATTCGCAGGTCGCCGGAAGCCCGACTTCTTGGAGAGGCCGGGCTTCTGTCATTGGACAACGGGCTTGCGAATCTCTGCCGCCTCGCGTCAGGACAATTTCAAAATTCTGGTGAAGACCGAAACTTTCCGCTCGCCATTGGGAATGGCTTGGATAAACTGCAAACCCAGTTGAATGGAGTTTTTCTCATCCCCCCAACCCAAGGAAGAACCGGATGACCCAGCGCCCCTCATCCCCCTCCGTCGCGACGCCCGCGAGCACCAAACCGCCCGCCATCGTGGAAACAGTTGCCGTGGTCGAGAGCCTTGCGGGGCATCTCGACTCACCCACCGTCCTCGCTTCCTCGCCGCATGAAATCGAATATGAAGTTCAACGCCGGCTGCAAAGCCATCCGGATCTGAAGTTCAGCCGGCTGCATGTCCACCAGTGCCCGGAGGGTATTTGTCTGGAAGGCTTCCTCGAATCGAACGAATATGAGATCGACCTCTGCGATGTGGTGCGCAGCGTTGAGGGAGTGACGGGAGTCCTCAATCGAGTCGTCCTCTCACGGCCCGGATCCAGCGTTCCAAAGAAGGGCTGAAGTCCGGCTTAGCTTTGTTAGCCGGACTTCCCTCCGGAAAGACGCACTCACACTCAGGAGAGAAGTCCGGACTTCGGAAAAGCCGGACTTCGAGTTGGCAAACGACATTGCCTGACAACGAGTCGAAGTCGCACTCTGAGAAATAGAACAAGCCCGGCGGGTTTCCCCGCCGGGCTTGTTCGTTACCGAATGCGACTTCATGTGCAGGGGCGAGCATTGGGAATGCGGTGACATGCTGCCGCAGTCCAAAATCAGATTCCCTTTTTCGACGGAACATCCGTCTTGGGATTCGTGGCGTCCAATGCTCGCTTGTACTGCCGCAGTCGCTTCTTCACGCCGGGATCGTTTTCGAGTTGAGTTCCGACGGCCAGCTCGATGACCCGCTCCTGCGTTTCGATCGCCTTTTCGAGTTGCCCGTCGTCGAAGTACGCCTTCGCCAGCGTGTCGGCGATCGACGGATCCTCCCGCTTCGACAGGTTGTCCGCCTTGAGTGCCGCCTTCAGCGCGAACTTCAGCAGCTTGGCATCGGCCTTCTTCTCGCGGTCGGGAGCCACCAGCATCCACGCCAGATTGTTGAGGGCCTCGGGGTCTTCACCGAGTTCCGACTCCATCAGCTTGGTCCCCAGAGAGAGCGCCTGATCGACGTTCCCCTTCGGGCTCGACAGCACCTGGAATTTGATGAGGGAGAACTGATCGGCTCGGTCCGGCATGTCCTTGGCGGCGACATCCAGCTCCGTCAACAACTCAGTCGCGTCGCCTTCCTCTTGAAACTTGCCGAACAGTGCTTGCAGCTTCTTGAAGGTTGCTTCGAGCTTCTTGCGCTGGGCGATGGTCTCCTTGAGCTTCAACGCTTCGGCCGCGATGTCCCACTTGCCGGTCATGACCTTTTCGAGCGGCTCGTCCATCTCACCGGGATGGCCGATCCACGCGACCTTCCCCTCGCCATTGACGATGACGGCGAAGGGGATGCCGGGCTGCTCGGCCGGTTCCATCCAGTTCTTGACCATCGCCCCCTTGTCGCCGTCGCTCCCTTCGGGCACCTTGTCGAGCGCGACGCGGTAGTCCATCTTGTCGCCCATCTCTTCCACGAAGTCGGCGACGGCGTCCTGATCCTGTTCGAGAATCGCGACCCCGATGATCGTCAACTCCTTGTACTTCTTCTGCAGCTTCGTCAGATGAGGGATCGACGTACGGCAGGGGCCGCACCAGGTCGCCCAGAACTCGACGACATACGTCTTGTCCTTCTCGAAGCCTTTGACCGCCTCCCCCTTCACAAACTCTTTGACTTCCAACTTGGGGGCATTGGATCCGAGCGTCAGTTCCTGCGCGGACGACAGGGTGGCACACCCTGCGGCGGCCATTGTGAGGAGAGCGAACAGCGATTTGGACATGAGCGAAAGACCTGCCTTTCCAGGAAACACAACTCCCCAACGCAGCGGCGCGACGAGGGACATTTGGACGTTCAGGCCGAGAGCGTAGCTGGACCAGAGAAGTGGAACAAGGCGAACCGGGCAAGGCCACTCTCCGGCAGAATCCGCCGATTCACGGCGAGCCACCGTCCTGTTTCGCCGATTCCGCCGGTCCTCGTCGCGCGCGGCTCAAGTTTTCCGGGCGAGCGTCTTCGAGCTGCGAAAGTCGTCTTGCTCGGGTCCCACTCCTTCACTATGTTCCCGCCGCCTTTCTCCCGATTCACATCCTGCTCAACCCGACGCGATCTTAGCCCGCCCACGGCAATGACAATGGCCGGGCTTCCACGATTTAGGAGCTGCGAAACCATGCGCACCTTGGGCCAATTCACCCGTGTGTCGATCTGCCTCGGACTGATCGTGTTGTCGACGGGTTGCCGCGCCACCAACGGCTGGGTGATGAACAACTCGGGCATGGGTTACTACCGGAATGGCAATTACACGGCGGCGCGGCATGAGTTCACGCGGGCCGTCGCCGACGATCCTTATCATCCCGACTACCGCCACAATCTGGCGATGGCCATGCAGAAGCAGGGCGATCTGGCGGGAGCCGAACGAGTCCTCCGACACAACCTGACGCTCGACCCGATGCATCAGCCGACCTATCACGCTCTCGCACAGAGCCTGGTGCAGCAGCAACGACCTGGCGAAGCGCAGGCGCTGCTCACCGAATGGGCCGAGACGCAGCCTTATGCCACCGAATCGCATGTCGAGATGGCCTGGTTGCAGCGCGAGTTGGGAAACCACGCCGCCGCCGAACAGTCTCTGCGACAGGCCCTGCAGGTCGAACCGAACAACCCCGTCGCGCTCTCGCATCTCGGCCAGATCCATCACGAAACCGGACGAGGCGACCAGGCGGCAGCTTACTACCAACGATCGCTGTCATCGAGCTGGAACCAACCCGAGGTCCAGTCTCGACTGGCAACCGTCTCCCACCGACAAGACCGCCGCCGATCGGCAATGGCCATGAACGGCCCGGAACAGCCGGCGACCTTCGCGCAGGCATCGATCATGACTGACGGGTCTATGATGGTCTCCAACGGAATGATGCTGTCTCCCGAAATCGCCGCGATGCCAACCACAGGTCCTGCGAACATGTCTCGCCGAGAAGCCCGCCGCGCGAGACGACACGGACACGAAAACCTCGTCGGCTATCCACTGCCAACCTATGGAACACAGACGGCCCTGTGGACTCCGGACGGAGTGATGTCTGACCCGACGATGGCCTACCAACAGCCCATCATCGCCGAACAGCCGCTCACCGCGCCGCACCCGGTTGCCGACCAGATCATGCTGCCGGAGACAACAATCACGGCTCAACCAACATTTGACGCTCCCATCGTCGCCTCCGGCCCGGCCCTCACGCCGCAAGCCGACCCAGCCCACTCCACCGGAACCGTCGCGGGACTCCCCGTGGTCGATCCGTACTAAGACCGAAGCGCCGACATTTGAGGCCCAACGGGCCGAGTTATGCCAGCCCAGGGCAAGCGACCAACGGGAGCGCCGCCCTGGGTTTGCGAGGCGTCGTCTCCGGCAGCCCCAACGGGGCGCATTACGATTGCCCGCATCGCGGAGCGACG
>JBBPIS010000142.1:0-19662 GCA_038040225.1 Planctomycetota bacterium
GTGCCATCTGTGTTATCCGTGGTCTCCCGTCTTCATGCCTTTTGCCTCGAACTCCCGCTACTTGAGCAGGAAGAACCGCTTGGCTTCGGTGACGGTCTTGGGATCTTTTTCTTCCAGAATGGCCAGACATTTTAGGGCGTGGACGACGTGAGCCGGTGGTGCTGCGGCGGGTTCAGCGACAGCGGGCGTGCCCGGTCCCGACGTGGCAACCGTGTCGCTGGCGGGCTTCTTCTTCTCGCCCGTGTCTTTCGCTGAGGCGAGCATGTATCGCACGATGGCGCGCTTGATCGACGGGACGTTGTAGGCTTCCTCGTCGTACATCGTCATCAGGCGGTCCTGCATCGACCAGTCCTTCATCCGCGACAGATCGGCAATGACGAGGTCTGCCAACTCGGGCCGCTCCAGCAGGATTCGCATCGACTGGCGCAGGCGTTCGGGCGGGATGCGGTTGTCGCCGTATTGCCACATGAACCGCAGGGCCTGCATCGCCGCATAGGTCTCGCTGAACGGAGCTTTCTTGTCCTTGAGCTTCTTCTCATCGATCACATCGAGCCCCTTGTCACCGGTCAGCAGCAGGAAGCCGCCCATGACGCCATCAATGCCCAGCCGGAAGTCGTCCGTGGTTTCGAGAATCTTCTGCTCCATCAGCTTCGCGTCGGCCTCGGTGCCGCACAGGCCGAGCATCATGCCGTACAGACCGAGCCGTCCAGCCGAGGTCTCCTTGGCGGTGAGCCATCCGCGCAGCTTGTCGCGCGGCATGTCTTTGGCGAGGAGCACGACGTCGGCATACGAGGCGTTGGCGAACTCACCGAAGGCATCGTCGCCGATCATCTTGTCGGGATGTTCGAGATACTTGAGGAAGTACGCCAACCGTTCGGCCGCCGGTTTGTCGGGCTTCGGCGAGAGCTTCATGTAGTCGAACCCGGCCTGCGTCACTTCGAGCGGGCTGCCCCAGTCGAGCATTCCGCCGCCGAGCGTCCCCAACAGCAGAAACAGATCCCCCGCCTTGCCCGAGCGATACCGGATCAGGCTGAGTTTCGCCCCCTTCTCAAGCTTGCCGCCGTTCTGCTGCTGCACGACCTCGACGACTTCAAACTCGGTCGTCCCGGTATCGGTCGCCTTGGCGGGAGCCCCTCCCACCCACTTCACGAGCACCGCGGCATCGGCCCCCGCCAGTTGCTCGGTCAGCGTCAGAGACGGAGCACTGCAAAACGGGCACGCCACCGCCGGCAGCGGGGCGAACACGGCCACGGCCAGCAGGGCCGCACAACACAGGATCGAGGCCAACTTGGTACACGTCATCTGTTGCTCTCCCAAGGAACGTCATCTCATTCGCCGCCACTTGGCTTCCACGCGATGAGCGGGATGATACCACGATCCCCCACCGGGCGCGAACCGCAGCGCTCTTGTTCCCCTCGCCCCTCGCCCCTCGGGGGGGTTAGGGGTGAGGGGCGAGGGGCGAGTCAGGTCACGGCCACCACGCGGGAAGCCACTGGTCACCGCTTGCAGGTCCAATTCAGCGATGAGACTCGTCCCGCTCATCGCCCCTCACCCCCGACCCCTCTCCCCCGAGGGGCGAGGGGAGGAAGACGCTCGGATCGGAGACTCGACCCGTCGCGGTTTCGGGAATAGACTCGGGACCATGAAACGAGCACTCATCACGGGCATTACGGGGCAGGACGGTTCGTACCTGGCGGAGTTGTTGTTGGCAGAGGGCTACGAGGTGCATGGCCTCGTGCGGCGCGTTGCCTTGGAGGACGCGAGCCATCGGCTGTCACGGCTGACTGCAATTCGAGACCGCATCCACCTGCACGCCGCCAGTCTGGAGAGCTTCCCATCGCTGTATAACGTGGTGAATCGGCTTCAGCCGGACGAGCTTTACCACCTGGCCGCGCAGAGTTTCGTGTCGTACTCGTTCGACGATGCCTTCTCGACATTCCGCACGAACATCGACGGGACGCACTACGTCTTCGAGTCGGTCAAGCAGGCGGCTCCGCAGTGCAAGGTCTACTTTGCGGGATCGAGTGAGATGTTCGGGAACTCGCCCGAAACGCCGCAGCACGAGGAAACACGGTTCTCACCCCGCAGTCCGTATGGAATCTCGAAGGTCACGGGCTACGATCTGGCTCGCAACTACCGCGAGGCGTACGGGCTGTTCGTCTGCTCGGGCATCCTGTTCAACCACGAGTCGCCTCGGCGCGGCTTCGAGTTCGTGACTCGCAAGATCACGTCGCACGTGGCCCGGATCAAACGAGGGCTGATCGACGAGTTGCCGCTCGGGAATCTGGACGCTCAGCGTGACTGGGGCTTCGCGGGCGATTACGTTCGGGCGATGTGGCAGATGCTCCAGCAGCCGCAACCCGGCGACTTCGTCGTCGCCACGGGAGAGACTCATTCGGTGCGGGAGTTCTGCGAGTTGGCGTTTGCTCAAGCCGGCCTGAACTGGCAGGACCACGTCGTCGTCGATCCCGAGTTCTACCGCCCGGCCGAAATCCACCAACTGATCGGCGACGCGAGCAAGGCCCGTCGGGAACTCGGCTGGTCACCGACGGTGTCGTTTGCCGAACTCGTGCGGATGATGGTCGAGCACGATCTGGGGAGTGCGGAGTGCGGAGTGCGGAGTGCGGAGTGAAGAAAAGGACCAAAGTCTCACGTGCAGAAAACCATTCGTCTGGCCCGGGTCTTTATTCCGCACTCCGCACTCCGCATTGGCCTGACTGTCGGGGTCGTAGCGATCCGGCAAACTGACCGCGTTCGTGATGCCTGACCGGCCTCACCCTGACGGCCTCTTGCCAAAACTGCCGATCTGTTATCATGCCGCCGCGTTCTCGGGCGGCCCTCCGCAGAAGAGGCTTTGTCCTCTTCTCCCGTCGTATTGGCAAGCGGGAGGCTTGCTTTTTGAAGACTGTTTTCTAGTCGCTCGCGCAGCTCGTTCTGCCCCACCGAGGGATCGGTTGAATGCCTCTCAAAACTGAACCACTGGACGAACCCACGTTCAATCTGATTTCGCTGTTGGACGTGGTGCTGACCATCGTCATGTTTTTCATGGTGTCGACCACGTTCTCGCAGAACGAGCGTCAGACGGAGATCCAGGTTCCCACGGTCTCGGACAGTTCCGTGCTGACGGGCCAGCCGGACGAGATCGTGATCAACGTGGCCGTCGATGGGCAGATGCTGGTCAACAGCAAACTACAATCGGTGGAGACACTCACGGCACTTCTTCAAACCGCTCTCACCACGTTTCCCAACCAGGCCGTGGTCATTCGCGGGGATGGCCGCTGTGAATACCAGTTGGTGATGGATGCCTTCTCGGCCTGCAAACAGGCCGGGATTCGGAACATCTCGGTCGCCCACCTCCCCCGGCAGGGAGGTACCTGATGCCGACCTCGCTCTCCCGCCTGTTCGAGTTGGTGACGCAAAGTGCCAGCGACTGGACGACCAGTGGCCTGCTGCTGCGGGCAGCGCTCATCGCCTGCTCGCTGTTCACTGTCGTCCAACTGTTGTCGATGCTCAGCACGCGCTACGGCGACAACAATGCCACGTCCAAATCATTCTTCCTGTCGCTGATGCTGCACTGCTGTTTTTGTCTCGGTTGGGCGACGGCCGTCCAGACGTATTATTCCCGCCCCGAGTTCGCCGTCGGCGATCCGGATCTGCCTCGCGTGCGAGTCACCGTGACCGGCGTTGGCAGTGAGGACTCATCGCCCGAGCCCGGTACGGGCGACAAGCCCGTCTGGACCAGATCGGTCGTCAGGACCGAGCGACAGGTGGCGCGGATCGAGCGGATCGACGACGAACCTTCGCCGGTCGAGCTGCCGTATGTGGAAAAGGCTCCCCGCCAAGTCGACGTTCCCCCCGAGGTGACGGATCTTCCGTCGCGCCCTGATGAGCCGCCCGCTCCCCCGACTCGACAGGCGGTGGCCGAAGTCAACGCGCGAACGACGCCGTTGCCCTCGGCCGCCATCGACCAGCCCACGACCGCGGCTCGGCCCGAAGCGAGCGCCATCACCGCAGCCGCTCGACAGGCGATTCGACGCGAAAGTTCCGCGGCCGACACCGGATCGCGCGTCGAGCCGCAGCGAGGTGCCTCCGAACGAACGGCTCCATTTATGGAAGACGGCAAGGTGGTGTCATTGCCGACGGAGATCGCACCCGACGCCAGTCTGCCTCAACCCGTTGGCGCACCGGCCGAGTCGATCAAGCGACGTGCCACCCCGAGTCCCAGCCCCGCCGAGATCGCCGACACCGGCAGCAATCCGGCGTCGGGTGCGGTCACCAAAACGGGAGACCGTCAGACGGGGAAGTTCTCTCGCGCGGGGAACCGCAACGGCAACGATCCCGACTTTGATCCGAACCCGCCCGGTGCCCCTCGCCCCTCGCCCACGCGAACGGCTCCGGCCGACGAGCGAATGATCGCCTCGCGCGGATCGCTCGGTTCGGTCGGCGGTGACTTCCCCGGTGACACGCCCAAGCCCGAGTTCATTCGCCCGAACACGCCCTCGGTCTCGACGCGCCCGGCGACTCGCGCGCCCGAGACTTACCGCGCGCGGCGCATCGAACAGCGGCGGGCCATCGCGCTGAAGAACGGTGGCTCGATCGACTCGGAACGAGCCGTGGAGGCCAGTCTCCGCTGGATGGCCGACATGCAGGAGGCGGATGGCCGCTGGTCATCGGCTCGACACGGCGGCGGTACGGAGCGGAACGATCCCCAGGGACAGGGACGCAAAGACACGGGAGCGTATGGCGATTCCGGAGTCTATGCCGATTCGGGAGCGACCGGCCTCGTGGTGCTGTCGTTCCTTGGAGCGGGCTATACGCATGAAGAGGGTCAGTATTCGAGCAACGTCAAACGGGCGGTCGACTGGCTCATCACTCAACAACAAACCAACGGCTATCTCGGCGGCAAGGCGACTTACTACGACATGATGTACTGCCACGCGATCGCCACGTTTGCACTGGCGGAAGCCTACGGCATGCAAAGCGATCCGAACGTCTTCCCCGAGCTGCGCGATGCGGTGCGCGGCGGCGTGCGCCTGATCGCCCACATGCAGAACGACGACGGAGGCTGGCGCTATGGCAAGGGGAACGATTCCGACATGAGCATGTTCGGCTGGCAACTCATGGCGTTGAAGAGTGCCGTCAATGCCGGGATCACAGTTCCCGAAGAGACTCGCCGCGGGATGACGAAGTTCCTGCAGGCTCGTGCGCTGGGCAGTCGAGGCGGCCTGGCAGGCTACAAGTTGAACGAACGGCCGACACCCGCGATGACCGCCGAAGCCCTCTTCTGCCGCCAGATGTTCCATGTCCGCCAGAGCGACGCCGCCTCGCAGGAGGCCGTCAGCTACCTCCGCCAGAACCTGCCGCGACTGGCCGTTTACGACGAGTACTACTGGTACTACGGCACGCTGGCGATGTTCCAGTACGACGGCGAACCGTGGGAGGACTGGAACTCGTCGTTGCGAGACATGTTGATCGGCCTGCAACGGACGAGCGGTCCCCACGCGGGAAGCTGGGATCCGAAAGGCAAGTGGTCCGGCATCGGCGGACGTCTCTACTCGACGGCGCTCAGCACGATGTCGCTCGAAGTCTACTACCGTTTCCTGCGCATCTATCAAACCGACGAGTGACAATGCCCGAGCCCCTTCCCGCGATCCGCGCCGTTTGCTTTGACCTCGACGGGCTGATGTTCAACACCGAGCACGTCTTTTACGAATCGGCCGATGTGCTGCTGCAACGTCGCGGATTGACGATGTCGCGGGGAGCGATGAATGCGATGCTGGGCCGTCGTCCGCTCGAATCGTTTCAGGGTCTGATCGACCACCTCGGGCTGACGGAAGGTCCGGCCGAGTTGCTCGCCGAATCGCGGGTCATCTTCCACGAACTGCTCGACACGAAGCTCGAACCGATGCCGGGCCTGTTTGAATTGCTGGAGTTGATCGAGACGAGCGGCCTCCCCAAGGGAGTGGCCACATCGTCGCCGCGCGACTATCTGGACGACATCTTCCGCCGGTTCGATCTGTCGCGGCGGTTCCCGTTGCAACTGACCGCCGAAAGTGTGACGCATGGAAAGCCGAACCCCGAGATTTACCTCAAGGCCGCCGAACAACTGGGCGTTCGTCCGCACGAGATGCTCGTGCTGGAGGACACTCAAACCGGCACGCGGGCCGGTGCCGCCGCCGGTGCGTGTGTGGTCTCGGTCCCCCACGATCACACGGCCGACCACGACTTCTCGCTGGCCAGTTACGTTGCCAGCAGCCTGCACGATCCCTTGATCCGGCGATTGGTCACGGGAGGCGAGTCGTGAACGGCATCGCAACAAGAACGTGATTGCGAAACGGGCGGGACGATCTTGCTCAAGGCTTCGTTTCGACAGCCTGCATGTCGCTGAGTTCGCAAGAACTCAGCCCAACTCACGATGAGGAACTGAGTTCTTGCGAACTCGGCTACGAGGCCATGAATAATCCGGGCTAGAGAGGACTCTTGAACTTGGAGACATCGTGGTAACGGTACGTCCCGCCATTCTGTTGAGGCAGGCGGCGCAGAAAGTTCGATGTGTACTCGGTCAGTTCCGGGCCGACTCCAAACTCGATGCTGTGGATGCGAGCGCGTCCGTTGTTCAGTCGCTTGACCTTCTCCAACTCCGCCGGAGGCATGGCCGGTTCGGCGGCATCCGTCAGGAAGAAGATCACGTCGGGGTTCAACTTGAGGGCCAGTTCGACCGCCGGGAAGTGGTTCGTTCCCGCGCCGGGTTGAACCCCGGCGATCTGTTGCCGTGCGAGAGTCTTGTTGATGTCGGTGGCATAGGCGAGCGTCGGCTTGGCCTCGTTCTTGAGCATCACGACGTGCGGCACGTCGTCGTAGAAGATGATGAGAAACTGCTGCCGTTCGTCCAGCGACTGCAGGCTGGCCATCAGCTCCGACTTGGCGACCTGCATCGCGTTGTGACTGGTCATGCTGCCGGAAGCATCCACCACGAAGACGACCTTCATCCCCGCGTCGCGGGTTCCGAAGAAGCCCGCGCCGAAACCGCCACCCGGTTTGCCGCCGCCGACAACTCCGTCCGCAAAGCCGCGCGTGCCGGTGGCCGGTGGTCGGGTTCCTCCCTTCGATCCGCCTCCTCCCTGAGGCGATTCCGCCATCGTGCCCGTTGGGAGATTCACGCGCGTGCCGTTCTTCGACGGCCCCTCGGCCGTGGGCAGCATCAGTTCGGCCGGCGGTGCCTCGCTCGAAACAGTGCGAGTCGTGTTGAGGAGTTCGTTACCGGCGTTCGCCCCCACGCCAAGGTCGCCGGGAGGAACGTCATTTGGTGGGCCTTCCACCTGTGCGTCCGGTCGATCTCCCCACGGATTGGCAACCACCACGCCGTCGTCGCGCGTGATGACGGTCGTGAATTCCCCCGGTCCCCGGCCCATGCCACCGCCTGCGCCGCCTCGGTACGAGATCGCCAGCGAGAACAACAGGCCCGCATGAAACATCAGTGAGAACAGGCTGGGAACCACGCGCGCCTTCGGCCGACTGGTCAGTCGCCAGAGTCTTCTGCGCGAAGTGATACTGGGCGATTTCATCCTTGCCTCGCTGGAAATGTTCTTGCCCCCTCCGGCGCGAACTCTATGGCTCGTCACAAACCGAGTCAATTCGAGTCGTTCGACACGCCCCGTTTCCACCAGCCACGACCGAGTTGGTTTGTCGCGAGGTGGCGCTCCGGGCACGAAGCCCGGGAGGCGACGAACTCAGAACTCGATCTTGAGCGTTTGCTTTTCTCGCAGCAGTCGCGATTCGATCCGGATGGTGTCGCGAACGAGCTTCGCAGCGCCGGGCACCGGGACACGGACTTCGACGGCTCCGTCGGTCACCGGAAATTTGTCCGTCGTTTTGAACTTGATGGGCTGTCTGTACAGATCGGTCCCGGTCACCATGCCGGTCAGATCGCTGCCGCGATATTCGCGGACGGCCTTCGGCAGCCGAACCTGAATCACGATCACGTACTGCCGGTTCGGATCGGGATCGCGCGGTTCGGTCCAAGCCGAGAAGCTTCCCTTGGTAACGGCAAACGACGGCACGTTGACCGCCGGAATGCCAATCCCGGTATCGGTTCCGCCCCCCGTTCCGTCGCCGGTCCCCCGCCCGTCTCCCGTCCCGATGCCATTGACGACTCCGTTGAGCACTTCCCCCGGATTGAAGCTGATGGCATCGAACGATGGGGGCTGGTTGAGATCGGCGATTTGGAGCGGGGCCGCTTCATGTCCTCCCTCCATTTGCAGCGAGGCTTCGAGGTCCGGATCAATGATCGTGTCGCCGCCGGGGTGGCCAAACTCAACGGAGATGGTGTTGGGAGGTGCAACCGCCCGCCCGCGGATGACGAACACCGCCAGTGACATCAACAACGCGAGATGGAGGGCCAGCGATGTCGAGATGCCGAACACGGCCGCCCGCTTGGGCCACCGCACCAAACCCAGCGACCAAGATTCCCGATGACGATCCGGAGCGGAGTCGATCGGACGCGAAGGAGGTGTCGCCACCACTCCGACATGTCTCCCATTGGGGGGGAGAGAATCGACAGGCAGGGGAATTGTCTTCGGCTTTGGGGAACCGGTGGAACGAACCGGTCGGGTTCGCCGCGCCGCCAGCCATTCTGGAACGGTGCCGATGGGGGCGTCGGAGACAGGGGCCGTCGGGGGCACTTCGAGTTGCGGGCGGCCTGGGTTTTCGGGCACGTTTTCCATGGTCGACTTCTGGTCCACGAACGATCGGTCTCGGCGTGGAACAATAACAGCGGCAACGCACCGGTAAAGTCTCGTCAACCGTCAGGGTCTGTTGGCTGCTGGACAGGTGGCATCGGCAATCATCGGCTGCTCCGCAAAACCGACTCCAGATATAACCCCGAAGTCGTCACCTCGCCTCGCGCCAAATCTTGGCACGACACTCTCGGTTCCCGGGTCTCAATGGGACACACCGCTGTTCGCCGTGTTGCAGACTTCCGGGCTGGCGACCACCGGATGCCCGATGTCGGCCGGCTCGGTCTTGGTGTCGAAAGTCAACAAGTCCTCTACTGGCGAGTTGCCATCGAGTGACCCCAGCGAAGGCAACTCGCCGGGCAGGGTCTTCACGCTGGATTTCCTGCGGGGACGCATCCCCATCCAAATGAGCGATCCAACCAGCAGGGCACCACCGACAAGAATGGCGGTCAAAACGGTCGATGTATCGGACTTGGTCGGCATGGTGGACGGAGTGGCCACGAATTGCGCGCGACCGATGAGCAGGGGAGCTCCCCGCGGTTTGCCGAGCTTGTCCTCGTAAAACATGATCTTGAGAAAGTAGCCGACGAAGACAATCTCGCCGCGGATATCATCACCGAGGGGAAGGCGGTCGGGCCGCTCCGGGATGACGACGGCGTACAAAAGCGAACCCGACTCATCGGTCGGACCCCAAGCCTCGTAAACGTTGGCCAGCCCGAGGGAATTCTCGGGCTTGTCGTGTTCCAACACGCGGCGCGCGTGCATGCGGAGACGGATCGGCTGGCCCCGGTAGCGTTCCGGTTGCTCCCAAAGCAGCGTGAACGGCACATCCCGTCGAGCCTGTTTCTCCAGGTCGGCGAACGGCTCGGTGCGACTCCAGGCCATCAGCCGCCAATACGCATCCATCTCGCGCGACTTGAGCGGTGCTTTGTCGATGACGTACTCAAAATTTCGCTGGGCCGCGACCATCTCGTCCTCATCCTTGTGGTTGGGACCGGGAACAATGGTCTCTTTGACTTCGTGCGGAACTTTTTCGGAAGGCTCGACGGGCTGGATGGCCTGTTCTCCATCCGCGAACATTTTCCAAGTCGCGGGATCTCTCATCCGCTCGTAGATCATCCACAGCACGGCCACCGCCAGAATCAGCGACGCGAGCCTTGTTGGCGAAATGGACTGTCCATAGGGATGAACGACTCTGCGGCGCATGTCAGTGCTCCTGCGGAAAGACGACCGGCCGGCTCAGCGTTTGCGCGGCGAAGGTTCTTGCGACCCGAGATGTCTGGTTTTCGGGATCGACGTCAGCGAGGTGGTCCGTCGGAAATCATGGTGCCTGGCCGGCGGCCGGCGTTCCGCCGGTGCTCAACTCTGTGAAACTGATTTTTCGCATTTGCTGGCCGTCGGGTGTCTTCAGCCGGGTGCAGACATCGATGAACGTCATAAACAATCCCTAGCGCAGCCGACGCTCGACGGCGATCTGGATGCGATCGAAGGCCACCATATTCACACCGAAAATCCGCCGGAGTTCGCGGTCGAGTCGCTGGATGTTGGCTTCATTCATTTCTCCCGTCACCACGGGGCTGGCTTCGAGAATCACCTGTTTGACGCCGCCGCGATCGTTTGCCATGACTTGGAGGTGCAGCGTCTCCAACCCGACTTCTGCCATTTCATTGCCGGCGTTCTCGTTGGCTTGTGCCTCGGCTTTGGCCACGGTAATGGGCGGCGGCAGGTTGAGCGAAAGCTGGCCTTCCACAGGAGCGGGGCGGAACGTCAGGATGAAAAACGTCAGCAGTTGGAACGCCATGTCGAGCATGGCGGCCAGATTCATTTCGACCGATCCCTGGTCACGACGATGACGACGTTTGCGGCGCATGTCAGCGGGTCTCCTGTCGGGTCATCGCGCTCAACGAGAACTGCCGATACCCGGCTTTCTGGCAGACCTCGATCACGTGATTGAGCAGATGAAATGGAACGGCACGGTCGGCGCGGATGATGACGCCCACCGGGAATTCCTTCTCGGCGGGCTCGCCCGCAGCGCGAAGTTGTTCCCTCAACAGACGAGCCTCTTTATCGATGAGCGGCTGGATCTCCTCAAGCCGACCGAAGCAGTGAACCCCGCCTTCGGCATCGATGTTCAACAACAGCGGCTCCAACTTTCCCTGCCGATCCAGCGGACGTGCGGATCCCAGGACCGGCAGCTTCAGGGACAAGTCCATGGAAGCGCCCTTGAAGTTGATCACCAGCATGAAAAACGTGATCAACTGAAAGACCATGTCGAGCAGCGGAGTCAGGTTCGGCTCCACTCGATCGGAGTTCAACTCGGCCATGCCAATCCCTCTCGTATCGTTTCAGGAAGCGGTTTCCGTGGGGGCCGGAGCTTTTTTCTGGGCTGTCGTGTGGACCCGAAAAATGAAATCGTCCGCCACGTTCAAAGTAGAAACGCTGAGTTGCGAAACCCGGTTTTTGAACACGGCGAAGAAGTAGATGGCCGGCACCGACAAGCCGACGCCTTCGAACGTCAGGATCAGAGCCTCGGAAATCCCGCCCGCCACCTCACTGGCCTTGAGTTGCGTGTCCGACAACGCGATGACGCTGAAGCTTGCAATCATGCCCTTGAGCGTTCCGAGCAGACCCACCAGCGGACCCAGCGTCCCAATGACGGCCAGCATGCTGATGCGCTTTTCCCACCCGACCGTGATTTCTTCCGACTGCCGGTCAATGGTCTCGCGGGCATGATCGAATCCGAACGACAGTGCCGCCAGGCCGGTGGCGATCAGTTGGCCCAGCTCGCACGCACTGTCCTTGGCGACTTTGTAGATCCCGTTGAAATCGCGTTTGGCGAGCAACGCTTCGCACTTCTCCATCAATTCGGGGGGGGCCACGACCGGTGCCCGCAGTTCCATGAAAAGTTGCACGACGAGACCAACGAAGTAGATCGAGACGAGCAGCAGGAACGCGCCGATCAAGCCCGAGGTCTCGATGATCCACCACAACGTCGACTTGGCTTTGTGTGCCTCCGGCTTCGCATCTGCTCCCGCGTCAGCCGCCGGCGCCGCAGCACCGGCTTCCGGCTCGTCCTGCGCGTGAACGGCGATCGGGCGGGTAAACGCAAACGCCGAGATGGCGAGGAGAACCAGAACCAGCCAGACCGGGGGGACGCGATGTTGTTCGAGCGGGAGCATCAGGGGATTCCTCTGGGGTTAGAGTTGGACGGGATATCCTAATTCGTCAACAGCAGTCCGGCTGGGGAGTCGCAGGTGGACTGCGAAGGGTTGCAACGAATGCCGCCCGGGGATTGGCGTGCCACTCGGTCCGGCAGCGCCGCCCCAAATCGCACGGGCGGGATTCTATGGTCGTCGCAACGAAGAGTTCAATAGAGGAGCGTGACGGGTGACCAAGTCGGCACGCCGGTCAATCCGAGAACGCAAGGGCGTCAGAGTCAGAAGGCGATTGCGGTCATGCCACACAGACTCGGCTGCGGTCCGTTCTGCTCGTCGCCCATGAATCCTGCGGAGGGAGAGAAGTCGTCCCTCACGACGACTCCCCTCGAGTGCGACTCAGTTACCGAGCCTGAACGCTGCTGCCGAGAATTCCCTGTTCAATGTCTGCCAGACGCTTCGTCACTGCTACCAGTGCGGCCTGTTGAGCGGCCAGCGTCTCCTGTTGCTGTGCGACGAGTTGCCGTTGCTTGCCCAATTCTTGCCGTTGCTGGTCAAGTTGCTGGTCCTGATCCTGCACGACCTTGGTCAGGACACCGACAATGTCCATCGTCGCGAGACCCTTTCGGTCATTGGTAGCGACGAGTTCGGGAACGTCTTCGGCAATGAAGCCGACGTACCGTTCGTCCAGTTCGTTCTTGTAGTGGTAGCCGACCGGTTGCAGGGCGCGCACAGTGTCGCGAGCCTGTTCGCTGGTGATCGGCTCGATGTCCTGCTTCAGGGCGCGGCTGGAGGCGTTCGTCCACACCCCTCCGCTGGTGAGACGTGCCCCGGTCTGATGCCGCAGCACATCCGTGGTAAAGGGGGGAGGAGGATTGCCAAAGTTGATCTGCCCGGCGGCATTGATCGCCACCTTCGATGTGCCGCCTGCGAGCAGGTTCAATCCCCTGTCCGCCGTCAGCGCACCGAACTGCGCGTCACCGTTTCCCTGCACTCCGCAGCGAAAAGCCGAGATCGAGTTCTCCACGCGCAGGAAGTGAGCATTCGCATCCAGGCGTTTGGCCATCAGGGCGTTGGTCAGGCTGGACCGGATCTCCAACCGTGAATTCGCATCGGGAGCTGTCGTCCCCAGCCCGACTCTGCCGCTTTCGGTGACATACAGCACATGGGTTGGCGCACCGGTCTCGATGGCGAATGGCACTTCGCCGGAGGTGATGTCGTGGACAAAAAAACTGCCATGGTTGCCGGCGATGTCCCAGACCCACGAGTCCGCCCCCTGCTTCTCCAGCCGGATTCTGGGGGAGAGCTCACTGCGGATGTGCAAATTCATAAGGTTCGAGGGGATCCCTCCGATGCCGACGTTCACGGCGCCGGAAGAATCCTTCGTGACGCGCAGGGCGTTGGTGGGCAGGTCGCCATCCACGCGGAACGGAATGGTCATGGCACTGACATCCGCCAGACCGAAATACTCCGCCGCGAGCGAACTGCTGAAGAGGCTCCAGTCCCGGCCGCCGGCGTTGTCGTCGAAGAACAGGACGGGGTCAGCCGTCTGGATCCTGACACTCTCGCCGAAGACCTCCTCGGCGGCGGCCGGGCTGGCGAACAGGACGCAGGCATTTACGACCATGATGGCCGCAACAAGGTACCGGACGGTTTCTGACGGCGTGTGATGACGGCGTGTGATTTTCATGGGTGTTTCCTTTCGTGATCCGTGACGGGCGAGAAGGGGCACACCTGCCCGTCTTTCAGAAGTGTGCCTCGACGTGTTCAGAGGGAGGCTCGCCAAACGGCCGGGCCAGGTGACACGCGGTTCACATTTGCTGAGGAAACTCATTGGTCTGTCGCGGAACTCGCCAGAGTTCAGAGGATCGCCGCACCCGGCTGAATTCTCGCGAATTCAGCGACGTCGAAGAGGACTCTCGGGGTCGGTCGCGGGAACCTTCGTCGTCTTCCGTCAACCGGGGACGGTGACGGTGATGGTGTTGGAGTACTCACCGACGAGGTTGTCGCGGTCGAGGTAGATGGCCCGGTACTGACGGGTCTCGGGGCCGGCGGTCAGGTTGGGGCGGGTGTCGACATAGGGACTGGACGTGTCGATGGCCTGGAACGAGAACGCCGTCTCGGCACCGCGCTGGGACTCGATCCGGACGCCGCTCGAGGTACTCTTGTTGAAGCCGAGCGTCACGGAACCAGCCATCACCGCCGTGGCCTTCAGGGTCGGCTTGCGGGTACTCAGGTCGGTGGTGTTCTCGGGTCCGATGACGCCGAACTGCTGACCGATCGAGGTCGTGTAGGCCGGATGCCTCTTCAACCGGGCCGCGATGACTCGAAGGGCGGCGATGCCCGCGAGGAAGGTGGCTTGCTTCTCGGCCGTCTTGGCCTTGGCCGCCGCGTTGGCGGTCGTGAGTTCCCCAAACACCGTGTTCAGGCCGGCAATCACGCTGACGACTTCCGTGATTTCGGCCGCTGTCAGGCCCAGCGACGGCCCCAAAGCGGCGAGTTGAGTGCCGAAATTGCCACCCCAAATCAGCAAGTCGCGATCAGCACTGGGAAGAAAGTCCTGTTTTGCCATGAGACGCCTCCCTCGGGAACAGGAGCAGAAACTCACGCCCCGCACGAACGGCCGGACTGGATGAGCGGCCACAGACTACCGCCCGGACGGACTTCAGTTCAAGAAAAATAAAGTCGGGTCCCCGCCGTGGGCGGGTGGCGGTCAGTCGTCCACCGGCTCGATGACGAGCGTCCCCCCGCCTTCGGGTTGAAAGCGGTACGGGAAGCGGGCGATGTCCAGTCCCAGCACGCGAACGTGGTCGATCAGGTTGTTGGCCAGCTTCTGAGCGATGGCGTTGTCTTCGCACGTCCACCGATAGCCGTTCTCCGTTGGCCCAAACGTCTCGATCCCGCAATTGGAAAGCTGCTGAAACAGCTTTTGCAGTAACAGAACCTTGTCGTCACGAGTCATGTGTCAGTTCCTCCTCCATGCTGTTCTGCCCACGCGAGGGATTCTCGTGGGTGTGCGGACAAAAGTGAAGTCCGGCCACTCATATAGTGGCTGGGCTTGATCGGTTGTCGCGACGACAGCTTTCCGCTGACCGGCAGAGGACTTCCTGCCATTCTGCACGGCAGGCCGGAACCATTCCGGTGTGCCGCCGAAGCCGCCAACCGTGCGGTTGAAACCGACAACCGTGCGGTCAAAGCCTCCAACCGTGCGGTCAAAGCCTCCAACCGTGCGGTTGAAGCTGCCAACCGTGCGGTCAAAGCCCCCAACCTCACGGTCGAAGCCCCCAACCTCACGGTCGAAGCCTCCAACCGCACGGTCGAAGCCTCCAACCGCACGGTCGAAGCCGCCAACCGCACGGTCGAAGCCGCCAACCGTGCCGTGGAAGCCGTCCGGGGTGCCGACGAAGGCGTCAGGCTGACTCGCGAACCTCTCCGGCGTGGCCGCGGCCAGCTAGCGGCCTTCCAGCTTCTGTTCGAGGTCCGCCAAACGCCGCATCAGCGTGGCCAGCGTCTCCTGCTGCTCGCCGTTGAGCTTCTCCTGCCGGGCGATCAGTTCCCGCTGCTTGCCGATCTCCGCCTGCTGGTCACTCAATTGACGATCCTGACTCTGCAACAGCGTGTCCTGGTCCTGCACGACTTTGGTCAACACCGCGGTGATGTCCATCGGGGCGAGGCCCTTGCGGTCGTTGGTCGCGACCAACTCGGGAACGTCTTCGGCGATGAAGCCGACGTAGCGTTCATCGAGTTCGTTCTTGTAGCGGTAGCCGACGGGTTGGAGGGCTCGCACGGCATCACGAGCCTCGGCGCTGGTGATCGGCTCGATGTCCTGCTTTGCGGCGCGGCTGGAGACGCTGGTCCACACGCCGCCGCTGGTGAGGTTCGCGCCGGATTCATGCACCAGCGCATGAGTGGTAATGGCGGGCGGCGAGTTGCCGAAGCTGATCTGGCCCGAGGCATTGATCACCACCTTCGTCGTACCTCCCGCGAGCATGTTCAGTCCCTTGCCGGACGTGAGCGCACCGAACTGCGCGTCGCCGCTGGATTGCACCCCGCAGCGAAAGATGGAGTTGGTGTTCTCCACGCGCAGATAGTGTGCGTTCGCACTGCTGCGTTTCGCCAACAAGCCATTGTTGAAGTCGGATCGAATATCCAATTTGGAATTCACGTCAGGCAGTTGCCCACCTCCCATTCCCACGTTCCCATTCGCGCCCACGAACAGGCTGCCATTCGGCGCGTTGTTCTCGATGGTGAAGGGAAACTTATTGTGATACGCGTCCACCAATCGAAAGCCTGTATCCATGTCGGACACCAGATCCCAAACGGTGGCGGCGCCGACGTCAGTGGGACAGTCCAAACGCAGCGTCGTCGTGAACCCTCCTGCGACATGAAGTTCGGCTAGTGGATTCTGTCTCCTGATGCCGACGCGACCACCCGTTCCGATATGAAGGCTCCCTGTCGATGCCGTCGGAGCGATGTGAAAGACGGAAAATCCAGCGGTATTATTAATGTTGAAGCCGGCATCGTTGCCAGAAACAGTCCATGTCCGAAGCGCCCCGTCGTTGTCATCGAAAATCAGCCGCGGAGAGGGGCCCTGGAGTGTCAGCGTCTCAGCCGCCGGGCATTGTCCGGCGGAAACGAAGCTGACGAAGATCGCCACGGCCCACGCCGCGCCATGCCACCGTCTCGTCCGGTGACGTCGTTCACGTGGTGTGACCAGTCGAGACTCCGAAGCCCCGCCGACATCCGGGCGTTGCCCGCATTCATCCCGCCCATTGCCGCCAATGGTTGTCCGTCTCGTCGCCATGTTGATCTCCTCAGTCTCTGAACTCTTGAACCTGCGAAGCATTGACACTCTGCGTGGCCCGCCTCGTCAGACTGGCACACGGGACAACCTGAAGCAAGCCCCGGTGCTTCCCGCTCTGTCGCGCGCTGTTCCGTCCTCAACCCGCCAGATATACTCCGCCGCCTCTGGGGAGACCGACGAATGAGCGACCGTGGGCAAGGCGAGAATGACTCAATGAGCAAGCCGCTGGGTCGGTGTCGCACACTCGTTTCCGGCGTGGCCTCCGCAGTGGTGCTCATGGTCGCGGCCTGGCAGCTCACGACGGCGGACGCGGCGGCGGCGGAACTCGAAGAGGCGACAAAGGCGCTGCGGGCGGGTGACCATGCGACCTGCATTCGCATCACCACCAAGGCGGTCAACGACCGGCTGTTCGGTGAGGAGTACTACCTGCTCAAGGCCGAGGCCGAGATGCAGACGGGCGAGTACAAGGCCGCCCATGACACGCTGGTGAACGGTCTGGCGCGGTACTCGTGGAGCGTGCGGATGCGGCGGCTGGGGATCGAGGCCGCGCGGATGAGCGGCGACTCGAAACAGGCGTCCACGTGGCTGGCCGAAATCGTCGATCAATTTGGTCGTGCGGCCTGGCGGTACTCGGACGCGGACAATCTGGTGTCGCTCGGTCGGACGGCGGTGATGATGGGAGACGATGCCCGCATCGTGCTGGAGAACTTCTACGACCGGGCTCTCAAGCTCCACCCGCTCCATCGCGACGCGCTGCTCGCCAGTGGGGAGTTGGCTCTCGCCAAGCAGGACTTCGCACTCGCCGCCGACACGTTTCAGTCGGCCGTGAAAAAGTATCCCGACGACGCCGACCTGCAGTTTGGTGTCGCGAGAAGCCTCGATCGCAGTGAGCCTCCGCTGGCGGCTCACGCTCTGACGCTCTGCCTGAAGGCGAACCATCGTCACACGGGCGCGCTGCTCTATCAGGCCGAGAACGCCATCGACGCCGAGCAGTACGACGACGCGAACGAACTGCTCGACAAGATCGTCGCGATCAATCCGAAGCATCCCGCCGCGTGGGCCTACCGTTCGATCATCGCCGGGTTGAAGAATGACCAGCGTCACGCGACCGAGTACCGTGCCGCGGCCCTCTCGACGTGGAACGAGAACCCGCTCGTCGATCATCTCATCGGGAAGAAACTGTCGCAGAAGTACCGCTTCACCGAGGGAGCCGCTCACCAGCAGCAGGCCCTCGCCTTCGACAACGCGTTTCTGCCGGCGCGCGTGCAACTCGCGCAGGACTTCCTCCGACTGGGCAAAGAGGACGAGGGCTGGAAGCTCGGCGAAGCGGCCTCGAAAGCCGATGCCTACGACGTTCACGTCTTCAACCTGATGCAGCTTCGCGACGCCCTCGCGAAGTACACGACGCTCGAAAACGACGGCTTCATCGTGCGGATGGAGGCGAAGGAAGCGGCCATCTATGGTGACGCGGTCCTCGATTTGTTGCGACGGGCGAAGAAAGACCTCTGTGCCAAGTACGGCCTCGAATTGAAGGACCGCATCACGGTCGAAATCTTTCCCGAGCCGAACGACTTCGCGGTGAGAACGTTCGGAATGCCGGGGGCCGCGGGCTATCTGGGCGTCTGCTTCGGCAAGGTCATCACCGCCAACAGCCCCGCGTCGCAGAAGGACCATCCGTCCAACTGGCAGGCGGTGCTGTGGCATGAGTTCTGTCACGTCGTCACGCTGGAGAAGACCCACAACCGCATGCCGCGCTGGCTGAGCGAGGGGATCTCGGTCTACGAGGAACGTCAGGCACACCCGACGTGGGGCCAACGCATGACGGCGAAGTCTCGCACGCGCATCCTCAACGGCCTGACGACGCCGATCCGCGAGCTGAGCGGTGCGTTCCTGCGTCCCGAGTCGCCCGCCGATCTGAACTTCGCCTACTTCCAATCGTCGCTCGTCGTCGAGTACTTCATCGAACGGTACGGCATCGACGCACTGAAGAAGGTGCTGGACGATCTCGCCACCGGCCTGCCGATTGATCCCGCACTCGAACGGCATCTCGCACCCCTCGATCAACTCGACGAGGAGTTCCGCGAATATGCGGCTCAAATGGCGCGAGAACTCGCCCCGAACCTCGATTGGGAAAAGTACGACCTCTCCGCCATCCGAGACGACGACGACCCGGACCGCCTCATCCGCTGGGTGGCCGATCACCCGAGCAGCCTGCAAGGCCTGACCGTCCTCGCCGTGCAGCACATCGAGAAGCGCGAGTTCGCCGAAGCCAAGAAGCCACTCACCAAACTGATCGAACTCTACCCCGAGCAGGTCGGTGACGACTGCCCCTACGAATTGCTGGCCGCGATCCACAAGGAACTCAAGGAGACAGCCGACGAACGCCGCGTCCTCGAACAGTACGCCGCCCGTACCGACTCAGCAGTGCCGTCGCTGCTGAGGCTCGTCGAACTTCAATCCACCGCCGCCGACTGGCCCGCCGCCCGCGAAACCGTTCGCCAACTGCTGTCGATCAACCCGCTCCTCCCCCAAACCCAACGCGTCCGCGCCGCGACGGCCGAACAGTTGAATGAAACCACCGAAGCGCTGACCGCTCTCGAAGCAATGCTCCTCATGGAACCCGACGACCCGGCCGAACTCCACTTCCGCCTCGCGAAACTCCTCCACCAACAAGCCGACCCGCGTGCGAAATCCCACGTCCTGCAAGCCCTCGAAGCCGCGCCCCGCTATCGTGACGCCCAGAAACTGCTGCTGAAAATCGTTCGCGGCCAAAAGCCGGAAGCGAAGGCAGAATCCAAGACTCCTTGACCACAGATTTCACAGATGGGCACAGATAAGACAGAAGCCAGATCACGAAGAATGATCACGAAGACAGAAGACGGATGCGTCTAAGTAAGAAGGCTCTGGCCCATCTCCTATTCCTCTGACTTTTCTTCACCTGACTTGTCTTCTCTTGAATTGAGTTGGT
>JBBPIS010000143.1:0-19462 GCA_038040225.1 Planctomycetota bacterium
ACTTCCACTCCGAGCAGGTCGCGCACCGTGTTCTGGTACTCGGCCCGATTCAAGCGTCGCAAGACCACTCGGCCCTGCGCGGCACTGCGAGCGGCCTCCGCAGCGGCAGCGTGTTTGCTGATCCAATCAGTCAGAATTTTGACTTCTTCCGCAGGAGGGCGCGGCTTTTCCTTCGGAGGCATCGTGCCCGCCTTGACCTGCTCCAGTACGGCCAGCCATCGCTTGCGGTTCTCCCTTTCGGCAAAGTCCTGCGAGAGACTCTCGACGCGCAAGTCCCCCTTGGGCTTTTCACCGCCATGGCAACTCTGACAGTGCTTCGCGAACAACGGCTTGATCTGCTCGGCGAAATGCCTGGCTTCCGCGTCTGTATCGCTGGCGCACAGTGACGGAGTGATGCCCAGCGCGATGGTCACGCCCCAAACCCACGACCTGATCATCGTCGCGAATCCTCTCTTCGGCTGCCGATTGAAATTCGGCGTTGTCAACGGCTTTTTAGTTCCTCGCCAATGAGTGTGCCAGTGCTGGTGGACACAGAGCACAAGGAAAACGACGAGCGGTCTCTTCATGAGTCGGTTCACTTTTCGTAATCCGCGCCGGTGAGGCTGCGCAGGACGGACTGCTGCCATTCGTGGAGTCGGGTTTGGAGTTTTTCCGCAACGGCAGGGTGCTGCTCGATGAGGTTGGATTTCTCGGCGGGATCGGCCTGAAGGTCAAAGAGTTCGCGTTTCGCGTCGCCGTTCTTTTGTTCGTGGATGACGAGCTTGAAGCGATCGTCCACGATGGCGCGGGGGCCGAGGTGATCGTCGTCCGTGATGGCGGGGTGGCGGTAGTTGGTGAAGTCGCGCGTGGCTTTGCCGCCCATCAACTTCACGAGTGGCGTCGTCCCTGTTTGCAGTTCGGGATCGATCCAGGGTTCGGGCTTCGAGCGAGCGAGGCGCTCGGTGTTGTACTCCCAGAAAAACAACGGGCCGGGGCGCTCGGTCATTTTGCCATCCAGCACGGGGGTGAGATCCATGCCGTCGAGCGGACGATCTGGCACTGGCTGGCCGACGAGGGCGCAGAGTGTGGGCAACAGGTCGCAGGTGCTCGCGCGGACGCTGGTGCTGCGCGGCTGGGGAATGCGCGCCGGCCACTCGATCAGACCGGGGACGAGTGTGCCCCCCTCATAGACTTGGCCTTTGACGCCGCGATGCGGGAGGCCAAGCGCGGCGTCGGCGGAGGTGCCGTTGTCACCACAGTAAAAGAGCAGCGTGTCCTGGCGGAGACCCTGTGCGGCAAGGTGCTTTCGCAACAGGCCGATCGCGCGATCCATGGCCGTGATCTCGGCGTAACGCTCGCGCAGCACGTCGCCTTGCGGCCGAGTCACTGGCCCCCCCGTTTCATTGGAAGTGAGGCTGACCTTTTTCGAGTACTTCGCGGGCAGGTCATCGTACAGCGCGAGATCAGTGGGCAGGCCGCTGTAAGGCTCGTGCGGCGAGCCAAACCAGACGACGGTGAAGAACGGTTTGCCATCCTTGCGGGCGCGATCGATGAACTGCACGGCCTCCTGGACGATGATCTCGGAGCTTTCGCCTTGGAAGACCACGGGCGGGCCACCGTTGCGGGAGAGGGAGGGATTCAGCTCGAAGAAATTGTCGTGCGAGACCCATTCGTGGAATCCCATCGCGCCGGGGTTGGTGGGCGAGCCGGCTTTGACCGGGCCGACGTGCCATTTGCCGAAGTGACCGCAGTGGTAGCCAGCCTTACGAAGAATCTGCGCGATCGTGATTTCTTCCGGCCGCAACGACCAGCCCGGCGCAAACGTACCCATCCGGTTGGGATGTCGTCCCGTCAGAAAGCTCGCGCGCGTCGGTGAGCAATTCGGATGCGCGGCATAGAAATGGTTGAACCGCAATCCGGTGGCGGCGATCTCATCGAGCACCGGCGTCTTGACGTGCGGGTGCCCGTTGTAACCGGTCTCCTCCCAGCCGTGATCGTCTCCCATGAGGAGGACAATGTTGTGCGGAGCGGCGACCGCGGCAGACAGGCTGCCCAGGAGGACAGGGAGCGAAAACAGGAAGCAAAAAAGTTTCCTGGTGATCAGCCGCCCGAGTCGCAGTGTCACGGCAAAGTGATGATTCATGGCTGCTTTTTCCTTCCTTGTCGATTGTTCTTCTGTTTCTTTGGCCCGTGTCATGTTCATTTCACTCCCTTTTTCTTGCGTCCCTTTTCGCGAACGGCTGGCTCGAACGCGCGGTCGAGTTCCGCGGGGCGTACGTTGGTGAATTGATCGAGCACCTTTTGAAATCTGCTGGCGGCCTTCGCGGCCTCGCCAGACAGAGAGTCTCGCGGGAGCGGACGTTGCTCGAACGGGTCGGCGGCCAGATCGAAGAGCTCGCCGGTGCGGTAGAGCTTGTGCTGCTGATCGAAGGCGAACTCCTTCACGGTCAGGTTGACTTGCTGTCGCGGCGAATACCAGGAATACAGCCACTCGCGAGGCTTCCCCGTCTCGCCGCGCAACTGCGGCAGAAAGCTGACGCCATCGGTGTTCGCGGGGACGGGCACTCCGGCGGCCTCACAGAGCGTGGGCAAGACATCGACGCTGCTGATCAGGTCGCGATTCACGCGGCCCGCTTTCATCACGGCGGGCCAGCTCGCGATCAGCGGGACGTGAGTGCCGCGCTGCGTCGTGGTCCCCTTGCCTCCGCGATAGTCCGCTCCGCGAAACCGGCTGGTCACGCTGCTGAGCGTCCCGTTGTCACCCAGGAAGATGACCAGCGTGTTGTCGCGAAGGCCCAGTTCCGCCAGCCTGGCATCCAATTGCCCGATCAGCTTGTCCATGTACGCGGTCATGTCGGCGAAGTGCTTTACATTCCGGTTCACGTTCTCGCCGACGGCTTGGGAGTCCCAGTCCGGACTGTCCGGAGTCGGCTGAAACGGATCGTGCGTGAGCATCATCGGGTAGTAGAGGAAAAACGGTCCGGCTTTGTGCCGCGCGATGAAGTCGAGCGCGAAGTCGTTGACTAGTTTCGGACCGTACTCGCCATTGGAGAAATCCTTCTCGACGCCGTTGTACTCCAGACCGGGATTCGCGTAGCGCGGCGGTCGCCGTGTCTGCTGCCACAGACACGATTCGTCGAACCCGAAATGCTGCGGCGAGTCCTGCTCCCGACCAAGCTGCCACTTGCCACAGATGCCCGTGGCGTAGCCGGCTCGCTTCAGCAGATGCGCGAACGTCGTCTCCGTGCGCGGCAGCGTGCCGAAATTGAGATAATTCCGCACGTTGAATCGCCCGGTCATCAGTTGCACGCGAGTCGGCGTGCAGAGCGGCTGCACATGGCATTGCTCAAAGCGAACGCCGTTGGCCGCGAGCTTGTCGAGGTTCGGCGTCTGATACGACTGCCCGCCGTTGGCCGTGACGCACTCGTAACCGAAGTCGTCGGCCATGATGACAATGATGTTGGGTTTTGCCTCCGCCGCACGACCAATTCCGACAGCGAACGAAATCAGACCGCAAGCGGCGGCCAACGTGACGAGCAAGGACTTGAGAGTGAGCATGGAGTCTCTCTGAATAAGGCTACGGAAATTTCAGTACTTCCAAATTCGTGGCGGACGCTGCCAGCGTCCGTCAACAAACTCCTGCAATGAGTCACGCCGACGCTGGCAGCGTCGGCCACGATGGTACGAACTTGGAAGTACTGTATTGGGTTTTCGTGGAGTGCAATCACCTGGACTTCTTCCCGGTGGGCCATTTGGGTTCCCAGTCCGGGGAATCACTGCGGGCTTGGCGCAGATATTCGTCGAGCTTGGCGGCGATCTCGGGATGCTGTGCCGCGACGTTGGTTTTCTCGGCGATGTCAGCTTGTTGATCGTACAGAGCGACGGGCGAGTCGGGGCCGCCGTTGCGAATGCCTTTCCACCGGCCCTGATACAAGGCGGCCTGCTTGAAACCTCCTTCGTGAAATTCCCAGTAGAGGAACTCGTGCTTCGGCTGCTGTGGGACGGGCTGGCCGAGCAGCGTCGGCACAAAACTGAGCGAGTCACATCCGTCGGGAGTCTTCGTCATGGCGAGTTCGGCGGCGGTCGCCATCCAGTCGCCGAAATAGGCGACGTGATCCGTTTCGGTCCCGGCCGACACCTTGCCGGGCCACCAGGCGATCATCGGGACGCGGATGCCGCCGTCGGTCAGGCTGCGTTTGATGCCTGACAACGGACCGGACGGATTGAACCTCGCGAGGCTGTGATTGCTCTCGTTGTGCGGGCCGTTGTCGCTGGTGAAGATCACGAGCGTGTTCTCCGCGAGACCCTGCTGGCGCAGCGACGCCAGCATCCGGCCGACATAACCGTCGAGTCGCGAGATCATCGCCGCTTGTCCCTTGTCGGGATCGGGCCAGTCCTTGTCGGAGTACGGGCCAAAGTCGGGAACCTGCGCGCCGTTCTTCAGTTCGCGGGTGCGCTCGTTGTTGGCATGCGGGATGACCATGCTCCAGTACAAAAAGAACGGTCGCGACTTGTTCTCGGCCACGAACTGGACGGCTTCGTCCGCGAACAGATCATCGGCGAATTGCACCGCCCTGGTCGCATAACCCGCACCGTCGCCGCCCACGGGAGTCACGACATTCGGCAGCTCGACACGCTCCTCATTGCGCCAGAGAAAATCCGGGAAGTGATTGTGCGCGTGGCGTTGGTTGAGATAGCCGAAGAACCGGTCAAAGCCGTGCTTGCGTGGCAGCCCGCTTTCCGCTGCGCCGATGTCACCCAACCCCCATTTGCCGATGAGTGCCGTGCGATAGCCGGCTTGCTGCAAAACCCTGGCGACCGTGATGTCCTCCGCCCGCAACGCCTGCGCCAACGGATTCGTCGCCCCCGCATTGCCGCGCACCCGGGTGTGTCCGTGATGCCGGCCGGTCATCAAGACACTGCGCGACGGCGCACAGACCGTGGCCCCGGCGTAGAAGTGTGTGAATCGCAAGCCTTCGCTCGCCATGCGATCCAGGTGCGGTGTCGTGATGACTTTCTGTCCGTAGCAGCCCAGATCGCCGAAGCCCAAATCGTCGGCCATGATCCAGATCAGATTCGGTCGGTCAGCCGCCAACGCGGGATGGCCGACGATGGTCAGGAGCGCGGTCAGCGCCGCGCGGAAGAATGTCTTGATCATCGAGGTGGCTCACTTGACTCCGGGATTGCGTCGGTGCGGCGAACGGTCGTGGCCGTGACGTCGCTCGGCCTGCATCCTAACCCGAAGCCTCAGCGATGGTGCCCCACTGACGCTTCGAGTTGGTAATTCAGTGCTGCGTTAGGGCGACCGGAACTGCAACGCGTAAAGATCCGCATCGCGGAGGACGAATCGCAGGCGGATCGTTTTTCCGGCGAGGGGGCTGACATCGCTGCCGCTCTTCCAAGTGACCGTACGGTCGAGCGTGTCTCCGAAGAGGGGCGAGCAGTCTTCGAGCGTGAAGCCGGGATACGGCTTGCCGGTCGCGTCTTGAAGCTCAACGCGGATGTCGCCGGCGGCACTCGTCGCGAAGTTCAGCGTCAGTTTATCGCCGGTGAAGGTCAGCGGTTTTGTGATGAGTTCTCCACCGCTCAACGGAGCGTTGACGGAAACAAAGCCGTCCAGCCGCAGCGTGTAGCGACGCAGCGAATTCCCTTTGCCATGCCACGAGCCTTCGGCCGCATACAGCGACATCTCGCGCGGCGCTCCCGGCAGCGAGGACTCCGTTTCCACGGCGTGCGACGCGATGAATTGGTGCCCGTAAAGCCAGGTCGCCGGACGCTCGGGGCCGGGTCGCAGAAAGGCTTCGTTCCAACGCTCGAAATGGACTCCGTTGCGACTGGTCATCAGCAAGCCCTCAGTCAACGCGGTGCCGTATCTCAAATTCGCCATCGCTCGTTGCTCACGACGTTCCAGCTCCGGCAAGGCCCGCATCGAGTCGGACCAGCCCCGTTCGACATATCGCGTCGGGAAGCCGATCAGCAGGTGCGGAGCCCGAAAGTACGGCGCGACCTGGTTCGTGTAGAGATGCTCGGCGGGCGAGTCCTTGTAAGTGAGATCGGCTTCATGCTCCCACTTCAAGAAGTCGCGCGAGGTCGCCGTGCGAATCGCGCGAAAGCCTTCGGGCTTCCACACTTTGCCGGTTGTGATGCCGCCGGTGAATGTGCGGAAGTAAGCCCGATACACTCCGGCGGTCACATCCCAGAAGGCGAGATTCTGCGAATCGAACGCCCCCTCGGTGACGACTGGCTGCTCGCGCATCAGCGACCATTGAATGCCATCTGTGGAGTGAAACGCGAACAACCCACCTTGATTCGCAAGCCCGCCCAACGCCTTGAATCGCGACTCCTTCGGGCAGTCGGCTCGCGTATCGAGGAACGGAGCAAAGTTGTGTGTGCCGACTCCGGTCCAGATGACGTTGTTCTGCTTCGAGCCGTTGTAATCGTGCAGCTCCAGATCCGGCTTGGTAAACGTGAGGCCATCGCGGCTCTCGGCGTAGCAGTAGACCTCGCGCCCAGTCTTGAGCCGCCCGTTCTCAACGCCCAGCGCCGAGCCTCGGTAATACAGCCGGTAACGATCGCCGTCATGAATGACCGAGTGATACCCGCTCCCCGCCCCTTCCCACGGAGCATCATGGACGATGGCCACCTCGCGCGGCGTCGGATGATGAAGCTGGCGCCGCGCTCCTTGGAGCGAGTCGATCAAGTGCTCATCGACAAACAGCTCACGTCGCGAGCCAACGTCGATCGGCCCGTCCGCCGCCGCGAG
The DNA here is from genome assembly GCA_038040225.1 of Planctomycetota bacterium. Lineage (GTDB taxonomy): Bacteria > Planctomycetota > Planctomycetia > Planctomycetales > Planctomycetaceae > Schlesneria. The sequence continues at coordinate 6,743 of JBBPIS010000143.1, forward strand.
ATGTGACTCGGCCAAAGCGACCAGCAAGATCGTCGTGAGGCCGATGAGTAATCGCTGCATCGTGTGTCCTTTCGGTCGATCCATCCGACGTCCCCGGAAATTTGGCTGGTTCCTGCTGCTCTGTTTCAGTCTGCGTTTGCCTGGCGAGCCCGCGCTGTCCAAAACTCGACCGCTCGTTCGTGATGGGGGAGCACCTCGCGCCGCTCGTCTTCCTGGGAAAGCTTTTCCCGTAACGACGCGGTGCGCTCTTCCGCCCACTTTTGGAAAAACTCGCAAGACTTGCGGCTGATGTTTGTCTTGACGTTGCCGATCTCGACATAAAACGGTGCGGTGGAGGCGAAGCGGAACGTTTGCGGGTTGTCGGCGATGGCGCGCACCAGGAACCAGCCGCTCTTGGAAACGGACAGTTCGGCCGTCAATTGCTGTTCGCGATTGTTGGAACAGTCGAGCGTCTGGACGACTTCGCCGTTCTGCAGGATCTCGATGCGCGGCACGCGGTCGCGGGAGATGAGCTGGATCTCCAGCTTGATGGTTTTCGGAGCGTGGAACTGGAAAACCTCGCCCGGCAGTTTGTCGTCAGCGCGAACCAACAGCAGCGGACCGTTGGTCACGAAGCTGCGGCCGGCCTTCAGGTTTTTCCACCACTCTTCGTAGTCCAATCGCGGACCGGTGTGAACGTAGACGCGGTTGTAACCGACGGGATTGGGGAGCACTCCGCTGGCGCTGCCCGCCGACGGTGGGACTCGCAGACCGCTGTTGAGCAGGTGGTAATAGATCTCCTGAGTCCAGAGCCCATTGCCGTGCGGATTGGGAAGGCGCGACGTGTCGCGCGGCTTCCCCCACGCCTCGTCCCGATACATCTGCGACCGGCACATGTGATTGTTGGCGATCCCGATCGAATCGACTTCTCCGCTGGCCAGCCAGAGCGGCACATCCCACCAGAACGGCTTCTCGACGTCGATCCAGACGGAGGGATGCGCCTGGCGGGCCTGCTTCAGAAACGACAGCGACGACGGGAACTCGCGCTCCGCCTTCGTGATTTCGAGCGGCCGGGGCAGATGAAAGTAGAGCAGCGCCCCGCCGCCCCGTTCGTCCTCGCCGGCCAGAACGTGAAAGAACCGGTCGCGGTCCGGCTGGCGCAGTGCCTCGTCCGGCAGGCTGCTCGTCCACGGATTCCGCTTGTTCCACCAGGTGATGACCTGGGCGACGTGCAGGTCCTCCGCCTGCATCAGCAGCGGCACATCCTGCGGTGGCCGGTGGACGTGCGTCTCGCCACCATGCCAGCCCAGCGATTTCAGATCGGCGATCCGCCGCAGCGTGACCGTGACGGTTTCGTCTCGCCCCTCGGCCAACTCGATCTTCCCGGCGACCTGCTCGTGTTCCGGTCCTCGTTCAATCACATAGCTGTAAGTCCCCGCCGCGGGCGACAGGTCGACCCGGCCGGGGCACACGAAGTGGTCCTTCCAGAACGGCAGTCCCGGCGCCTCCAGCGACTTGCCCGCGGGATCGAGCAGATGAATACGGCACGGAACGGCCGCACCATTCGCATCGTTGATCTGAAACGTCAGCTTCGCTGCCACAGCGTTCGGCGCGAAGAGAGCCAGAACAACAAAACAACCCACCCAAATCACAAGCTTCGACACACAGTTCATCGCGAGGCTCCCGAACGAGTTGGCGCGCGGCATCACGGCGACATTCCATACAGTTTCGACGAATGATGGACGGCATGGAGGTGCGCATCATCGTCTTAATGTCGCGAAGCGGCCAGCCAGCGGGCAGAGATCGCAGCGCGGCAGGCGGCTCTCCGTGAGCGCACATCGACCAGCGCGCTGACGCGAAGCGATTGCATCAGTCGATCAAACCGGCGCGCTATTTGTTTCCTGATCGCGCCTTGGTTTCGTCTCAGGGAATGATCGCCTTCAGATTGAATTGAACACCCTTGTGGAAGCCGACACCGGGCGTTGAGTTTCCGCTGGGGAGGCCGGTGAGGTTGGCCGTGCGGGTGACGCGATCGGTCGTTTCGATCAGGCCCATGTTTCCTTCGCGGGTGATGAAGAGGAATGCGGCATTCGCATCCGGCACGAGTTGCTTCGATTCGGTGTCGTAGTGCATCAGCAGCTCGCCGACGGGCCGACCTTCGGGAAGCATTCCGGCGGCGATTAACGTGTCCAGGTTTCGCAAGTCCCGCGGGTTGATCTCCCGGACTTTCATCCCCAGCGCCCGCAACACGTACGTCTCGGTACCGTCCTGCGAACGATGGGTGATGCACATCAGGTCGATGCCGTTTTCGGACGCCCACTCCGCCAGTGGCTTCGCATCGCGAGCGGCCTCGTCCTTGGGAACGCCGGTCGGCCAGTTGGGTCGATAGCCGGTATCGAGATCGTAAAAGTGCCAGGCGTGCTGGCCGTCCTGGATCGCCGGAGAGAGCACGGCCCCGCTCATTCCGCCGCTGAGTCGGGCCGTCTTCCCCAGAGCTTCAGGGGTTGGGGCCGGGGGGACCGTCTCATCGGCGACGGTCAGATTGACTTTTTGATAGGCGGCATCGTCGGTGAAGTTCCGCCAGTTCTTCTCCCACCACGCCTGCCAGCGCTGCGCCTGTCGCACGCAGATGCGGCGCTGCAGGACCTGCCGCCGTGGATCTTCGCTGAGACTCATGCTGAACAACTCGGCGTCCTCGAAATTCTGCTTGGTCAACCCGTGCAGCGCGCCGACGATCTCACGCACCGGCCTTCCCAGATCGAAGTACGTCCCGCGCGTGCCTTTGTCCAGGTCGTGCATCTGCATGAAGGCGGCCAATCCCTTGTCGTTGACGATCAGCCCGTAGTCGCTGCTGCTGGGGAGCAGGGTCTTGGGGAGGGCTCGGATGAGGGCCGGCACCGCCCGCGCATCGCCGATCGTCCGCAAGGCGAATCCCAACCGGCGGAACATCCGGTCGTTGGTCGTTCGGTCGAGTTCGTCGCACAGTTGCGGCACCGCCTCGCGCCCCACGGCGACGAGCTCGCGCATCAGCAGGCACCACAACTCACACTCGTCGACGGTGTGATTCAGCTTTCGGAATTCGAGGAGGATTTGGGCCGTCCGATCGGACGGCTGCTTCGACAGGGCATCGACGAGCTTTCGGGCCGCCTTCAGTTTTTCTTCCGGCGGAACCTTGGGCGTGATGAGCATGTTGAAGGTGGTCGTCTCTCCCTCCTTCACGACGACCGCGGGCTGCTTTTGGGTGTCCCAAGCCATGCGCACGCCGTGAGTGTTCACAAAGTACGGAAAGTTTTCTCCCGGGGCCGCCCGCAGTGTGAACCGGCCCGTCTGATCCACCGCCGCCAGCCGAACCGGAGAGATCGCTCGTCCTGCCGGCTGAGACGGCCCGACCAACCCGAGCATGATCGGCTCTCCAGATTCGGAGACGGAGACAGAATCGCCGGTGGCCGTGTTGACGACGTGCCCGGAGATGAATCCGCCACCGATGAGCGTGAACGCCGGCAATTCGACCTTCTCACCCGCCAGGCATTCGCGGCCGGTCACCGCGATAGAGACACGGTCCTTCGCTTCTGCCAGAAAATCGTAGCGCCCTTCCGGCACCACTTGGCGAAACCGGCCGGCGGCGTCCGTGGCAACAACCGACTCGCCCCATTCGTCAAACCGCCGAGCCGTGATCGTGGCTCCTGCGGCGGACTCGCCGCTGATACTGTCGGTCACCATCCCCGTCACAACACAACCGGTCGGCAATTCGACGACGACATCGGCCGGTAGCGCGGTCGCCTCGCCGCGTGTCTCAGGGTAGTCCGGGTGTCGCACGTTGAAGCTGGTGGTTACGGCCTTCCCATCCGGCCATTTGTAGACGCCAACATTGTCGAGTTTGAACCGGCCATCGGCGTCCGTCGTCGCTGAACCAAGGCTCGGGATCGGTCGATCGTAAACGAAATGCGGAACCACCGTCGCTCCGGCGACCGGGCGTCCCTGGGCGTCGATCACTTTGCCGGCGAGCGTGGCCTTTTCGCGAGCCATGTGAATGGTGACGACTATTTCTTTTTCGCGAAAAGACCTGAAGGGCACTCCGATCGGCCGGTCGTCGGAGAAACCGAGGACTCCATAGTTCAAGCGATCGAGATGGCCTTCAGGTCGTGGCGGTTCGAGATCCGTGAATGTGTAGCGGCCATTGGCGTCCGTGACCGTTTTGGCAATCTCGACCGGCGGCGAAGTCCGCCCTTCCAGCCGATAGAGCCGCACCGAGATCCCGGCCAGGGGCAACCGATCTGCGTTGTTGACGCAGCCTCCACTGATGGTATGCGTGTTGACCTTGGGTTCCTCCTTTGCCGTCGCCACGACCGCTTTCGGTGCTTGGGCCTGGGCGACCGGCATGGCGTCGGTCAGGCCCATCAAGGCCATCCCGAGCAGCAAGCCGGCGGCAACCGGCGCGCGGAGCGCCGTGACCGAAGGGAACCGCAGAAGACGTTCGACGCGCGCCTTCAGGCGGCACGTCGAAGAGAACAGGCCGATCAGCCCCGGCGCGATGGCAGACGGGCTCAAGCTCGCCGCCAGTTCCACGATCGTCGCGGCATACGCGGATCGATCGGCCTCGCCCCCGCCCAGTGCGGCGAACGCCAGTTCGTCACAGGCGGCCTCGCGCTCGGCCTGCATCTCGCGGACCGTCCACCAGGCCACGGGGTTGAACCAGTGCAGAATCCGCGCGGCCAGCAGCAGCCAGTTCGTCCAGAGGTCGCCTCGCACCAGGTGCGCCAGTTCGTGCGCCAGCACATGGCGCAGCCGTACGGTGAAAGATTCTGTCACGACCGATTCCGGCAGGATGATTCTGGGATTCCAAGTCCCCACGATGCAGGGACTGAGGGACTCGGGCGTCACCAGCAAGGCGGGAGTCCGTTTGAGTCCCATTCGACGGCGCGATGTTTCCAAGAGTTCCAGGATGGCGGCATCCGTCACGGGGCGGCAGGCCGAAAGGCGCCGGCGCAAAATGAGCGCGGTCGCCAGCAGCTTCAAGGCCAGCAGCAGACAGCCGACCAGCCAGATCATCGACAGGATTCGCGTGACGAAGACGGCATCGAATAGACCGTTGCCGGGCAGCGTCGCTTCCATTGCGGTCCTGGGGGAGTTCGACGGCATCTCCGCAGACGCACTCACCGGCGCCGCAGAAGACTCTGGTGCAGAGTCGATGACTCGGGACGATTCGGCGTTTGATTCGGAGGGGCCGGTTGTCGAATCGGACCTGTGTGGAACCGCCATGAATCTTGCGTCGGCCTCGTACTGAGCAATCGGCCGGGCGTTCGCCTCCGGATTCCAGCGGACCAGATTGAACACGCTCCAGGGACTGACTGGAGTTGCCACGAACAGCAGCCGCGTCAGGACGACACCCCACAGCAGAAAGCGCCACCGCGGCGACAGACGTTCTCCACAGCACAGCAAGAGCAGCGCGACGAGAACTGCCAATGCAGCCGCCTGCCAGGAGGCCCGCCAGATCGCCGGTCCGAGAGTATCGAGCAGCGTGATCATGTCCGTTTCTCCCTGAGATTCTTCTTCTGAGCGAGCAATTGACGGAGTTGCTCAATCTGGTCGCGATCGAGCGAAGATTCTGCGACAAAGTGTGCGACCAACGCTGTGACGTCACCGCCGAACGCCTTCTCCAAAAACGAGCGGCCTTCCTGACGCACGCAGCGCTGGCGGGAGACGGCAGCCCGGTAGATGTACCGCGATCCGTCGACGTCGTACGCCAGCGCCCCTTTTTCGACGAGCCGCGCCAACAGCGTGCGGATCGTGCTGTGATTCCAATCGTGCGTGTCGCGGAGCTGCTTGATAACGTCTGCCGCCGTGCAGGCACCGGCCGCCCAGATCGGCTCCATGACGTCCCATTCCGAATCCGAAATCTGCAAGGCGCGCGTCATCGTGAATTCTCCTCTGGCCACAACTGTGGCGACAGTTGACTACAGTTGTGGCTATCTGTCAAGAGGTGCGACAAGACGGGACCGCGCCGCTCCGGCGGGCGACTCTGGGACTCTATGGCTCTGGTGCAGGAGGAGTGGATGCGGGACGGTGCCGGGGAAGACAGACGACCGGCTCGAACTTGCTCGAACAGGCTCATCCCGGATAATCGGGCCTCGAACGAATCAGACGACGGCGCTGAAGGATGACATCTTGCTGCTCCTGCGGGAGAATGCCGCTGCTGTGAAGGACGTTCTCATGAGACAGACGCTGGCCGTCGCTTGCGTGTTCCTCTTCAGCGCATCGATCGCCGCACCGGCCGATGACGCGGCACCCTGCCAGGTGCATGTGATTCTGTTCGTCCCCTCGGATGTCACGCCGCCGACGGGCTATCAGCAGCGCATGGATCAAATCGTGGATTACGCCGAATCGTTCTTTCATCGCGAATTCAAGCGATGGAACCACGAGAAGATCGTGATGCCGTTTCGTCGATCCGCAGACGGTCACGTCGAGGTGACAATGATGCGAGGGAAGGAAAAGACATCGCAATACAAGCCGGTCACGGTGCGCGCCGAAGTGATGGACGCCAACAGGCGGCAGGACAAGCTCGACGGCGGGCGGCAGGTCTGGTGGATTATGGTTTACGCGGGCGACCCGCCGGCGAAGTTTGCTGGGTACCTGGGGGGCTTCGGCCCGGAGATCGGCGGCTGGTCGGTGTGCAATTTCGACACCACCCCGGGCCGTATCGATCCGGCGGCGCCGCTGGGCTCCGACTTTCTGGAGAAGCTGACGTTCAAGGGGATGCTTCACGAGTTGGGGCACGGATTTCAGCTTCCGCACATCGGGCCGCTGAAGCGTGACGACGCCGGCAATACGCTGATGGGTCCGACGCACATCAACTTTCGGCGCGTGGTCCCGGCCGGTGACGAGCGCGTGTACCTCAGCGAGGCCGAGGCAGCCCTCCTCTCGAATCACCCGGCATTCCGAGGCGAGTCCGATGACCGCGGGCAACTCCCGAAGGTCGAAGTACAGAATATGAAATACGCCGTGAACCGTAAGGACAACACGATTGTCGTGAGTGGCCGTGTACGCACCCCGGAGCGCGCCGTCTATGCGCTGGTTGCCGATGAATCCGACGCTCGACCGGGCGAGTACTGGACGAAGACCTACGTCGGCAAGGTCGCCTCCGACGGCGCATTTGAAGTGATCGTTTCAGAACCGTCGGAGTCGAACGGGACGCTCAGGACGTGGTTCGCCTTCAAAAACGGCGCCCAGACCGGCGACGGCAAACTCCGCAGCCGTGAAAGTGGGATCCCCAAGGCGTACACCTTCAGCCGGCAGCAGTGGACGTTCAAGTGAATCGCAGCCGAACGGCCGAAACGAACAAGCTCGTCAGCCTGATGCCCTTGAAGCGCGGCTCCCCGTGCGGGATTGAAGAACGGGGACGGGGATTGTTGTTGGCAAGTAACTCTGTCCCCGGTTTCAAGAAGCCGATGGCACTACAGATTGATTTCGAACCCCTTGCGGTTTTCACGCCCGAGGAACGAGTTCGCCTGAGTGTCACCGATGATTTCCCGCTGGACGGGGTCCCACTTGAGTTCGCGGCCCAGACGCATCGCGATGTTCGAGAGGTGACAGATCTCGAGCATGCGATTGTGCGACCAGACATCGGAGATCGGCTGTTTCCGAGCCTTGATCCCTTCGATGAAGTTGGCGGTGTGGTTCGCGCTGACCTTGCCGCCGTAGACCTTTTCGATCGCCCCTTCCGGCAGAGGTTTGTCCTTCAGGTCTTCCACCGGCTTGCCGGCGAGCTTGCCGCGGTTGACGAAGAACCGACCTTCCGTCCCCTCGAACAGAATGCCGTTGTCCCCTTCGCTGGTGAGGATCAGCTCCACGTCGTTGGGCATGTCGACGCGGATGGTGAATTGGGTCGCCGCGTTGTACCGATCGTCGACCGTCGGATTTCCGTCCTTGTACTCGACCGGCAACTTGTACTCGACGGGCGTGACTTTGCTCGGCCCCGTTTCGGCGGCACCGAGCGCCCAGCACGTAATGTCGACGTGATGGGCTCCCCAGTCGGTGAGCTTTCCGCCGGAGTACTCGTGCCAGTTGCGGAACGAATAGTGGCAATTGCTGTAGAGCGGCACGCCGCCGCCGTAACCTTTTCGCATTTCTGGCAGAGCCCGATACGGAACCTTGGGTGCCGGACCAAGCCAGAAGTCCCAATCAATCTGCTCGGGCACAGCCACTGCCGGAATGACCGGTGAATCCTCCATGCGGTCGATGCCGCACGTCACCTTTTTCACCGTGCCGATGCGGCCGTCACTGATGAGAGCGATCGCCTTCAGGAAACGCTGGTCGATCTCGGTTCGCTGCATCGTGCCGACCTGAAAGACCCGGCCGGTCTGCTTGACGATCTTCTCAATCAGCTTGCCTTCATCGATCGTCAACGTGAGCGGCTTTTCGCAGTAGACGTCTTTGCCCGCGAGCATCGCCTCGACGGCGATCTTCGTGTGCCAGTGGTCGGGCGTGGCGATCATCACCGCGTCGATGTCTTTCCGATCCAGGATCTTGCGGTAGTCCTTGTAGGCCTCGGGCTTCTTGCCCTGCTGTTTCTCCACCTTGGCGACGTTCTCCGCCAGCACGTTGGCGTCGACGTCGGCCAAAGCGGCGAAATCGGCGAAGCCGAACGACTTGCTGGTGATCACCCAGCCTTGATTGCGCAGGCCGATGGTCGCAAAGACCGGACGCTCGCTCGACGACTCATAGCCGAAAGCCCGGTTGGCCGACGGGACCAGAATGCTTGCGGCTCCCGCGGCGGCGATGCCTTGCAGGAACTGACGACGCGATGTTTGTCGAGACGTTGGCATTTGTCGAAATCCTTCTGGAGAAAACGAGTGTGCGTGCTGGCAGGCAGGCTCTTGGTTGCCGGGGGTGAGCGAGCAACGCTACCCGCAACGGAGCATTCAGTGGACGCTGATGATGAGCGATTTCAATCACCGCTGCTCTGTCAACGGTACCAGAAATCGTCAGCCGCTTGAACTTGCCCGGCGGAATCCGTGAGGCTCACCGCGTATCCCAATCGCGATTCGGCTTCTTCCACAAAATCCGCGCGGCGTAGATGTTGGCAGGCCCGTGGTTGCGAGCAACGCGCAGACGAGGCCGATGAGCCCGCGTGTCATCACGCCCGTAGCCGAACTCGCCAGAGTTCGGGGCTCTTTGCCGTTGGATCCCTTCAAACATTCTCTCAACATTATGGCCGGACTTTCGGTCTTGCTGGAGTCGATGGCTTTGACACGGGTTCAGCCGCGAGCATCGGTCCGTTGTCCGCGGGCATGGACTCATGCCAGGCCACCGCGATCCTGGTGAGACGAGTCACAGCCTCCGGTCGGTCGTTCGCCAGGTTCCTTGTTTCCGCGCGGTCGTTTGCGAGGTCGTAGAGTTCGGCGTGCGAACCGTCGTAATTGCAGAGCAGTTTCCACTGGTCATCGCGCACCGCAAGGTCCGGCTGTGGGTCGGGAAGCGCGGGCGGCGCGTTCTTTCGATCGGGCGGACGACGCCAAAAGATCGGAGCGGCACGCGATGCGGTGCTTCGGCCGATCAATGTATCTGAGATGTTCTCACCGTCGAACGACACACTTTCGAGATTTGGAGCATGGGCGAGCGCGAGCAATGAAGGCACGAGATCAAACGCGGCAAAGACTGAGGTTTCGTTGTGTGTTCCGTGCTTCTCCTTCGCGATGAGCCCCGGCCCCCAGACGACGAGTGGCGAGCGGATTCCGCCTTCATACAACCGCGTCTTGGCTCCGCGAAAAGGTCCGGCACTGCCCGCTCCCGGTTCGGGACCATTGTCCGAACAGACCAGAACCAGAGTGTTGTCTCGCAGCGCAGGCGTCTCGCGAATGTGATCGAACAGCTTGCCAAGTTGCTGATCCATTTCCTGAAGCACCGACAGATAGAGACCGCGTTTGTCGTTGGCCCATTGATCGATTGGAGGCCAGAACGGGCTATGCACATCGTCTGGCCAGAGGTTGATGTAAAACGGCTTTTGGTCCTGCGAGGCGTGGTCGATGAAGGAGATTGCCGCGTCGACAAAGCCGCCGGTGATCTGTGACCGCTGCATCCAGGTGACCGGTTTGCCGAGTCGTTCAGCGTCTGCCCAGATGCGGCCCGGTTCGGTTTGTCCCGGCTTGAGTGTCAGTGGCAGCAGTTTGGCCCCCATCCCCTCGAAGTTCGTCAGCGAAGCCTCAAAACCATACGCCGAGATCGGAGGGGCGTCATCGACGTCGCGCTGGCCACCGAGATGCCACTTGCCGAAATGCCCCGTGGCATAACCGTGATCGTGCAGGAGTCGTGCGAGCGTCGGTGCTTTGGGATCGAGCCAGTTCGCAACGCCGCGCCGCGCATTGTCAGCGCGATTGTTGAGGTACGATGTGATCCGCCATCGCTGCGGATACTGCCCGGTCGTCAGCGCGCAGCGGGACGGCGAGCAGATCGGCGCGTTGACATAGAACTGCGAAAAGCGAATGCCCTCCGCCGCCAGCCGATCGACGTTCGGCGTCTTCGCGTCGCGATTTCCAAAACAAGAAAAATCGCCCCAACCCATGTCGTCGATGAAGACCATCACGATGTTGGGATGAGCCGGAGACACCGCGAGAAGGGTGGAGTCGCCCGCAAAAAAAGCCACCGACAGAACAACAAGCAGAAGGCAGACGACCTTCCGTTTCACGACGATGATGGCTGGCTCGCGCGTTCTTGACCGCGCAGTTTTGAGATGCGGGAAGGAGAGCCATGTCATGAGTTGTCTGCCTTCGGAGATTTCTTTGCGGCCTGCTTCGGCGCATTACCGCTGGTCTATTTCGCATTCAGCTTGTTCTCTGCGTCGGTTCCCAGCCAGCGAGGGACTGGTGGAACCTTGCTGGCGTCTCGGCCACCGTAGTTGGCGGTGAAGTGGCCTCCGAAGGGATCGATCACCAGGCGGCATTCGGTCTTTTCTGGCAAGGCATTGATCGCCGTCAGCACTCCCTCCACCGGTCCCGTGAAATCGAAGAGAGCCAGGTAGAACTTGATCGGCGCATGAACGCGATGAGCGAAACAGGGGGGATCGAAATAACGGATCACTTCGGCCACTTGTTTGGGATCTGCTCCTGCCGGAGCGTGCGGGCCCCAAGTTGTGAGTCCCAGCACCGTCCAGTCAATTCGCATCATGGCGATCGTGTTCCCCGTCACACTCGTAACTGGCCTCAAGCCAGCCAGGACAAGTGACAGCCCACCTCCCTGACTTCCTCCACGCACGTGGACGTTGCCATTGCACAGAGGATGCCGACGAATGATGTCATGGCATCGGACAAGACACGTATAGCTGTAGCGCAGCATGGTGGTCTCACGATCGGTGATCCCACTCGTCATGTAGTCGAAGTCGCTCTTGGCGGGGTAGGTCGTGAGTTCTCCACCATGCACGGCGGCGGCGATCCAAAGCTCGCCGTTGGCAGGCTGTGCCTGACCCGGCTGATAGACGCTCACGGCCGGACATTGCACGGTGGCATCGACTTGTTTGTCCGCTTTCGGTTCATAGAGCCACGCCCACGCCCAGCGGCCTTCCCACGCGCGGAACTTGGCGAGATAGACCTTTCCCGCAGCCGTTTCCTTGTCCGACTGTTCGGTCAGCGTGAGGTCCAACGGAACCTTCTCCAATTCCGCCAGCGTCTGATCCCAAAACTCATCAAATCCCGGCGGAGGCTTCACTGCCGCCACTTTCTGAGGTTGGTAAAGGAACCCAATTCGCTTGGCATACAAATCCTTTTCGCCGTCGCTCACGATGATGTTGCCGATGTAATGACCCGGCTCGGCGGGTTGAATCGCAAGATCCATATTGAGCGAAGCAGCTCCCGCCTCGATGCTGAGCGGTATCTCGGCCGCGACTTTCCGGTCTTTGAAGACGTAGTTGTGTCCTTCAAATCGCAGTTTCCCTTTGAGCGATTGGCCATAGTAAGCGGTGACCTGCACGGGAAAGACAATCGGACGATTTTCAGGAAACAAGTGGTCCGGATTCGGCGAAGTGATCGACAACTCCACAGACCGCCCGAGGTCCACCTTCGGATAGATTTTGACGTGTCGAGTAATCGGCTTCGCCTGCTTCGCCATGTCGGCCAGCAGGATGAAATCACCGCGTCGTGTCACCTGGACACCCGGCCGACGATCGTCATAGGTCGCGATCCAGAAGCTGTTTTGGAACTCGACACCAGCTCCATTCTTGGCAATGAGCGTGTAGTTGCCCGGCTCTGGATTCCCCTTCACGGGCCAGCCTAAATCTCCCTGCTGCAGCGCATCGACTGCGCGATGCAGCTTGGGGGACATCCAGAAATTGAGATTGCCGTTGGGATAGCCCTCGTTCAGAGCATAAGTGGCCCCCTTGGGGAAGCCCCCAAACGCGACTGAAAATGCGGATTCCTCAAACGTGAAAGTCAGATCCCAACCCTCGCCTTTGGTCCTCAACGTTTGGCCTTCGATCGTCACCGGGCCGGTCAGCAGAAACGTGGGAGTCCAACTGCGATGATGGCTGGCGAAGACCGCGGGAACTTCCACGACTGCTCCGTTGATGTTCAGCTTGCGCTCTTCTGCGAAAAACTCCTCGCCCGAGACGAGCAGTGAAGTCATCGCGCCCGTTGCATCCAGCTTCGCCCGATAGGCGGTCGTCATCACCTCGAACCCCTTTCCATCGGCGATCGGGGCGATCACAACTTCCGCCCGAACGACGAGGGCCTTGAGTAGAAATGGGACCAAGAGGAT
>JBBPIS010000144.1:0-18935 GCA_038040225.1 Planctomycetota bacterium
TAGCCGTGCGACTTGTCCTTCGACTTCTTGACGTTGTTCGCCACGACAGCTCCGTCGAGACCGGCGTTCTCGGCAATCGTGCGGATCGGCATTTCGAGGACGCTCTTGATGAGCGACACGCCATGACGCTCATCGCCTTCCAGCTTGAGCTTCTCCAGCGCACCAGCACATCGCAGCAGTGCGACACCGCCTCCGGGAACGACACCCTCTTCGATGGCGGCTCGCGTGGCGGCGAGAGCATCGTCGATCAGATCCTTGCGTTCCTTCATCTCGGTTTCGGTGTGAGCACCGACGCTGATTTGAGCAACGCCACCGGCCAGCTTGGCGAGACGCTCTTGCAGCTTCTCACGATCGTATTCGCTGTCGGTCTTGGTGATTTCCTGTCGGATCATCGCGGCCCGGCCTTCGATTTCGGCCTTCTTGCCCGAGCCTTGAATCACCGTGGTGTTTTCGGCATCGACGCGAATCTTCTTCGCGGTGCCGAGGTCACTCAACTCGACGTTCTCCAGCTTGACACCCAAGTCCTTGAAGATCGCCTTGCCGCCGGTGAGAACGGCGATGTCTTCGAGCATCGCCTTGCGACGATCTCCGTATCCGGGGGCCTTCACCGCACAAATCTTGAGGATGCCGCGCATCTTGTTCACGACGAGCGTAGCGAGGGCCTCCCCTTCGATGTCCTCGGCGATGATGAGCAGCGTGACGCCAGCCTTCGAGGTCTTCTCAAGCAACGGCACGAGTTGCTTCGCACTGCTGATCTTTTCTTCGTAGATCAGGATGCGGCAGTTGTCGAACTCGGCGACTTGGTTATCCACATCGGTGACGAAGTGCGGCGAGAGATAACCCCGCTCGAACTGCATCCCCTCGACCAGTTCAACCTCGGTCGAGACTTGTCGACCTTCTTCGACGGTGATGACGCCGTCTTTGCCGACCTTCATCAGGGCGTCGGCAAGAATCTTGCCAACTTCCTTGTCGTTGTTCCCGGCGATGGAGGCGACGGTTTCGATGGCCTTGCGGTCATCAGCCTTCACCGGCTTGGCGAGCTTCTTCAACTCGGCCACCACCGCATCGACAGCCTTCTGCACACCGCGGCTCAACGCCATCGGATCGCAGCCGCTGGCGACGTAACGGAGACCGTCGCGATAGATCGCTTCGGCAAGGACCGTCGCGGTCGTGGTGCCGTCACCGGCGACGTCGCTCGTCTTGGAGGCAGCCTCTTTGACGAGCTGCACACCCATGTTTTCAAACTTGTCTTCGAGGTCGATGTCCTGAGCGACGGTCACGCCGTCCTTGGTCACCTTCGGGGCACCCCAACCCTTGTCGAGCACGGCATTCCGGCCACGCGGGCCGAGCGTACTTTTGACGGCTCGTGACAACTTGGACACGCCTTCGAGCAGACTCTTGCGAGCCTCCTCATCGAAACTAATCAGCTTGGCCACAGCGACTCCTCAAGCATCAGGACGGGCTTGGTCGGACAACAGTCTTTGTTTGCAGAACAGTTTTCGCTTGCAATGCGCCCGGTCGGAACGAGGCAACTTGCCAGAATCGACCCAGCGGAACCTCTGGCCCCACAAAGGGGACCGTCTGCCACCGAGGCGGATTCCGCGACAGCCGTCCCAGCATTGCAACCAACGTGCCGTCATCCGCCCGTCGCCGTAACTCGTTTCGGGGTTGGGAGGTCATGGCGGTGCGGAGGTCTGATTTCCTCAATCTTCTGCCAAGTTGACAGAGCTCCCGCATGGAGGCGACTGGCTTTTGACAGGGCCGCGTTTGAGCTACGCTGCCGTCCCAGCCCCAAGTTTGAGAGCGGCCTCAACCCAACGTGAGGATTCATTGCGATGATCGTCTCACCAACAATTTCCCGGCGCGAACTCTTGCAAGCCACGGCGGCCACAGCCGGGCTGGTCGCACTGGGACCAGCAGTCTTTGCCGCGCCCCCCGCCCGAATTGGGTTCGGCTTCAGTTTGTATGGCATGAGATCACTCAAGGTGGCCGAAGCCCTGAAGGTCTGTGCCGAGATCGGCTACAGCGGAGTCGAGCTCACTTGCCTGAAGGACTGGCCGTGTGATCCAACGGCGTTGACGAAGGCCGATCGGGCCGCTGTTCGCTCACAATTGAATGACCTCGCGCTCGATCTTCCGAGTTTGATGGAGAACTTGGGCCTCGTCGTCCCCGAAACGCAGCATCAGACAAACCTGGAACGACTCAAGGCGGCCTGCAACCTGGCGCACGACTTGTCACCGGATGAGCCCCCCCTGATCGAAACGGTCCTCGGCGGAAAGCCAACCGAGTGGGAGTCGCTTCGCGACAAGATGGTCGTCACGCTGCGCGATTGGGAGCGAGTCGCCTCGTCCCACAAGACGGTGATCGCGATCAAGGCCCACATTTCAGGAGCCTTGCACACGCCTCAAGATGCCAAATGGCTGGTCCAGCAAATCGACAGTCCCTGGATTCGACTGGTCTACGACTACAGTCACTTCCAGCGCCAGAAGCTCGATTTGAAGGATTCGCTTGCCACGATGATTCGTGAGACGGTTTTCGTCCACATCAAGGACAACATCACGATCGATGGCAAGACCGAGTTTGCTCTTCCCGGCGATGCGGGCGACATCGACTATGTCGAATACCTGACGCTCCTCCGAAACGCTGGCTATCGCGGAGCAGTCGTCGTCGAGGTGAGTGCTCAGGTCTCTGGCAAACCGGGCTACGATCCGGTCGCCGCAGCAAAGCACTGCTACGCCAACATCCAACCCGCCTACATCAAGACCGGCTTGCGAGCGGAGACCTAGCTGCGCCGTTTCTGTTTCACTTCGCCAGCATCGCTCCAAGTTCATTCAATGACCAGCCAGAAATCGATTGCACGAAGCCTTCCGCTTCGCTCGCGGTAAAAGTTTCCTCTTTGATGACTGGAGCAGAAATTCCCAGCCGATGACAGAAAGCAATGTGATCATTGGTGCAACCATCGGATGATCCTTGCATTGCACCGAGCACATTACAGCTCACACAACGATCGTCGACATGGCGGTAAGACGATGACGTTGCCCATAAGCCCCCCACGATCGTGGCAACGTTCGCAGAATTCCCAAACACAGGCGCGTCAAAAGGCATTCGGCATTCTGCAAGTTTCAATGACAATACACTTCCTCCGTGACCCAGCAATCGAGTCCTTGCCCCTCCCTGATTCTTCAAACTTCATCAAGAGCAATCACAACTGTCCGGCCAATGTTTTTTCGATTGGTTGGAACATCCAGTCATTTTCGGGAGTTGCGTCGAAATCATGAGCGCGCACGACTTCAACTCGATCCGTCAGAATCGACCGTTTTCGGCGCGGGCCGGGCGGTGGGCGTTGACGAATGTTCTCGGGGCAGATGGTCTTTGCGCAGTTGATGGAGTTTCTTTCGCGTCACGAATTCAACACCTGCGTTCGTCGGTATGGGGGCGACAATCGTTTGCGCGGCTTCACGCGTCGCGATCAGTTTTTGTGTCCCGCGTTTGCGCAGCTCACGTTTCACAAGAGACTGCGCGACATCTAAACCTGTCTGCGCGGTGGGGCCGAAGTTGTATCACGCGGGTTTTCGGGGACGGGTTTCGCGCAGCACCCTGGCCGATGCCAACCTGGTTCACGACTGGCGCATCGATGCCGACTTGGCCCAAGTGTTGATTGGTCAGGCGCGTCGGTTGTACGCGGCGATGCGTGGGCCGTGATGCTCGAACAGACGGTGGATGCGCTCGACTCGACGACCATCGACTTGTGCATGGCGCTGTTTCCGTGAGCCAAGTTTCGACGGCGCCAAGGAGCCGTGAAGTGGCACGCGCTGTTGGATCTGCGCGGCAACATTCCCACTTTTGTGCCTGTTTCCCACGGGAAAGTTCACGATGTCACCGTTCTGGACCATCTGCCGATCGAACCGGGCGCGCTCTACGTGATGGACCGGGGCGACGTCGATTTCCCGCGACTGCACCGGTTTACCCAGGTACTCGGCATTCTTCGTGACACGCGCGAAACGCAACCTCGACTCCACTCGCCGCATGAGCTGCAAGGTCGACAAGACGACCTGTCTGCGCAGCGATCAGACCATCCTGCTGGCAGGGGGCAAGTCGTCGCGTTTGCATCCCGATCCTCTGCGCCGTGTGTCGTACTACGATGCCGAAACCGACCGGCGATTCGTCTTCCTGACGAACAACTTCCCGATCCCGGCGCTGACCGTCGCCGGGTTGTACAAGTCTCGTTCGCAGGTCGAATTGTTCTTCAAGTGGATCAAGCAGAACCTGCGAATCAAAGCGTTCTTCGGCACCAGCGAGAACGCGGTGAAGACACAGGTCTGGATCGCGACCAGCACCTACGTGCTGGTGGCAATCATCAAACGCGAACTGAAAGTGGATCGCAGCCTGACCGCAATTTTGCAAATTCTCAGCCTCACATTTTTCGAGTAAAACCCTGTAATTCAGGCCCTGACCGCCAAAAACACACCGGCTTCAGATCGCCGCACCTTTAACCAGATGACACTGTTCGACTTATAGCCGGACAGTTGTGAAGAGCAATCTCAAAACCAACCTGATCGTGTTTCTCCTGTCTCTTGCATGGGCACCAGTTTTCGATAGACTCTGCCCGGTCGAGTGCATGGATTCCAAGGAACTGGTTCGTAGATCATCATTTCTTGTGATTTGCACCCCTAGCTCAATTGGATAGAGCATCGGTCTACGGAACCGAAGGATTTACGACACTCACCAGCCGAGAAACCCCTATTTGATGGATGCGTTGTTCTATCTGGAATTCGTCAAATGCGCCCACGAAGGCACGCGGCGAATTCGAGACACAATGATCGGCATGAAGCTGCCGAAGCCAGAATTCAAGCAGTCTACAATTGGTCACGTCTCAGTCACGGTCATTCTGAAGAACAACATCAAGCAGCGCAGGACTTGGATTGATCGCGACGTGTCAAACATCATCAGCGAAGCGATTGCTGCCGACTTGTCTGAGGACCAAAAAAGAGTTCTCAACTGGGCTGCCGAACACGGTAAGATCACCATAAGTGACGCGAACAAGCTCTTGGGAATAAGCTGGGAAGCGGCCCAGAAGTTGTTGCTAGAATTGGCACGTAAGCGAGTATTTCAGTACGTGCGGTACTTGAAGTACAAGAAAGACCTCCGTGACCCGAGAGCATTCTTCCGGCTTCGGAGTCCGGACCCAATGCCGAATGGAGCATTCGAGCAGCCCATCACCTGACGCGGCTGGCGGGAATTTCAAACTGTACCACTACCAGAACTCCCTCGATGCCGGTCTCCGTTTGTGACCAAATCGGTAACTGAATTCTTGCGATCTGCTGCGTGCCGCTCAACAAACAGTGCGCAATTCGGGCTAAAGCGATTTGCTACCTCGTTAATGCCGGATCTCAACTCGAACGGGCGATGACTTGATGTTAGCATTGACACTCAGCAGCCCATTGAGACTCCAAGCACGAATTGTACAGTCGGTGTGCGGGAGCCACAGTTCGAAATCTGTCTCGCCAGGGCGCAGCATAATTTGGTCCAGGGGGATTGCATTGTCGGGCTCACCATCCGGAATGGCGGCAATGACGACGGGCCATTGCCTGCCCAACCATTCACCCGACACCCTCGCCATCTGATCGGCGAATGCACCACGCCTATCCGTCGGCTCCTGCCCGATTCGAGGCGGATGAACCACGATGGCATCGACAGCGGGTTGCACCGACGACTCTGGAAAGAGCTTTTCCGTCAGGTGCCCAGGCGCCGGAACAAGGATCACTGGCTCATTGATCGGACCGATCTGGCGGATAAGAGTCGCATAGACTTCATTCGGCAGTTCGTTGGAAAATTGCCAGATTGTGAACGGTTCCACGCCTGTGGACTCCCACAGCCTCGCGGCCATGTATCGCCCAATGTTACGAACTTCATACTTCATAATGTGCGCGTGCCCGGCATGCACCACCATCCTGCAATGTGACCGCGAGGCGAATCGTTCAGCAAGCGTGGCCGCCTGGTACGCTTCGCGCCTGTCAAAATCAGAATCAGAAAGATCATAACCGCCGATTTCGAAGTCCAGTCGGATAGCCGTCCGCACCAGATTCCCAAATCGTGGATCCATCGTATAGAACCCTGTTTTCAAAGTCGGATATCCACGGGATTTCAGTGTCGAGCCAGGTTCATCGATCGTCTCGGCGAAATAGTGGGTAAACCGGGCCGCGCGAAACAAAGACAACGTCTGTTCAATCCACGCGCGATGTTCCGAGATGGTATGATCCTCCATAATCAGGACCAGCCGCTGCTCTGCAGCGATTCGGGTAATGGCATCGCGCCATGGCGTCACTGCAAATGGCGGATCTGAATCGGGTTTGTCGGGAATAACGGCCAGTTCCTGTCCGACAGCGTCAGGGTAACAAGGAATGACGCGAGCATCATGCTGACGACCGAGATTTGATAATGCCGTGCTTAACGCCTGGCGCTCTCCCCAGCTAATTCGGTCAGACTCCTGTTCAAGCCTCATGACAGTCTGCAACAGTCCCTGAGACGAATTCGCCTTCTGAGCCCGCATGAACATCATGACGCTGAAGGCGAATAAGACCGTTCCCGCCGCACCGAAGACGATCCAGCGATATCGAAAAACTGCAGTCCCGGCCGAAAAAGCCACCGCGACGATTGTGGCCATCGCGACGCTGACGGCACCAAGGACGACCATCGCAACCGGTTCCAGAGATCGCGGGACCGGCCCGATGGCTGCCCTCGGATTGAGTAGCCGGCGCCAACAGAGGATCAAGAGCAGTGATAGCACGGTCGCTGCAACAAGTGCTGCCATCATATTGCGCAGCTGCATTTTGAAGAAAGCTGCAGCGATCATCGAGAGAATCGTGATTAGGCACAGCAAAACGAGTGGACGCAACTCGGCAGACATGATGTTGGACACCGCTGCTGCGGTGATGTGTGCGGCGCTGAGAGTCGCTACCAGCAAACAGATTTGAAGACGAGTTTCGACTGGTGATGTCGAGGCAACTCCGCGCGGAGTTGTCGAATCGCGTGTTGAGGGATTCTTTTCAGCCGTTTCAGCCGGATCCGGATTTCCTGCGGCTACATCGCGAGGCGCTGTTTCCCCCATTGGATCCTTCCATCCGGCAAGTTGTCCAGACGGCTACAGACGCTGGCAGACCTGCCTAATGTTTTACGTTACGCCACCACACAAAGACGAGGATACTAAAAATGACAACAAGATTCCCGACAAGAAACACCATGGAGCTCATTCGTTTTTCTGGCGGGGACCACCTTTTGTCCTTGTAAGCGATTTTCTCGTCCTCGATGCTTTTCTCGAGCTGTATGTGCTCGGTCTGCAGATAACGTGCTGCGATGAAACGGGCGAGTCCGTCTCCGACAGAAGCCTTCAGTCGGACATGTTTGGAGGCGCTCTCATCAAGCTCGACCGACAACCGGGCGAATCCGTTTTCGGTGAGTGTTTCATCGAGAAAACTTCGAAAGTCACTGTTTGTGGAATTGCCGGCGATCGCCCTCTCCAGACGGGCGAGCGCCTCACGTTTGGCACCGTGGTCGCTGACCCAACGTTCCGCCTGCAGACCAGCGGTCAGAAACGCCGTGTTTGACGGAGCCTTTTCCCCTTTCTGCGCGGCGATTGCGTCATCAAGCTTTTCTTCAGACTGCGAGCGTCCGAGACTGAACCAGACAGTGGAGCCGTCTAATCGGAGACTCAGTTTGGACGGCAGCACCTCATCGGCCGAAGCCAGAATCTCAAACTGATTGAACCAATTCCTGGGAATATCAACCGAGAAAACACCACTGGCGCTGACTGGAGCGGTGTCTAGCGCGCTGTCCGAAGCGGCGATTGCTCCGTACAGTACAAGTTCCCCTGCACGATCAATTCCCAGACTAACAAACCCGTCAATTTGTGAACGGTGGTTTGCCAGTGTCTCCAGCAGAGCGGCGATTTGAGCAGCACTGTCGCTACCCTCAAGGGACGAACGCAGCAGATTCGCCCCCCCGGAGAAAACGGCACCGAGTAGTTCATCCGACGGACCGGTCTGCAGAGCCAGCGTGCATAGAGCGCTATCAGCTGCAATGGCCAAGTGCCGATCAAAGGATGCCATCCGGCCCATCGCCTCGGCTAGCGAAGAGTCTTTTTTGACATCCAGATCCAGTTGCAGATCACCTGGCTGGTTTTTATGAAGCAGAGTTAATGCAAATTCGGCTTTTCGTGTGCCATCGAGGACTGTCTTCGCAATGCTCAGACCGTATTCCAGAGCAGCTTTACGGAATTCGAACAGCGTTTCGTCTTCGTCCGGTCGCCGTTGCTGAGCGCTCACCCGAGCCATAACCAATGGAAGATCTCGCAGCACCACCGGGATTCGGTCGAATTCGAATCGGGCGACCATGTCACGCGATTGATCATCCGCTGGCATGGCGAGAGCTTCCGCTCCGGGCAGATCCATCGAGTAAAGACCGTTGTCCTGGGCATGAAACATGACTCCGTTATGCAGTCGGAAGTAGGTGGGCATCATGGCCTTATCAACCATGACGTTGAGCGTGAACCGATCTCCTGCCCCTTCGACGGTTGCAAATTTGGTCGGTTGAATACTTTTTTCCTGGTAGACCAGAGCTTTGAATTCAGCCTGGTCGGCCACCGTACAAAAACCCACTGTGACAAAACTGGGAGGAAACTGATTACGCAGGTAATAGACATATCCGCGGGAACGTGCCTCTTGGATCTTTCCCTCAGCCTGGCTCAAATTCTTTTTGATCGCCTTAATGTGCTTGACATAATCCTCGCTGAGCATCGGGTGGTTGATTTTATGGCGCTGCGCGACCGAGGACAGGTAATCTGTCGCATATGTTGGCGGGACCCGTGAATTCCAGATGATGCCAACCAGGGTATGCGTCTCAGCCTGCGGGGCACCTTCAGCAGACAAGTGGAAAACAGGCCCTGCACAGAAAAGTACGATCGTCGGCAGTATTTGAGCCCAGCGCCGGGAATAGGGAATGAAATTCATGGCTTCCAACCTCTTAGCAAGATAGTAACCGACGCGCGAGTGATTCGAATATCGGGATTTGATTCGACTACGAAGGGTCCAGGATTTCGCTGGCTGATTTCGTCAAACCAGCAACGGGGAAGTAGGCTATCGGACTGAATGAGCCATGGGTCCCTGCGCGAAATGACAGCACGTTAGGCACAGGCGTTGCGTCGCCCGACAACAGTCTGCCAAGACATGAGGACATAGGCATTGATGGGGGTAGCTGGAAATCAACCACGGGAAACTCTAGCTTGAAAGATTTGACATTCCCTTCAAGATCAACGGACACTGCTGTTCCAAAGTGGCTGTTTTCGAAAACGATTCCTGTACTGCGGACAACTGATTCCAGGAGTTGCAAGTTGCAGCCATTTGAAGTGGGCAGGAACCCTTCGAAACTCTTTGTGCCTTCGGGGATAAAAAAGTAACCATCAAGTGCAATGGGGCCATCTTCGGTGACCGTCACACCGATGCCGTACATCCCCTGTGAAATCGATCGCCATTCGCGTACGAGTCCGATCAACCTTGCCCCGCAGGCTTCGAGTTGGCCAAATGCTGAAATCAGCCGCATCAGGATGCGATTCACGACATCGGGCGCATGCGGCAGCCGCCCCAGATAAAGCTTCGTACCAACACCAGATCGCGTCGGACGCATGCCGACGTACATACATTCAATGGGCTCGCCCGGAACATTTCTCAGACCTTCAAGAAATCGTCTAACAGGATTGGGAAGGATTGAGGCCGCCCAATCGATAAAGCCGGTCAACTGTCCCGGAGCATTCGACATCGCATCGACGGTAAAGCGAAGGACGCGTGATTCGGACTCATCGACGGAAACAATCAAGGGAGATCCACAGCGAGTCATTGAGGACCGCTGTAGATCGCCCGGAGCGGACGGCAGCATTTTATTCAGGATATCTATGATCTCGACATATGAACCCAAATGATCGGGAGTCCACTGGTTCAGCAACCGCTGACGCAAGTCATCACCAACAGTTTTCGGTTTCTGTGATGAGGAGTCTGACACCTGAGTTACTCCGCCGCTGTCGATGCGGCAACCGCACGCTCGTAGGCGGCGTGCATTGCGTTCTCGGTCATGTCCGGACAAAATCGTTCAAAATCGCTGTCAGTATAGGGACTCCAGTCACCGTATTCCGATTTCCCGATGAGCATCGACGCCACAACTGCGGACAGCGGGAAACCGCCTTCTACTTCCAGCCACAGCCACTGACCCGACGGATTAACTTCCAGAAACCAGAGGCGTCCTTCGGCATCACACTTGAAGTCGTACGAAGCAAATGTAAGACCCAAAATCTGATGCAAACGTCGGATCAGCCTCTCGTTCTCTTGGCTCAGTTCATACGGCAGATAGGTGGAATTGTTATCCAGACGCACATCAACTTCTGACGAGTGTTCGCCAAGGGCGAACATCCGCGACGCTGTGACCGCGATCCGGACATCGAAGCCCGGTACTCGCCGCTGAAAGATCGTGGGGCAATGAGAGGCTGCAGAAAGCTTCTCAAGGTCCGCTTCCTTCAATTGCTGTGTGAAAGCAACCAGCTGATTGCTTGCTACGGATTTGTACACAACATCATGACCGGCATCCCAATGGTGGCGGACAAAACGCAGAATCGAATCAGGCCGATTCGAAATCAAAGTTGGAGCGACCAGCAAACCTGCCTGTTCTGCAGCCTTCAACTGATACGGTTTCACATTGGCCCGATCCTCAAGGAACGGATCGTTGATCAACGTCACTCTTGACGAGGCTCCCAGCACCAGACCTTTGATTGTCTGCTGCGTGCTTCGAACCGCGTAATCCGGTACGGAACCTCGCCCCTTCGATTCACCAAGACTCTTTGCCGGTACCGGCGATCGAAAGCGACGCCACCAGATTCCGATTACCGAGTCCATATCAATTGAAACCACAGGGTTCAAAAACCTAGCCGGCTTTTGCGGCGAGTAAACCTCTGGCAGGGCCTCCGCCAGTTCCAGTTGATCCCCGCCAATGCCGCCGCACTTCGTTTCAATAGTGCTCGACACTGGGAAGGTCGCCCCGTCTACATATACAGGACTAACATAGCCGCCACTGATCTCAGTAATCCGATCTGCCACCGCCCGCGCATGAACATCATTGCCAGGAGAAAATATTAAGACGGTCCGATTCATAAGCTGCGATCCCTGACAAGGCGACACGGGTGAAATCATTACCGGGACAGAAAAAAACGACGGAGAACAATACACTCCGCCGTCACCGCAACTGCCCACATCTGTTCGCAGAACTCAATCATTGACGAAATTAATATCGCACACGAACTGATCGCACGTAATTACGGCGGTCCGTGCTCGCTTCACCAAGAGTAGCTTCGGCCATTGCTCAACTCTCGGCGGGAAATAGCAATGCGCCGCCGGTCAGACCAAGGCGGCGCATTGCCCAACTAATAACTCCCCATGTCTTTTCTCAGAACACTCAGTCATCGGGGAAGTTAATATCGCCGATGTATTGGTCGCAGAAGATGCCATAGAGATTTTGAGTGTATACCGCACACGTATTAAACACGCTTCGAGTCCGGTTTGCCACAGGCGTCAGAGCACCAAATGTAAACACCGTATTCTCTTGTTCACCAGTTAACAACGCAGTTTGGGTATCCACAGAACCCAGTGGAAACTCCCCGCCAACTTTCGATGGACCATTGGTGGCCATTGCGAACGGCAAGTCATACTGCTTGACAAAATTACTGGTCTTGGGACGCCACTCGAACTTTCCCTTGGAAGACTGACCGCGAACGACTGCGCCATCCTTGATCTCAAGCCTGACGAAAGGTCGGCCGGTGTCCTCATCCGTCACCTGTTGAACAACCTCGACCATATTGCTTTCAATTTCGATTCGATAGTTGTCCATGATCTCAATTTCGGTGACCTCGCCGTGAGTTTTGTGGAGCACTCCTTCTGCCACGGCAACCGTTTTCCGTTCGGTCTTCTTCCCGGCATCCTCGATTGGAGCGGCGTAGGCCTCCGACGCACCCGCAGCTACGGTTGCTGCGGTTGCTGCGGCAACTCCGGCGAGAAACTTGCGGCGGTCAGTGCTCTCTCCGCCCAGATTCGCTTCATTCTTGTCAGCCATTGTTCATCTCCATTCGTTGTGAGGGGAAACAGAAAATCGAGACGGGCGTCATTTTGAACGTCGCTGGGATAGCATGTCAAGGAGCAAGTTGGATTTTTTTTTGAGTTTTAATCGGATATTTTCTTACATGCCCATCAGCAGTCCGACCAGCGCCGTCAGTCGCGGTCCGCTCTGACCGGACGGGACGCCGACGGGAAGTTCCGGACAGGTAGTCTCGCGGCAGCACGAACAAGTCCGTCGGTGACGCCGGTGTTCGATCACGATCGGTTTGATCTCCGGCAGTTCCCAGACCTGTTGCCGTAGCGGCGCGGGATCGCGGCCCGACAATGTTCGCTCACAACGCCGACACGCGCCGGGATGCAGTTCCACAACGCGATCACACTGCTCGACGGGAATCAGCGGCCGCTCAGATTTGGCATGCCCCGGTTGCCCACCCCGCTTCCGCTTCGATTTCGCCTTCGGCGGCGCGGGCTTGGCATGAAGGGATGCTGCGTGCTCGGCGGCAGCGAACTGTTCTGCGGAGTCTGCTTCAGAGCCTTCAATTCCGCTTCCAGCTTCGCCAGCAACAGCCGGATGATGACCTGCGCCTCCGCAGGCTGGCGAGCAATCAGTTCTTCCGTGACAAGTTCGAGCGACATCCCCGATCTGTCGCTGAAATCGGCTCCCTTGACCAGATCAATTCCACAACCCGATAATCCCCGGCCCGTGAACGGTTACCGACGCGACTCTCCGATATCTTTCGAAATCTGGAATGACGAGGCATATGACAGAAATCCCAAGTGCTGGCTGTTCGACTACCGACCGGCCATTGTCCTCCTCACATTACTGTCGGCCTACCTGATTCTTTGGAGCCCCAGACGGCCGATAGTTATCACGAGGGCAGTTCTGACTTGATGACAGAGGGTCCCATTCGACGGGCAACATCGGCGGATTCGACCGGATCGGCGCCTTCCGCGCTGGAGGGCACCCTAGTCGGAACTGGGGCCGATAAGAAAACAGGCCGACGAGTTTGTCACGGTTACGAATCCGGGGTCGGCTTGGATCGATCACACTCGAAGATAGCGGAATGCCACTCATCGACGAATGACAGACATCAGGGCAACAGTCCCCACTTTCCTTCCTTTTCATTGCATCCGAACGCATCACGTTCACAATCGTTTGTCGAAATTCTGATGGGCGGCATCCTGATAGTATCCCAGATTGGGGCTTGAGACATGTTGGATGACAAAACACCGGCGCATCCGGGGGATCGTGATTTACGACTCGATTTCCTTCGCGGGGTGACGCTATTGGTAGTCTTGATCGATCACATTGAAGCCCAGACGAGCACATCATTGATTCGTTCTTGGACCCCGCGAACCATCTGTCTCTTTGATGGGGCAGATGCATTCCTATTTCTCTCAGGATTCGTTTTTGGTCGAGTGTTTCAGCGCAGACTCACTGATCGCGGATATGTTGCATGTCAACAAAGATCAATCGAACGGGCGCTGCGGATCTATCTGACGTATCTGGCGACGGTTTCGATCTTGGTTGGAATTGGCTTGTGCCTCCAAGACTATTCGCCGATTCTGGCAAACCGTTTGAATCTGAGCGAAGGTGCAGGTCGATGTATGTCATGGTCAGTGTTGATGTGCTACCAACCGTTTGGAACGTCGATCCTTCCGATGTATGCATTGATTCTGCCGTTTGCACCGCCGCTATTGTTTTGGCAACTACGCAGCCGAATCACGGCCTGGATACTGCCGTTTAGTCTCTATATCGCGGCTCAAGTGAATCCGGGGCTCCAACTTCCGCGGTTTCCATTCGGACAGTGGCACTTCAATCCATTCGCGTGGCAGTTCCTGTTTTTCTTCGGCCTGTCCGCCGGAACCGGGGGATGGGGGCAGCTCTTCCAATCGCGTATTCGCTCGATCCTGCTCTTCGGTTCTTTAGTAACTTTAGTTATTGGAGTTTTGATACAAAAGGAGTGCCTTGCCGCGATTACGGGCTTCGATGGGATTGGTCAGACCATGAAGGCGTACGCAACCGAGTGGAGCAACAAGACCCGCTACGGCCCACTGCGGCTCATTCATTTTGCAGCCTTCGTGCTCATACTCTCCACAATTCTTCCAGGCGCACAAGCGAATATCTGGCAGAAGCCTGTCTTTGCCCCCATCATCAAATGTGGTCAGACTTCCCTAATCGTTTACTCGGCAGGTGTCATCCTCACGTTCCTTTCGATACCCGTTTTCCAGATCTTGGGCGAGTCGCCCGGCGTCGTCTTGATGGTCGAGTTTGACTGTTGTGTGCTGTCTGTTGTTTTTGCATTTCTTGCATCGTCTCAGCGGCTGCGAAAACCTACCCCGCGCATCTAGATCGCGGACGATTTCGATCAAAAGGAACATCCAAGTTTGATGGCTTACAGCTTTGAACGCGGTTGCGCTAGTTGGCGCACTGAATGTCCGATGATGACAACTCAACCGCAGAGTGTTCCATCGGTTCGGCTGGGCAATCAACGGAGATCAGCCGAGTTTCAGTCTCTGCATTGTGGCGGCAGCTGGAGGTTGTTCGCCAGAACGTCGCCTTGGTGCGATAGACTCCTGCACGCGTTTCCCCTGCAACGAGTTCCCACAATCGGAGTTCGCGCGCATCGAGTTGCCGGATTCGATGCAAGGTCGCCTCAGCAAGCCGCCGATTGACTGCCAGAAGGTCACCCAGAGCCGCCAGGAGTCCGCACAGGAAAGAGAGCGTCAAGCAGAAAACTCCTACCTGCAACGACTGGATGTGGCCGTTGTAGGTAGGATCGATGAAATAGTGACCAGCGAAGCGAGCAACTCCCAGGATTCCCACGCATCCCATCGCAACCGCAAGAAGTGAAAATGTGCGGCCTGGCCAATAGGCCAGATACGACCTGAGAATCACTGGAATACTGAGGAGAAGATACTGCGGAATCGATCGAAACAATCGGGACGGACGAGTGGGCGGATTGACATGCACAGGAATGCTTTCCACGGCCAATCCTTGAACGCCAGCATGAATCAGCGTTTCGAGCGTGTATGAGAAGCGATTGTGGACGAATTGCATCAGGACCGCGCGACGGTTCAGCGCGCGGAAGCCGCTCGTCGCGTCATTCACTTGCACGCCCGACGCCATCCTGACCAGACTCGTGCCCCATCGTTGCAGCAGCTTTTTTACCCACGAGAAATGGCCGATCGAATTCGTTTGCCGATCGCCCACAACAAGGTCTGCTCGCCCAGTTAGAATTGGATCAATTAGCCATTCGATGTCGGGCGCACAATATTGATTGTCGGCGTCGGTGTTGACGACGAGATCGGCCCCAAGTCGATAACATGCTTCCATTCCCGCCGAATACGCCGCCGACAGCCCCCGATTCTTTGGGAAGCGGACGACATAATGCACCCCACACGCCTCAGCCACTTCACTCGTAAGGTCGGAACTGCCATCATCGATTACAACGCAAAAGATTTCATCAACTCCCGGCAAGTCGCGAGGCAGCTCGAGAACCGTCTGAGGCAAATCGTGTTGTTCATTAAAACAGGGGATCTGGATCGCGAGTCGCATGCTTAAGCCCCATCGATTGCTATTGCCAAAGTTCGCTATCGCAATCGTCTTCGGAGAGTTGGTATATTAAAATCGAATAGCCGGCAGTTGCGACAGGAGTGCGCTTCAAAAAATACTCGTAATCACCGTAGTTGGCATGAAGTTGATTGACACTGATGGCGTGCCATCCAGGCGTGGGGGACTGGGGAACCCGAGGCAATTCAATGCCAGCCAATTCAGGATCGACATGCGGAGCATCCCAGGCGAGGTACAAGGGGCTTGCTTCGGGATGCGCGTCGATCCATGACTTGAGATACAGAAGATCCTGTCCCCAATCCGTATTGCTGCTCAGTAGATGGTAACGGCCATTCAGTGCCCCCCCTGCGAATTCATTGAAATAGCTGAGGGGATGCGGGTAGACGAGCAGGCTGCTAACGACTCCCCATGCAGTACATGCTGCCATTGCAGCGGACACGCCCCAGTTGCGCCGACTGATGCTGCGGGCGACTCGGCTGATTAAGATGAATGCGAACGGATAGGCCGGAAGAATGTACCGCAAATGCCTGTTGAAGCCGCGTTGCGAACTGATGAACACCACGAGCAGAATCAGTGGGATCAACAACAGAAGCTCGTCTCTCCACCGCGCACGATATGCGGAGAAGGCACCCAGGGCGACAGCCATCGCGCCAAGCACCCAATACCCTAGCGGTTCCTTCACGAATGCAGCGTAAACGTAATAGTGCCACCAGCCCCGATCTCGCCATTCTCCCCTCAAGTACGACCAGTCGGGTAGTTCGAAGTGGTACTTCTGGCGATCGATTCCTTGGACGTAATCGCTCGGGAATGGAACTGGAATGTGCGCCAGATATGTATTCTCGAAGCGATAGCGAACCGCCGGACCAAGGCCATCGCGAAATCCTCCCAATGTAGTACTCAGGAAACGGTACTCCCCAAGTGCTGTGAAAGTTCCCGCGAAACCGTACCACATATTGATCGACCATACCCCCACGGCCAGGATGACCGCCATTTGCTTCAATTCGCGCAGCAGGGGCTGGCTATTTTCTCCACATCGACAACATATTCGCCAAAACAACCAAAGCAACGGCCACATGGCAAAGAGAATGACCCAACTTGATTTCGTTGCCTGCGCCTGTCCGAACACGATACCGCTGACAAATGCCCATTGCCATGTCGGATTGATTAGCCAGTGACGGAAAACATAGAAGGCAGCGATTCCGATCGAAGCACCAGGAATGTCAGGCGTCATGAGATGCCCGTGGCCGAGAATATTCGGTGAAAAACACCATAATATCGCGGCTAAGACAGCAGCATGATCGCCGTATAACTCGCCCGCCCAACGCCAGCAAATCCACATCCCCAGCAGTGTAAAAGGCAGGCATGTCCATCGCGCGACGGTCAGCAACCAATAGGAGCGGGTGCCGTTAAGTCGTAACACTTCTCTAGACAACAACCGCTCAGGTCGATCGTAAATGTCATTCACATAACTGGACCAGTCGGCCTGATAGCCGAGTGCCAAGACCGGCAGGGTTGCGATCATTCGCACGAGTGGGGGATTGACATTAAACATTCCGAACTCACCTCGCTCCCAGTGAAACAGTCCGGAAGGGAGATGAGCAACTTCGTCGCAGGTAAAACCATCGTGTCGAGCACACCAACCCAATAACAGGACCTGCATGGCAGCCAGCCCAAACAGTACACGTCGAGACCATCGGGCGCGCTTCTGAAGACTACTCGGCTGCGTCAATGAATGTCCCAACGAAACCTCTGCGGCAATATTCGAGTTTGGACCGTGTCTGACAACGGCTTCCTTGGCGAGGTCGCTCATTCCAGCGATTTGGCGATCTGTTCCCATTCTGTTAACTCAGCGTTGCTCATAGACATAAATTGAATAACCGCATCACTCAAAACAGAGCAGGATTGGCTTGGTGGTGAACTGACTCAAACTTCCCCCAACGTGAAGTTGAACGTGGCCACCAAGCGCTGAAGGAGTGAAAGCGGCAGCAGGAGTCCCTATGAAGTTCGCGTTCAGTCGCGAAGTGCCGCTTGCATACGTAATCGAATAGGGTATGCCAGTGACTATATTCAAGCAAGACAAGGAACCATCGGCAGCCAGGACATAGAGGCCGTCTTCCCCGCCGCTGATCGGGACACCTGCGACGACAGGTGCGGCGAGGGCTGGTGCTCCGAGGTGGCGTTTCCAGTGCAACTTGCCATTCTTGATGTGCAGGCAGTAGCAATGATGATCGCGCGACACGAAAACGACTTGGTTACCGATCACCACAGGTTTCGAATGCACCGCGTCACCGACATTGTATCGCCATTTAATCTTGCCAGATTTACCGTCCAGACACAGAAGGGCACCTGACGGATTGATGTCGCTACCGACGAGATTACCGTTGCCAATTCCGAAGAAGACATCTTTTCCGGACACGGTGGCGGCAGCGAATGAAGAAACTTCGACTGGCACTCTCCAGATCGGAATTCCGTTTGTGGCATCAACGCAAAAGACTTCACAATTTTCATGCCCGCTTCCGGCATATACTCGATTGTGAGCAATGGCTGGGCAACCATCGACATGGGGTCCCTCGAAGTGCCAGATCATTTCGCCGGTACGTGAGTCCAGGCAGTACAGGCCGTCATCTCCTGCTCCGAAATAGACGCGGCCATCAACGACATTCGGCGTGGCTTCGGTGTGACTTTTCGTCTCAAAGTCCCAAAACTTCTCGCCGTCAGCCGCGGAAATACAATAAAGCTTGCAGGGTGCGTCGCTGTGAAACCCTTCGCCGATATAGATTCGACCATCGGCATGACAAGGCGACGACAAGACCTGCTTCATCTGGCCTTCATTCGTAAAGGTCCATAGCAACTCTCCCGTGTTTCGATCCAGGCTGTAAAGTGCCCCGGATGAAGGATCATTTTGGAGGGCAGCCGCAACGAGCACCTGGTGGCCGACCACAACTGGAGCAGAGTAAATCGCGCCTTCCTCGGGCGGCACGAAACTCCATCGCAGACGCAATGAGTTGGCAGAGGCGGCCTGCAGTCCGACCTTGCACAAGAAAAAGGTGCTCGCAATCACCGCCACCAGCAGCACGACACTTTGGGTATCCCAAGAAGTTGGCCTGACATCCTCTTTTTGCAGCCCGCGCTGGCGGAATGCATACCAAATTCCTCCTATTGCTCCAGCCACCATGACGCTGAGGGGATGTACATAGGTCGCCAACATCGAGGTG
>JBBPIS010000145.1:0-18929 GCA_038040225.1 Planctomycetota bacterium
GTCCGATTCGCCGCGACATTCTGACCGCCGTGCTTCCGAACCGCCATCCAAACCAAGCGGGGCGTGACATGATGAGCTATCAAGCAGTACGCGTCTCTGCCAGACCCGACGGCGTTTGATCGGCCGGGCGGAGATGGACTCACACGCTTTTCGAGCCGTTTCAGTTTGGCTTCATCTTCACAAGGTAGCATCCCGGCTCGCATCACCGCGCTCATGGATGCCTGTTCTCGTTCTGGCCTGCTTCATTTTCCATAAAACCGGTCGTCGGTCACGGCCTGTCGCACTGACACCGGTGTTGGTCTGTTGTGACTGCGATCCTCTGATACCGTGCCCGCCGTTTGGTCTCCTCTCGCAAAAGGACTGCCTGATGATTCTCGTTCACCGGTTTGGTGCCCTGCTCGCGGCTTCGGTTTTCGTGTGGGGGTCGAGTTTCGCCGCCCCCGCATCGGGCGGCGATTGGCCTCGGTTTCGCGGGCCGAACGGAACGGGTGTCTCGACCGACGATAAGGCTCCGCCGACCGAGTGGAGTGAGACGAAGAACCTCAAGTGGAAGTTTGAACTCCCGGGACCGGGCCTCTCGTGTCCGATCGTCGTCGGCAACAAGGTTCTCCTGACGTGCTGGTCGGGCTACGGAACGCCGACGGCTCGCGATGCCAAACAAGAAAATCTCAAGCTGCATCTCGTCTGTGTCGATCGTCAGACCGGGAACAAACTCTGGACGACGACGATTGATCCCGTGCTGCCCGAAGATCAGTACCGCGGCATGTTCACGGAGAACGGCTATGCCTCGCACACGCCGGTCTCCGACGGCAAGCACATCTATGCGTTCTTCGGCAAGACGGGCGTCGTCGCCTTCGACATGGACGGCAACAAGAAGTGGCAGACCAAGGTCGGGAAGGACTCCGACCCGCGCGGCTGGGGGACGGCGTCGAGTCCCATTCTGTACAAGAACCTCGTGATCGTGACCGCGTCGATTGAGAGCCGCACGATTCTGGCCCTCGACAAAGACACCGGCAAGGAAGTCTGGAAGCAGCCGGCCGACGGGTTCAACAGCATGTGGGGCACGCCCATTCTCGTGGAGATCGACAAGGACCGGACCGATCTCGTCGTCGGTGTCCCCTACGAAATCTGGGGCTTCAATCCCGAGACCGGCAAGCTGCGCTGGTTCTGCGAGGCGGCCGAGTCCGACTCGATGTGCTCCAGCGTGATCGCCCACGACGGTGTGGTTTATGCCATCGAGGGACGCAGCGGCGGTTCCATTGCCGTTCGCGCGGGAGGAACCGATGACGTCACGAAGTCTCACGTCGTCTGGTCGGGGCGAGACCGCAGCCGCATCAGCACGCCGGTCTATCACGACGGCCGGCTGTACTGGGTCACAGACCGCGTCGCGAACTGCATCGATGCCAAGACCGGCCAGCGCGTCTATCAGGCTCGACTGAAGGAACCGGCGGGCGGCGCGGATGCCGCTCCTCCCGCCGAGCAACGTCCCCCCGGAGGCCGTCGCGGCGGACCCGGTGGTGGCCCCGGCGGTCCGGGTGGCGGCTTCGGCGGCGGTTTTGGAGGAGGGGGAGGTCGAGGCGGCCAGGACTACGCCTCGCCGGTGGTCGCTCACGGCCGCATGTACTTCGTCGGTCGCTCGGGGGAGATGTACGTCGTGCAGCTCGGCGCGGAATTCAAAGTCCTCGCCGTGAACCGAGTCTCCCCCGAATCGGACGAGAGCATCTTCAACTCGACCCCCGCCATCAGCGACGGAGACCTCTTCATCCGATCCAGTTCGGCCCTCTACTGCATCAGCGCGGACCCTCGCGTGGCCAAGAACTGAAACTCGTCTTTGGGTAATTCCTCACGGGCTCAAGAGGGCGGCCTTCGCACCGGCAAGTTCTTCGTCGCGGCGGTGGTAGCCGCAGTCGTTGATGAGTTTCTCGGCAGCGGCGAGATCGGCCTGCGGTGACTCCCACGGGTACTCCGCTTCTTCATTCCCCCCTCCTCCCTCCCCCTTCCGCCTTCCGAACAGCCTCGCCCGGTACAGATGAACGTCGGCCAGGAAGAGCTTCATCGAACCGCGCTCGGCGATTTCCCAAGCCTCGTCCAGGTCGCTCTGCGCGCTCTCGGAGCCGGTCCGTCTCCCGTCGACAAACCGCAACCAAGCACGAGTGAGGAGGCCGCGTGGGATGTGGTCCTGAGAGCCGGCGCGGCGGAGGCCGTCCACAGCGGCGTCCAGTTCGCGCCGGGGGGTGGCGAATTCCTGATCGGTCGGGACGTACTGCGGCGCGTCCGTGAGGTTTTGGCCGAGCGGCAACTCGGCCCGACCGAGAATCGCCGCGTAGAACGCGGCGCGGCCCAGGGTGAGGTGTTCGAGGGCGATGTCGAGGAGCCAGTTGTTGCGCTCGGCAACATTGATCGTCTTCGCCGCGCGCTGCTCGACGGCGCGGCAGGCTTGAATGTAGCCCTCACGCTCCACGTGAGGCAAGCCGCTTTGGAAATCCACGTCGGTAGTCGGTGCGACGATCTTAGCAACATCGACGCCGTGCGACAGTCGGCTCTTCTCACGCGGGGCGTGAGGGCTACTTTGCCATGCGGCACGCTCCGCTTCCGTCAAGAACATGTCGCAATACCGAAAGCCCGAAAGTGAATACATCAGCGGGTTAGCGGGCTCGCGCTCAACTTGCATTGCCTCGGCCTTACGGAAGCGGACTTCCGCGTCTGCCAGGCGGCCCGCGTGGTTCAGGGCGTTGGCATGCACCGTGCGGTGGTCCATCGAGTCAAACGCATCGCCGCCGCGGTCGGCATAGGTCACGGACAGTTCGGCGTCCCGTACCGCCCCGGTCACCTCGCCCAGTGTCAACTCCAGCTCGCTCAGATTACATGCACCTTGCGCAGCTTGCTTCCAGTGACCTTGTTTCTTGAAAAGCTCGACCGTTACACGCATCGGCTCGAGGGCCTCGGTCAGCCGGCCTAATGCCTGCAGACGAAATGCGCTTTGGCCCAGCACCCAAGCTTGGTCGACTGCCGTGAGAGAGAGCGAGACGTCGCTCCACAGGGACTCGAAGAAACAGGCAAGGGCTCCCAATTCGGAACCCCACGCGCCTAGTTTGTTCGACGCGAAATGTTCATTACCCCGCTCGATGCGGGCGAAGTAAACCTTGTCACACGCCTCCTGCTGCAACCGCGCGTGGCAGCCGTGGACAACGGCTTGGAAGAGCGGTTGGAGGGCTTCGAGCGTGGGCTGGTTGCCTTCCTTGGTGGTCGCGCAGAGGTGTTCGTAGAGCCGCCCGTGGCCTTCGCGCCAAGCCTCGGGGTGCTGCGTACGGAGTAGCCGAGCGAAATATTCGCGCAGCAGCGGGTGAGCGTCGAGGGACGTGGGAAAGGTGAAGGAAAACAAGTGAAGGGGAGCCGCGTCGCGGTTCACCGTGAGCAGTTTCGCGGATTCGAGGCGGGTGAAGGCGATGTTGCGCTGTGCCTCGGTCATCCCAACGAGGGGCTCGGTCAGGTCCGGAATGGCGGGAGCCTTCAGGAGCGAGGCGAGGCAGTCGGCGGTCGCGGGACGGTCGAATAACCCCAGCAACCGGAGGAGGGCGAGGGCGCGTTTTCCCTTGTCCCCCTCGCTCTCGAACCACCACACATAGGCGTCCATGACGCGGAAGGCGTGGCCCCCTTGTTCCTCGGTGTCGGCTTCCTCCAACTTCACGAGGTCGCGTTGGCGGATGTCTCCGGCGTGGGCGTCGTGCAGGTAGCTGCCGAGCAGATTCAAGGTGAGCGCGTGGCCCTGGACGTCCTCGACCAGCGTCTCGAACTCATTCAGATGTCGACGGGTGCCGTCGGCGAGGATTCGTTCCAGTCCGTCGCTGGGCCGAAGACTTCCCTTCACACCCAACGACCGGAGCAACTCGACACCCGCCGCCAAGGACAGACGCGGGAGCTTCGTCTCGGGCGCGGTGGTCTGCCAATAGGTCCGCAGATCGGGGATGGAATACCGGGTGGTCACAACGCACAGTCCGAGGTTGTTGGTAGCCAGCCCTTTCAGCAGCGCGGCCAATCCCTGATCCTTGAGTTCCCCCCGCATGGGCGACGTTGGGGCGTATTGCAGCGGCTCCAAGCCGTCGAGGATCAGCAGCGCCCGTCGCTCACCGACTAGCTGTGCCAGCCGCCGACCTTTGTCGCTTGCGTGCTGCGCGCTACCGGCCATCGCCGGGTCGCCGAAAACGGTGAGGGCTTCCTTGAGAAACAAATCCGATGAGTCCGCTGTCTTCTCATCGGTCCCTTGGTGGTAGAACGACCACGCCAACACGGCGTCGCACCCCGGCCACTCCTGATGCGCCAACTCCGCCGCCCACTTCGCCACCAGCGACGTCTTCCCCTCGCCTCCCAGTGCGACGAAGGTGAGAACGTGCGGACGGTTCTTTTCTCCACGCACCGCCTGATCCCAGGCATCGGAAAGAAGCTTGGTCTCGGTCTCCCGCCCAATCAGTTCCGTCGGCGCGTTTTTGATAATGCGCGAGATGTCGGCTTTGAACAACGCGTAACCAATCAGACGATGAAGATCCTCGGCAGTGAGATTCGGGACGCGACGTGCGAGTTCTCGCTCCAATTCCTCCTGCGACAGGTCCGTCGTTTTCCGCCCGCTCGCGGCCAAATCCGATTGCAGCGCCGCGATGACCGCTTTGAGGTCTCCAAATCCCTCCCGCAGATCCTGACGGAGTTCCGCGTGTCGCTGGGCGGCCAACTTGATCTGCTCCGCCAAGTCATCCCTCAGTTGGAGGATCAACGCCCTCAATGCGTCGGGATTGGCCGGTGTGCCCCGCTGATCACCACGGGCACGAAGGCTGTCGCGGTAATTGCGTTGCAGGGCAATCTTGTCCTCAGATTCCGGCTCGTACGGTGTGAACGGGAACGTGTCGGGCAGCGTGATGTAGAGCACCCGCTTTCCCTGCTGCTCAGCGTAGAGGGCTTCATACTGTGTGTGGCTGACGCGACCGAAGGTCGGATCATCCGTCGTCGGCACCTGACCACAGCGGAAACCGACGAGCTGGATCACCATTCCACATTCGTCGATGAGCCGACGCAGTTCAGCCCGCAGATCTCCGCCGACGAACGGAAACGTCGGCTGCACGCGGGACTGATAACCCATCCCACCGAGAACACTGACGACCAAGTCGCGGGCGTCACCCAAATCGCTCGACGTTGCAGACACGAAAATTGGAGGATTCATGGCAGTGAGACCGCTGGAGATATGAGGGTAGGCACAGACTCACCAGTGACGCCGCTGAGGAAGATGGTCGGGCGGGATTTCATGGCAGATCAGTTCTCAGGTTTCGGAGGATGACGTCTTCCGCGTTTTCGAGTTCTTCCTTGCGATGCAGGTAGCCACCACCCCCGACTACTGAGAGGTCGGTTCCAAAGGTGTGGCGTGAGTCTATCGCAGGGGCTATACGAGTTCACCCTAACCCGGGTTATTCATGGCGACATACCAACCCGCAGCGTAAGCGAGGGCGTCGTCACGGTTCGCCCTCGCTTACGCTGCGGGTTGGTGTGCGGCAGTCCGTTCTCTGCATGAGGTGGCCATGAATAATCCGGGCTAACAGATTGGTGTGCCGAGCAACCGTCACGAAGGATGACGCTTTAAAAGTCTGGCACGCGCGGAGTCCTTGCGGGCGTGGAATCAGACTCAGCGTTACTCCCCCGCCCTTCGAGTACCACTCAAACTGACCCACGACCCGATGATCACACCGTCATTGCAGACCAGAGGGCGACCGAATTTCTTTTGGGGGGACACACACTTGAAGTGCGGACCCAGGGCGACTCGCACCACGTCGGCCTACACGCTCGCCCTGCGCAGCAATTTTTCCCGAGCCGCACCCTTGAAAAGTAGTTGCTTTCCGGGCATAGGTGGATCTCCTTGTCCTTGGATTCACACGCGCATCGAACAGCGGCGCACACTTCTCAACCACTGCGCCGGTCGTGGAAGCGGAACACCACTGGCTTCGGAACAACTTTGCGGGACAGCATCACGGCCAGTGACTTCGCTGGACTTTGAACAGGTTGTGCCATGACTTTGCGACAAAGGGCAACTCTGCCGCCCACGTCGGACACCTCGCTGGACGAGGTTGTGCGATCGTTGTCTCGCGCGAGTGCGTTCTCGGTGTCCGTCGACGAGGTCTCCGTGCGGCAGACGCATATCTCGGCGGTCTTTCTGGGGGGCGAACTGGTCTATAAGGTAAAGAAACCGGTGAAGCTGCCGTTCCTGGATTTCTCGACGGTCGAGTTGCGGCACGACTTCTGTCTCGAAGAAGTTCGGATCAACCGGCCGTGGGCACCCGAGGTGTATCTCGGCGTCGTGCCGGTCACGCGCGAGGCCGATGGATTGCGGTTCGAGGGGAACGGGCCGGTCGTCGATTGGGCGGTCAAGATGCGGCGGCTGCCCGAGTCGGCCACGCTGCGGTCGCGGCTGCATGCCGGAGTGCTCGAACCGCGTGACCTGGCGCGGGCCGCTCAGCGCATCGCGGCGATT
This sequence comes from Planctomycetota bacterium, assembly GCA_038040225.1. Taxonomy (GTDB): domain Bacteria; phylum Planctomycetota; class Planctomycetia; order Planctomycetales; family Planctomycetaceae; genus Schlesneria. The sequence goes on from JBBPIS010000145.1 coordinate 6,509, forward strand.
CATTGTCAGGCAGCCTGCTGCGTCGGCGATCAGGCGACCGAGGCCGAAGCGGAGTTCCGTCGGCAACTGCGCGGGAACTGGGAGTTCGCTCGCGGTTTGAAATCGGACGTCATCGAACCGCGGGTGCGGCAGCGACTGGAGGCGTTGTCGGACGAGTGGCTGCTGCGCTACGGCGACACGCTGCGCCGGCGGGCGGGCGAAGGGCAGATCCGCGATCTGCACGGAGACCTGCGGCTGGAGCACGTCTTTCTGTTCCCCGACCGATCTCCACCCAACGACATCGTGGTCATCGACGGCATCGAATTCGATCCGGGTTTGCGGCGCATCGACGTCGTCGCCGACATCGCCTTTCTGGCGATGGAGTCGTCGTTCATCGGCCGCCGCGATCTGGCGCGGGGTTTCACCGACGTCTACTTCTCTCAAACGAACGACGAGACCGGCCGCCATTTGCTGCCGTTGTTCGCCGCGTATCGCTCGGCCGTGCGAGCCAAGGTCGCAGCCATTCTGGGCAGCGAATCGGAGATCCCCCAGTCCGACCGGGACGAGGCGATTGCGCGTTCGCGAGCTCACTGGTTGTGGTGTCTCTCGGAATTGGAGCGGCCCGATCGGCGTCCGGCCCTGGTGCTCGTGTCGGGTTTGCCGGGGACGGGCAAGTCGACGCTGGCACGAGGGCTGGCCGGTGCCGCTCACTTCGACGAGGTGCTTCGCTCGGATGTCATTCGCAAGGAACTCGCCGCCAAGCCGGACGGCTCCGCTCGTTCCACTGACTTGTACTCCGCCGACAGCACCGAGCGGACCTATGACGAGTGCTGGAGCCGTGCCCGCCAGCGTTTGCTGTCCGGGGGCCGAGTCATCGTCGATGCGACGTTTCAGCGTGAATCGCTTCGCCAAAAGTTCCTGCAACTGGCACTCGATTGCGGCGCGCGAGCCGTCTGGCTGGAATGCACGGCTCCGGCTGATATCGTGCTGCGACGGTTGGAGACCCGGCGCGGCGATCCTTCCGACGCGGATTGGTCCGTGTATCAGCTTGTGCGAGAACATTGGGAACGCGCTTCGGAATTCACCGAGCGATTCCACGCGACGATTGAAGTGGGGGAAAGTGCCGCCTCCGGGCTGAGTGCCGCGCATGGCGTGTTGCAGGCACAGGGTTTGACCGAATGAAAGGGAGCTTGTCATGTCTTCGACGCAACTTGATGAAGCACCGGTTAAGTCTTCCGTCGTGCCTCCACGCGAGGATTCGAGGAGCCACGAGTCCGCTCCGGCGGAGGAACGCAGTCGAGGACAGATCGAGTCCGCGCCGCCGACGGCGATGACGCCGGCGTCCGCCCCGTCGGCTTCGCGAACGACGTTCTTGGATCGTTGGCTCGCGCGGCGCGTGTTGTCGCTGGTCCGAGGTCTGCCGATCGAGGTGGCACTTTGGGACGGCGAGGTTCTCTCCGCCTCGAACGATCCGGTCCGCTCGCGAGTCACGATTCAATCGCGGTCCACCCTGTTGAGCCTGCTGTTCGATCCGTCGATGGCCTTCGGCGATGGGTACTCGCGCGGCGAGATCACCGTTTCCGGAGATCTGGTTCGATTCTTTGAGCACCTCGCGCAGGCGAACCGACAAGCTCCACATTGGTTCGACAATTACAGGTGGCGCTGGTGGCATTGGCTCAGCCCGAACACGCGCGCGGCTTCAAAGAACCACATTCATCAGCACTATGATCTGGGCAACGAATTTTACCGGCTGTGGCTCGACGAGCAGATGGCCTATACGTGCGCCTACTTCTCCGAGCCGACGCTGGAGCTGGCCGCGGCTCAGCGGGCGAAGTTCGACCACGTCGCCCGCAAGCTGCGACTGAAACCGGGCGACCGCGTCGTCGAGGCCGGTTGCGGCTGGGGCGGTCTGGCCATGCATCTAGCTCGCGAATACGGCGTCTCTGTCCAGGCGTACAACATCTCGCACGAGCAGGTGGCATTCGCCCGCGACCGCGCGAAGTCGGCCGGTCTGGAGGATCGCGTGGTGTTCGTCGAGGACGATTGGCGCAGCATCGACGGACAGTTCGATGCGTTCGTCTCGGTCGGAATGCTGGAGCACGTCGGTCCGGAGAACTTCCGCGAACTCGGCGACGTGATTCATCGCAGTCTGAAGCCGGGTGGCCTGGCGCTGCTGCACACGATCGGCCGCAATCTGGCACGCCCGATTGATCTCTGGACCGAGAAGCGGATCTTTCCCGGGGGTTGCCCCCCCAGCCTGAGGCAGATGATGGACATCTTCGAGACACGCGACTTCTCAATCCTCGATGTCGAGAACCTGAGGCTGCACTACGCACGGACGCTGGAGTGTTGGCGGGACAATTTTGAGTTGCACACCGCCGAGGTCGAACGGATGTTCGACGCCAACTTCGTCCGCATGTGGCGGCTGTACCTGAATGCGTCGATCGCCAACTTCCGGACGGGTTGGATGCAACTGTTCCAAGTCGTGTTCTGTCAGGGTCAGAACAATGCCGTGCCGTGGACGCGAGCCGACTTGTACGAGGAGCCGCATCATGCTCGAACGATTTGACGTCGCGATCGTTGGCGGCGGGCCGGGCGGTTCGGCCTGTGCCTGGCGACTGGTTCAGGCCGGCGCGCGAGTGGTGATCCTCGACCAGAAGACGTTTCCTCGGGACAAGACCTGCGCGGGCTGGGTCACTCCGCCCGTGTGGGACGCACTGCAAGTCGACCTCGACGACTATCAACCTAGCCGCGTGCTGCAACCGATCACCGGATTTCGCACCGGCATGATCGGTGGACGCGAGGTCGAGACTCGCTACGGCAAGGTCGTCAGCTACGGCATCCGGCGTTGCGAGTTCGACACGTACCTGCTGAATCGCTGCGGCGCCGAACTGCGCACCGGACAGCCCGTCCGTTCGATGGTTCGCAGCAATGGTTGCTGGCAAATCAACGAAACGTACGAAGCTCCGCTGCTGGTTGGCGCGGGGGGACACTTCTGTCCGGTCGCACGAATGCTCGGTGCCCGCGATGTGCCGCACACGTCGGTCGTGACCGCCCAAGAGATTGAGTTTGAGGCAACGGGCGACGATCTCTCGCGCGGCTCGGTTGCCGCCGAAATGCCGGAACTGTTTTTCTGTCCCGACCTCAACGGTTACGGTTGGTGTTTTCGGAAGGGGACGTTCTTGAACATCGGACTCGGCCGGATTGGTGCAGAGCAACTGACCAACCAGGTCGCCGCGTTCGTCGAGTTTCTGCGCGAGCGTGGCAAAGTCGTCGCGTCCTTTCCGGGACGCCTTCACGGTCACGCCTATCAGTTGTACGAGCGCGTTCCGCCGAAGCTGGTCGATGACGGAGTGCTGCTCATCGGCGATGCGGCGGGTTTAGCGCATCCGCAAAGCGGCGAGGGGATCCGTCCCGCCGTCGAATCGGGCCTGATCGCCGCGGACGTAATTGGGGAACTGCATCTCGGCGCATCGAGCGACAACCTGCAAACGTATGCCGACCGGATCGTCGCGCACTTCGGACGAACTCACCAGCGCAATCCGTCCGACTGGTTGCCCCACTCGTGGCTGAGTTGGGCGGCACGCCAATTGATGGCCTCCAGTTGGTTCACTCGGCGTGTCGTGCTCGACCAGTGGTTTCTCGGTCAGGCCGTTTGATGCCGATTCAGTCGAGTGCCACGGATCTGTGAGCCGTGGTAATGGTCATGAGTCTCGCGAAAGACACACGGCTGACACAGCCGTGGCACATGATCAATCCCTGGCTTACGGACGATCAGGGCATGGGCTCGTCCAGCCACTTGCGATACTTGCTCCAACTGAACGGCTCCACCAGGAGCACCGCAGCCCTGTCGCGGGGAGCGGTCGGATGGGGCGTTGTTCCCGTCACCATCAACGCGCCCTTCAATTTCCGGTAACTCCCCTCGCTCCACCCGAGCGTGGGGAGGCCATTCAGCAAGACAACGACATCGTCTGTCCCGGTGGGGTTGTAGATCACGAGTGCCGACTTTTCACCGACGACTTTCATAATCTGAATCGGTCGGTCGGGCTCGCCAATGTCGCCGGTCGCCCACGCCTTTCGCTTGATGGAACTCCCGACAAATGGCGGACGGTTCGTGGCCTTGAGCAATTCAAGACTTCGCTTGGCGGCTTCGTATTCCTCCGCAGCAAGCTCCCGGGCGACGGTTGACTTCGTTTTCACACGCGCCGTGCTGGCCTCATTGACAACATGTTCCTGTCGTTTGATTTCGGCCTGGTAGGCGGTCTGCAACGACGGTCGCAACGCTGCGGGAAACTCGTCATAGACTGCGGCTCCCGGGGGCAAGGCGTCTTCAGCCACGAGAGGTTCACACCGGCTCACAATCAGGACCGACACCATCAACAGGCGAGGAATGTTGGCCATTGGAGAATCTCAGTCGGAAGTTCAGGAATGTCCCTATTTGAAACTCATCCCGTCGTGTCATCGCATCTCGCGAATAAGGGTATGTCGACGACCGTGCCAGCGGCAAGACAAGCGGTGTCTGTCTGGAGCACTTTCCTGAGCATTTCCCTCGCGATTCGGGAATCTGCCCCGCAGGTCGTCGGCACGGCGGAGCATGCCATTGCAGGTCGCTGTTTGAATCCTTTGAAGTTCGGATCCGAACGAAGGTTCCAGATTTCGTGTAACGTTTCTCGGAAGAAACTTCTCTTCACGGTAGGCTCCTTTCTCACAAACGCATCCTCCGCCAGGTGCTGTCATGACCGAATCCACCAAATGTCTGCAATGCGACGCTCCGTTGCCGCCTCACTTTCCACCGGGCCTTTGTCCCGCGTGCCTGCTCAGGCAGGGGATGTCTCCGAGCACGCTGACCGGTGCGGCGGGAGAGGGGAGCGGAGGGAGCGGCTCGGGGCCGCGACGCGGTTGGATACCGCCGACCATTGAGGAACTGACTCCGAAGTTCCCGCAATGGGAGATCGTGGCGCTGCTCGGCCAGGGCGGAATGGGTGCGGTTTACAAGGTCCGCCAGCGGGAGTTGGACCGCTGGGCGGCTCTCAAGGTGCTGCCGGACGAAGTGGCGAGCGACCCGAACTTTGCCGAGCGGTTTCAGCGGGAGGCCCGCACTCTGGCACAACTCAGTCATCAACACATCGTCACCGTGTACGAGTTCGGTCAGCGCGAGGGCGTCTTCTATCTGCTGATGGAGTTTGTGGATGGCGTCACGCTCCGGCAGGCGATTCGCGCCGGGTTGGTTGCCGACGCGGCAGCGATCCGTTCGAACCTCTCGGCACAGCCGGTCCATCGGGAGGGTGAGGCCGCTCCAGAACCCGAGTCCCCTGCGCCGCACGAGCCGCCGCGCCACATCTCGCCGAGTGCGGCGCTCGGCATCGTGGGCCAGATCTGCGACGCGCTGCAATTCGCTCACGAGGAAGGGGTCGTCCACCGCGACATCAAGCCCGAGAATATTTTGATAGACAAACGGGGCCGGGTGAAAATCGCCGACTTCGGGCTCGCCAAGTTGCTCGGCAAACCGGCCAACATCCCGACGCTGACCGGCACGCACCAGATCATGGGCACGCCCGCCTACATGGCTCCCGAGCAGATGGAGGGAAGCCGCAGCATCGATCATCGCGCCGACATTTTTTCGCTGGGCGTTGTTTTCTATGAGTTGCTCACGGGCGAGTTGCCTCTCGGCCGCTTCGCCCCGCCATCGCAGAAGTACTCGCTCGACGTGCGACTCGACGAGATCGTCCTCCGTACCCTCGAAAAGGAACCCGACCGCCGCTACCAGCAAGCGAGCCAAGTCAAACTCGACGTGGAATCGATTCGCAGCAAGCCCGTCGCGGCGGGTCCGAGGAAAACCGTGAAACCTCGTCGCTCATGGTCGGTTGGCAGGAGCATCACGATGGCTTTAATCATCGCGATGGGAACATTCTCGGGCTTGGTGGGGACCGTGTTCTTTATCAGTTGGCTGGACCACCAACCAGGGCCAAGCGCCACACTCGAAGCACCGACCCCACTCGCAGATCAAGAAGTTGCGATTCTACGCTACGTGGCTGAGGTACAGCGTCAGAAACAGGAGCAAGACCGACAGAAACAACTCGAAGAGGCGGCTCGCGACCCTTACGAAACGAACGCCCTCGTGCAGTTCACGGCCGACGGAGTGAAGCTGCATCCGCACGGCTTCGGCACCGACGAACTGACGGCCGAGCAACGCATGGCACTCGAAAAGATTCTCACCGACATTCATCGGGAGTATCTCAAAGTTGAAGCAGCACACAGTCAGTTCGCCACGGAAGAAGGTCTTCAGTCCGTGTTGATCGAGCGGTTCGATGAAGACCTCGCCAAGTTGGAAAACGCTTTGTGGACGGCGGTCGATACTCAGCTCCCGATTGCCGTCCAGAAGTTGCTGCGCCAGCAACTGCCACTCTTCGCGGACCCCGATGTGTTGCTGCCGCAGGTTGGATCGACCGACAGGATGATGGGCAGCGGAGGAGGAGGCGGAGTTGGGATGGCTGCGCCGCCAGCAGCATTCGCCAGTGCCGCGATGGGAGGAAGCATGTCGTCAACGGGAGCGTTTGGTACGGGAGGAGTCTTGGCCGCCAGCAATCTCCGCTACCAACAGCTACTTGGATGGAAGCAGAATCGGCTCCCGCTACAAATCACAATCCGAGCCCGAGGCAAGTGGCGTCGCTGGGAAATTGGCGCGGAGGGGACTGGCCCACCCACAGTAGGACCTAGCGGGACGGCTTTTTACCCCAAAACCTACACGGTCTTGGATAGCGGCGAAGCCCCCGAACTGCCATCGGGCCTGCGCCGTTTCTGGCAAGAGAGTCCGAAGACCGGCGGGCGAGGTCCCGGCGCACACGGTGAAGGTCTTGATTTGCAAATTCCCGAAATCGGCGAAGACGAAAGCCGCGAGTACGTCATGTGGACGAATGACGGAGTGCGACTGAGCGACCGGATTGCGAAGACCGCCGGGTTGCAAGGTGACCAATTGAGTCAGGTCAATCAAACCCTGACCGAGATGTACCGGAAGTACGTTGAGGTCGAGGCCAAGTTCACCGAGGTGGTTCTGACCTTGGAGGGTCATCAGCGATTCACCATTCAGGCGTTCCCCAAAGAGCAAACCGAATTGGAGAACGAACTCTGGACCAAGTTCGACGCCATCGTGACTGACGAGAAGCAACGGACCACTTTGCGAGGAAATCTGCCGTTGTTCAATGGTGATGGTGGCCTAGCTGGTCTGACCTCCAAGCGACCGTCGGCGCATCCCGAACTACTCGGCTGGACGCCGAAGTCGTATCCCGTCGTGGTCGATGTCTGGCGCAAAGGAACTTGGTTTCACTGGACGATCAAGATCGGCAAAGGCACAACAGGAGAGCTCGGCGGAGCACGGCTGCCTAGCGAACTGGCCCGCTTCTGGCGAGAGTCGGGGTCGTTGCCAAATCCGGCGGGGAGTCTTGCTGAACATCTGCTCGCACTCGACAAGCTGCGAGCCGCCGACAAGACGCCGTGGGAGGAGGTGGAGAAGCGGGCGAACGAGTTGCTCGCGAAGCACACCGCGCCCGTGGACAAGGGCCGGATTCACTGGATGGCGGCTCATGTGTATGGGCAGAGCGACATTCGAGGACACGCGGCCGACGTGATGCGTCACGCGAAGGAGGCACTCAAGTACGAACGCGATCCGATTCAGCGGGGCTGGCTGTTCATGTACCTCGGCAACGCGGCCGAGTTGCTCGATTCTGAACCGAAGAACTTTGTTACTCGCCGCGCCGAGGCGACGCGCTGGTATCTGAAGGGCTATCTCGAACTGCTGCCCTTCAACCTGCCGGACAAGGCTCCCGAGTTGCCGCCGGTCGACAAGTGTGGCGGAGATTTGCGAGCCGCCTCGGACGGTGAGGTCGATCCCGAACAGGTTGCCGCCGAAGTCCAGCACGCCGCCCAGATGAAGGCTCGCAAGGACGCCGAATTCACGCGCGAACTGGTCAGCCGTCGCGACGTTTACTTCAGTCGCCTGAACGACCTCTACGAACGAATGCACAAGCTCTACGACAAGGACGCCAGCGCCGAAGGCCAACTGCGCGAGATTGCCAGCGATGTCCTGCGCGATCAGACTGTCATCGAACAGGTGCTGGGTCGAGTCGCGTTGCCGAAGCCGATCGCGGACGAGAAGCCGCCCGAATCGGAGAAAGCTCAAGAATGAAGAAACGCTGGTGGGTGGTGGCGACTCTGCTGATTGCCTGCCTGATCGTCGCGGCTTGGGTGCTGTTGCAGGAACCGAAGGGGCCGGAAGCCACCTTGAGCGATGGCACCATCGTCCGATTCGAGAAGGCTGACGTCGGGACGTTCCAGTACGACTCGTACCCTCCGTTGAAGGCCCGCCTGGCTGGCTTCGTACCGAATCGGTTTCAAAGTCGGTTGGGCGAGCGAATCAAAAGCACGTTCTCCAGCCAGCCGAACGCGGTCGGCTTGTTGTTCTCGATCTGGACGGCGGATGGCAAGCGGCATCGCGACCTACCCCGGTTCTTCTCACGAGTCGAGTTCGTCGAATCGACGGGCTTCGTCTTCAAAGTGGGTGTTTCCGGCTCAAGCTCGTCCAACAACATGATGTGTTTCAGCGAGGGACCGTTCCCACGCCGCGATCCGACGCTGCACATGCGGTTCTATGAGCAAGGGACCGAACGTCTGTTGTTCGATCTCCATGTCCCCAATCCCGGTTACAAATCGACGTTTTCCGAATGGACACCCGAAACCGTTCCGGCGTCCCAGACGGTGGCGCCCCTGACTGTCACGTTGAAGAATGGTCCGGCGAACTTCACCGAGAAATATCTGCGCGAACAGGACCTCGAGATCATCTCCACCGATCCGCGCTGGACAGACACTCGACCTCAATGGCATATCTGGCTGACGGACGCCACGGGAAACAAGGCTTATGATTTGTCGGGACTCTCCCCGTTTGAACCAGCCTGGAAGCTCAACATTCGAGTTCGACGGAACCCTGAGGCAGAGTTCGGTGCCGACGAAGTCTGGCGCACGAAGCTGTTCGCGCTGCCTGCCGCGTTGGAGGCGGAGCGACTGAATCTGCGGCAGGTCGTTGCCGGATTGGAATTGACCGCAACTGTTCTCAGTTCTGCCGGTAGCGTTCAAGATGACGGCAGCACGCTGACAGTCACACCGAGACTGGCAACAAACGGTGGAACGGGCTTCGGAAGTGGAACTAACAACGGTCGCGCGTACACGGAACTCGATTCCAGCCTTCCGTTCATTCGACTGAACCACTCGACGCTCGACGACGATACCGACTTGATCATCACGGTCCGAGACCAAACTGGTCGCAAGATTTCGGCAAAGAACAACAGCGGCACCTATGGAATGAACGGCACATCAATGCGCCTCGTCCAATTCGAGCCGACTGCCGAAACCACCGATGTGGAATTGGAAGTCATCGTGAATCGGGGCCGCACGTTCGAGTTCCTCGTCGCACCGCCAAAGCCTGTTCCGACGAAACCTGCACCGTCGCAGTCGGCCTCCTCGACGGACTCTTCGTCCTCGGGTTCCTCAACCGTCCCGTGACGTTTGGCATCGACCGACCGATGTGCTAAGAAACGGCCCGATGTTTGGATCGGTTTGTTTCTGAGAGGTCGGCGGGCAATGCACATTCGCGATGGAATCTTGGGGCCGGAGGTTTGCGTGGCGGCGGCCGTGCTTAGTGCGGGAGCAGTCGCCTATTCGCTGCGTCGGTTGCGAGTCGATCTCGAAGACAGGGCAGTGCCGCTGACGGGGATGATGGCGGCGATTGTGTTTGCCGCGCAGATGGTCAACTTTCCGCTGCTCGGTCTGCCCGTCTCGGGGCATCTGCTGGGAGGCGTTCTGGCGGCGGTGATCCTTGGTCCGTGGGCCGGGTGTCTGGCGATCGCGATGGTGCTGATCGTGCAGGCGGTCCTCTTCAGTGACGGCGGCCTGCTGTCGCTGGGAGCCAACATTCTGAACATGGGCGTCGTTGGTGCATGGGGCGGCTATGCGGTGTACGCCGCGCTGCGCAGGCTGCTCGGGAATGGAACGACCGCGACGGTGTCGTCGGCGGTGATCGCCGCTTGGCTGTCCGTACTGGCGGCTGCCGCGTTGTTCTGCCTGGAGTTTGGACTCTCCTCCCACGCGAACGGCTTCGATCCGCAGGGCGTCTTCACGCTGATGGTCGTGTATCACGCCTTGATTGGAGTCGGCGAGGGTCTGATCACGGGATCGGTCCTCGCGTTCGTCCTCTCGCGGCGAGCCGATCTTGTGCCGTCCCCCGCGCCGATCGGGCCGGTGCGAGAAGTCGGCCGGTTCGTGGTGGCCGGTGTCGTCGCATCACTCGCCGTCGCCGCGTTACTCGCGCCGTTCAAGAGTGAGCTGCCCGATGGACTCGACGCCGTTTCGCAACGGCTTGGGTTGGTGGAATTGGAGAAGGAGCGTCCGCCACTGTTGCTCGGCGACTACGAAATCCCACTCCCCTTCGAGGGCTGGTGGTCGGTGTCGCTGGCGGGATTGCTCGGAACGGCAGTCGTATTTGCCGGAGCGGTCGTCCTCGGTGGTATCGCTCGTTGGCATGCGAACCGGCTGACGCTGGCGGACGGTTCCGATGGCTGATCCGGGATCGGTGCCACGGACGCCGGGTACACGTTCGCCCGACGAGTCGGTCTGTCACACGCTTCCCTCCGGAGCGAAGCTGGTTTTGACGTTGCTCGCGATTCTGGCGGCGGGCCTGATTCCGCTCGAACACTGGCCCGCGCAGGGGCTGCTCCTGGCTGTTGTCTTCACGGGGCTGAGTCTCGCAGGCGTAACGATGCGCTACCTCGCGCGTCGGCTCGCGCTGTTCCTGCCGCTGCTGTTTGTATTCGGTCTCTCGATTCCCGTGGCCAGCGGCGACAGGCTCGCGTGGAACTGGACGGTCTCACTCTGGCTGCGCTGCACGGTGTCGTTCCTCGCCGGGCTGTGGCTGATCCACGTCCTGCCGTTTCGAGAATTGCTGGCCCTGTTGCGACGCTGGCACTGCCCGGTCGTGTTCGTCGCGATGCTCGGCTTCATGTACCGTTACGTCTTCATTCTGTGGGACGAGTTGCGGCGGTTGCGCAACGCGCGCGACGCCCGCAATTTTGGAGGCGGCTCGCGGTGGAGGCACTGGTCGATCAGTGCCCAGATGATCGGCCTGTTGCTGCTGCGCGCGATGGAACGCGCCGAACGAACGCACCGCGCCATGCTGGCCCGCGGCTGGGATGGCTCGGTGAGATCACTGGATGATGCCGCGTGAAAGGCTCACAGAAGGCGGAAGTGAGAAATGACCAGTGACCAGTGCAAAGTCAGTACTTCCAAGTTCGCGTCATCGTGGCCGACGCTGCCAGCGTCGGCGTGACTCCTTGCAGGAGTTTGTTGACGGACGCTGGCAGCGTCCGCCACGAACTTGGAAGTACTGACCTCTCACTTTTCCTCCCCCCTCGACGGGCGACGTTTCCAACCGAGCTTTTCCCAATGACCGAGCCTGCCGCCCTCGAACTGCGCCAACTGTCGTTTCGTTACCCGAACGGACGGCTGGCGCTGCAGGAAATTTCCTGTGTCGCGTCGCCCGGAGAACGCATCGCCGTGGTCGGGCCGAGCGGCGCGGGCAAGTCGACGCTGCTCATGCACTGCAACGGGCTGCTCCCTGCGCCGCCGGTGGCGCGCGATGAGGAGGCACACGTCTTCGTGCGCGGCCTCGCGGTGACGAAGTCTCGGCTGCGCGAGGTCCGGCGTCAGGTCGGCTTCCTGTTTCAAGACCCCGACGATCAGTTGTTCTGTCCCACCGTGCGCGACGACGTGGCGTTTGGCCCGCTCAATCTGGGTCTCGACCGTACCGAAGTCCTCGCGCGAGTCGAACGGGGGCTGGCCGCTGTCGGGATGGCTGACTGTGCGACGCGGAACCCCGCCGAACTGAGCACCGGCGAACGCAAGCGAGTCTGCCTGGCGGGCGTGCTGGCCTGCGAGCCTTCGCTCCTCGTCCTCGATGAACCGACGAGCAACCTCGACCCGCGAGCGCGTCGCCAACTCCTGACGATCCTGCGCGAGTTCGCCGGAACGCTGATCGTCGCCACGCACGACCTCGACTTCGTGATCGACCTCTGCGATCGAGTCCTCGTGCTGGACGAAGGCCGAGTCCAGGCCGACGGCCGCACCGAACGAATCCTCTCCGACCCGCTGGTCATGGACCGCCACGGCCTCGAAGTCCCGTGGCGGTTGCGGGCCGGACGGTCTTCCTAACGCTGCCGAACCGCGAAAAAGCCCTTTTATGAGTTGGCTGACGCTGCCGGACCACAAAAAAGACTTTTTTGGACTCGGCTGGCGCTAGCGGACTCTAAAAAAGACTTTTTTGGACTCGGCTGGCGCTAGCGGACTCTAGAGCGGTTGCATCGGCGGTCTAGCGCCAGCTGGGTAGTCTTGATAGATTGGG
>JBBPIS010000146.1:0-18881 GCA_038040225.1 Planctomycetota bacterium
GCCCCCCCTGGCCCGCCCCGCCCCCCCCCCCCCACCCTACGGCTTGAATCGAGGAACAACTTGCCAACAAATGACGCACCAACGCCGCCCGACCACACGGCTGCTCGGCCGTCCGACAAACGCGTTCTCGTCGGGAGCGGTCGCTTCATCTACGAAGCTGTTGCCCACTGGGAGCGGCGTCCGGCGGAGTGTCAGTGGACCGAGGTGTCGGCCGTCGCCGTTGATCGACAGGATCGCGTGTTCGTCTTCAATCGTGGAACGCATCCGGTGTTGGTCTTCGACTGCGACGGCTCGTTCCTGTACTCGTGGGGCGAGGGCGGGTTTGCCCGTGCGCACGGCATCACCATCGGGCCGGACGACGCCGTCTATTGCACGGACGATCTGGACCACACCGTTCGCAAGTTCACACCCGATGGCCGGCTGCTGATGACTCTCGGCACGAGCGGCCGTCCGTCCGACACCGGCGCGACCAGTATCGACTTCCGCACCATTCGCCACGCGGGACCACCGTTCTATTTCCCGACGAACGTCGCGCTGTCTCCCGGGGGGGAGATTTACGTGACCGATGGCTACGGCAATGCCCGCGTTCACAAGTTTGCTCCCGACGGACGGCTGCTCTGTTCGTGGGGCGAACCGGGAGCCGGGCCGGGACAGTTTCGGGTGCCGCACGGAATCGCCGTTGACCGTGCGGGCGTAGTCTATGTCGCCGACCGCGAGAACAGCCGCATTCAACTCTTCTCACCGCAGGGCGAGTTCCTGCACGAGTGGCGCGACATCGCGCGGCCCTGTCAGGTCGCGTTCGATGCGGCGGGGAACCTGTTCGTTGCGGAACTCGGTTATCGCGCGGGAATGTGGCCGGGAACATCAGCTCCGTCACCCGAGGCCACGGGCGGGCGCATCAGCGTCTTCGATCCGCAAGGCAAACTGCTCGCCCGCTGGGGCGGAGGCGACAACCCAACGGCAGCGGGCGATTTCTTCGCACCGCACGACATCCGCATCGACTCGCGCGGCGATGTCTATGTGGCCGAAGTTGTCATGTCGGCGGGAGGCAACCGCGGACTGGTTTCTCCCGACTGCCACACATTGCAAAAGTTCGTGCTTCAGTCGAAGCAGCCCGACTCGACGGAACAGAAGTGATCGGTCGGTGCAGGCGGCATTGGTTCGTCGGCGTTCCGACGTCGGTTCCAGCAGGCTGCGAGCGGGGATTTCGGAAAAAAGATCGTTGAAAAAAGTCTCGTTTGGGCGTTCCCGGAAAAAAGATCGGCCAAAAAAGTCTCGTGCGGGCGTTCACGGAAAAAAGATCGCCCAAAAAAGTCTCGTGCGGACGGTCGGCGTGCCAAAGTCGCCGAAAGCAGACTTTTCTGAGCGATTTTGAAAAAAAAGTCGGCCAAAAAAGTCTCCTCTGGACGTTCAAGGAAAAAAAGTCGGTCAAAAAAGTCTGCTTTCGACGTCATTTTTGAAAAAACCTGCCGTAACCGTCTTGTTTTCAATGCCTTGTGTTCACTTTGAGGAGACTGCACCGATGAAAGCCTGGCGATTCTATGGGTTCGGCGACCTGCGGTTGGACGACGTTTCGAAGCCCGAGTTGCGGCCGGGGCATGTCCTCGTCGAGCCGCTCGTGGTGCAGCCGAGCGTCACCGAGGCGCAGCTCGCGCTCGGCATCCCGACGCTGGCTTATGACCGCATCAAACGGCGGTTGGAAACCGAGGCCCCCGTTCAACTGTTCGGCCACGAATTCTGTGCCCGCATCATCGAGACCGGCCCCGGTGTCACACGCTTCCACGTCGGCGAGCGAGTCGCCGCCCGGGCCAAGCTTCCCTGCCAGACTTGCAATCTCTGTCTGTCGGATCGCAGCACGCTCTGTCGCAAGGGCCCGGTGATCGGATTCGATCTGCCGGGTTGCTTCAGCGAGGTGGCCATTCTGCCCGAGATCGCACTCGTCAAAGTCGCCGACAACATCTCGAACAGCGAAGCCGCCTGCCTGCAGTCGCTCAGCGACAGCATCGCGGCGGTCGAGACGGCCAGCATTCAGATGGGCGACTCGGTGGTCATCTTCGGTCAGGGGAGCATGGGGCTGGAGTGTCTGCAGATCGCGCGCATCAGCGGTGCGGGGCAACTCATCACGGTCGATGTCCGCGAGGAATCGTGCCGGATGTCTCGCGAACTGGGAGCCGATCACGCCCTCAATGCGCGCGAGTGTGACGTCGTGTCCGTCATCCGCGGGCTGACGGAGGGCAACGGAGCCGACATCGTCTTCGAGTGCGCCGGCGGCAGCCCGAAACAGGGGATGGCCGGAACGAAGACGGTCACGCAGGCCATCGACGCGGTCCGTTCGGGCGGCAAAATCGTCGGCGTCTCGTGGTTCGGCGGACCGCTCGAAATGAACATCGATCTGCTGCGAGAACGCAGCCTGCGTTACGTCTTCCCCGACATCAGCACGCAGGCGCATCTGGAACACACCGTGCGGCTCGTGTCGTCGGGACGAGTCCACTTGAAATCGACCATCACGCACGTGCTCGACGGTTTGGAATCGGTTCCCAAGGCGTTCGAGATCACCGCCAACAAGGGGAAGTTCCAGGCCGTCAACCCGGCTCAGGTGGTCATTCGCGAGTGAAGCGCTGTTCGGCGCGGGTCTGTTCGGCGCGGGTCTCCCGACCCCGCCGAAACGACCGACCGCAGGTCTCCTCTTCTTCAAGGCCGCAAAGAATCAGGGAGACCTTCGGTCCACGGTTTCGGCGGGGTCAGGAGACCCGCGCCGAACGGTGAGTGGCGGGATGCTGCAAGACTTCGGTGCGCAGGACTTCGCAGAGCTTCTCGATTTCGCTCAGCAGATCGTTGTAGGCGACTTCGATGCCTTGCAGATCGCCTTGCCGGCCCATGCGTTCGAGTCGCAGTGCCGCGCCGAATGACGGATGCGCACTGAAGTTGCCCACAGATCCCTTGAGGGCGTGCGCCAGATGATAGACCTCTTCGGCATCCGCCAACTCGACGGCCAGCTTCAACCCGGCCAGCATGTCGGGAGTGGTGTCGAGGAAAATCTGGGTCAGTTCTTTCAGGAAGTCTCCTTCGCCATCGACTCGTTCCAACGCCGCATTCAGATCGCAGACTCGCTCGGTGGGATTTGACAGGGCGAAACCCGTTTGGCGCGGCTCGACTCGTTGGATCGCACTCTGGGCGGCGGTGACTCGCGCGAGGGCCGTCGCCAGCAGCGTGACC
The DNA here is from genome assembly GCA_038040225.1 of Planctomycetota bacterium. Taxonomy (GTDB): domain Bacteria; phylum Planctomycetota; class Planctomycetia; order Planctomycetales; family Planctomycetaceae; genus Schlesneria. The sequence goes on from JBBPIS010000146.1 coordinate 3,217, forward strand.
TGGATCGGCTTGCTGAGATAATCGTCCATGCCTGCCGCCAGACAGCGGTCTCGATCGCCGGACATGGCGTGGGCCGTGACGGCGATCACCGGTGTATGCCGTCCGGTCAACTGTTCGCGCTGACGCAGGGCGACGGTCGCCTTGAGTCCGTCGAGCACCGGCATCTGGATGTCCATCAGCACGACGTCGAACGGGGTCGCCTCCAGCGCATCGAGGGCCTGCTGGCCATTGTCGACGACGTGAATCTCGTGACCCAGCCTTTCGACAAACCGCATGGCGATGCGCTGATTGACGAGATTGTCCTCGGCCAGCAGCACGCGCAGTCGCGGCCCGGTGTGCGGGATCGCGCGAGCATTCGCCGGAACGGGTGTCATCGGAGTACGAGACGCATTGCCGAGAATGTCAGCGATGGTTCGTTGCAGTTCCGATTGTTTGATGGGCTTCAACAGCGTGGCCGAGATCCCCAACTGATGGCAGCGTTCAAACGCCCCCTGCGGCGCGCCCGACGTGAGCATCATGATCGTGGAGCCCGACAGTTCCGGATGTCGCTTGAGTTCCTCGACGAACATGAAGCCGTCCATGTACGGCATGTGACAATCGGTGAGGACCAGCGGGAACGAACGCCCTTCGGTATGAGCACGGAGCATGGCGTCGAGTGCCTCCGTACCGCTGGCCGCCAGCGTGGGCAGCATCTTCCAGCCGCGCAGCATCCCGTCGAGGATGCGGCGATTCGTGTCGTTGTCGTCCACCACCAGAACCGCCACGCCTTCCAAATCGACCAGCACCTCATCCCGCTCGCAATCGCCGGCAAACGGAAGCTCGATCCTGAAATAGAACGTGCTGCCCTGTCCGGGCTCGCTTTGGACCGCGATCTCGCCCCCCATCAACTTGACGATTTGCCGCGAGATCGAGAGTCCCAATCCCGTTCCACCGTGCAGTCGCGTCGTCGAGGTATCGGCCTGTGAGAACGCTTCAAAGATCAGAGCCTGTTTGTCGGCCGGGATGCCGATGCCCGTGTCGTGAACGGCGAAGTGCAGCCGGGCGTGCGAGTCGCTGCGGGATTCGAGTTCGACCGTGACGCCGACTTCACCCTTCGACGTGAACTTGATGGCGTTACCAACCAGATTGACCAGCACCTGGCGCAACCGGCCCACATCACCGAGGAATCCATCGGGGACATCAGCCGGGACGTGCCAGACCAACTCCAGGTGTTTCTCGTCGGCTCGCACGGCCAGTGTCCTCATCGTGTCAGCGAGGCTGTCTCGCAGATGGAACGGATGCGGATCGAGTTCGAGTTTACCGGCCTCAATCTTCGAGAAGTCGAGGATGTCGTTGATGATTCTCAGCAGTGAGTCGGCCGACGATTTGACCGTATCCAGATATTCCTGCTGATCCGGCGTGAGTGACGTTCCCAGTGCCAGTTCGGTCATCCCGATGATGCCGTTCATCGGCGTCCGGATTTCGTGGCTCATGTTGGCCAGGAATTCGCTCTTGGCCCGGGCCGCCTGCTCGGCCGTTTCGCGAGCGGTCACCAGTTGCCGTTCGGTCTCTTTGCGGACCGTGATGTCCTCAGCCACACCCAGATAACCGGTGACTTCCCCCGACGCGTTCTTGACGGCGGTGACCACCAGATCGGCGGCGAACTGACTTCCATCCCTGCGGACAAAGGTCCATTCGCGGCGTTCGTATTTCCGATGGCCGACGGCAGCCACAAGCACCTCGAACCCGGTGATCGGACGAGCGAACTCGAACGACAGTTCCTTGGAGCGGGCCGCGATTTCGGAGGGCAGATGGATGATTTCGGGAGTGTGCCGGGCCACCATTTCGCCGGCCGCATACCCGAGCATCTGTTCGGCTCCGGTGTTGAAGACCGTGATCGTGCCCGTCACATCCGTCGCGATGATCGAGATCTGTGTGGCGGCATCGAGCACTCCCGCCAGTTGCCCGTTGGCCGACTCCAGCGCCTGCTGACTCCGCTTGAGTTCTGCCGTGCGCTGTTGCACCTGGAGTTCGATCGTTTCGTTGGTGGCCTCCAGTAGTGCCTGTCGCTCGGCCAGAGTCTGAGTTTCTCGATTGCTCCTCAGACACGAGAGAACCAGGAAGACATCCTCGAAAATGACCCAGCCGGCATGTTCGATCCACCTCCATGATCCACCCGCTTCAATTCCATAGACCGACTGCGGCCAGACGATGCCGCGCAGCAGATGGTCTGCGGCCGTCACGGCCGATGCGGTGACCAACACTCGCCAGTCGCGGTAGAACGCCAGAAACGCCAGCGAGCCAAACACATGAAAATGCGTCTCGATCCGGCCGCCCGTCAGGTGAATCAGCAGCGCGGACATCGCCATCTGTGCGACTGCGATGACCTGGCGAGTGACACATCGGCCGGGATATCGCCACGCGAGGTAGACCGGCAGACTGATGATCGTCAGGCCGAGCACACCTGCGATCCAAAGGTGCGGGTGAAGTTGCCGCTCCGCCCCCGCCCAGGTGTAGGGCGCGACCCACAGTGCGGCCAGCAACCCGGCCAGGAACTCAAAGACCAACAGCCCGGCGAACAACAGATCGGTCTGCCGGAACAAGTGGTTTTGTTGCTCCGCGATCAATTGGCGCGTTCGCTGAACAAGTGAAGTCGAGTTTGACAGTTGGATCGTTGCGTTGGCCATGGCCCACCGGTTGATTGAGAGATTGTGGTCGCACAGTTCATCGTTGCTCGGCACGTTCCGTCAGAAGGGGGCAGCCGAACGCGCTGCATTCCATCGTGGAGCCCCGGGTTCGTTCTTCGAGGAGGGACAGGACGGCCGTTCGACCGGGGCTGTCCCCCTCGTGACCGCGTCCCGGCGTCAGACCCCCTCGAAAAACCAGTGTGCCCGCCCGGTCATAGACCAGCGTTTGGCCAGACGTTTTGGCTCCAAACTGCCCGGCGAGATGTCCCCTGAGATCGACATCCACCAGCACTCCGGGGATGTCACGGGCGCTGGTCCAGAGACTTGTCCGATACCAGTCGGGGGCACAGCCATCGGGCTGCACGAACAGCACCTGCATCCGCATTCGCTCGCGAACCTGCACGGCCACGCGGGCCAACTCGCTGAGACTGGCTTGTGAACAAGGGCAATGGGGATGCAGAAACATCAGCAGCGTTGGCTGCCGATCATCTCGTTGAAGATCGGCACGTTGAGGCCATGCGACGGGTGAGGTCGCAGCCACTCCCGGCACAGAACTGTAGTCCGTCAACCAGGCCAGGCCCGCCAGGGAGGCGGCTGCCCAGACGGTCGTCTGCATCGCCAGCACTCGGTGTCCCGCGAGTTTCATGAGTCACACTCCACTTTCGACTGCCATGAACGAAGGATTCAACTCGGGGTGGTGTTTGGCCGGCCAGACGTTGCGCAGCGCGTCGCTCCAGGCTCCGAGTCACAAACGTTGACATTCGGAAACAACATAGGTCACTCGCAACTGATGGGTCGGCTTATTTTCCAAGGGAATTCCTGATTGATGAGGCGGAACTCCAACAGAGCTTTCCGCAGAATCGGCAGGCGCGGCAAAACCCACATGCACGACAGCGACGTCGTTTGTATGTTCCTCGTCGATCGAATGGATTTGCACGTCTCGATGTCTCGAATCGCCCCGCGTGACTTTGCGGAAGCGGTCTGCTATCAAACCGCGTGAGGAAGCTGCCATTGTCGCGCGGACGATGGGAAGACGCTGGCCTCTCTGCTCACAGAAAATCCCCCGGCCAGCCCCCACCAACTCGAATCCCCTTCAGTCAGGTCGCAAATTCATCATGGAAGCTGGCATTGTCGGTTTGCCCAACGTTGGCAAGAGCACCCTGTTCAATGCACTCACGATGTCGAAGGCGGCTCAGAGCGCGAACTATCCGTTCTGCACGATCGAGCCGAACGAGGGCGTTGTCAGCGTTCCCGACGATCGGCTGCGGCGGATCAGCCAGTACATCGTCCCCAAAAAACTGGTGCCGGCGGCGCTGAAGCTGGTCGACATCGCTGGCATCGTGAAGGGGGCGAGCGAAGGTCAGGGCTTGGGAAACAAGTTTCTCACCCACATCCGCGAGGTCGATGCGATCCTGCAAGTCGTGCGGTGCTTTGAAGACGCCGACGTGATCCATGTCACCGGCAAAGTGAACCCGGTCTCGGACATCGAGACCATCGAAATCGAACTGATGCTGGCCGACATCCAGACGTTGGAGAATTCCCTCTCCAAAGCAGAGCGGACCGCCAAGAGCGGCGACAAGGAGGCGAAGTTTCGGGTCGAAGTGATCCGCAAGTGCCTGGCTCACCTCGCCACCGACGAGCCGCTTCGCAAACTGGAGTTCGACGAGAACGAGGCCAAGACCGTGTCGAGCTTCGGTCTGATGACGGCCAAGCCGATCCTGTACGTGGCCAACGTCGATGAGAGCGATCTCGAAGGGAAGGGACCGCTCGTGCAGCAGGTGCGCGAGTTCGCCGCGAAGATCGGCGCGTCGGTCGTGCCGGTCTGCGCGAAGCTCGAAGCGGAGATCGCCGAACTCGACGAAGCCGATCGCGCCGAGATGCTGGCCGGTGCGGGACTGGCCGAGCCGTCGCTGGCCCTGCTGGCGCGTGAGGCCTACCGCGTGCTCGGCTTGCACAGCTACTTCACGGCGGGCGAGATGGAAGTCCGCGCCTGGACGATCCCCATCGGAGCGACCGCACCCCAGGCGGCTGGTGTGATTCACACTGACTTCGAAAAGGGCTTCATCCGCGCCGAAATCTACACGCTGGATGACCTCGAAACGTACAAGAACGAGAAGGACATCCGTCAGGCCGGCAAGCTGCGTGTCGAAGGCAAAGCCTACGTCATGCAGGACGGAGACATCTGCCACTTCCTGTTCAACACGTAGTCGCCGCGTCGAGCGTACCCGGTTCGATTCCGACGACGACTGCCCCGTCTCGCGGATTCGATCTCCTGGTGACCCACTTGCGGGGGGCGCGTGTTGAGAAATGGAAACGCCCCCCGTTGCCGTTTCGATTCGCGCCGTCATTCGCCACCGATCTTCCGGCCATTCTGCCAGAAACGCGGATTTTCCAATTGAAACTGGGGGGTCGCGTCTCGTTTCATCTTGAGGCGGTCATGAAACCGATTGTCGAGCGTGTGTGAGCGGCTCCGACCTCTCACGCCCTTTCGCCGTCGGAACATTCGTGCGCGGCCGGCCTGGTTGAGGCCCGACCGTCGCGATGCTGGCTCGCAACACAAACCCGCTCATTTGATGGGAGACTTGGCATGTTGTCTTTGAAGCGTTGGATGGCTTGTTCGTGTGCGCTCCTGCTGGGAACGGCACGGCTCTCGGCGGCGGATGTAGTGGTCGACTGGAACAACGTGTTGCTGGACACGATCCGCGCCACCGGAGGTCCACCGTGTCCGATTTCTCGCACCCAGGCGCTCGTTCATGCCGCGATCTATGACGCGGTGAACTCGATCGATCGACGGCACGAGCCGTACCTGGACTTCGTTTCCGCACCCGTGGGCGCGTCGGCCGACGCGGCCGCTGCGGCAGCCGCTCATCGCGTGTTGACGACATTGTTCCCCGCCAGAGCAGCCGTCTACGATGCCACCCTGACCGCTTCCCTGGCGGCCGTGCCGAACGGCGCGAACGAAACGGCCGGTGTGACGTTGGGACGTGCGGTGGCCGATGCCTTGTTGAGCGAGCGGGCCGACGACGGAACGCAGACCGATCCGCCCTACGTCATCGGAACCAACCCCGGCGACTGGCGTACAACATTTCCCGACAACACCAGTCCGCCCTTCAACTGTGGCTGGGGCAATACGGTCCCCTGGACCCTGCTCGCTGGCGATCAGTTCCGTCCGGCGGGACCACTCGGTTTTCGCAAGATGAGCAGCTTGTTGAGCAGTCGCGGATACGCGGACCAGGTCAACGAAGTAAAGGTGGTCGGTTCGCGAAACAGCACCGTGCGCACGACCGAGCAGACTCGGATCGCCTTCTTCTGGGCGAATGACGTCAACGGAACCTACAAGCCGCCGGGACATCTGAACGCAATCACCCAAGTGGTCTCCCGCGATCGCAGGCTGTCGATGATCGAGAACGCGCGACTGTTCGCGCTCATCAACCTGGCGATGGGCGATGCCGGCATCGTCGCGTGGGACTCGAAGTACAACACGAACATCGATCTGTGGCGGCCGATTACGGCGATTCGTCTGGCCGGTACCGACGGCAATTCGCGCACGACGGCCGATCCGAACTGGGAGCCGCTCAATCCGTTCTCGCCGCCCTTCCCGGCTTACATCTCGGGGCACGCGACTTTCGGCGCCGCTCACGCCGCCGTGATGGCGGGCTATTTCGGCACGGACAAGGTGACGTTCACCATCACCTCCGAAGACCCGTTTTATGCCGGCCTGCCATCCCACCCCGCGCGGACGTTCAACAAATTCTCGGACGCCGCCTGGGAAAATGCCATCAGTCGGCTTTATCTGGGCGTCCATTACCGATTCGATGCGACAGACGGCAATCGCGCCGGGACCGACGTGGGGAAATATGTCGTCCGAAATTACCTGCGTTCGATCTCGCGAGCCGACATCGACGGCAACGGTGCCGTCGCGCTGCCCGATCTGACCGCGTTTCTGAACGCCTACATCGCCGGGCAGGTCGCAGCCGACATTGATGGCAACGGAGTACTCAACACGCTCGACGTCGGTCAGTTCGTGAGGCTGCTTGTCCCAGTGGGTCCGCGCTGATGGTTGCCATCCCGCAGGGTCTGCCTCTGGCTTGCCCGTCATTCTTCGACAGTCAAACGGCGGCGAGCATGCACGGGCAGGCCGAAGGCAGACCCTGCGGAGACCGACTGCTCGTCCCGGCTCAAACAATCGCGTCGCTGGTTCAGCGTGTCCACTCGGGAAGTGCGGCCTCAAACGTCATCCGTTCTCGAGTCAACGGGTGCGTAAAAGTGAGGCGGCGCGCGAGCAGGCAGAGGGGCGAGGCATCGAGCGCGTGCGTCTGCGTGTCGCCGAGTTGCCGTTCGGCGAGATAGGTCGGGTCGCCGACGATGGGCCAGTCGAGATGCCACAGATGGACTCGAATCTGGTTGGTGCGGCCCGTCAGCGGAACGACCTCCAGCAGCGAAGTACCGTCGGCGAATCGTTCCAGCACTCGGAAATCCGTGCGCGACGGCAGCCCGTTCGCCTCGTCGATCTCTCGTGAACCAAGATCCCCCGACATGGCGCTGATGGGAGCCGTGCAACTGAAGCGATCCTCCGCCGGATGCCCCTGCACGCGGGCGAGGTAGACCTTCTCAATCTCGCCCCGCTCGAACTGCGGTTGCAGCATCCCGGCGATGTGTTTCGTCCGCGCGAAGACGACGAGGCCGCTGGTGTTCGCGTCGAGTCGGTGGGCTGCGCGCGGGTTGTACGGACGATAGACCTCACCCAGAATGTGTTGCAGCGTGTTGCGGTTGAACCGGCCGCACGGGTGCATCGGCAGCGGAGCCGGTTTGTGCAGCACGACGATCGACGGGTCTTCGTACAGGATGCGGATGTCGGCGTTCACATCGGGTTCGATGGTCCCTGGCTGCCGTTGCAGGTAACGCTCGCCCGTTCGGACGCGATGCTCCGGCCCGACGGGCTGATGCTCCGAATTCAACAGGCGATTCTGCTCGCACCGCGCTCGCCAGTCGTCTCGCGGAATGTGATCGAAGATCCCCGCCAGACAATCGAGCAGCGTGTGGCCATCGAATTTCGTCGGCACCGTCAGCGGACGGAAGTTCTCGTAGGCGACGCTGCCGGGCAGGGGCGTCGTCACGCGGCGAATGGCCTCGTGGCGCGAGGCAATCGTGCGGGCCATCTGCTCCTCGGTCGTCATGTGACAGTGTGGGCATGACCGTCCGGGGATGTACCTCGCATCTTTCAGCTCGTCGGGCCGCAGCGGTGTCAGGCACGAGAAGCATTGATTGCTGGCCGTCTCCTGCAAACTGGGATCGACCCCGACGCGCTGGTCGAACACGAAGCACTCGCCGTCGTAATGGGCGTCGCCGCAGTCCTCGAAGTATTTCAGGATGCCGCCATCGAGTTGAAAGATCTGCTCGAACCCTTCGCGTTCCATGAACGGCCCGGCCTTCTCACAGCGGATGCCACCCGTGCAGAACATGACGATCGGCTGCCGTTTCATCTCGTCGGGAAGTTGCCGCACCGCCTCGGGGAACTCGCGAAAGTGGTCGATGTCGAGCACCCGCGCGTTCCGGAACGTCCCCAACTTCACCTCGTAATCGTTGCGCGTGTCGAGCAGCGTGATCGGACGCCCTTCGTCCAGCCATTGCTTCAATTCGCGAGCGGCCAGCTTCGGCGAGGGGCGTTTTGACGGATCGATCCCCTCGACGCCGAACGCGATGATCTCCTGCTTGATCTTCACCAGCATGCGACTGAACGGCTGATGCTCGCTCTCGCTGACCTTCGGTTCCAATCCTTCGAGTCCCGGAATGCTTCGCAACTCGGCGAGCAGCAGATCAATCTCAGTCCGCCCTCCCGCTACGAACAGATTGATCCCCTCCGTGCTGAGCAGAATCGTCCCCTTGAGCGCCCAGGCTTTGCACTGGGCGATCAATCGTTCGCGCAGCGGTTTGAGTTCAGACAGGGCAGCAAACTTGTAAGCGGCAATGTTGGTGATGGCGGGCATGATCGGAGGCGGGGCAATCAAAAGCACAAACGAAAAGTCTCGGACGGACACCCACGATACTGAATGGAGACGATTCGGAGAACCGCTCGGGTGCCACAAGGACAACGCAACGGCGCAAAGACGCGAGGACGCAACGAGGAGGGGGAGTGAATTGGCACGGCAATGGATTGCCATCATCTCCGACCCTCCTGATCCATTTTTCAACTTCGCGGCTTGGCGACTTTGCGTTCAACATCTCTTAGAATGCCGCCTCTTCACGATTCCCCTCTCTGGTTTCATCGAGGTGCAGCATGTTTGGACTGCGTCGAGTCTTGGCTGTCGTCGTTCCGGTTTTGCTCTGTTCGATCAACGGTTTCGGTGCGGAACCGGTTGCCAAACAGCAGACGACCGCTCGCAAGCCGTTCAGTCTGGAGAAACGCGAGCTGTGGACGACCGGCAACATCCACGGGACGCCCGAGCCTCCCGATCCGTACACGACTCAAAACGCCTTTCCCAAGTTGAAGCTGTTTGAGCCGCTCTCCGTGGGGCTGGTTCCCGGCAGTCAGCGCTTCGGCGTGGCGACGCGGCCCGGCAAGGTCTTCACGTTTGAGATCAAGCCCGACGTCGATCGGGCCGATCTGCTGCTCGACATCAAGCAGACGACGTACGGTATGGCGTTTCATCCGCAGTTCGAGAAGAACGGGTTCCTCTACGTTACCTACGTTGTCGAACCGGACAAGCCGAAGGGAAGCCGGCTGTCTCGCTTCCAAGTGAAACCGGGTCAGCCGCCGGTGGCCGATCCGACCAGCGAGCAGATCATCCTCGAATGGCCCTCCGGCGGACACAATGGCTGCTGCATTCGCTTCGGAGCGGATGGCTATCTGTATCTGGCGACTGGTGACGGCAGCGGGATCGCGGATGGATTGCAGACGGGGCAGGACATCACCGATTTGCTCGGCTCGATCCTGCGCATCGACATCGATCATCCCGACGGCTCGCATCCTTATTCGATTCCGAAAGACAACCCGTTCGTTGGGAAAGCCGATGCGCGGGGTGAGATCTGGTCGTTCGGGCATCGTCAGGTCTGGAAGTTCAGCTTCGATAATCAGCAGCGGCTGTGGGCGGGTGAGGTCGGACAGGACTTGTGGGAGATGATCTATCTCATCCAGAAGGGGGGCAACTACGGCTGGAGCGTCAACGAGGGGAAACATCCGTTCCGGCCCGAACGTCCGAAGGGTCCGGGTGAGTTCGTGCCGCCGATCGTCGAGCATCCTCACAGCGACTTCCGGTCGATCACCGGCGGATACGTCTGTCAGTCGGATCGGCTCCCCGAACTGAAGGGGGCCTACATCTACGGCGACTACGACACGGGCAAGCTCTGGTCGCTGAAGTACTCCGGTGGCAAAGTGACCGAGCATCGCCAACTGGCCGACACACAAATCCGCATCGTCGAGTTTGCTCAGGACGGCGCGGGCGAGGTCTACCTCGTCGACTTCGCGAGCGGCGAACTGCATCGCATCGTGAAGGCCCCGCCGCAGGTCGCAACCAAACCGTTCCCGCGCAAGTTGAGCGAGACGGGTCTGTTTGCCTCGACCAAGGACCACGTCCCGGCGGCCGGGCTGATCCCGTACTCGGTGAACGCACCACTCTGGTCGGATGGAGCCGAGAAGGATCGGTTCATCGCGCTGCCGGGCGATACCAGGATCGAGTTCGATGACGTCGTCTATCCGCACGGGCCGGAGTACTCCGACGTCGGCTGGCGCTTCCCCGACGGGACGGTCCTCGTGAAGACGTTCTCGTTGGAGACGGAGGCGGGCAAGGCTTCGAGTCTCAAGCGGCTGGAAACTCGCCTCCTGCAATATCGCAAGATGCCGGGCAACGACGACGAGTACGGAGCGCAGTACTGGTACGGCTACACCTACGTCTGGAACGACGATCAGACCGATGCCGACTTGCTCGCGGCGGAGGGACTCGACCGCAAGCTGATCATCAAAGATGCCGCCGCACCGGGCGGACAGCGTGAGCAGGTCTGGCGGTTCCCGAGTCGGGCCGAATGCGCGCTGTGTCACACGATGGCGGCGAAGTACGTGCTGGGCGTGACGACTCTGCAAATGAACAAGGCCCACACCTACGACGGCAAGGTGGCGAACCAGTTGTCGGTGCTGGAGAAGCTCGCCGTCTTCCAGGACAAGCTGCCGAAGCCTCCCGAGGAGTTGCCTCGACTGGCCGACTACCGCGACGCGAAGGAGAGCCTGCACCACCGAGCCCGCTCCTACCTGCACGCCAACTGCGCCCACTGCCACCGCAAATGGGGCGGCGGCAACGCCGAGTTCGAGTTGCAGGCCTCAATCCCGCTCACGCAAACCTTGGCCGTCAACACGCGTCCGGGTCAGGGCACCTTCAAACTCACCGACCCGCGCATCCTCACCCCGGGCGAACCAAACCGCTCCCTGGTCCTGGAACGCATGAAACTCGAAGGCCTCGGCCGCATGCCCCACGTCGCCTCAAAAATCGTGGACCAACAGGCGGTCAACGTCGTCCGAGACTGGATCGCCAGCCTCAGCGACAAGTCTCTCCTCGAAACCCCCGGCGCGATTCATCCTCGCTTGCCGAAGTAGTGACAGGGTGTGGTGCGGGGTGATTTGCTCGGGCGTGGTGTTGCTTGTTTCCGCAGAGGTCTTGGCTGGGTATAAAGTGCCTCTTCCGAATGGAAACGTACCATCGCGACCGGGCGTTTGGGGTCCGTAAAGGAAACCTCTGTGCGCATCTCACATATGATCAGCCGTATACAAACGGGTTTTCGACGCCGGACGCCGTTAGCGATTCGGATTGTAATTCCGTCCCTGTTTCGAAGCCGAATGCGGTTAGCGATTTCGAGTGTATTTATGTCCCTGCTGCTGCTGTACGTCGCGGAGAGCCACGGCGTTGTAATGGCTCTCGCAATCCTTGCTGCCGGCATCCTCGCCAATCTGATCGTACCCGCCAATCGAATGTCTGCAGCAGGGTTGCAGGCTTCGGACATCAAGCTCGATTTGAATGACGTGCGAGCAAGGCTGGAGGAGATCCGCCATCTGAGGGATGGATGGATGGATGGCAAGGGAGTGGCACCGAGCAACGCGGGAGTGAATTGGTTCACGAAGACGTTTGAGGCGCACTATTCAGTTGACTTGCCACAGCCATTCATTTATCCGACTGTGGAAGGTGGCCTCCAACTCGAATGGAGCCTTGGAGAACACGAGTTATCGCTGGAAGTCGATCTCACCCATCACACCGGTGATTGGCATCGCCTCCACCTGCGGACACAGCAGGACGACACGCGAACCATCAACCTTGGCGTGGATGCGGAATGGAAGCGGCTGGTCGATGAGATTGGTCAACTGGCGAAGGAACTGGTATGAACAGCAACACGATGCTGCTGCGTCAGGTTCACCCGAGTTTCGTCCAGCAGGGGCGAGTCACGTCACAAGCGTTTCGCCCAACCCCCAAGGATGAGCAAAAGCTGTCGATGTACGACGGGGACCAGATCGCTCCGCAGCCCGCTCACCGGCACTATACCGAGACACTGGGCTGTGCATCTATCGGCGTGATGGGTGTCACCGTGACTGAATGCACGGAACTCAACTTGCCTGCCATTGCAGATCCCGAACCGTTTCCGGAACACGTCGTCCTCGATTATTCTTCGTTCCCGAAAAACGTCATCGAGACCAAAGCCAAGCTGCTGAAGGTGAGAGCGGAGACTCGCGGCTGGCTGTATGAGTCAGCCCGTGCAACTTGATTGAGCGGCCGGGTTCGTCAAACGTCTTTGAGGCATCGCAGCATGTTGACTCCGTTCGAGCGACAAGCGAGTTGGTTGCACCCGCGCCGGGAATGGTTGCGGTGCGGTGCCGGCTTGGCCGTGGGGGCCGCGAGTTGGCCGGCGGCGTTGCTTGGGTGGACGACTGCGTCGCATCCGTCGGCGCGATCCGTTGGGACCGCGAAGTCTTGCATCTTGGTTTATTTGCTGGGCGGACCGCCGCATCTGGACATGTTTGATCTGAAGCCGGACGCGGCGAAGGAGGTGCGCGGGCCGTTCTCGCCGATTGCGACCAATGTGGCGGGAATTCAAATCTGCGAGCTGCTGCCGCAACTGGCTCGGATCACCGACAAGTTCGCGTTGGTCCGCTCGGTCAGCCATCCGAACAGCAATCACACGCCGATGATTTACTACACGCTGACCGGCCGGCCGACCGCTCAGCCGATGCTCGACAACGACATTCGCCCGCCGTTGCGCAGCGACTTCCCGCATCTCGGTTCGGTGTTGGCCAAGTTCAAGCCGGGGGTAACGTCGCTGCCGGGATACATCGCTCTGCCGGAACTCGCGATTCGCAGCAGTACGAAGGGGGAGTTCAAACGGGCACGCAGTCCGTTGCGAGGCGGCGGCGCGGGGTTCCTCGGTACCAAGTTTGATCCGCTGTCGGTGAACGGCGAGCCGGGGACGCGCGAGGCGATCCCGGCGCTGGCCCTGCCCGACGGAGTTTCCGCCGACCGGTTGGAATCTCGCGCCACGTTGCTGTCGTTGCTCGATCATCCCGCGCGATCATCGTCCGCGCGAGCCATGCACGACATTCAGCAACAAGCGGTCTTGCTGACCGGAGCCGCCAATCGTGGGACACTCCCCGCGTTCTCGCTCGACGATGAACCGGCCGAGCTGCGCGACCGGTACGGCCGACATCGCTTCGGTCAGACGATGCTGCTGGCCCGCCGACTGGCCGAGGCGGGTGTCCCGATGATCTCGATTCACTTCAACGAGATGACCGTCTGCGACGGCTGGGACACGCACAGCAACAACTTCGACGCGCTCAAAAGCGAGCTGCTGCCGATGGTCGATCAATCGCTCTCCGCGCTGCTGGAAGACCTCGATCGGCGCGGCCGCTTGGACGACACGTTGGTCGTCTGCCTGGGCGAGTTCGGCCGGACTCCGAAGATCAACGGCAACGCCGGCCGCGACCACTGGGGCGACTGCAGTTCCACGTTGCTGGCCGGCGGTGGCATTCGCGGCGGGCAGGTGCTGGGCGCGTCTGACTCGATCGGCGCTTATCCCGTGTCCGACAAGGTGGACCCCGTCGATATTCACGCGACGCTCTACCACTGTCTCGGTCTGGAACCCGAACTGAAGATCTACGACGAACTCCAACGCCCGTGGGACGTCTCCACCGGCCAAGTCCTCTCGCGGCTGCTGTAACTGCGGCCGGCTTCTTGCGGTCAGTTGCAGCGTTTCTTGAATTCGCCGGTGACTGTGTCGATCTCGATCTTGTCGCCGATTTCGACGAAGGCGGAGACCTGAAGTTCGTGCTTCGTGTCCTTCAAGACCGCCGTCTTGGTGATTTTGCCCGACGTGTCGCCGCGGGCCACCGGCTCGGTGTATTCCACTTCGCGGATGATCGTCTTGGGAAGGACCACGGAAATGGAACGGCCCTCGTAGAACGTGACCTCGCAGACATCCGTCATGTCGGGTGTCAGGAATTTTTCGAGATCCGCCAGGCTTTCGGAGTCGATTTCGTACTCGTTGTATTCCGAGTCCACGAACACATGATTCGGTGCCGCGAAATAGGAATACTTGCAGTCCTTCTTGTCGAGGATCACACCTTCCAGTTTCTCGTCGGCCTTGAAGATCAGTTCCGCGATGCGGCCGGTCAGCAGGTTCCTCGTGCGGGTCTTGACCACGGCCACGTTGCGACCGGACTTGTTGACCTGTGCCTTCAGGACCACGACCGGAGAGTTTTCCACCATGATGACGTTGCCCGACTGAAGGTCGGCGGCGATCTTGACACTCATTGCGCTGTTTCCATCCTGCCTGTCGAAGTGAAGAGGTCGCATCGGGCCTCGGTGGCCATGACGCGCGGCAACGTGCGAAGGCGTGTGCCTCATTTTCCATGCACGAAGCGGGCCAGATTGTTGGCCAGATCGCCCGGTCGGTCAAGCTGGTTGGCCCAGACTTTGCCGTGCCGCTGAAGGGAATGTCGATTGGCGACGTAACTTTGCCAGGCAGCGGCCATGTCGCCGGTGCCGTTCCACGCGTGCCAGCAGCGCCGCACAACGTCTGATTCCGAGTCCTTGAATTCGCCAAGGTATCGGGTCAAGAACGCATCCAGCTTGACGAGATGCGCATTCTCGGTCTGCGGATAGATCTGCCACACGAACGGTCGCTCCGCCCATTGGGCGCGAACGAACGAGTCCTCACCGCGCACGAAATTCACGTCGCAGGCCCAGAGCAATCGGTCGTAGCGGGGTTGAGGTAGGAACGGCAGGACCTGCACCGTCAGTGACCCTCTCCGAAAGGGCGTTCCCGGCGAGAGCGTCTCCCCGAACCAATGGGCTATCTGTTCAGTGGCAGCGCCCGGCGCGGCCATGACGAGCACGGCGGCGGGGCCGTCAGCCCAACACTGAAGCAATTCCGGGAGTGCCGGGTTGTCGTAACAGAAGAGCGAAATGCGAAGCTCATCGTCGGTTGGGGGGGCAACACCCAGACTGCGCCAGAATTCCGCTGCGGCTGTTGGATCGAACGCGGCGCGGGCGGCAGGGACGTCACGTTCTCGCAACAGTCCGCCTGTCTTGGACGTGAAGCCCGGAAAGAAGAAGTATTTTGTCAGCGGCCATCTCGGGTGAGGCGACGGCAGCAGATGGCAGTCGTCCACCCAGGCTTCGGCGCTGAGGTATTCCAGGTTGATCCAAACAGGCACCACGGTTCGTCGAGCCATCGCGGCGACGTAGGACTCCGGGAGTTCGCAGGCGAAGGCCTCGACAACGACGTCCGCCACGTCCACGGTTGGGAAGTCGGACTCCCAATGGCGAATCTCGATCGGACCAACTTGCTGCGCGGTGGCGTCGATCGAAAGGGAAGGACACAGACAGGCGAAGCTTTCGAGGTTGTCGACCCACAGCCGGACAACGGCCTCGTGTTCACCCGCCAACTGTCGAGCCAGTCGCCAACTCGTGCCGATGACTCCCCAGATGTCCACCACCCGGCAATAGATGTCCCAGCGCCGCATGTACT
>JBBPIS010000147.1:0-18792 GCA_038040225.1 Planctomycetota bacterium
TCGGGGTGCTCGGCTCCGTAGGACTGCTCGTCGATGGCCAGCGCGCGGCGCATCAACGGCTCGGCCTACGCCTGACGGTTTGAGTGCAGAAACACGAGGGCCAAATTGTTGAGCACGACGGCGACTTCCTGGGAGTCATGGCCGTGTTTCTGCTCCAGAATCGCCAGTGCCTCGACCAACAATGGCTCGGCCTCCGAATACCTCGCGAGATTATGCAGAAGTGACGCTGCCGCGGTCGCGGCGTCGGTCCACGCCTTGGGTTCCTGCGTGCGGTCCGACAACGCCAGGGCCCGGCGAAAGGCGGCCAATGCCCGCTCGTTCCACTCCGGCTTGGGAAATTTACGAAACTTGGCCAGTGCGGCGGTCCCTTCCAGCATCGCCAGTTCGCGGCCTTCCTGCCGCTGTTCGTCGGCCACTTGGAGCACATCGTCCAGCTTCCCCTGTGCGAGCGCGGCCCGCGCCCGGTCCAGCGGCGAGATCGGGGCTGCGGCAGTCGATGCGGGAAGCTTGCGATCGATCAGCGCCTGAATCTCTTCCATCGGCAGCTTGACCAGCGCGGGAAGTTCCTTGAGTGCCCGCTGTCGCGCCTCGTCGGGCGAGATTTCCTTGTTAGTGATCAGTTGCAGCAGAAACCGGTCGGCGAACTCCTGCTGGACCTCCACGATCTGTTGCGCCTGCTGCCGCGCTGCTTCGGCAGCGAGACGCTCCTTCTCTTGCTTCTCGCGCTCCCGGTCTTGCCGGTCTCGCTCCTGCTGTTGCCGGTCCCGTTCCTGCTGTTGTGCGAGCTGTTCGGCTTCCTGTGCCATCCGTGCGGTTTCCGCCCGGTTGTGTTCCCGCTGTTGCTGCCAGCGGATCGAGCCGACGACGCCCAATACGATGACTGCCAGCACGGCACAGGCGACGAGAACTCGCGTCATCCGCTGCTGCCACGAACGGAAACGCCGGCGCAGTTCGGCGAACTCGTCCTTCAGGCGTTCGACCTTCAGCTCCAGGTCCGTATTGCTGGAGGCGGCGTGGTGCAGATGGCCACCCTGTTTCCAGCGCTGTCGCCACGCCTCCTGCAATGCGCGGCGTTCGGACTGATAGCCGACTGGATTGGGATGGGTGGAATCGCGCGGGAGGTCCAACTCCTCCAGCGGATGGTCGAGCGTGCAGCCTTCGTCTGCGAAGATCAGCCACGTCTTGAATTGCCCATTCGATTTCTTTTCTTTCGCCCGGGCGTAGAGAAACTCAAACTGCGTGTATGAGACGCGAGTGAAGCCGTCCGTCGCGAACTCGGCCCCGACCGTGGGAGGCTCGGCTCCGTAGGCGCGGCCGACGAGTTGGATCAGGCCGTCGCAGTCGTCGATCTTCTCGCGCAGCATCTGTCGCAGATCGCCCGACTCGGTGCCGAAGATGTCCTGCGTGACCGGGTCGTAACCGAGCCGCAACAGGACGTTCGCCACCAACTGACGTGTCCGCCCGAACTCCGTCGTGACCGCCGAAATAAAGATGCGAGGTTTCATGAGCCGTTCCCCGGAGTGCGACCCTATAAAAACAACCAAGGGTCGCCAACAGAGTACACGCCGCCACCGGCATCACAATCCTCGGCGAAGTCTCAGCGCAACGGCGATCAAACAGACCCGATAGAAACACAGAAACGCCGGGCGCGTGAGCGTCCGGCGTTTCGTGTTATGGGCGGGCCGTTGGATAACGGCTCCGAGTTTTTGGTTCAGACCTCGACGCCGAGGAGTTTGCAGGCGGCGTCGTAACCGGCGGCGCGGAAGCCGTGCTTGTCGTCGCGGTTGTAGCCGTAGGCACTGGCCGTCACGCGGGAGAGAGCCACCACCTGCCGCCAGCGGAAGGCCGGGCGGGTTGTGCGGTATTCCTCGCGCACGGTGTGGTAGTACTTTTCAGCGTGCAGGCGGCCATCCTCGCTGACGGCGTACTTCAGCATCAGTTCAAAGACCGGATCGACCGCGTGGTTGTTCTCGCCGTAGATCTGGATGGCGGCGGTGGCGCGACCCTGATCGTTGTTGCGGATGGCGTCTTCCGTCTCCGCCAGCAGGCCCTTGGCATCCTGAATCTTGACGAGCGCACGGTGCTCATCGGTGGGATAGGAGGGCGTCTGGAAGGGACCACCCTGGATCCCCGCGTGATAGGCGGCGACGATCAGACCCGACACGGCATGACGCGACTCGGCCACTCGGGACATGTTTCGCCAGGCGTTGGTCGCGTCGGACGAATGGACCCCCGCCGAATCGCCATGGGTGCGCCAGTTGTCGCCACCCTGTCGCAACACGTACATGTTGGACGCCAGCGAGACCGCCTCACCCACCACCTCGGGATCGATTCCTTCGGCGAGTGCAGAGGCGACGGCTTCGGCGGCGCGATCGCGCGGGCCGCTGTAGATCACAAGGCTGAGTTCATTCAAGGCGGCATCGTCCAGATTGCGCTTGCCGAGCGTCTTGCCAGCGAGCTTGTACTGGTCGAGTAGTTTGGGAACCAACGCGCGGATCGGTGACTCGCCCTGCTTGTGCTCGATGCGTGACCGTTCGTGGTCGGCACAGAACCGCACGCACTGTCGCAGCAGCGAGTACGAGTATTCCTTACCGAGCAGACCAACCAGTCCGTAGGTCCGGTGGGCGAAGACAAAGCGGTGAACGTTCAGGTCGTCCTGCATCGCGGGTTGCAAGGCGTTGAAGGCATCAATCGGGGAATCGCCCACGGTGGCCAGCAACCTTTCGCCGAGGTCCGCGTCAGGCTTGCGGCAGGCGTTGCGGATCTGTACCCCGAGGTCACCTTCGGCATGTTCGGCGGCGTGCTCGGCCGCGTGAATTGCCGCCAGCACCGTGTGCGAGGCACCGCCGACGTTCTGAATCTGCTGCGCGTTGCGGTAGAGCACCTTGAGCACGGGGAGCGGCTGCCGACCACTGGTGAGTTGGCGACTCATCTCCAATGCGGGAAGCATGGCCATCGCCGTGTGGAACCCGACGTAGTCGCATCCGCCGAACGTCACGGCATTGGCCAGGGCACCGGCGGCCGTGAGCTTTTTCAGATCGACCTCGCCCTTCAGAATCTTCTCGGCGAGCAGCGGTTGCAGCTTCTCGGCGGGCGTGTTCCGCATCAGTTCGACCAAACCGGCGTACTCACCGAGGGGAATTGAGGCCGTCCCCTGTTCGGCAAAGGCGGTCGAGAACCCGAGGTCGTTGGCGAGCGATGCGCCCAACCCGGCGGCCAGCATTCCGCGACCAACATCCGACAAAAATGCGCGACGATTTGTGGGTGTCATGGGATTCTCCGTTCAAAAGGACTGTGAGGGAACAGGCAGCAAGGTCGATCAACTGTGGTTGGTCTAGTGGCCTGGATTCTAGAACGACTGGGCGTTACACGAAAACACATTTTTTCCGCACTTTGTGGCAGTGCCGAGGAAAACGAACTTGGCCAGCCGCTTGTTGCCGTCGTTCCTCACCGACTTTCCGTTCTCGGACACGTGCGCTGTTGTAACGGTTGTTGGTTAGTATGAACTGGCAGAGCGTTCAACAGTATTGCGAGTGCTCTGTTCTCAACCCCGAAGTCCACGGGAACTGCCGTGACGGAACATTTGTGCCCCGCGCCGGAGCAACTGCGCGAGTTGATCCTCGGCCTGGGGAATCCCGCGCGATTCGAGGCCATCGCAGAGCATGTCGAGGGCTGCGAGGATTGCCAGAAACAGTTGGAGCAGCTCGATGGATCGACGGACCAGCTCGTGACCCAACTCGGGAAGCTGCGGACCTCGATGCGGGTGGAACAGTCGGACGGGGACTCGCTGGCTCAGGCGGTCATTGCCAGCGTCACCCAGTCGGGTCGTGTCGGGTCGCGAATTGCCGCCGATGCCGGGCGCGATCTCGCGCGTCGTCTGTTGGAAGGGGTCGTGCGGCTCGACCGGTTCGAGTTGCGGTCGGAACTGGGAGTCGGCTCGTTCGGCTACGTCTTCAAGGCGTGGGATCCACGGCTGGAACGCGTCGTCGCACTCAAGGTGCAACGTGCGGGCAGTCTGGCGTCGAAGGAGGAAGCGGAGCGGTTCCTGCGCGAAGCACGCAGCGCTGCCCAACTCAAGCATCCGTCGATCGTCTCGCTGTATGAGACCGGCCAGACGGAAGACAACGTCTGGTTTCTGGTATGCGAGCACATCGATGGCGAGACGCTGGAAGAGCGGCTGAAGGATGGAGCGCTCGCCCCTCAACAGGCGGCTTCCATCGCGAGCGAGTTGGCCGACGCACTGCATTACGCCCACGAACAGGGGGTCGTGCATCGCGATGTCAAACCGTCGAACATCATTCTCGATCGGCAGCAGCGGGCTCACGTCATGGACTTCGGTCTGGCCAAACGCGACGCGGGCGAGCAGACGATGACGTCCGACGGACGTGTCCTGGGCACTCCAGCCTATATGTCTCCCGAGCAGGCCGCGGGAGCCTCCCATCAGGTCGATCCCCGCAGCGACATTTATAGCCTCGGCGTCGTCCTCTACGAGATGCTGACGGGGGAACGTCCGTTCCACGGCAACCGCCGGTTACTCCTGTTGCAGGTGCTGGAGGACGACCCGCGCCCGCCGCGAGCCGTGAAGCCGAACCTGCCGCGCGACTTGGAGGTCATTTGTCTGAAGGCGATGAGCAAGGCCCCCTCGCGGCGCTATCAGTCGGCCGGGGACATGGCCGACGATTTGCGGCGGTTCTTGCAGGGCCAGCCGATTCTCGCCCGACCGATGGGATACAGCGAGCGAATGCTGCGCTGGTGCCGTCGGTATCCGCTGGCTGTCAGCGTGCTCGTGGCCGTGATTGTTGGGTCGGTCGCCGGGATGTCGTATCTGTCGAGCCTGTCGGAATTCTTCGTCCGACAAACGGCCCTCGAAAGCGCCCGCCTGGAAACGAAGATGCTCGATGAAGTTTGGCGGTTCTACAGCGACGAGATTTCGGACATTGACCCGAAGCTCAGCAACGTCGCCATTACCGAAAACTATCGGAATGTTCACCCTGCGCTGCCGTTGCCGGCGACGTTCGCAATCGATCTGGGCGAGCGAATCAGCCGCCGCAGCCCCGGCATGGAGGTCCGTGTTTACAGCCGTTATCCGTGGCCCTCTCGAAAAGACGGCGGGCCGCAGGACAAATTCGACCGGGACGCCCTGCAATGGTTGGAAACAAATGCCAAACCACAGGACGACCCGGCGTCGGAATACTCTGAATTTGTGGCGGACGACGGTCGCCGAAAGCTCCTCTATTACAGCGCCCGCCACATGGAGAAGAGCTGCATCGGCTGCCACAACCATCCCGACAGCCGCAGTCCCAAGAAGGACTGGAAGGAGGGAGAGGTGGTGGGAGTCCTCAAAATTGTCCGGCCACTCGACCGCGAGATCGACAACACGCAAGCGGGCTTGCGCGGAGCCTTCCTGATTATGGGGACGATCTCGTCGCTGTTGCTCATCATCAGCGCCGCCGTGATTGTTGTGACACAACGCAGGCGAAAGGCGGGATCCGGATGACCGCAGACGACATCCTCGACGACCGACCGCGGTCCGGCGGATCGACCTCGCGCAGTCTGTTGGCTGACGCCAGGCTCGCGGTCCCGGCGGCTTGGGAACGGCTCGTGCGACTGTACGCGCCGCTGGTGTCGTCGTGGTGCCGGCGCTGGGGCGTCGTGGAGCAGGATGTGGTTGATTTACTACAGGACGTCTTCTTGTCTGTGGCCAGCAATCTGGACCGTTTCCGGAAAGAGCGACCCGTGGACACCTTTCGTGGATGGCTCTACACCATCACGCGAAACAAAGTCCGCGATCACCTCCGCCGCCGCGCTGCGGAGCCGGCCGCAGCGGGAGGCTCTGAGGCCCTGCTCAAGCTGCAGCAGATTCTTGACCCGAATGTGGACAGTGAATCCTCCCCGATGGCGGATGATGGAATTCTGGACGAGTTGCTGCGAAAGGCTTTGGAGTCGATCCGAGGTGAGTTTCACGACCGGACCTGGCAGGCGTTCTGGGGAGTTGTCGTCGAGGGACGGCTTGCCAGTGACGTTGCCGCCGATCTGGAGATGACTCCCGGTTCGGTTCGTGTCTCCAAGTCGCGCGTTCTGCTGCGGCTGCGGCGTGAATTGGGAGACGCCCCCGAATAGCCGTCTTCAGACTCTTCAGGATTGGCGATACCAAGTGGCACCTCTTATCGCCGTAGGCTTGAAGTTGAGCGGGCTGGTCGATACTGTCCCGCCTCGTAATCTGATGGTCCGTTGGCGAGGAAAGTCCGCGCCGATGCTGGCCGCTTTGAACCAGTGGGCGATTGAGACTCGCGGTTCTTTTCAATGGTTGTGGCCGCCCCAGCGCGGCCGGGTTTGTGAGGAATTGGCATGACGACTCAGTACGTTTATTACTTTGGCAACGGTTCGGCGGATGGCGATGCGAGCATGAAGTCGCTGCTCGGCGGCAAGGGGGCCAATCTGGCCGAGATGGTGCGCATCGACCTGCCGGTTCCCGCCGGCTTCACGCTGACAACCGAAGTCTGCACCTATTACTACGCCAACAACCGCACGTTCCCGCCGGAGCTCAAGCAGCAGGTGCTCGACGCCCTGAAGAAGGTCGAGAAGTCGATGGGGGCCGAGTTCGGTTCGGCCACGAATCCCCTGCTCTTCTCGTGTCGATCGGGTGCGCGCGAGTCGATGCCCGGCATGATGGACACGGTCCTCAACATCGGCATCAACGACACGACGGTCGTCGCGCTGGCCAAGCAGACCGGCAACGAGCGGTCCGCGTGGGACAGCTATCGCCGCTTCGTGCAGATGTACGGCGACGTGGTGCTCGAACTGAAGCCGAAGGACAAGACCGAGGGCGACCCGTTTGAAGTGGCTCTCGAACACAAGCGAGCGAAAGAGGGAGTCGCCGAGGATTCGGGACTCTCCGTCGCCGCGCTCAAGGAGTTGGTTGCCGAGTTCAAGCAACTCATCAAGGCTCGCGCCGGCAAGGACTTCCCCGCCGATCCGATGGAGCAAGTCTGGGGAGCGATCGGAGCCGTGTTCGGAAGCTGGATGAACGACCGCGCGATGGTCTATCGCCGGACGTACGGCATCCCTCACGAATGGGGCACGGCCGCCAACGTGCAGGCGATGGTCTTCGGCAACCTGGGCGACGACTGTGCGACGGGCGTCGGCCTGACGCGCGACTGTGCCCTCGGCACGCCGGGCTTCTGCGGCGACTACCTCATCAACGCTCAGGGTGAAGACGTGGTGGCCGGTATCCGCACGCCGAAGCGCATCGAAGAGACGCTGTCGAAAGACATGCCCGAGTCCTACAAGCAGCTCAACGCGATCGGCAAGAAGCTCGAAAAGCACTACAAGGAAGTGCAGGACATCGAGTTCACGATCCAGCGCGGCAAGGTCTACATGCTGCAAACTCGCAATGCGAAACGCACCGGATTCGCCGCTGTTCGCATCGCGGTCGATCTCGTCAACGAGGGGCTCATCACGGAAGTCGAAGCGTTGCAGAAGCGCCGCATTCCGGCCGATGATCTCAATCAGTTGCTCCAGCCGATCTTCGACCCGGCCGCCAAGACCGCTGCGACGAAGGAAGGCCGGTTCCTCGCCAAGGGGATCAACGCGGGACCGGGCGCGGCATCGGGCATCATCTGCCTGTTCGCTGACGAAGCGGAAAAATTCCACGAAAAGAACCCGAACATCGACATCGTGCTGGTTCGCAAAGAGACCAGTCCCGAAGACCTGCGCGGCATGAAGGCCGCCAAGGGAATTCTGACGGCGACCGGCGGTGCCAGTTCTCACGCGGCTCTCGTGTCGCGCCAGATGGGCAAGGCTTGCATCGTCGGCTGCTCGGCCATCGACGTCGATTACACGGCCTGCACCGTGAAGGTCGCGGGGAAGACGCTCAAGGCGGGCGACTTCATCAGCATGGACGGCTTCACCGGCGAAGTCTTCGAGGGCAAGCTCGCCACGAAGGCCAGCGAAGTGATTCAGGTTCTCGTCCAGAAGACGCTCAAGCCGGAAGAGTCCGACACCTACAAGCGATACGCACAACTGATGAGCTGGGTCGACAAGTACCGCAAGCTGCGAGTCCGCACGAACGCCGATACGCCCGGTCAGGCGGACGAAGCCGTCGCGTTCGGTGCCGAAGGGATCGGCCTCTGCCGGACCGAGCACATGTTCTTCGATCACCTCGACGAAATCCGGCACATGATCGTCGCCGAAACGAAGGACACGCGCGAGGAAGCCCTCGCCAAGCTCCTGCCGTTCCAGCGAGCCGACTTCGCCGGGCTGTTCCGCAGCATGAATGGCCGCCCCGTGACCATTCGCCTGCTCGATCCGCCGCTGCACGAATTCCTCTCGGACCGCCATCTGGAGGAGCAGCCGGAACTGGGTCAGAAACTCGCGTCGTGGACGAACAGCACAGTCGAGGCCGTGAAGCGCCGTGTGGAGGATCTGCACGAATCGAACCCGATGCTCGGCCATCGCGGTTGCCGGCTGGGGATCGTCTATCCCGAGATCACCGCCATGCAGGCCCGCGCGATTTTTGAAGCGGCGGTGCTGGTGAAGAAGGAAGGGATCAACGTGGTCCCCGAAGTGATGGTGCCGCTCGCCGGATTCCTGGCCGAGTTCAAGCACCAGGAAAAGATCATCCGCGCGGCCGCCGAACTGGTCTTCAGCGAAACCGGAACCACGGTGGAATACCTCGTCGGCACGATGATCGAAGTCCCGCGAGCCGCCGTCCGCGCCGACCAGATCGCCACGGCCGCCGAATTCTTCAGCTTCGGCACCAACGATCTGACTCAAACGACGCTGGCCATCAGCCGCGATGACTACGGTCCGTTCATCGGCTTCTACCGCGAGCACGACATCATCGCAAACGACCCGTTCCAAACGATCGACCAGGAGGGCGTGGGCGACATCATGCGGATCGGCGTCGAGCGCGGACGATCGTCGCGACCGGACCTGAAGATCGGCATCTGCGGCGAGCACGGCGGCGACCCCGCCTCCGTCATGTTCTGCCACGAGATCGGCCTCAGCTACGTGAGCTGCTCCCCCCGCCGAGTCCCCGTCGCCAAACTGGCCGCCGCCCAACAGGCGCTGGCTTCCAAGTAGTTTTCCGACTGCGGAATCGGTCGTGGCCTATAAAACTTCCGGCAGCCCGGCATCTCCCAAATGCCGGGCTGCCGGCTTGGTGCATCACCAACTGGATCCACATCGACTTGACCCATTACTTGACTCATACTTGACCCACAGGATAGTGTGGCGGGCATGAGCTACCAACCGGAATTCACGATCTCGCCGCTCTTGCTGTCGCGGGTCGAGGTGATCGCCGCCGTGCGCGAGCGGATTCTGGGAGCGGCTGTCGAGGTGCCGTGGATTCCGGCCTTGCAGAAGGACACGCGTGCTCGAAACGCGCATTGCTCGACGGCCATCGAAGGGAATCCGCTGACACTGGAACAGGTGCGCGCGGTCGAAGAGGGACGCGAACTGGCCGCCGTGAACTCGCGGGCACAGCGCGAGGTGCTCAACTACTTCGCGGCCCTGCGACACATCGAGAAACACGCCACGAAGAGCCGCATCACTCACGAAGACATCTTTCGGCTGCACAAGATCATGGCCGAGAAGGTCATGGATCAGGGTGTGGCGGGCCGCTATCGAACGATCCGCGTGCGAGTCGGCCAGTTCCTGCCGCCGCCACCGGCAGACGTGTCGGGGCTGATGTTCGAATTGCTCAACTGGTGGAACGCGGCCTCGCGCGAACTGTCGCCGGTGCTCAGCTCGGCGATCCTGCATTATCGGTTCGAGGCCATCCACCCGTTCGCCGACGGCAACGGACGCACGGGCCGGGCGCTGGCCCTGTGGGAACTGTACCGGCGCGGGTTCGATTCACAGCATCTGTTCTCCGTCGATGAGTTCTATTGGGAGGACCGGCCGCGCTACTACGCGGAACTGCAGGCGGTTCGCCAGGCGGGCGATGATCTGACCATCTGGCTGGAATACTCGGCGGAAGGTTTGCTTGTAACACTGGAACGGGTGTGGCAGCGCATCCAAACGCTCACTGCGCAATCGGCCGGAAAGAAGCTGGTGCTGCGTCCCAAGCAAGAGCAACTTCTGCAACTCCTCCGGGAACGGGGCAGCCTCAGCCCGCGCGAACTCTGGGACGCACTGGACATCTCGAAACAGGGAGCCCTTGATCTGCTGCGTCCCCTGATGGAAGCCGGTCTCGTCCAACGCGAAGGAACGCAAAAGACCGGCCACTATGTCCTCCGTTGAAACGCCGTCGTCAGCCTCGCCCCGCGGAACGATTATGAATCGGTGTCGACGGCTTCTACCGTGAGAACGACGGCATCCGCCACCGGTCGGCGGAGCGACCGGGCTACCGTAGTCCCGTCGCTCCGCCGACGGGACGGTTTTCAGCGGGAACGGGGATCAAAGCTGAGCGAGGAGTGCGGCAGCTTCGGCGTAGGCGGCGGCGTAGGTGTAGTCGGGGGGGCCGTCGCAGGTGGCCAGACGGTGGGCTTCCTCGGCGTGGTGGCGGGCGGCCGGTTTGTCGCCGTCGGCCAGAGCGAGGCGGGCGAGTTCCAGGTGGGCGTCCGCCCCTTGCAGGACGAAGCCGGCGCGGTCGGCGATGAGCAGCGCCTCCTCGGCCAGTCGCCGGGCCTCGTCCGCCCCCCCCGTGCCGGCGCGGAGCCGCGCCAAGTCGATGAGGATGTTGGCTTCGTGGTCTACGAGATTGATCGAGCGGCAGCGCGCCAGCGCCTCGTGCAGGTGGCGCTCGGCTTCGTCCGGCTGACCCGCGACGCGGTGCGCCGCGCCCAGCAGCCAGTGGACGTTGACATAGTCGCGTTCGACGGGATATCGCGTGCGGGCCGTCTCGTCCGCCAGTTCCAGCGCACGGCGCGCGGAATCGAGTGGTTTTTGATCTTTGGGAAACAGAGAGGCACAGAGGTCGTGGAGAAGTTTCGTTGATCCGACCGACATCGTCTCGGTGCCTCTGTGTTTCCAATTCTTCGCCGTCACAGCACTGCGCAGCCGGAGCAGATCGCGCAGGGCGCGGTTGGCCCAAGTGATACCTTGGGCCTGCACGTTATTCTTCTTCTCGAACATCTTCAGCGCCATCGCCAGTTCCGTTTCCGACTCGGCATCCGCGCCGCGATAGGCCAGCAGCCGGCCCAATCCTACGTGCGCATCGGCGTTCTCTTCTTCGATTCCAAGTTCACGGCTGAGCGCAACGTAGCGGCGCAGGTTGGCCTCGGCATCCCGTAGCGCGCCGATTTTTTCTTGGTCGTCAGCCACGTTCCCCAAGCCGATGGCGAGGTTGCTCTTGTCGCCCCGCTTCTCGCAGATGGCGTTTACCGGCTCAAACAGTGGCACGGCGCGACGGGGCTGGCCGCTGAGGCTGTAGGAGTTCGCCAGCTCGCTCAGCGCCCAGGCTTGGTCGTTTTCGTCTTTCAGGCGCGGCGGACGGTCTTCGCCGTCGGGGAAGAGCGCTCGCAACAGGTCAATGATCAACTGGTAGGCACCGAGTTGGAAGTAGAGCGGGTTGTGAAGGCTGGCGTAGAAGAGATCGCACGCCTCGTCCAACTGCCCGGCGCGGACGGTGTGGTGATAGAGTTCGATCACGGGGGCGAGGTCTTCCAGGCGCGTCACCTTGCCCGGCTTGGGCACGGCGGCGAAGTAATCGCGCAGCCGGGTGTGGGCGGCGGCTCGGTCGGGCGCGGCCAGCCGGTCGTAGGCATAGCGGCGCATGATCGGGTGCAGGTCGAACCGCTTCTCCTTCACGTCGTGATGCACCAACCCCCGCGCGACCAAGTCGCGCAGGTCAGCGTCCAGGTTCAACGCCAAGTCGTCAGGACGCAAAGTCGCAGAGACTTTCTCTTCCGTTTTCTTTGCACCTTTGCGACTTGGCCGCTTGGCGTTGCTTTCCTCCCCCGCAATCGCCTTGAGCACATCGTAACTGACCGGGCTGCGGAAGCAGGCGATGCGGCCCAGGAGCGCCTTCCGTGACGGCGCGAGGCTGTCGTAGGCCGTCTCCAGCACATGATGCTGGCGCTGGATCAGGTCGCCGCTCACGTCCAGCCGCTTCGCCGCGGCGATGTCGCCGGGCTGCTGGAAGTCGCCCACGATTAAGCCGGCCAGCAGGCGCAGGCTGAGGGGATGGTAGCCGTACGGTTCGCACGCCATTTCGATCTCGGTGTGCGTGCCGCGGATCCCCTGAGCATGGAAGAACCCGACGGCATCGGCGGGCTGCATCCGGTCGAGCGGCTCGTCGCGGCAACCGGCCAGCAAGCCGCCCCCTTTGGCCTCCAGCACGCGCGGGGAGAGCCGCGTGGTGAGCAACACCTTCGACTGAAGCCGCGGCTGAAGGGCGACGTTGTAGAGGAACAGCTCGGCCAGCGGCGAGATGCAGTCGCGGTCGGAAAGGGTTGATAGTTGAGAGATGAGAGTTGAGGGTTGAGCGTCGTCCCCTTGATACGCGGCGTCCAACCCGCTGAATGCGCGCAGCACACGCTCGAAGCCGTCGAGCACCAGCAGCGTGCCAGGGGCGTGGAGCGCTTGCAGGAGCGTCTTGACCGCGTCTTTGGCGGAGAGCTTCATCGCGTCGAGCTTGCCGTCGCTGAGGTAATCGAGCGTCTCGACCAAGAATTGGTCGAAGCTGGCGTCGTTCTCATAAAAACTCCACCAGACGACGCGCGGCCAGGCGGCGGAGCGGACGTCGTGGGTGAGCCAGTGCCAGACGAGCGCACTCTTACCGAAGCCTCCCAGCGCGCGGATACTGAGCAGCGGATGCGCGGCGTCCTCGTTCAGCCAGCGGTCGAGCATTTCCCGCTCGGCGACCCGCCCGGTGAAGTTCGGCGGCATCGCATACGGATGGGCGAGAAACCACTCGTCACGCTGAGGCTCCGGCGGCGGCTCCAACTCCGGCGGCTTGCCCAGCGCGGTGAGAAGCTGCCGCCAGGCAAGATCGTGGTCCGCGCCGTCAGTGAAGTCGATGTAGGTGAGCCGCCCGATTCGCGTCGGCGTCTTGCAGGGACGCTTCAGAAGTGGAATCAATCGCCGCTTGCGATTGGCGGGAGTCAGCGTCTGAATCACATCCGACTCGAACTCGCCCCACTCGCTCTTGAGATAGTCCGGTGTCAGGACGATGAGTGTCTTGGGACACCTCTTGGCACCCCGCTCGCACTCTTGGATACTCGGCGCGCCGCGTGTGAAGTCGCGGAAGTCGATAAAGGCTTTTAACCCGGCCTTTTCGATCCGCTTCAGCAGTTCGCCGCGCACCCACACCTTGTCCTTGCTGGAGTAGGAGATAAAGACGTCGAATTCACATGGTTCCGCGTCCGCCATGAATCACCTCCGGATGCGGAGTCTTATACGGATGCATCCATCGCCTCGTCGAGTCGCGGCACTTCAATTGGAAAAGAGGGGTGACCCGGAGCGTCCCGGTGGTGTCGCTGCGAGCCGTGCTGGAAGCGGACGCGACCACCGCCGACGAAGGCCATTGCGAACGCATTCTGATCGTCATTCAGTTTCGTCAACAGTTGTTTGGCCTGCTGGTGGACGTGATTCTGGGCGTCGATGAAATCGTCGTCCGTCCCCTGCCCCGGTTGGTCAAGAACTGCGGCATCTTCTCGGGCCATACCGTCATGGGGGATGGCCAGATCGCGTTGATTCTCGACAGCGGTGGCATCGTCGAGCGGCAGCAACTGGTCTTCTCGGACGACTCCCTGACGGCCACGCTGTTGTAGGCACAGCGGGAATCCGTCGAGGGGGATCAGCGACTCGCCGTCTTCAGCTATGCCGACACCGAGCACTTTGCAATTCCGCTGGAAATGGTCTCGCTCATTGAGAAGGTCTCGATGGACGACGTTCGTCGAGTCGGAGCGCAGGAATATGTCCAAGTGATGCAGCGAACATTGCCGCTGCTGCGACTCGACAAGGTGATGGGAGTCGGGGGACTTCCCAAGCTGACTGAAACGTATGTACTGGTGCCGGCTCGCGTCACTTATCCGATCGCCGTGATGACGGGACACCACGTATCCGTGGTCGATGCCGTTGAACAGTTTGAATCGCGATTGAGCGACGGGCAGGGAATGCTGGGGACGTTCATGCACGACGGCAAGCTGGTCATGCTGCTCGATCTGTACCGGTTGTTCGAGCGTCATTCACCGGATCGGTTCCGGCTCAGTCCGGTCGAACAGCGTCCCGCGCAGATTCTGGTGGCAGAGGACAGCCCCTTCTTCCAGAACCTCATTCGCAGCTACCTGGAACATCCGCCACGACGCCTGACCGTGGTCAGTGACGGGTTGGAAGCGCTGGAAATGTTGCAGGCTCATCCCGACGAATTCGATGTGCTGATCTCAGACATCGAGATGCCTCGGATGGATGGCTTCGAGTTGGTGAAAAGGATTCGGAGTGACCCGGTATTGCGAACGCTGCCGGTGATTGCCGTCACCTCACTGGCCACGCCGGAGCATGTGGAGCGCGGCCTGCGCGAGGGGTTCGACTCGTACCTGATCAAGATCGACAAGGAACAACTCGTGACGACGCTCGACCGGCATCTGGAGCGCGGAGCGAAACATCGCGCCACGTTGACCGGCCAGCGAAAGGAGGAATAGCGGGATGCAGATCGTAACGTTTGCGTCGGCAGGCGGCGTGCATGGCATTCCCGTGCTCGCCGTGGAAGAGTTCTTCCGTCCGGTGCCGATCACGCGCGTGCCGCTCGCCGATCCGCGCATCGCCGGATTGATGAACCAGCGCGGCAAGAGCGCCACCGTGCTGAACCTGCGTCGTTGTTTCGACAAACTCTCGGGCGAACCCACCGTCTATCCCAAGATGATCCTCCTCGAAACCGACGACCGGCTGACGCCGGAAGCGCGGGAGTTGGGCGTGCGCACCTTCACCGATCCGGTGGTGCTGCTCGTCGATCGCATCCTCGACATCGTTTCCATCGACTCCAAAGCCTTGCAGCCGCGTCCGGCGCACATCACCGAACGGTTCGTCGCAGGCGTGTTGCGTCACGGCGATGGTTATGTCTGTTTGCTCGACCTCATGACCCTGATCGAAGACATCCTGATTCCGAAAGCGTGACCATGTCCATCATCGAACAACTGACGGCGCCCGGCGTTGCCTCCCGCAATGGCGATGCCAGGTTCAGCATCTTCAGTCCCGTCATCACGGTCGAACACCGCGAGTTCTACGAACGGATCGTCTCGGAACTCAATGGCGTCTTCCCCATCTGCACGCAGGGAAAATGCACGGCCGTGGAAGTCAGCGAGGACGCCACCGAGCAGGAACAGATCACCGACCTGATGAAGCGCGTCGAGAGCTTCTCGGGCGAGTTGCTCGAAGTCACCAAGCAACTCTTCGATCAGTTCTATCAGGCCAAGGAGCACTTCTGCCGGATGATTCACGGCACGACGGCCTATGTCAAAATCAATCTCATGGACCGCAACCTGCTGGAGCGAACCTGCGATGTCCGCTGGTGGGCGCTGGAGACGGCGTTCAGCGATTGCATCGACCTCACGCAGCGGGTCCACGACCGACTGGACCATCTGTTGCAGGCGGCCGGTGACACTCCCGAGGCCGCCGCGCTGCGAAGTTGCCTCGAACAGACGCCGCGCTGGGAGGTGGATGCCGACACCAACGCCCGGCTGCGAAGCTGCCTGTCCGAACTGGCGGCTCAACTGACGAAGGCACAGCGCAACGAGGCGACCACGCTGGCCAGCGATGTCGAACTCGTTCACAAAAAGGCGTCGTTCGCGTGCGGCCGGCTCGAAGACATCAACAACTCGTACACGCTCTACCGCGATCTCGTGATCGTCTGTAAAGATGGAACGATCATCGCCAACTCCAACCGGGAGACTCGCTCACGGGTTCTCGGACTGAACATCGCCGACGAAAACTGGTTTCAAAAGGCGATGGCTACGAAAGATGGAACTCAGTACCACGCGGAAGACCTCGCGCAGTCCCGGGTCGAGACCGATCGAAGCCTCGTCTACTCGGCGGCCATTCGTGAAAACAGCGACAACTACGGTCGGGTGATCGGTGCCATGGGAGTCTTCTTCGATTTCCAGGGCGAGGCGCAGATGATTCTGGACGATCACATGGCCCGGGATGCCGGCAACGAAGGTGAGGTCGATGACGGCTGGTTCTCGTTCCTCACCAACTCCGATGGTGTTGTGATCGCATCCAGCGACTCGGGCATCATCGAACCGGGAAAGATGCCACACGTCCCGCGCAAGCACCGCGTGCCCGCAGCGGGAAAACCTCCGATGTCTTACGCGGTCTTCGAGGGACGCGAGTCGGCCATCTTTTCCTCCCGCACCGATGGCTATCTCGACTATCCCGGTCTGGGATGGGCCTCGCACCTGATCGTCCCCAAGGACCAGATCTTTCAAACCGCCACCGCCTTCACCCAGCTCGGAATCAGCATCGACGAGTTGATGCAGTCCCGCCTCGTTCCCGAAATCAACAAGCAAACCTTCGCCAAGGTGCAGGACGACAAGGAGTCGATCCAGCTCATCTCGCTCAACGGAATCGTGTTCGCATCCAAGCTGGGCAAGCGCGGCGTGGCATTGGGCCCGATCTTCGATCAGATCAAACAGACGGGTGAGTTCACGACCAGCAAGATGGAAGACCTGCTCAAGGAAATGGCCATCGGCGAACTGCAACTGAACCTGCAGGCGTTGGAGAATTTCTCGAAGCAGGCGATCGACCTGCTCGACCGCAACCTGTTTGAACGAGCCGCCGACATCCGCTGGTGGTCCACCGACTAGTTCTTCTGGACGGCCCTCCGCGATCCCACCCCCGAGAACTTTCAAAAGGCCGCCCACCGGATGGAGGTCATCAACGGGTCGTACACGATGTATCGCAACCTGATCCTCTCCAATCGCAACGGCGAGATCGTGGCCAGCGCCAAGAGCGAAGACCGCAACAAACTTCGCGCCATCAGCGTGTACGACGATCCGTGGTTCCTGACCGCGATGCGAACCACCAAATCGAGCGAGTACGCCGTGCAGGACGTGCAGAAGTCGAAGCTGGAGCCGCGCAAGGAACGCTCGCTGGTGTACTCGGGCGGCGTGCGTGCCGGAGGCGAACGCGAGGGTGACCCCATCGGAGTGGTCGGCATCCTGTTCGACTGGGACACCGAAGCAAAGAAGATTCTGGGAACGTGCCTTCCCAAAAACCGTGACAGCGAACTCATCAAAGGCTGTGCCGCGTTCTACACCAATTCCGACCACGAGATCATCGAAACCACCGACGAGGAGCAGTTCCCCGTCGGCAAGACGATCTCACTCCCCGCAGCGCACGGACAACTCAAGGCGGGCCAGTCGGCGTCGGGCCTCTTCCTTCAACAGGACCGCCGATACATCCTGGGTACCTCACGCACGAAGGGCTACCGCGAATACGCCGGTCTCGCCTGGTCTGCCCACGTCGTCAGGCCGATTTAGAGCGGACACATCTCGGGGCTGACGGCAAAAAGTAGCTGAAGTCGTGAGACTTCAGTTCGGAACACGTTCCGACTTGAGCGCGTCGCCGTCATAGGCGAGGCAGGCCTGAATGTCTTCGGGGGTGAGGTGATCGTACTCGCGCAGGATTTGTTCGGTCGTCCAACCTCGCCCCAGCAGATCAATCACAAACTCCACGGCAATGCGAGTTCCCTTGACGATTGGTTTGCCCGCCAAGATTTTCTGATCGAGCGTGATGCGGTCGCGCCAATTCATCGTGGGACTCCGGAATGACCAGAGGAACGAACTCAATCCACACCCTCAAGGTCGAGGGGCTGCCGAATTGTAATCGACCCAACATGTGCAGGGTGCCTCGCCGTTCCCTCACGAATTCATTCATAGCTGCGTTGCAACGGACACACGGTTCTGACGGCGGCTTCATCGAAGCAGTCCTCGTTCGGAGTCGCGGCAGGCGTTTTTGGGGCGATTGAGACGGGGCGAGGACCAGCGGAAAGATGGTCCGAAGAGGGGGGCAGGTGTTCTGATTACTGTTTTTGCCCCTCGATCCATTCACAACACTATTCGCCGGGCGATCATTCGATCTACGCCAGACCCCGTTCGTGATGCCAAAACAGTAATCAGAACACCTGGCGCCGCATGGCACTCCAAAAGCAGCCGTCACGTCTTCGCACGGCCACATCGCGGACTCCGCTCCGTGACCGTGGCACCCGCACCCGGCTGCTCCCCCGGGAGCGAAGCAGCGCACCCCGGGCCGCCCCCCATCCCGAGCCTCCCGAACAGAATCACCCCGATAATTCCCAAGAGGTTACATCCACTCCCCAGTAGGAATGCCCGCTCAAGCAGACTAAAGGTCCACTCCAAGATCACCGGCGGGTGGGGGGGGCCGAAATCCTCGATGGCTCCGGCGTTTCCGTCCTCCCTCAGGGCCGTCGGAGACTCCGACCCTGCCACCCGGCCGTGAACCGCTCGCGTTGGGTCCAACGCCTCGACGAACCATTGCCGAGTCCGATTCTTCAACAACAACGGCAGGCGACTGTCGCAGGAACACGTGAGAAAGTGTGGCTCACCGTGGTCGTCGTGCTTCACCTACGAGACGGTCGAGAGGGGTCCATCAACCTGGGGAACTCCTCTTGGAGGAAACGAAGTGAACTGGCTCATAGACTCGGACCATTGAACCTTCACCACCGCCGTCATGCTACGACTTCCCGCTGTTGTAGGGTCCATAAGATGTCGGGCCACCCCGCCAAGAATCGGAGTGTAATTCGGCTCTCATATTGGTTACAGTTGGCCAAGAAAGAAACAAGCGGCCCAGGTTCTGCCTGACAGGCCCAATCGGCGGGCTTGGAATGGT
>JBBPIS010000148.1:0-13433 GCA_038040225.1 Planctomycetota bacterium
TTGTGAGTCTTCCAATTCGATAAATCTCGCACAAGCTGGCAGCATGTGCTACGGGTCGGTCCTTCGTTTCTTCAGGAGTTTCACCATGCCAGCCTTCCGACTGTCGATCGTCCTGCTGCTGCTCACCCCCGTCGTGGCGATGGCCCAACCGAAGCCGGGTGACATCTCGTTCGGTGACGCTGTCATCGAGTCCCACCTCACGTTGGAGACGGCCCGACTCAGCGAGCGAATTCATGAGGGGGCGAACTCGAAAGAGGAGTGGGAAGCCAAACGGGGGGAACTCAAACGGCAGTTCTTCGACATGCTCGGGCTGTGGCCGCTGCCGGAGCGGACGCCGCTGAAGGCGAAGGTCACGGGAACTGTCGAGCGGGATGCGTTTCGTGTCGAGAAGGTCCACTTCCAGAGCAAGCCCGGGCTGTACGTGACAGGGAATCTCTACCTGCCGAAGAAGTTTGAAGGGAAGTTGCCGACCGTGTTGTATGTCTGCGGGCACTCGGGCAAGGGGCGCGACGGAAACAAGACGGCGTTTCAGCATCACGGGATGTGGTTCGCCACGCACGGCTATGCGTGCCTGATCATCGACACACTGCAACTGGGCGAGGTCGCGGGGATTCATCACGGCACGTACAGGGAGAATCGTTGGTGGTGGCATTCGGCGGGCTACACGTCGGCGGGCGTCGAGTGCTGGAACGGCGTGAGGGCGATTGATTACCTCGTCTCGCGCCCGGAGATCGATCCCGACAAGATCGCCGTCACGGGGATCAGCGGCGGCGGCGCGGCGACCTTCTGGATCGCAGCGGCCGACGAACGGGTGAAGGTCGCCGTCCCGGTCAGCGGGATGAGCGATCTCGAAAGTTACGTGACCGACAAGGTCTGCAACGGCCACTGCGACTGCATGTTCCTCTACAACAACTACCGCTGGGAATGGTCGACCATCGCCGCGCTGATCGCTCCCCGCGCGATGCTGTTCGAAAACTCGGGCTACGACACGATCTTTCCGATGCCCGGCAACGAGCGGATTCGCGACCGGCTGGCCCATCTTTATCGCTGGTACGAGAAAAAACCGGGCGATCTGTTCGACATCGGCGTCACGCCGGGAGGACACAGCGACAACGTCGAGCTGCGCCTGATGGCCTATCGCTGGATCAACAAGCACCTCAAGGGAGACAACGCCGAAGTCAGCGAGCCGCCACTGCCGAAGATCGACGGCAAAGAATTGCGAGTCTTTCCCGAGGACGCCGATCTGCCGAAAGACAGCCTCAACGACAAGATCGATGAGACGTTCGTGGCCCTCGCGAAACCGTCGACACCGACAAACAAGGCCGAGTACTCCGCGTGGTCGAAGTCGCTGAGAGACGGCTTGTCCGAGCGGGTCTTTAGGGAATGGCCCGATCAGGTTTCTGCGGCGAGCCACAGCGGTGATCTGACCGGCGGACCAGTTGGCGGACGGACACTGATGAGGACCGAGGACGATGTGACGGTGCTGACGAAGTCGCACGTGACAACCCAGGGAGCAAAGCCAACCGACGACCAACTCGGTCGCATCTGGTTGGTCGTGCTCAACCCGGACGACCCGGAAGGGACATTGCCTGACTGGACGAAGGACATCGTCCCGCTGGACCAGACGGCGGTCGTTCTCTCTCCGCGCGGTTGCGGCGAGACGTTGAAGTGGACTCAGAAGAACCCGCCGAACTATGTCGAGCGTGCTCACGTGCTGCTCGGCCGCACGGTCGATGCGGGCAGAGTCCGGGATATCCGCGCCGTCTCGCGCACGTTGCACGAGAGCGATGCCGCAGAGAGAACCATCGCCGTCGTCGGCAGGGGCCGGGCAGGCATTCTCGGCGCGTATGCGGCTCTCAACGACACCAGCATCGCGCAGGTGGTCGTTGTCGATCCACCCGCCTCGCACCGCGCAGGGCCTCACTTCCTGGGTGTCATGAAAATCCTCGACATTCCCGAAGCGCTGGGCCTGCTCGCCCCGAAGCATCTCACGCTGATGGGAGCCAAGGACGCGGCGTTCGAGCGAACTTTGGCCGCTTTCAAAGCGGCCGGCCATGCGGGGCGGGTGCAACGACGCGATTGATGATCGGAGGATGGGAACTTCTGCCCGTCCTGCTTGGCGAAGAAAAGACGGACGGGCAAGAGTGCCCCTCCTCCAGACGCGAACCGTGTTCCTGCGGAGACATCACGATGAAGAAGCATTTGTTCCAACTGTGGCTTCCGCTCCTGGTCGCGCTGCTGGCGGTCCGCCCCTGCGCCGCCGAA
Organism: Planctomycetota bacterium; assembly: GCA_038040225.1. Classification (GTDB taxonomy): domain Bacteria; phylum Planctomycetota; class Planctomycetia; order Planctomycetales; family Planctomycetaceae; genus Schlesneria. The sequence goes on from JBBPIS010000148.1 coordinate 2,266, forward strand.
GACCTGCACGGGGACGCTCGCAAGGCGATGCAGCGGGCGGTCGAGTTCTATTCGACGAAGGTGGCCACACACGGCGGCTATGTCTACCGCTACAGCGACGACCTGGCGAAGCGCGAGGGCGAGGGAAAGACGGACCTCGACACGTTATGGGTTCAGCCACCGGGGACGCCCGCCGTCGGGATGGCGTTCGTCGAAGCCTACGAGTTGACGCGCGAGCCTTCTCTGTTGGAAGCGGCCCACGCGGCGGCGGACTGTCTGATTCACGGCCAGTACCGCAGCGGCGGCTGGAACGCCTCGGTCGAGTTCGCGCCCGCCGAACGGAAGAAGACCGCCTACCGAGTCGATCCGCCAATTAAGAAGTCAAAGGCCACGCCGTTCAATGTGACTTCGTATGACGACGACAAGTCGCAGTCGGCGATGCGGTTCCTGATGCGGCTCGACCAAGCCACAAACTTCAAAGACGGGCGGCTGCACGAGGCAATCACGTTTGCCCTCGATTCGACCCTGAAGGCGCAGTACCCGAACGGCGCGTGGCCGCAGGGTTATGCTGAGTTTCCCGATCCCGAGAAGTATCCCGTCAAGCAGGCGAGCTTCCCGGAAACGTGGTCGCGCACCATGACGGCCAAGTACTACCACCAGTTCTATACGCTCAACGACAACTCGCTGGCGGACGTGATCGACGTGATGTTCCTCGCGTCCGAGATCTATGGCGACGCGAAGTACCGCCGCGCGGCAGAGCGGGCCGGCGACTTTCTGATCCTCGCCCAACTGCCCGAGCCACAGCCTGCCTGGGCGCAGCAGTACGACTTCGAGATGCATCCGTGCTGGGCGCGGAAATTCGAGCCGCCCGCCGTCAGCGGTTTGGAGTCGCAGGGTGCGATCCGTGCCCTGATGCAGATCTACACCGCGACGGGAGACCGCAAGTATCTGAAACCGATTCTGCCAGCCATCGACTACCTCAAGCGATCACGATTATCCGACGGACGACTGGCGCGGTTCTACGAACTCCACACGAACAAGCCGCTCTACTTCACGAAGGAGTACGTGCTGACTCACGACGACGGCGACGTCCCGACGCATTACGGCTTCAAAGTCGACGCGAAGCTGGACGAGTTGTCTCAAGAATACGAGAAGCTCGCGGCCCTCGACTCCGCAGGATTGGAGGCCCTCCGCCATCCGAAGCCGAAGAAGCCGGGCAAGCTCAGCCCATCGCTAGAGGCGGAAACCCGCAAGGTCATCACCGCGCTGGATGCTCGCGGCGCGTGGATCGAGGACGGGACACTGAAGTACCACGGCAAGGGCGATGACACCCGGCGAGTCATCACCAGCGAGACGTTCATCAAGAATCTGAGAACGCTCAGCCGGTATCTCGCGCGAACGGCGGGTTGAATGCCTGGGGCAGGCCCATCGCTTTGTTCATATTTCCCGGATTCAAAGAGTTCAAAGAGGCGATGACCCTGATACTTGTGGGCCGTCGAATTGACGGGTCTCGGCGCTTTGACCACAATCCTGCCGCCCGCAACTGAACCTCACCGGATCGGTGTGACTTGCGGGCGATGGGCCGTTCGATATTCAGGAAGTCGCCATGCCGTTCGTCTGTTTGCAGTCTCGCCGGATTTGGATGGCCAGCGTGGCGGGAGCCCTCTCGCTGGCGGGAGCCTTCGGCTGTGGATACGACACTTACGAACTGCGGCTGAAGCAGACGAAGGAGTACTACAACTATCTCGAACGGGTCGAGGCGAACCTCGCACCGAAATGGGGCGACGGGCGCGGGATCCTTGAAATGCGAGTCCCCCGACAGTTCGTGCCGATTCCACCGCCACCCCCGCCCGTCAAACGCGAAGACGGTGCGGAGGAGCCGCCCGGGGTCGATCCGAGGCAGCCCGACTACGTGAATCTGATCTTCCCCGAACTGCTGGGTGCGTGGGAGGCACCCGTCGAGGTCTCGCTCGCGAACGGCGGGCGGGAGACCCGCAAAGCCTACATCTACGCGCTGAGCAATTACTGGACGCTCGTCGGCGAAAACGCGGTCGATGCGCCGCTCTTCACGAAGTCGCTGACAGAAATGATCGGCGCGGCGCTCGAAGAAACCGCCACGGAGGAACCGCCGGAATTGCATCCCAAGCCGGGGACGTATCTGCCGTCGGCCTCGTACAACGTCTTCCGGTTCAAACCCAAACCGATCACGCTGCAAGTCGAGGATCGGCGGACCAGCGTCAACTACATCTTCGAGGTCTACGAGCGGCAAAACGGAGACATCCAATGCCCGCTCGTCGTGGTCCTGCCCGAGGGGATTGATCCGAGTGCGAAGATCAACGAACGCATTCCGATGATGCTGGAATACGTCAACCCGACGAAAACTCCGCCGCGTGCGGGTGCGAACAAAGCCCCCCCGGCAGGCGCTGCCCCCGCCCCGGTCGCCTTCTGAACGAATCGCGAACGAAGTGTCCCGGACGCTTCGAGCATCCGGGACACTCTCTCAGACGAATCGCGACGCCGCGAGTGAATGCTACCTGGAGGGCGTCGTCGTTCCGGGCTGCTTCTGGCGGGCGAGGTCTTTCGTGAACTGCTCGTACGCCTTCTGATATTGCGGCGGGACGTTGGCCCGTCGCGATTCGATCTGGTTCACGTCGCGCTGTGGTGAGTTCTCACCCGACCGCTTCGTCCCCTGCTTCTTCAATTGGAGGTTCTTCAGCATCTCCTCAAATTGCTGGCGTCGCGCGACCGATTCGGGAGTCTCTTCGACCGACTTGGACTCTTGCAAATGCTTGCCGAGTCGTTCGGCAAACCGCTTCATTTCGGCTTCGGTCCAGCCGAGTTGTTCGAGCAACTCGGGATCGACGTCGCCTCGTTCGAGTCCGTCTTGCAGCCGCTTCAGCACCAGTTCGGTCGCCTGCTTGTTGTACTCCAGGTTGGCGGCTTCGCTCTCTTCGACTGTCTCTCGGCCAGCCCCATCGTCATTGGGAGCATCGGTCATCGGACCCGAATGACCGCCGCCACCGCCGTTACCCGGTTTTCCCGGCTTCCCGCCCGGACCCTGTCCCGGTTTTCCAGACGCCTTGCCACCGGTTGGTGGCTTGCCATCTGCCTTGCCGGACTCACTCTTCCCCGAGCCTTCCTTGCCATCGCCCTTGCCGCCCTGATCCTTCGAGTCGGACTTGCCGTCGCCTTCCTTCTGGCCGCCTTGCTGTTTGGCGTCGTCTTGCTTCTGGCCGGCACCCTGTTTCTTGTCACCCTGTTTGTCAGTGGCTGTGGGCTCACCCTTCTGAGAGTCACCCCCCTTGTTTCCCTCCTGTTGAGGCCCACTGTTCGAGGGCTTGCCTGCGTCATCGGGCTTCCCGGCACCATCAGGCGGGTCGCCACTGGGGTCTCCGTCCTTCGAGCCACCCGCCTTGGGTTGTCCCTTCTGATCGGAATTCGATCCCGATCCGGGTTGCTTTGACTTGCCGGGCTGTCCAGCTTTTGAATTGGATGGCTGCTGATCTCCCGGACGTTGGTTGGGGTCTCCTTCGCCCGATTGCTTGCCGCCGGAGGTTCCTTCCTTGTCTGGCTTCGAGGCACCCTGCTCGCCGCCACCTGCCGGCTTGTCGGACTTCTGGTCCCTGTCCTTCTCGCTCTTCAGCGGCTCATCGGCCGTTTGGGAATCGCCACCCTTTTGCTTCTGAGTTGTCTTGGGCATCGGAGTCTTGCCCGGCTCCGTCGGCTGCTGCTCGATCTTCGGATCATTGGGCTGCTTGCCGGGCTGCTTCTCGTGCTTGGGATCGGCCTTCGGATCGTTCTTCGGTGACGGCGTCGAGTCATCGTTCTGGGGATCCGCCGGGCGCGTGCTGGCCTTCTCTTTGGGATCGCGATCCAAGCCCTCGCCCTTCTTGGGCGCGGGCTTGGCATTGGGATCGGTCTCTGGTTTGGCGGTCCCCTTCTCGTCACCGGTCCCCGGTTTCTTGATCGCGTCGGGAGAATCGGGCGCTGGTTCGCGCGGACTGTCGGGGTTGGGTTCGCCCGGTCGCTTGTTGTCGGCTCCCTCCTTCTTCGGCGAGACGGGATCGGGCTTGTCGCCCGGACCGGACTTGCCGTCAGCAGCCCCCTTCTCGGGCGAGGGACCATTCTTGGGCATGTCGCCCTTGTCGGAAGGACTCTGCGATTTGTTGGCCCCCTCATTCTTCGGAGCCTCCGCCCCCTTGGGCCCCTTCTCGTTCTTTGGTCCTTCCGGTTCGTTCGGTTTCGGATCCCCCTTCGGGTTTGTTTCCGGGCGCGGACCTTTGTTGTTCGCGTCGCTCTTCGGATCGTTGTTCGCCTTGGAGTCACCGGCGGGCTTCGAGCCATCCTTCGGCTTTGAATCGTCCTTCGGTAGGGAGTCATCAGTCTTTTTGAGACCTGCTTTGTCGGGATCAGTCTCGCCAGGCTTCTGTCCGGGTTGGGGATTGTCCTTCGCAGCCGGATCGTTCTTCGTGTCGTCTGACTTCGGTTCGGTACCGGTGTTGTCGGGGCGCGAATTCTCCTGCTTCGGACCCTTCTCGCCACTGGTCCCCTTTGGCTGGGGTTTGTCCTTCGAGTCGGCGTTCGATCCGTCGGGCGGAGTCTTCTCATCGCCCGGCTTTTTGTCGCCCGGTTGGCCGAGTTTTTGGATCAGCGTCTCCAGCGCCCTGTCGTCGTCGTCGCCGTCGGGACTGAGTGGCTTCTGCTTCGCCCCCGATTTGCCGTCCTTGTTCGAGCCATCCGACTGCGGATCACCCGGCTTGGGATTGTCATTCGCCGAATCCTCGCGCTTGCGGTCCGATCCTTCCGGCTCGCGCTGGTCGGTGCCGTTGGCGGACTTGTTCTGATCGTTCCCCTTGCCCTTGGGTTGGCCCTGCTTTCCGGAGTTGCCGTCCTGCGCAGCGGCCTCATCTTTGGAGGGCTCTCCGTTGTCGCGAGGCATCGGATCGCGATCGGGTTTGTTGGGATCGTTCGGATCACGCGGCGCGTCGTTCGCGCCGCCGTCTCGTTGCTGTTGATCGGGGCGCCCCTCGGCGTTCTGCTCCTGCTGCGCATCGGCCAGTCGCTGATCGCGCTGTTTCTGGTCTTCGGCCAGTTGCTGCTGAGCCTCTTTCGGACTGACCGGCTTGACGATCGTCACCTTCAGTCGCGGCGTGTTCTTGCGGTTCGCGCGCGGCTGCTTGTTGTCGAACGCCTCGACCCAGAACTCGATCACGTCCCCCGCGTTCAGGCCCAGCGGCTCCAGGGCCAGATCGTGCTTGAGCAGCGTGCGGGACTGCTTGGTGTCGGACAGCGATTCGTTGAGGATCGACTTTCCCGCTTTTTCGACATGCAGATTGATGCGGCTCAGTTCAAAGTCGGGATCGCGCGCCTGAATCAACAGCGGAATGACGGCGTTGGCGGGAACCTCCAAGTCGCGGACCGGATCGAGCAGAGCGACCTCGGGGGGCAGGTCGGGTCGAATCGCGATGCCGTAGACCGTCGGTTGAGGATCGATGACATCGGACTTGGTCTTGCATTGGATGCGGTAATGCTTCGAGTACGACGCATCGGAGCGCAGGGCGAGGGGCCACTTCGCCTCGAGATGCAGTCCGTCGCTGGAGACGGTCATCGGCACTTCCTCGCCGTTCGACTTCGCGGCGTTGGCTTCGTCGAGAAACTCCACGACCGCCGACTTCACCGGCATGTTCGTATGCGCCGACAGCGTGACTTTCGTCCCCTCCCACGCGTCGATCTGGCCGCCGAGTTGTTCGGTCGATTCGAGCTTCATGTAGGCTGGGAATTCAAACTTCACTTTTTCCGGAGTCGCCGACGGAGGCTGTTCGACGGTGATGCGGTACGTCTTGGAGACCGCGTCGTTCGCGCGAACGACATACGTCAGGTCTTGCAACAGACCCTGATTCTTCTCGCCCGTGAGCGATCCCCGAAAGCGAATCTTCGTTTCATCCGGGGTCAGCGGGACGGACTCATCCTGAAACTTGCCGTCGACCGTCGTGAACAGCACCTCGGCTCGTTCGGGGATCACACCGACCAAATCGACGATGATCTCAACGTGTTGGTGGGCCAGCACGGTGGTGTCGCCCGGCTCGACGTTGATGATCTCGGTGCGAGTCGCCACGTCCACGTTGGACAGAAGCAAGCCCCGCCAGATGGAGTTCGAGATCTTCTTCGGAGAGAACAGCGCGTAGAGACAGAACATCACGAGGACCGCCAGCAGCACGTAGGCCGTGCGCATCAGCGGCCGATGGTCGATGGCCTGAGTGACGTCGATCTGCTGCAACTGCACGGCGGCGTGTCGTTCGAGGGCCCGCAGCACGGTCGGATCGATCTCGCGCCCGGCGGCTCGCAGATCGACGAGGTTCAGCAGATTGCTCTTCAATCCCGGTTCGGACTTCTCGATCTCCCGGGCTGCAAACAGGCCGTTGACCGATCGGATGTAGGGTCTGCCCACTTTCCAGACGAGCCACGCCACGGTCGCGACGAGCAGTGTGAGCAGCAGCGTCCACCTCAGGCCAATTCCGAAGCCGCCCGGCACGACCCACTGATCGAGGACGACGAACACCAGCAGATAACCGAGGAACATCGCCGCGACACCGGCCAGCGCCACCAGCAGGTCGGTCGTCTTGATCGACGACCGCGTCTTCTGAAGCTTCAGATCGACGTACTCGTCAAAATCGACATAACGCGCAGAGTTCGCGGAACCGGCTGTGGTCGACATGGTGGGTTGCCCCTCCTGACTGCAAGACTCGTCAATTCATCCGGCTCTTCGGGGAAGAGACCGTCGTGGCGGGAAGCCAAACGATTTCCGGCTGCGTCACGATAACCATTCATCGACGCCCCGTCTGCCGGAAATGTTCCCGAAGACGGGAAGGCGGAAAGTAGAAGTCGGAATACAGGATACAGAATCCAGAAGTCAGAAGTCAGAAGGAAGAATCAGAAGGAAGAAAGTGGAAGGAATCACGCTGGGGGCAGGAATCCGTTGAATCGAAGAGTAACGGTTTCCCACAATCCAACTCTCAGCGTCCGTCTCCTGTCTCCTGTCTCCTGGATTCCTTCCTCACACCAGCCCGCGCTTTTTGCGCAGGAACCACTCCAGACTCATCAGGCTCACAAACAGCAGCAGAAACCACCAATTGTCCCAGAGGCTGATGAGTTGGATCCGGGTGAGGCTACCGAACTTGGCATTCTTCAGTCGGTCGAGCAGTCCGTCAACCTCTTCCGGCTTCAGGGCGAGGCCTCCCGTAATCGAAGAGAGCTCCTTGAGGAATTCGTAGTCGGCGCTGGGGTAGTCCAGTTCCAGATCGCGGGCATCGACGATGAACCTCGTGAAGGCATCGAGCGGAAACGAATGGTCGCGGTGTTTGGCCGAAACGCGAATCCAGTAATCTCCCGGAACCTGCGTGCTCGCGAACTCGGCCGAGTGCTCGCCGTTGGCCTTTCGCGGCGTGACGGCGACCTCCTTGCCATCGGGTCCGGTCACTTTGACCTGGAACTCCGCGTCATCGAGCGGCGAGCCGTCTGCGGCGCGAGCCCCGAACGTCAGCGTGGCCACTCCCCCCGGAGCATGATTGCGCGGCTGGACCTTCACCCAGACCTGTTGGTCGGTGTCGGCCTCCTTCCGTGCGAGCCACAGGATCATCTGCCGCCAGAACCGCTGGTGAGCTTCGGCCTTGTTGCTGACGGTACACCACAGAAAGGACGTGTCTCCGGCGAACGCGGCGACTCGCGAGCGCTGGACGGTCGTGGCGAACAGCAGCGGCACCCCTTCGGGTGATTTGGCCCACGGTTCGATCAGGTCGTGCTTCGCCGTCAGTTTCGTGGCTCCCGTCATGGGGGCCAGTTCCTGCCACAGGCCGCGATTCTTGTCGGCCGGCCCCAACTGCATGACGTACTCCCGCTGACCCTGATCGGTGGGGATCATTTTCAGTTGGCCAGACACCTGAGTCGCGAGGTTGAGCTTCCCCGCAGGCCGCGCGTCGGATGCTTCGAGCTTGACCGGCAGCCAATCGGCAAGCGGTGTCGTCGCGTATCCCCCGACGGAGAAATTTTGCAGGCCGCCCGTCATGAGCAGCCCCGCGCCGTCTTCGAGTCGTTCATGGAGCCGCTTCAACAATTCGGGGCCGAACACGTCGGCGGGGACATCGCCGATGATGAAGACGTCGTACCGACCCGGATCGAACCACGAGGGATCGATCTTCGTCTGCGTCGCGAACCGGCCCCGCCGCACTTCCTGAAAGTCGAGCTGAATCTTGTCGGCCCCGTTGATCATCTTGAGCCACTTCTGTTCGGCGCGCGGCCAGTCGAAGTAGGCGACGTTGAGTCCCCCCTGCTTCACGGTGATGATCGTTTCGCGGCTGTTGTTGCGCGTCAGCAACTCGTTTTCGGCGGCCTCGACCTGCACGCCGATCTTGATTTCGCCGGGCGATGGCGGAGAGAACGACAGCTCAAACGGAATCGTCTCGGAATCCTGCCTGATCTCGATCTCCTGCACGGTTTTCATTTGAGAGGTCGGCGGAGCGGGCTTCAGCTCACCCGACTCACCCGGCCGCTTGCCCCGGCGATCTTCGATGACGACCCGCACGCGGACCTTCTTTCCCGCCGCGCCGACCGCCCGCAGTTTGGCTTTGACCGGGACGCGATTCTTCTCGAAGACCAGTTCGGGAACGACGAGGTCTTCGATCGCGAGATCGAGCGACGCGGTCGAGAGCGACGACGCCCCGTAGCCAACGGCGTAGATCGGCACCTGCTCATCGGCCAGCTTGCGCGCCGCGGTCAACGGATCGGCATCGAACGGCGGCATCGCCCGATGCGCCCCGTCGGTCAGGATCATCAGGCCGAGCGTCCGTCGGTCTCGCACCTCGCGCAGCACGTCGTCGAGCACCTTGCCAAACGCCGACTGATCGCCGGTTCCCTCGGTCAGGGCCGGGTCGAAGGGAGCCAACTCGCGCGCGAAGTCGAACTGCCGGACTTCGACCTTTTTGCCGAACTCCTTCCAACGCGGCTGATGCTTCTCAAGGTCGGCCCGGATCGCCTGGAAGCGGCTGGTTTTGTTGGGCATGTCGGCCGTGTTCATGCTCCGGCTGGTATCAGCCAGCACGAGCAACTGCACGGGTGTCTCGTCGGTCTCCGACTTTTGCAGGGCCGGCCGAAACATGGCCACGATCAGCATCAGGACCGACAGCAGCCGCAGGCCCAGCAGCATCCGAGCCGTTCCCAGCGGCAACGCCTTCAGTTGCGAGCGATACGTCGCCACGACGAGAACCGTCAGACCCGCACTCGTCAAAGCGACGATCGGCCACGACCAGATGGGTTCGATGCTCAGCGACATGCGAGGGTGGAGCCAATGGAACAGCAACGACGGTTCTCAACGGGGGACGCCGCTACAACGTAGCCATCTCGTCACGAGACATGAAGCGAGTCCGCGATTTGTCGCGACCTGCTCTGAACGGTTGCAGTCACCTGCCGCTTGACTTACTCGGATTTTGCCTCTGCGGCCTGTTCGAGGATGGCTCGCGTGCGGCCTTCGTTCCTCTGCGCCGTGGCTTGCAGTTCGGTGCGGTAGGCTCGGAGCGGACGGAGCAGGATGCGGTCCACGACCTGTTTGCGCGTCGCCCAATCGTCGGGAGTGAGGCTGGTCGAGGGAACCAACTCACCCATCGCCGTCACGGCTCGTTCGATCGCGACCACGCTGCGATCGACGTCCGTCAACTGGCGTGCCACGGTCAGCACAGGCGTGTTCTGTCGAGACTCCCAGCGCGTTCGCAGCGTTTGGACCAGCCCGTTGAGCACGTCGAAGCGTCGCGCATCGTCGGGGATCGCTTCGGGATGCCGCACGAGCAGTTCAATCGTGGACGCCACGTTGCGAGTCGACGCCTCTCCCGCCGGCGCGAAGTGGATGACGTGCAGCCGGTGAGCCAATTCTCCCACGGGATCAGTGTCCGACCTGGCCTGCAAGTCGGCGATCTCCTGCCGTGCAAAGTAGCTGAGCAGCGGATCGTACGGTTCCAGACAGGCTTCCATGGCCGCGATCTGTGCGTCGGTCGGTTTGGCTCGCTGCACCGCTTCGCCGAACGCCTCGAAGTAGCTCTTGCGCGTGACGTCTTCCGGATGGGCCTGCTTCACTCCCCGAACGTGCTTCACCTGCTGAATCGACGAACGGGGATGGTCCTGCAACTGTTGACGCAGCGCCTTGCGATACTCCCACCAGTGCGATTCGGGGTATTCGCGCACGAGCTTCTGCTGAGTGACGACTTCCGACAGCCGGCGCAGCAACTCGGGGGAGACGCGACTGTCCCCGAGCCATTCCAGGAACCGCGACTTGCGCGACAGTTTGACTTCCCCCGCGAGCAGGTTCGATTTCTCACCCCCCTCGCGATTCCAGAAGGGAGCGGGCGTGGTCCGAACGGCGGTGAGCACCCGCTGCGCGTCCTGCAGCTTCGTCCCCCAACGCATCATGTCGAGCGGTGCGTTCAGCGCGAGCAGGCCGTTCGCGGATGAGTTCGACCACGTGCGAGCCTCATCGCAAATCTCACCGAGCGCCGCGTGATCGTAGGTCGGAAAGTTGAGCGGCGTGGACCAGTCGAGGCCGCTGCGCGCCAGCAGCTTCCGAACGTGAGGGGCCTCCAACCGCGCGGGCAGATCGTCGGGAATGAACACCCCCTCGGAGTTGGTTGCCATCAGCAGCAGTTCGCCGGCGGCGGTCTCAACCGCGATGACCTCGCGAAATGCCTGCCGCAGCGACTGCACGACCAACCGCAGCGGATCGATTCCGTAATCGAGGCACTCGAACCGCTGACAGAAGATGCCGCGATCGGCCAGCCGGCGCGACGCTCGGCGGTAGTACTCGGTCGTGAAGGATGCTCCGCCCGCCACGACAGCCGACGATGATGGCGAACTGAGAATGATGTCGAACGCTTCACCGGCAGCCATCAGCGCCAGTTCGGGCGGCGTGGCGATCAGTCGCACGCGGTCATCGTGGAGCGGATCGAAGCCGGTCTCCTGCGCGATCGGTCCGCGCAGCATGTCGATCAGGCTCGTATCGCCTTCAACGCAAACGGCCTCACGCACCGGGAAGTGGAGGCAGGTCGACAGCGGCACTCCGCCCGAAGCTCCCAGCAACAGCACGCGACTCGGCCGGTCGGACATGACCAGCGGCAGCGCGGCCTGCAAGACTTCGGGGGCGAACTGCGGAT
>JBBPIS010000148.1:13443-18751 GCA_038040225.1 Planctomycetota bacterium
ACTGCGGATGCACGCCGGTGTTGACCGAGACCACCGCCCGCGGCACGCCGTTCTCCCGCAGGTGCAATTCGAGGCCCCTCGATCGCCACAGCGTGAGCGGACCGCGCGGTCCCTCGCTGCGGACGACCATGCGCGTGTCGTCGAGCAGCGGCAGCAGGCGCGATTCCCAGCCGGAGCGATGAGCGAGGAACGCGGGTGTCGAGAAGAGCAGCTTCGCCACGCGGGCCGGATCGTCGTGCGATTGCCACATCGGAACGGAGAGACCCGCCAGCGCGAGGCTCCCCATTCCCAAGGAGGCCGGCCATGCAACCGGCCACGCATCCCGCAAACGAACTCGCTCAATCAGAGACAGCGCGACGAGTGCGCCGCAGCACAGCGCCATCGGCCAGACAAATCCCGTCGATTGAAACGAGAAACTTGCCAGCACCAACCCGCAGGCGAAGGGGAGGCCGCACGAGGAAGCCGTCGTTGTGAAGGCTCCGCCGCGCCGTTCGTTCGCGCACGCCAACGCGATGCCGATCGGAAGGGCAGCCACGATCAACAGGGCCGAACGAGCGACCAGCAACGTCGTGACCCAAGTCAGCGTGGAATTCATCCACAGCGCCGAGTCCACCAACATCGGAAACGCCGCCAACAGCAGGGCACTCCACGCGGCCGCGAACAGCCACGTCGAGCGGGCTGAGAGGGAACGGCGATTCAGAAACCGTGTGAGCACCGCACCGCAGCCGCAGCCGACAACCAACCCGATCCACTCGGCACAACCGACTTGAAAGCCGCTCGGCATGAGTTGGCCCAGCAATCGCGAAGTCGTTGGGAACAACCCTCCCAACGCCAGAGCAGCAACCGCCGGCGCGAGTCGACTCGGGTTTTCGATCACCTCACGAACCGAACGGTCTGCGCTGTCGGCAGTGTTGTGACCGACAGGCGTCACACTTCGACGCGACCACCACCAGCAGGAGACCGTGGCGATCAGGGCAACGGCTGAAGCCAGCCAAACTCCGCACACGATCGACAGCAAAAACGCATTCGCCGCGAGGCCGCAGCCGAGGCCAAGGCACGCCGCGAACGATGTCCCAGACAGAGATGATCCGCGTTCCAGCGAACGACCGACACCCGCCTCCACAACGCGAACCCAGCCGACGACGGCGAGGAACCAGACTGGCGCGGCGAACAGCAACGCGATCAGCGATCTCGCCGCGACCGACTCCAGCGTCGTAACCGGAACGAAACTCAACGACGAAGTCAGGCCGAGGAGGACCACCGGTTGAAGCATCGCCCACAAACAGGCCGCTCCCGCCAGATGACTCCACTGGAACTCGCGACCGAATCGGATCGATCGACTGGCCAGCAGGCCCCCGCCGCACATCAGGCAGGCGGCCGAGATGAACTCGCGCTGGTGGCCCCACGTCAGCAGCCACGGCAACGCGGTGGAGACGATCAGCAAACCCACCAACACGCCTCCGGCAAACGCCGGCAGCGCCGGGCCTCGGAGTCGACTCGTGGCCCGAAGGCGCACCCATTCCGTCAGCGATTGCCCAAACTGCATGGCGTCCCTGCCTTCATGACGCTGTCTCGACCCCGACGCCGCTTCGGCGGCAGAGCCCGACAACTTCGGCAGGTTCTACCGGAAGGCAACAAGCGGGGGCAAGAGCGATTGCGGGGCGGCAACGATCTCTACCGCTCACAGCCCGTTGGCTATCTTGCCTTGCGGGCCGTGGTGGTTTTGGCCGGCTTCGTCTTGAGCAACTCAGCCAATTCCTCTTCGGCGACGACCCAGCCTCGACAATCGGAGCTGCCGCACAGGCACTTGATCGCGCCGGAGGCACTCCACTGATAGTCGATCGTCAGTTCGGCCCCCTGAGGGATGTCGGTCAGGGCTTCGACCATGACCTCGGCGGGGGCCGGTGTGCCATCGTCGTAGACGACGGCGAACGTTTGCAGATGGCAGTTCGGCGTGCAGCAATGATTGAGGTATCGAAACGGGGCCTGCGGTTCGAGCGACATCGATTCACCCAGATCGATGCAGTACGACGAGGCGTACTCGGGATCGGCAATGATTTTGCCCTTCACTCCTCCCAGATCTGTTCCCGCCGGAATGTCCTGCCTGGCAAAGACGCCGCGTCCAAACGGAACCTTGCCCACCCGCACCCACTGACTGTCGACCGACATCGTGTCTCCCCGTTGAATCCTGTCGAGATCGCCCCTGAGCTGCAAAGGGCAGTCCCGTGAAAGGGCCACACAATAGCGACGTCGCGCGGCGAGTCAACCAACTCCGGCGAAGTTGTCCGCGTCAGGCGAACAATTGCGGCAGCGTGGTGATCGCGCGGAACAGTGGGGTGTCGATTTCGAGTTCGATCGCCGTGCGGTTGATCGAGAACGGATCGCGATGTCCGGGACGACAGTGTCCGCCGATGTAGGTGAAACCCCACCGATAGCCGTGCCGCGCGAGGGACGCGCGCGTGAAGGCGTTGTAACTCGCGCGGCCTCCGACCGGGTAGCTGAAGGCTTCGATCGGCTCGCCCAGTTCTTCGACCAGCCGGCGCTTGCACTCGCCGACCTCCCAGTCCTGCTGTTGCGAAGGGAGGTTGGACAGGATCGGATGCGTGACGGTGTGCCCGCCAAACGTCATGCCGTTGGACTTCATCTCGCGAATCATGTCCCAGGTCATCCACAATTCGTGAGCGATCTGATTCGGACAGCGCCCGGTTTGCAGGGCTTCCGAGAGGAATTCGAGGTACTCCTCGGTGACTTCGCCCGACAGGCCCTTGTAGACGGAGAGCAATCGCGCGATGGCGACCTCGCGATCCGGATCCTCGAACGGAACGGGCGACGATGTCCACCGATTGACGTCGAGCGCCGAAAGCCGACTCGTCCGCACCATCCACGCGATCTCGTCCCACCACGGCACCTGGGGGGTATCGAGAAAGCCCGTCGTCAGAAAGAACGTGGCCGGGACAGCGTGCCGCTTCAGGATCGGATAGGCGAGGCTGTAGTTGTCGCGGTAGCCGTCGTCGAACGTGACCATCACGTGGCGACCGTGCGGCTCGGCGAGAGCCCGTTCAAGATCGGGCAGTCCGATCACGTCGAACTGACACGCGATGAGGGCGATGTGCCGCTCAAAATCCTCTTCGGTGGCACTCCACAGGTTTCGATCGAGCAGTGAGTGGCGGGCGTCTCCGATCCGGTGATAGTTCAGGATCAGCACGCCCTCCCACGCATGCACGGAACGGAGTGCGCGGCCGCAGCCGGACACGTCGAGCGTCCGGGCGAGCAGATTCCGTTTGGAGAGGAGTGGAACCATGAACGGTGTTCCGTGCGAGGGCGGCACGCAGTGGGACGAACCCGTGGCAGACGGATCACTTCGCCACGCTCGTCACTATTTATGTCATCTGTGGACTGGTCCGGTCGGCGTCAATCGTCCCGACACTCTGGAATTTGCCTCAAACCTTACGAAGACTCCATGACACTGTCTGAACCTGTTCGACCCGCATCCCGCGTTCAACACCCACGGTCCTTACGATCGTTGCGACCGCACCCGTGCTCGCCGTCCTCTGAACCGTCGGAGATTACTGTTTGCCTGCTTCGACCCGACTGCCGCGCACGTCAACTCGCGGCGGCGCGTCCCAGATCCTGACCGTTCTGTCAAAGCTGGCCGAGGCCAGCCACTTTCCATCCGGGCTGAATGTCGCGCATTCGATACCGCGGGTGTGTCCCTTCAGGGTGTGCGACTCCTCGCCGGTGATCGCGTTCCAGATCTTGATCGTCTTGTCCCAACTCGCCGATGCCAGCCACAGTCCGTCCGAGCGGAACGTCACGCTGGTGATCCGGTCGGTGTGTCCTCTCAGCGTGAGCGACTCCTGGCCCGTGACCGTGTCCCAGATTTTGATCGTTTGGTCGCCGCTGGCCGAGGCCAGCCGCAATCCATCCGGGCTGAAGGCCACGCTCCAAACATCGGCCGCGTGTCCAACCAGCGTGAGCGACTCCTCGCCCGTGACGGCATCCCACAGCTTGATCGTGTCGTCCCAGCTCGTCGTGGCCAACCGCCTGCCGTCCGGGCTGAACGTCACGCACCAGACCAGATCGGCATGTCCGCCGAGCGTGAGCACCTCGTCACCCGTGTGGACATCCCAGACCTTGACCGTCTTGTCAAAACTGGCCGAGGCCAGTCGCCGTCCGTCGGGGCTGAACGCCACACAATTGACCGTGTTGGAGTGGCCTTTCAGCGTGAGCAATTCCAAACCTGTCGCCGCATCCCAAATCTTGGCCGTTCCGTCATAGCTGGCCGAGGCGAGTCGCCGACCATCCGGACTGAACGCCGCTCGATAGACCCGGTCGGTGTGTCCCTTCAGCGCGAGCAACTCGTCGCCCGTCGCCGCATCCCAGACGATGACCGTCCGATCCTCACTCGCCGAGGCGAGTCGCTTCCCGTCCAGACTGAACTCCACGCCAAACACCTGACCGGCGTGACCTCTCAACGTGAGCCACTGCTCACCAGCATCCGGGTCCGAACGTGACGGCCTCCCCTCACTCTGCCGACGAGTGGCACCGGTCTTCGCCTGATTGGCTCTCGGTGGGCTGTCGCGTTCCTGCCAGTCGACCAACAGGCTGACAAAAACTGCGGAGACGACGATCACTCCCACGGCGGTGGCACATCGCGTCGCCAACGGGCTGCGGTCAAACCGATTTGCTGAACGTGGACCGGCCTCTGGCATGCTGGCACCTGGTCTGACTGGTCGGAGTCTTTTCGATCGGATCACTTGCAGAGGTCACATGAGACGTGCGTGATCCCCCTTCGGAGCAAGGGGCATCACAGAGATTGCTGTGCCGACGGAATTCAACTCGCATCACGGTACTCGCGATGTTCAAACGAGGCGAGTCCCACGACCAGCAGCATCGCAATCGCCACCGTCAGCGTGATCGTGGCCGTCGTTCCCGAGACCGGCAGGAACATCTCGCGAGCCACCCGACCGAGCGGTCCGAGTTGCAGATCGCCTCCCGCGTCATAGACCATGCAGCGGACATGGAATGCCACCGAGACCCGCTTCACGATGCCGGGCAGGTTGCCGAACAGCACTTCCAGAAAGAACCAGTAGACCAGCGAGATGATTGTGCCGTGGCGAAAGACCGCTCCCACGAGCAGGAACAGACTGGCATAGGCCAGACCGCCGAGCAGACTCGCCGGAAGAAAAATCGAGAACACGTCGCGGCCCGGCGCACCAGCCAGTCGGCACAGGACGAACAGCGTCGCCGCCGTCCACGCCGCCACGAGCGTCAGCCCGGCCAGAGCCTTCATCAGATAGACCAGCGG
>JBBPIS010000149.1:0-18336 GCA_038040225.1 Planctomycetota bacterium
CGTACCACGCCCGCCTGAGTCGCGAGCATCAGTTGCCCGTCGTCCGACAGCGCGATGTCCCTGACGGTGTCGATCAAAAGACGGCCGGCGTGAAGGACCGGAGCGGTGGGAGACCCCGCGGTGTACCGCATGGTCTCTTTGCCATCCACATCAAGAATCGATTCGACCAGCGGATGACGAAACCGTCGCAGCCCCCCGGTTACGGACCAAGGATTCTCGGAAACGTGCCGCCACCGTCCGGCCTCCCGGGGGCCATCGAAGCGCCACGCCTCGTTCTTTTCGTCTAACGCCATGATCGTCGCCGAAGCGACGCGCTCAGGACGGTCCCACGAGAGGATGGGAACACCTTCCGGATCGAACCGTCCCAATCTCACGATCATTGCCAACGGACGCGATTGATCTCCAACGAGCCCGGATTGATACCAACGGCGCGGTTCACCATCCGTCAGCGACCGGCGCACGATGCCATTCCGTCCGCCCGTCCACACCTCGTCACCATCACACAAGACTGCGGCGACGTCGTCCCACAGAAAACGACCATCGCGACTCACGATGGGCTCTTTTACCGATTGTTCCGCGGCGTGCAGGCGCATCGCGATCTGCCCCTGAAGATCTTGCTGCCAGGTCCATCGCGGGGTATCGACGAGGGTCCGCGCCGTTTCTCCTGCGCCCACTTGGCGCCACGGTCCCTCGGGCAGCTTCCATTCAAACCGCCGTTGCGACTTGCGGTCGATGGCCCGCAGCACTTGGGTCTCATCGACATCGATGGCCCAATCGGCATCAATGATGGGGGGTGGAATCGCGGCCACAATCGACCAGGGTGAGCGCGTGGGATCCCAAACGATCATTCCCGCCGGAGTCGCCGTCACCAGATTCTGCGAGGAGCTTGCCAGGCTTTGGTAGTGATCGTGAGCGAAGTGCTGCTCGATGAGCCGCGTGGGCATGCCGCGCCAAGAGATGTCGGACGTCGCGAAACGCCACTCGGCATCGAGGAAACGGTCGTTGGGGCCGGCCACCAGCGGCGGCTGATCGCCAAGGGCGATCAGTTCCGCTTTTGCCGCATCCCATTCCAGTTTTGCGAAGCGGCTCGGGGCTTCCGTCGTCTCGACCAACCACGCCCCGAGTTGTCGATCCTCGACAAGACGCGGAGCTGTGGACATGGTCAGCGAGATATCCAAGCGACCGTTTTTGAGGGACAGTCGCGACAGGCCGGCGGGGTGACTCAACCACACGGCCTGCGCCACAGGCACTGCAAACTGCACTTGATCGTGCTGGAACCGTCCCGTCGCCACATCCCACTTCGGTGTCAGGCGCATGGCGTCGTCGATTTTGAGCACGCCGGCAAGGCGGCCGTTCGCGGCGCGAGTCCAACTCCAGAATTCTCCTTCAACCAACTGTTGCCGTTGTGCTTCGACGACGGCACGATCAGGGACAGATTCCCATCCGCGTTGGGCATCGAAACGGATCAGTTTACCGTCCGCCGCAGCATGTACGGCATGATCGATGACGAACAGGTCCGTGACCGGTTTGTCGGGAAGACTACCGACGGTCGCCACGAATGCCGGAGCGCGATTGGAGCGCGGTACGACATCAAACCTCGACAACGAGGCGCGGGAGGCCGTCCACACGGCGCCGTCTGACGTGGTGGCGATCGTCCACGGTCGGCGGAATTCAAAATCGCCGCGGGAATCGAGGGCCAAGGCCGTGATCATCGGCTCTTTTTTCGAGGCCCGAACTCCGATCTCGCCGTGACCCACGGCACTGCGTTTGACGGTCCAGCGATCCGACCGCGCGATCACCGCCACTTCCTCTTCCGTCAATACGCTGGGACGCCATTCGCCTTGGGCATCCCATTCTTCCCAACGATTTTCGGGCCCACCAGCGAGCCAGCGCCGACTAGCTGCGGGGGCGCTGATGGCATTTTGCGCCGGCTGCAACGAGACCAACCGCCACTGATTCTCGACGAATCGCCACGCGGCAACTCCCACGGGCGTCTTCGTCAACGATCGTTGGCCGTCACTGATCGCATTCTGTGCGAATTGGAAGTCAAACCGGTTTGCGGCGGGCAAGAACGCCACCGGATGCCAGCGGTCACGTTCCTTCGATTCGCGCAATTCCGTGGTCAACCCGCTGGCTGCTGGACGGACGCGCAGCAGGCCCAGCACCGATTCTTGCGCCAGCGGTGCGAACGGATTGGCCGGAGAATTGATCGGCTCCCATCCGCGGTCGCCCAAGCGGAAGACGTGGTCCGTCATCCCACGGTGCAGTCGGAGAAACCAGTCCGTTCCTGTGGCGCGAAACTCGCCCCGCGTCACGTCGGCGGCGTCCGCTGCCACCCGGAGCAATTCTCCCGTTGCATCATCCACTTGACGCAGATCCTGCCGCGTCAACAACCACTGAGACTTGCCGTGCGGCAGGACCGCGCGCACGAAGGCGCTGGGCAACACCCCTTCGGGTGACAACGTAGAACGCACCGGCTGGCGATCGGGGTCGAACTCCACATACTCCACGCCGGTCGTCGTTTTGACCCACTCCGATCGGGGGGCACGACTGAGCGTCTGGCGTTCCACCTGTTGGTCGGTCGGCAGTGCGGACACCGGGGACCATTTCGGCCCTGCGGATTCATAGCGGAGCCAACTTCCGGCCCGGTTCTTCCACAATTGACCGGCCGCATCCGTCCAGAATTGTGTGGTCGCCATCGCGACGGTTGTCGATTCCGCCGGTTGAGAAATCGGACGCCACGTGGCCAGCGCCAACCCCATCTGGTTGATCGGTTGCTCGATGGCATAATCGCCCGCACGGGTCGAGACGGCGAGTGCATCTCCCTCAGCTCCGGCAGCGACGAACTGGTCCCAACTCAAACCGTCAGTGACGTTCAACTCACCACGCAGCCATTGATCGGACGCATTGCGATACTCGATCGTTGCCGCCAAACCGGCGGGGTTCGTGCGACGGACAACACGCCACGAGGGACCGCGCCAGAGTGCGGACGCCGCAGCGCGTTCCTCAGGCAAATTGTCCGCCAGGGACAGCACACTGCCGATGCTGCCGTCCGCTTTCAGTTCGAGAATCTGCTTGTCGTCGGTGAGCCATGATCGCGAGCCCGCTTGGACCACGCGCGGGGAGCCGATGAGTGGGTTGGCGCGAAAGAGGGGAGCACCGTTTCCGATACGGCATTCAATTCTTGTCGGCCCGATTAGCCAAGCCGCCGTTCCATCCCAGTGGACGGTGAGCAACTGATCGCGCAAAAAGCCTCGCTTCTTCAGATCCAGCACCTCGACCAAATCGGTCCCCGACCGCAACTCGACTCGCTGTCCACCTTCTTGGAGATCGCCCTGCCACACGCGCCCCTGCCACGAGAGGCGTTGCGGCTTCAGCAAGTCGGTGACATTTTCCATCGGAATGGCGGTGGTGTTTTCCATCCGCCACCCTCGCCCGGCCGCCCCCATGACGACGAGCATGCGACCGTGATCGGGATCATGAATCCAAGCCAGCCCCGCGGCGTTCTCCAGCCGCAAGAGACCGATCCATTCGCCGGTCATCGTGCGGAGCACCAGTCCCTCGGCGGTCAGTGTGTACACTCGGATCCCATCGGTAGCTTCCGTGGCGAGACTTTTCGGTGCCATTGTCGAATCAATGCTTAATGCGCGACCGACATAACGGACCTTTTGCGGCATGGGGCGATTGCGTCCGAGGTTCAACTCCCATTCCAGCGGCGCGCCAGGCAGTCGCTCCGTCAGGCGACTCTCGGCCACCAGGGAACTCCACTTCGCTGTCGTCGGCGTCCATTTTGAGCCGTCCTTCACGACCAGGCTTCCGTCACCGAGTCGCGCGAACAGTCGCTTGCGGTCCGCGCTCACGAGCACGTCGCACGGACCAAAGGCCTTGACGTCTTTCAGATCCCGCAGATTCGGCGAATACTCAAACAACCCGGCGGAAGTGGCGATCCACGCTGAATCCTCGAAGCTCGCGACCGATGTCGCCGTATCGCAATCGAGGCGGCCGTTCTTGTCGATCCGCAGCGGCAGCGGTTCTCCCCCTCCAAAATTGGCCCGGAATGAGATGTTCTCCCCATCGCGGGTGATCGACCACTGGCTGGAGGGCACCGCGTACGGTTCCAGGACGGCTTCGGCCGAGTCCTTCATGTTCAACAACCATTTGCGTCCGCCGTACGCGCGGACGACGCACTGGTCCGCCGACAGCGACCAAATTCTTCCCCCGGGCGTCACGCCAGTCGACCAGTCGATGGGCAGGAACTGAATCGGCAATCCGCGTTCTTGAGCCGAGTGGATCACGACGCCCGCCGCCGTGGCGAGCACAATCTGCTTCGCCACGGTCAGCCCACCCGTGGCGACGTCCCACCCGATCCGACTCCGGATATAGTCGATCGGGACCGGTTTCCAGTCGGTGTGGAATTGGCACTCCAGCCGTTGCGGTGCCGAGGCGTTCTCTCCGCTGACACGCCAGCGACCGGATTGCCTGTGTCGCACGGCATCAACCGGCTTCGATTGCGACTTCCGCTCGACCAGCGCCGCAGCCTCCAACAATTCGGGCGGACCGTTGTTCTGAACCAAAGCGCCGAGTTGCGGCGCGGCGAGGACCAGCCCCTCAGCATGAACCAGCGGCGTCCAGGTCTGACTGGACAACGCTTCTGGAAGTGCAATCGGCGTAAGTTGGCCGGTGTCTGCGACCAAAGAGCACGCTTGCCGATCGTCCTCCGCCACGAAGAAGACCAACTTCGCGGCGGTCACCAGACCGGTCCGCTTGCGTCCCGTGGCCGCGGGAGCGACGAGACGCAACAGTTCCTGGGCTGCGGCGTCATAGCGCCACAGGCTGCCGTCGGAAAGTTCCAGCAAGAGCCAGTGTGAGGCGGCGTACACGCGAACGGGGGTGGCCGTCGTCGCAATCCGCGGCGTTACAGGTTGATCGACCGGCGGGGCGGCAGCATCCATCACCCACCGCCCTTGCGCATCGATGGTGTGCATCGACGTGGCATCGCGCCAGGTCATTTCGGATCGGGCGGTGACGACCTCCCATTGATCGTTGCGCAGTCGCAGGAGTTCCTCTTTGGATCCCACGACACACCAAGTTTGCGGCAGCGCGAACAGATCGACGGGGATGACGGGCAGCGGCGGCAAGGCGTCCCATTGTCGCGTGGTCAATCGGTAGCGTGCGGCGGCGTTCGATTGAGTCACCGTCAACAGCGCATCGTTCCGGGCCGCAAGCCGCGACAGACGATCACTGTCCCCGATCCAGGCGCGCGAAGAAAAGTCGCGCGTGGCCTTGGGGACCGCGGTCGAATCCGCCTGGGGATCGCGGACGACCACTTGGGATCCCGTCGTGGCGATCAGGTCTGCGGCGACATCGAAGGCCTTGATGCTCGGTAGGGCTGCGGTGAAGCGCCAACCCGACGGTTCGGTCGGGTCCGCTTGCCCCATCCACAACCCACTTTCGACTTCGTGCGCCCACACGCGCTCGGCGGCGAAACGCACCGTCTCCACGGCGGCTTTGGGATCGAGCGGGAACTCGGTCCATCGGCGCGTGTCGGGACGATAATTCCACAATGTCCCCCGGGAAGTCCGCAACCAGATCTGGTTGGATTGGAGCCGGGCACCCACGATGTCCTGTTCGTCGGGCCCCGGCGGAACGGTCAACGAGACGGGGACCGTTCCGCCATTCTCGCGGAGAACGGCTTCCTGGAGACGACCGTTCTGTCGAGCAACGATCAGGACACCACCGGGCCCGGCTTGCCAACGGACGACCCCCTCGGCCGCCGTCTTGACGGTCCAGGTTTTTCCCTGCGGAGTCAGCCGCAGCAATTGCGATTCATTTGCCGAAGTCTTTTCTACCCACAGGCAATTCTCACCCGCCGCGAGTCGCTTGGCAGCCGAGACATCGTCCATCGTCTGCCAGTCGCGCGCGAGACGATCATAGGCGTGCAGACGGCCGTTCTGATCGAGGAAGAAGAACCACTGACCCAGTGCGGTGAAATCGCCGATGCGCGTTTGTGCCGGATTGCCCGACCAAGCCCGACCGACCCATTGTTCCACCAATTTCGCGCCATCGAAACGCGACACGGCTCCGTCTTCCTGAAGCGCGACCCACGTTGGTCCGGAAGCCGTACTTGTTGTGACGACGGCGCGCGTGTCCTTTCCGAGCGGTTCCAGCGTGATCTCGTTGGCTTTGAGGAACGCCCGCGTCACCTGGCCGCGGCTGTCCTGCACGAGCAGTCCCCCCGCGATCGGCGTGAGCGCTTTCACGGGAACGGACTGCGATCGCCAAATGTGCGTCGCTGGATTATAGATCGCCAGGTGTGTGGTGAATCCCAAGGCGAGCCCCGTTCCGCCGTCATCGAGGGCGACTTCACACGCGGCGGTCAGCGTTCCACCATTCTTCGTCTCAGCCCAACCAGAAGCCGCCACAACGGTGCGGACGGCTCCCTTGGGAGCGATCTGGATGACCGACGCAGGCGGTCCGGTCACCGCCCACGCAACGGAACTTTGCAGGGACAAGTTCGAGACTCCGGTGGCCACGGCGACCCATGCCGGTGATGCGGCGAGCGGGGAGCGATAAAGCCCGCCGTTTTGAGTCCGCAACAGACCACAGCCCTCGGCTCCAGCCCCCAACGCCACCAATTCGACGAAGCGTTGTTTTCCCGCCGGTGAGGGCAGCTCGGTCCACGTGCGTGTCAATGCACTGAAGAACGCGAGCCGGCCGGGTGCAAAGGCTGCCAAGAAGCCATTCGGGACGGCCACCATGCCCACGATGTCGGCGGTTTGGCCCGGAGCCGCGGACGGTTGACTCCAGAGTGTCGCCTTTTCGCCACGCACGCGGTACACGGCTCCGTCTTGTGTGCAGACCCAGAGTTCCGAGGTCTTGTCGGGAAGACCGACGACAGTTGTCGATTCCACCGTGAGGTTGTCGGGCAAGAGATCCTTCCACGACCAGGCTGTCACGTCGAACGCGAACAGGCGACGCTGCGTCGAGATCGCCCAGAGAGCCCGGCCATCTTCACTGGATCGAAATTCTTCAACTGCCAGTTTCATACCCTTCGGCACGGCCATTTCGCGCCAGTCATTTAAGTTCTCCGAGAGCCACGACGTGCCTTCCGTCCCTGCAAACACCATCCCCCCCAAGGCGGCGACGGCGCGGCGCGGAGCGCCAAGCGGTTGTTGTGTCGCCTGGCCCAGAATGGGGTGCCAGCCATCATCGCGACGCAGGTTGACGCTGCCATTCTTCGTTGTGGCGACCACCACGTCACTGGCAGCTTGAGCGGCGATCACGTCGCTCAACCCCTTCACCATAGCCGCGGCTCCGACTTGACTCTCGTACAGAAGGCCGCCTTGCTCGAGGGCAAAGACACGATTACCGCCGGACAGAAGTTGCAAGACTCGCTTCAACGGACCGGCGGAGTTGTTCACCGGCTGCCATTGCTGGGTGATCCAACTAAAGAACCAAGCGTCACCGTCCTTTCCGCCGGAGAGATACAACCCGTCGCCGACGCAGGCCGCTGACCAGTTCGGTTCTTGCAGCAAGCTGGCTTTCGGTCCATTGGGGGCTTCATTCAGCGTGACCCAATCGGCGACGTCCTTCTTCCGCACGCGGATCACACCTTCTTTGGACAGGGCCACCAATTGTTCCTTGGTTCCCGCGAGCCGGATCACCGATTCGGTCTGTGGCATCGGCTCCAGCTTGCGGTCGGCGGCAAGCCTGACCACGCCCGTACCGGTTCGCAGCCACAAGGCTCCCAGCGCGGGCACAATCTCGGCGACCGCGCCGACGGACAGCGGCTGCCAGGATCGGGTCGCCTGATCGTACAGATGCGGCCGATCTCCGCCGAAGACGACCCATTCGTTCAACACGCCGACCACGAGAGCGGTCGTCGGATCCCAACCGGGCGCTGCGTCGCCGACCAGCGTTCGGACTTGCCGCTGGTCGTTGGTCAGAAAGACGTGACCGGTACGGCACCGCAGTACGGCGGCGGGGGCATGCGGGGCGGCGGTGAGCGCGACCACTTCCGGCAACTTCGCTGACAGCGGTTGGATGATGCGATCCGCCGCGACGGTGTAGACCTCTCCCTGAGACACCAGCCACACCATCCCTGTTGAGGCTTGCAACACATCAACGGGCTTGGAGAACGGCAAGCGAGGTTCCCAACGATGCCGAGATGGATCGTAGACGAACAGTCCTTGCGATTTCGTGCCGACCCACAATCGCCCCGCAACGTCGCGCGTCACCGCGGTGATCTCGGATTCGGCGGCTTCAATCTTGCCACCGCCGAGCAACGATTCCCACTTGGACTCCAGCAGTTGCAAGCGACGGATTTCGCGATCGGTTCCCAACACGATGGCGGCTCCCTCGGTCAGCCGAATGTCCGTGAGGCGCGACGTCGCTGCCGCGGCGAGGGGGAAATCGCCGACCCAGTCATTACTCTGCGTGTCATAGCTGGCCAGACCGCGCTCGGTGGCAACCCACAATCGTTGTTGCTCGGAATCGAAGGCGGCCGCCGAGATGGTCCGCGCACCGTCATGGAGTGCCCGCCCCCCCACGACAGTCTGCCAGTTCGTGCCCACTTCCGACGTGCTCACCGCAGCGAAGGGTCGATCCGTGCCGGGCGTCAGTCGCGCCACAACGGACGGTCCCTGAACATCGAGCTGATCGACGCCCGAAGGCAAGGCGACCTGCCACGTTCCGGGAGTGTCGCCCTCGGGCAACTTCCAGCGCAGCAATTCGTGTTCGGTCCCCAGCCACACGGTGGCATCAGGCTGCACGGGTGCGGCGAGCACCCGCACCTTTCCTGTGGCCGGGCTGCTACCGACGTCGAACCATTGTCGATGTTCCGGATCGTATCGTCCGACGTCTCCCTTGTGAGTGGCGAACCACAGGCGCGATTGCGGATCGGACGCGACCGCGGCCACGTCCTGATTTTCGTATCGTCCCCAGCCGGACTCGCGGATCAACACGGTTCCGCCGGTCCGATCCAACCGCCCCAGCCCGCCTTCGGCTGTGACGTACCAGAGCGCATCGTCGAGCCAGCGGAGGCGGACGACATCCGTGCCGGCGAGCACATCGGTCGCCGTAAATCTCTGCCACACTCCGCTGGGCGGATCGTAGCGGTTAATGCCCGCCGCGGTCGCAATCCAGAGCACGCCATCGGGGTCGGAGACGAGATCCCGCACGCGGTTGTCGAGCAGACCGTCGGCAGACGCCGTGATCGGTTCCTGCCAGGCGTGATCGCGCATTTCGTAGCGCCCGATCCCGTCCGAGCGCGTCCCAATCCACAATTCGGTGCCATTCATCACTGTGGCGCTGACTTCCCGTTCCGCCTCCGGGACATCCAAAGCGGCAAAACGCTCTACGCCCAACAACGTACTCCATTGGTCCAGTTTGTCCGTCGCACGGCAGAGCCCAAGGTGATCGTCCTTTTGACAGAGAAAATACAGCCGGCCCTGCGCATCGCGATCAATCCGGCGGACGTCGTCGGACAATAAGCCACCGTGCGTGCTCGCCGCGGTGTGTTGTTGCAGGAACCGCGAGCGCGCATCGAAGCGATGCAGGCCCCCGCCCGCCGTACCGAGCAGCACATAGCGGCCATCCGTCGATAGCACGGCATCCGTCGCTTCGGCCTGTTCGTAATTCACGCCGATTCGATAATCGGCCACCCGGTGGATCGTCGGACGGCTCCACCACCAACAGGACGTGCCCACCGTCGTCGTCAACAGCAGGGCGAGTGCCGTGACCACGCGGGCAAAGCCATGTGGTCGTTCGGACGTGGTCGCCAGTTGTTGCACCGACGGACGGCTGCGCGCCGCCGGCTTGGATTCCGCATTGAGCAGCAGGCACACCGCATGTACCTGTCTCACACGCTCGGGCAACAGGTGATCGGGCGACGGTTGACCCGGATCAGGCCGCGAGGACTCGGGAGCAATCATAGCGACTCCACCTGCAAGCGAATGTGACCGATCTGCAAGACGTCCCCGGTCTTCAATAGGACCGGCAGCGGAACATCATAATCATTAACTTTAATGTTGGCTCTCTTGGCCATCGATACCAACTGCAGATGGCCCTCTTCCCACGTGATGGCGCAATGCTGCGGCTCCCACTTGGAATTCTTAATCTGATTCTGCGCTTCGGAACCGAAGCGAACGGGGTACTTTTTGCATTGGATGCGGCTACCACTTTTGACATCGACCAGCACCAAGTTGGGCAACGCCGAGTCGGTCTTGCCGGGAGCAACGGGCTTCGGCGGTTCTGTTACGGTGCGCTTCAACGGAACGGGGGCGTGCGGGAACGGAGCTTCCGTTTTCTTCGGTGCCGGAGGAGCCTTCGGAGTGTCGGGCGGATGATGTCGGGCTTGGAACCATTGTGGTGCCACGCTGATGGGGGCTTCCATTTCCAGAACGACATCACCGTTCCCGTCTGCGGCTTTGTCGTTCGGTTTCGGCACAGTCAATCCGGCGACCAAGCGGTCCAGTTCGCGGCGGCCGAATCCCACGTTGTGGTCTTGCAAGAGGCGAATCGTCTCGGCGGGTTGGCTTGTCCCCAGCAGGAGTCCGGCATAGCGCTGGGTCCAAAAACCCGCCACCCGCGCTCGGAACAGGGCGGCGGTGGCATCGCGAATCAACGAGTCGCGCAGGCTGGGACGATCCTGCACCTGCCGAGCAATGTGCGCCTCGGCAATTCCCAGCAATTCCCACTGGCGTGCCCCGCGCGGCTCATTCTGGCTGAATAGCTCGCGGATTTGGCTGTAGCCACCCCGGCAAGCATGCCAGTCGATCAGCAGGTCGAAGAAGAGCTGCTTCACGGTCTTGACCAATTCATCCTGACCAAGCAGGCTGCGCACCCACTGAAACACCCAGGCGATGGTTTCGGCCTTGGCCCGCTCTTGTCGGTCGCTGCTCCAATCGGCACGCAAGCCATACAGCATCATCAGCCGAGTCACGGCGGGCCAGCGCGCAGGACGATCGAGTAGTCGCCGGGCTGACAGAGTCGTTGCGTCCAAGTCTTCTGACGGTTCGAACTCCAGATACGCCTCGAGGATTTCGCAGGCGATGCGCAGATCGCGGACCCGTTCGGAATCGCGGAGCGAGAGGACGGCCGAAACCGCGTTGATCGTCGGAGAGGAGGTTCGGGGCACCGCGACCTGAGTTCGCTGCGGCAACAGTGCCACCGCGCGATCTTCGGCGTCTTCCCCCGTCGTCGCGGCGGACGGATCAAAGGCATCATTCGTGTGGGAAGAATGCTCCATCGAATCTTTCGTCTCGAAAGACGGTTCGTTGTCGGACGCCAGTGACAGTTCGATTTCACCGAATCCCGGTTCCTCATCCGAGTCGGGCGTCCGCACATCAGGGGTCTTCCCAGCACCATGAGCGCCGAATTCGGGTGCGCCTTCCGTGGAGTTGGTGGTCGCTTCCTGCGCCGGTACCGAAACGTCCGAGGTTGCCGGTTCTTCGCGGAGAAATTCACTGGCCCACAGGTGATCATGGCGACGTCGGAAGCGCCACAGATCGATCAAGCTATCGGCAACGTGGCAGAGACGTTTGTCTCCCGCATCAAATTGCCCCAGGAACAGTTGCGACTCAATCCAGGCTTCCTGCAAGAGACAGGCCTTGCGGCCGTATCGACCCGCCTGTTGCAGCGCTTCCGCATGCCGTTTGGCATCGACCGTTCGGTGAAGGTACTCCTTGAAACTCCGCCCGTCCTCGGCTTCCGACATCAATCGCGATTGCAATGCGATTTCGTCGCTGAGCACCCATTGCACGTCGGCTTCGCCCAGGTCGAGATCGCGGTGATCGTAGTGCCAATACCGCGGTAGCCGCGGGGTCCAGCGGATGTAGACCTCGGCAAGTGGAAACACCACGTGCCGCCAGAGCCGAGTCCGCCACGGCGGAATCTCGAATGCAGGGAACAGCGCATTCCGCCGATCGTCCGTCGAGCGATCGGGGATGCGACCGCGGCTGGCGCGGGCGACATCGAGCCAATATGTTCCACGAGGATCCACGCGCAGATAGTCACGAATGATGCCGGAGGTCCACCGGCCATTGGGTCGGAGCCAAGACAACACACGCGCGGGAAGATGCGACGTGTCGGATCGGCGCATGCGCCACGTCAGGCCTCGCAACCCGCTGTAAATCGCCGCGAACACGGTCGCGCAGGCGAGGACCGGTGCCTCGGTCAAAGCGCCATAAATTAACACCGTCATGAGCACCCAACAGGTCAGGAAGACGATGGCGAACTGGGCCAGACGTCGATGGACGGGCAGCAACACGAGCAGCAAGCAGACCAGCAGGCCGCTCAGTGGCGACCAACCGTAGTACCACTCCTGGATGAATTGCAGAACGTGATTGTCGTGCCAGCGTAGAACTTCGTTCATGGCTCGGCCTCCTCAGCGCCCGCCGGTTCCTTCGTCGGCAGCGGCGTTTCGACAGGTCCGTCGCCATTCGCGCCCGTGGAAGTCAACGGCTCCGTTTCGCCATCCGTCAGCCACCGGGCGGAGAACTCGTTGAGCCGGTGGGAGTGTGTTTCCATCGCCTCGCACAAGTTCTGATTCCAAGCGGCCGCGTTTTGGCTCCAGGCTTCAATGGGGCGAAGGGTTAGCTGATCGAACTGCTGCAAACGCAGTCGTCCGGCTTCGGTCATCGCCTGACGTAACTGGGATTCCCCGTCGAGTCCGTTGGCGAGCGCACGGAGTTTCACCGCTTGCTGCTGAGCCTCCGCAGCGGCCGCGGTCCGCAGGCTGGCCAGCACGCCGTGGTCCAACTGCAGCGTCTTGGTGAGGGCATCGATCTGCTTCCGGATGGGCGTCAGACGTTGTTTCAGTTCTTGCGTGCGGAGTCGAAGCTGCTGTTCACCCGCCACCACGGCTTGCAGTCGCTGCTGCACATCCACACGCAGTTTCGCGAGTTCCTCGGCGGCGCTGAGAGGTGGGGCGGGAACACCGGGATCAGCAGCGGGCGCACCCTCGGCGCCGGCCGACGTCTGTTCGACGAGCGGATCCTCCGAACTCAGCGGCGGTACTTCGCGCGCAGGCGGATCGTTAGCCGTGCTCATCTCCATTGCCCTGGTATTTGAGACTCTCGATCCGCGATCGCAGCGACGAGACGTCGTAGCCAAGTTGGTCCAATTCGCTGGAGCGCTGCCGAGTTTGCGACAGCACGTGCTCCATCTTGCCGATGGTCTCCGACAATTCTTGACACTTCTTGTTGAGGGCCGATTCCCACGAAAGGCGATGGTTCTGCCAGAGCGTGACGGCTTCAGAATGCCGATCCACGAAACCGACCTGCTCGTTAATCTCCTTCGATAGCTGCTGCATCGATTCCGACTGGCGGCGAACCTCGACAAGCTGTTGAGCGAGCTGTCCCATGCGGGCGGAGGCCAATGCGCCCCGTCGATTCAGTTCTAATTTGAGACGTCCCAATTCGGCGGTGAGCTGAATGACCTTGTCTTCCGATTCGCGAATGTCCGCTTGCCGTTTGTCGGTCTCGGCCGCGACGATTTCGGCTTCGGCGCGCTGCTTGCGAACGTGCTCGTGCTGCTCGCGCACGACGGTCTCGCGCTCGTGAATCTCGGCGATCTCGCGCTGCATGGTGGTAATCTGCTTCTCGGCCTCGCGCACGGCCTGCAGGCGGTCGCCGATCTGGTCCGCGGTGCGCTGCACTTCCGCGAGAACGGCTGCGGCGCGCGAGCCCAACTGCTCCAGTTCTGTAAAGTGCGCGAGCATGCCGTCTTTTAGTTGGTCGAACTCGAGCAGTCGCTGCTGTAGATGCGCCACCCCCTTCTGCGCCGCTTCCACCAGATTGCGACCGCGCGGCGTCAGCGTCTTCAACAACGTGGTTTGGATCGCGACAATCACGCTGCGCGTCTGTTGAAACTCATCGACGGCCGGCTGGGTCAGTTCGCGATGCGTCCGGATCACCAGGTTGACGAAATCGAGCCAGTTCTGCGGTGCCTGCAGCAGTCGCGAGCAGACTTCATCGACTTGCGGCTTCAACTGCGTCATCAACTGATCGGCCTTGGAGAGTTGGACGTGCATGTCCGCA
Source organism: Planctomycetota bacterium (assembly GCA_038040225.1). Classification (GTDB taxonomy): domain Bacteria; phylum Planctomycetota; class Planctomycetia; order Planctomycetales; family Planctomycetaceae; genus Schlesneria. The sequence continues at coordinate 14,040 of JBBPIS010000149.1, forward strand.
AAATCGGCTTCGATCCGGTCGGCCTCCCGCGCGGCGTACGCCAGAATGTCGCGTTCCACCTCCTGCAAGTTGTCGGTGAGCTTGATCCGCGTCGCATGCAGTGCGTCGGCGAGCCGCTGCCGAGTTTGCGCGTCCACATCGCGCGCGACCTGAGCTTGAAATGAATTCAGCAGACGAAACTGTGCGAGCAGCGGACGCTTCTGCTTCACTCGCGTTTCGTAAATGACGCCATTCTGGTCGGGCTCCCACAGAATGGCTTCCCATTCGCGGTAGTCGCCGGCATCCTGTTCGTCGTCGCGCAGTTTCGACGTGTTGTCGAGCACCTGTTGCAAGAGCGGGATGGCGTCGTGCGAATCGATCAGGGGGGCCAACTCCGTGTCCAGCGGCAGATAGAGGTTGACGCCCCAATTGCGCCATTGCTTCGGCTGATAGTAGATGCGGTCCGCCATCTGCAGCGCGAAGCCCAGGGCACGACACGGACGGTTGGCCAGAACGAGATGAAACGGTTTGCCCTCCTTGGGCTGACAGTAGGCGTGATCGTAACCGGACAACGTGCCGAGCCGTTGTTGCATCAGCCGGACCAGCAGCGGATTCAGCACACCTTCTGCGGCCTGATGAAAGCGATAGGCGAAGTACACTTCGTCACGATCTCGACCGACCAAGCGGGCGCGTTTTTGTTCCAATTCGCGCAACGTCCGACGACAGCGGTCCAGTTCCTGATCGATCTGCCAATACTGGCGGTCGGCGCCGCGCGGCTTCGGAATAATGGCGAGTGACAACGGAATGGGCTGAGGCGGTTCGTCGGCCGCGGCCTCCAGCAGCGGCCGTTCACGAAACGAGGCTTGCAGATCGAGAATCTCGTGTGGTTTGCGAAAGAAACGGACTTCTCCCGCCGAGAACGTGAGCCATTCCGGCGTCTTCGATTCCCTTCCCGGACGAATGAGAACCATCTCGGCCCGGATCTGCAGGAGTCGATCAGGGGAAGGGACCGGGAACTGATAATCGGCGAGAATGTAATACTCCGTGTTGCCGAGGCTTCGTCCCGTACGCTGATAGATTTCCAGTGTGTCTTTCTCGCTGGCGACCCAACTGCGCAGTGCATCGACGTGCCGCAGGCCGTGGACGCGAATCAGATGCGTGGGGGTGCTCTGCCGTGAGCTGCTCTGGAGAAATGCGAGCTCCAACCCACTGGCACCCAGGTTCCACAGATTGGCCGCGACCTCGCACAATGTCCCAGGCGTCGCTCCCCAGAGCGCCAGCAACAATGAACCCGTCAGGCGTCCCGACTTGGCGGGCTTGAGCGCCAACATGCGCAGCAGCCGTTCGATGTTCAACTCGACCGCATCATCGGGAACAACGTCATCCTCATGAATCCGTCCCTGCTTTCCTCCCATGCTCGACTGCGCCATTGCTTCGAGCCGCGCGATCAGGTCTTGATGAGCCTGGACGCGGATGTAGAGCGTTTTCGGCTGAAGCAGATAGAGGCGGTTCAAGGCCTGATCGTAAAGGTTCGACCCCGGCCGCATTTCGGCCTCGGCCTGCGTCGTGTCCAGAAAATCGATCAGCGGTTTGGGCCCGTTGAACTCGAAGGTTCGCACGGGGTAAACCGGCTTGGCGGGGACTTTGACGCTCATGAGAATTGCCCCCACTGGAGGTCGTGAGCGTCATCCACCGGCTTTCCCGCTCCCTTGCGCAGGACGGTATTGACGAATTGGAATCGCACTTGATGCTCGCTGGACCGGCCGTGCAGGAGCCCCGCGGGCCCGATGTCGTAGTCCATAGCCGACACCCGTGCGACGCCCAACGTGGCTTGATTGACGTCGCACGTGACCAAGTGCAGCGAATCCGGTCCGCTATCACTGGCCTCCAGACCCAAGGGGGGAACAGCATCGACGAGCGCGTCGATTGTTGCGGAACTGCTCAGCAGCACGATGTGTCGGCAATGATAGTGGCAACTGCGGTGTCGATGTTCCACGTATTGGAACGGATTCGGTTCGAGTTCCGGGCGAGCTTCGGCGTCTTCTTGAGTCAGCCGGGCGTAGAACAACTCGGGCATGGGGGCGGTCAGTCCGCGTAAGAAAGCCAAGCGGTCTTGCGCGCCTGCTGGCGACCAGGAAAACAAATCGATGGTTCCCGCGCAGGAGACTTCGCCCGTCGTTTCGGTCGATGCCTTCGGGTGCCACAGATAGACCCCGCAATCAACCCGCACGTTTTCACGCGGCAGAAAACACGCGAGATCCTGCAACATCAATGCGGCGAGGGCGCGGGCGCGAATGTACGGTGTGAGTCCTTGACCGAGTTCGGGGGCGGCATCTTCGCGGGCCTGCCGCATCGGCAACGAGTTGTCGATCACCAGGCACAACAGCACGCGCAGTTCGTGCTCGATATATTCAAAATTTTCGCGGACATAAGTCAGCACGCCCTCGTTGAGAAACTTCTGCAACGTCAGCGCTCGATGATTCCACAGCCCCAATTCGGCGGGCAAAATCTCACCCACACTGCCGCGAAATCGCTTCTTCGCAACATCGATGTATCCGCCGGTTTGACCTTCCACTTCCTGCATGTTGGTGGGCTGCAATTCTTGAACAACACGCGGATGCGGAGGCAGCGACTCGACATCCTCGATGCGGGAACGGCCCAACAACCAGCTCAACAGGCGATAATCGACGCGCCCCTTGCCGCTGCGTGTGCGGGCCGCGATCTCGAGCACCAGTCGCAAATCCGCCGTGATGATCGTTTCCAGCGGATGCGTCTCAAAATACTCGCACAGCATTAGCAGAACGTCGTGCGCCGCCACCGTCTCGGGGGCATCCCGCAGCGGTTTCAGTCCGCGAAACGGAAAGGTCTCCGTTCTTGGTTTCCGGTCGGAACCCACCGTCACCAGCTTGATTCCCTGTTCGGTGATGGCGGCCTGTTCGAGCACCAGGTCGCGCGTGTCAAAAGTATAAATGCTCTCGAAACCGCTGGCCCCGGCGACAAGAAAGTTCAGGAACGCCGCCACGGCTTGATCTTGCCGCGACGAGTCCGGCAAACTCTCCAACAACGGGTGCATGGACTCGAACACGGGATGTTGGCGCAGCCGCTGCAAGACGGCCGGATAGATCGTCGTCAGGCGGCGGAATTCCGGTGGCACGGTGCTGCTCCGCGCCCCACTCGATGGCATCGTTCCGGGATTCAACAGCAACGTGCAGATATCGAGAACAAACGAGAGTGGGACCGGCCAACCCGAACGAATGAACGGCAAATACATCCGGTTCAGCACCGACCGAAAGCGCTCCCCGCGCCACGTTGTCACTGGCGTCGCGGCAAATTCAAGCGAATAGAATGTGAACCGCTTGAGAACGAGCGGCTTGACCTGTGTGACCGTCATGCTCCGTAGCCTCGTTTCAGGTTCGCAACGAATCGGTCCAACTCTCCCGACGGATCCCATTTGACCAACCGGAAGACATCCAGTTCGTCGGCGTTCATGCTCTGTCGTCCCGCGAGCAGTGCCGAAGCGCGGGCGAACGAATACAGTGCCGTCAGACTGCGATCTGAAATGGCGGCTTCATGACGCAGCGCTCGGTAGCAACGCAGAAATTCGGCCTTGAAGCCCCGCCCGCCCATCGAAGTGGTCCCTTCCGTGGCGCGTCCGCCAAACAGAAACTTGGAGACGCGGTGTAGCAGTCGGAGATCGTTCGCACACGCCAGTACCGGGACGGCCGACACCGTCCCGCCAAAGGTTCGATCGAATCCGTCCTCCCAAGCGCGATCCATCAGTTCGTGCAAATGGTCGTCGTCCACAGGCAGGCAGTTCAACCGCAGCGGAAAGCGGTCGTACAGCGCATTGAGCGAATCGTCCTGCGGAGGCTCGTTCGATGCCGCAAACACCTGCGTCAAAGGAACCCGTTCGCTGCGACCTTCGTTATAGAACACGCGCTCGTTCAGCAGCGACAGCAGCGTGTTCAGGATGGCGGAACTCGCCTTGAAGATTTCGTCCAGAAACGCCACGTGCGCGGTGGGCAAGTATCCTTCTGTGACGCGACGATACCTGTGGTGGTCGATCAACTCTTGCACGTGAATCGGGCCGAAGATTTCTTCGGGCGTCGTGAAGCGAGTGAGTTGATACTCGAAATAGCGACGGCTGGCTGACTCGCTCTGTCCCGGTTGAGCGGCGAGCCCCAGGCCTTCGCACATCGAGCGAATCATGTGCCCCTTGGCAGTACCGGGCGGCCCCATCAGGACGCAGGGCACCTGGGCGACGGCGGCGGCAAAGAGCGCGTCGAACGTCTCATTCTTCCTCGCAAAACGCTTCTTC
>JBBPIS010000150.1:0-18220 GCA_038040225.1 Planctomycetota bacterium
TCCCGCCGCTCCGTCGGCGGGAGTTCCGGTCGGCGGAGCGACCGGACTACAGTAACGGCAACCCAAATCATTGGCCTGACGAAGCATCAGGCCCCTCGACAGGATGAGACTCGCCACCAATGCCCAACGATCACCTCCCCGCCCATGTCGGTCAGTTTCCCGAGACCCGGATGCGCCGCCTGCGCCGCACCGACTGGTCCCGGCGGCTGGTTCGCGAGAATCACCTGACCGTCGATGATTTGATCTGGCCCGTCTTCGTGCAGGACGGACAGAGCCGCCGCACGCCGATTGCATCCATGCCGGGGGTTGAACGTCTCTCCGTCGATCTACTGGTCGAAGCAGTGGCTCGCGCGGCGGAACTCAAGATTCCCGCCGTGGCCGTGTTTCCCGCGACCGAGCCCGGGTTGAAGAATGAGTCCGCCACCGAGGCCCTCAATCCCGAGAACCTCGTCTGCCAAGCCGTCCGCGCGATCAAGGCGGCGAACCTCGACATCGGCGTCATCTGCGATGTGGCCCTCGATCCGTACACGTCTCACGGTCAGGACGGACTCGTGCGCGACGGCTATGTCGTCAACGACGAGACGCTGGAAATGCTCTGCCGGCAGGCGGTCGTTCAGGCGCAGGCCGGCTGCGACATCATCGCCCCCTCCGACATGATGGACGGCCGCGTGGCAGCCGTTCGACGTGCGCTCGATGCCGCGGGGTTCAGTCACGTCCAGATCATGGCGTATGCCGCGAAGTATGCCTCCGCGTTTTACGGGCCGTTCCGCGATGCCGTCGGCTCGGCGACGAGTCTCGGTCAGGGAGACAAGCGGACCTACCAGATGGACCCCGCGAACGGCGATGAGGCGCTGCGCGAAGTGGCTCTCGACATCGCCGAGGGGGCCGACATGGTGATGGTCAAGCCGGGCATGCCGTACCTCGACATCGTGCAGCGCGTGAAGGCGACCTTCGGCGTGCCGACGTTCGCATATCAGGTCAGCGGTGAGTACGCGATGCTGGTCGCCGCCGCCCAAAACGGCTGGCTCGACCGCACCAAAGTGATGCTGGAGAGCTTGCTCTCTTTCAAACGGGCCGGAGCCGACGGCGTGTTGACGTACTTCGCCATCGAGGCGGCTGAGTCTCTTGGCAGTCGATGAACAACGCCGCGCGATCGCTCTTCAAAGTAGCCATCATCGCTCCGCGTGATGAGCCTCTTGAGATCAGGCGTCCAATTCTGAAAGGCTCATCACGCGGAGCGATGATGGCTACTTTCGTCCAATCACTTTGGCAACTGCGGAAAGACGGGACGCCCGGGCGTGGCGACGCGGACGCTCCACAAGCTGCCTCCCGCCGTGACGAACAGCATTTTCAGATCGTCGCCACCGAAGGCGCAGTTGGTCGTCTCGTCTCGCGGGATCGGGATGAACTCCAGCAGTTGGCCGTCGGGTGAGAAGACGTAGACGCCCGCTGTCGGCTTGTCGGCGGTTTCGTAGGGAGGGTTGGGCTTGTTCAATCCGCCCGCCACATACAACCGGCCGAGGTCATCAAGCTTCATCCCGTCGGGTCCGCGCGTCGTTCCCCAGTCGTGGACCAGCTTGCGACTGGCGTGATTAACCGAGCCATCGGCTTTCAGATCGAACCGCCACACTTTGCGAGCACCGCCGACCGTGTCGTTGTTGTTGTCGGCGACGAACAAGAATTTGTCGTCGTGTGTGACGACAAGGCCATTCGGCCGGTCGGCCTCATGCTCGATGATCCGAGTGACCCGGCCATCAAGATCGATTCTGTAGACTCCTTCGACCGGCTTGCCGCTCTTGTCGAGCAGCTCCATGCCAGTGCGGTCTCCGTAGCGCGGGTCGGAGAAATAGAGGCGGCCCTTCGAGTCCATCGTGACGTCGTTCGGCTGATTGAACCGCTTCCCCTCGTAGCGGTCCGCCAGCACGGTGAGCTGCCCGTTCTTGTCGAGTCGGGTGACTCGGCGCAGCACCGGTTCGCAGATGATCAGCCGGCCTTCGCGATCAAACATCAGGCCGTTCGACCCGGCTTTCTCGCGATAGACCGACGTCTTTCCGTCGCGATCCCGCCGGTTGATGTTCCCCTCGCCACTGGTGAGCAGCCCCAGTTCGGGATGCCACGCCGGTCCCTCGCCGGCTCCCGTTTCCTGAAGCATCACGGGCTTGGCCCCGGGGGCGAGGATCGGCTCGGCGGCGCGAGTGTCCGTGACGAGACAGATCAAAATCGCGGGCAGCCAGAGGTGGCGAACAGGTTTCATGGCGGAGACTCTTGGAGTTGGTTGAGGCAAAGTGCGGACGACGCGCCGGGATCGGCTCGCTCATCTTGCCGTGAACATCGTTCCTTGGCAAAGCGCGACGAGAAGGAGTTGGACTTGAGCGAGGATGTCGCCACGCAGCGGCAAGTTGTCGTATCGGCACCCTCGTCGTAGACTGCCGCCTCACGTCGGGCGGATCCGCAGATTGCCGGGGGCAGCATGCTGGAATCACGAAACGTCGCGTTGGTGGCTCGTTACGGTGGTCTGCTCATCGTCGTGGGGCTGTTGTCGATCGCGCGGGCTTCAGCCGCCGAGCCGCCCGTGCTCGAATGCCAGTCGTGCTGGAAGGCTTTGCTGGAGGGCGAGTTCGCCGACTTGAAGTTTGCCGCGCGGAATGTCGATCCCGCCACGACTCGGTTGCACTGGTCGTTCACCGTGGGGACGGAAACGCTGGTGGCCGGGCACTCGCCGTTCAAGCAGCTCGGCTCCAATGCTCCCACGGCGCTCGTCACGGTCGAGATGCCCGACTCCAGACACGAGGGGGTGAAGAGCGGAATGCTCAAGGCGTCGGTTGTCGGATTGCGTGATGAGATCGAAACGGCCACCGTCGAGAAGCTGCTGTGGGTCTTTCCGCTCGATCCGTTTGATGGTCGGAAGAAGTGGCTCACCGAACTCGACATCTCACTGTTTGATCCCGAGGAGACCACCGCGACTGAACTCGATGCGCTGGGCGTCCCCTACGAACCGCTCGAATCGGTGGACGAGATCGCGGACGAGGCGGCCTCCCGAGGCCTGCTGATCGTGGGCGAAGAGGTCTCGTTCGACGAACATCCCGGCCTCGCCCAGGCGTTGTTGACGGTGGCGTCTCAAGGTCGTCCGGTGCTGTGTCTCGCACCGACCGGTGGATCGCTGCCGCTGCCGGGATTGAACGAAGAGAAGGGGTCAGCACCGCGCCGCGTGGCCTTTCGTCGCGGCGATGCGATTGCCGCACTCGATCCTCGTCTCGATGCGGACCGCTGGCCGGGTCGAGACGACATCGTGGCGAGCGGCTTCGCACTCCAATCGCGCGGCAACTTGCTGACCGCCGAGTTTGGCAAACCGAATCAGCGCTGGCCGTGGCTGGACGTCGAATACCCCACCGGCCGAGGCCGCCTGATCGTCTGCGGCTTCGGCGTGATCCGCTCCTGGGAAGAAGGAGCCACGCCACGCCATCTGTTCGCGCAGTTGATCGAACTGCTGACAACAGACCGCCCACCGCGCGAAGTCACCCGATAACGAATCAGGGGGCGCGCTACATGTCTGCCGTTCTCAAGGCTTGGCCGTAGGAATGGATTCGGCAAACTTCTTGTTTGCACATTCCAGGAAATGCGGCAGATTGGGACCGCTCGTATGACCGCCGTCATGTTGGCGCCAGGCGAGTGATCCGGAAAGAAGTCCAACGTTGACTGCGGGCATTCTCTCGTTGAGGTAGTCGTCGGATACACCCAGAGTCCCCGCGCCGAGCAAGCGATACGCCGGCTGTGCGGCGACGGTCGCCATGTAACTGCCCTGCTGATCGAGCCATTTCGCGTCCCCCTTTTCCGGGACGCCATAGCTGATGAAGACCATTCGCGGAGCGCAGAGAGCAATCAACTGATGTGCGTCCACCGGAATGTCGCCAGCGTTCTTGCTGCCGAATTCGGCTTCCGCCGCCCCATACTTCAAAAAGTTGCCGGCCATCCAGTGGTATTCACCCGAACCCGTCAGATTCTCCACGGCCTCACCGAAATTTCGCCGATGGAGTTTCGCTCCCCCTTCTCCCGAGGAAGCGGCCAAAGCCGCTGCGAATCGCTCATCAAACGCCATCGTCACGAGGGCGGCCTTGCCATAACGGGAAACCCCTTCGATGCCGACTCGCTTGGAATCGATCGCCGCATCCGTTTCCAGGTAATCGAGCGCCCGAGAGGCACCCCAAGCCCAGGCTCGAAGCGATCCCCAATCGTCCGGTTTGCGGGGCTGGCCGAGGTTCGTCAGCCCGATGATTCCACGAGTCAGCCCGGCCCCGTTGTCGGGTTGGACGCTCGTTGGATTCAGGAATGCATAGCCCCAGCCCGCTTTCGCCAGAATCTGCTCCCGTGAAGGGCCGGGAGGTCGAAATGCAGGCCGAGGCGGTCCACCACGTCCTCCAAATCCAAACCCGCTGAACATGATGAGCGTCGGCACGGCCTTGCCGGCATTCTTGGGAACCCCGATTTTCAGCGCGATCTTGACTTCGATCTCCGGGCATCGCGAGTTATTGACAACCCCTTCCAAAGTCTTTTCCACGACAGGAGTGTCACCTGCCACGATTTCCTTCTCCTCAATGACTTTCCAAGTCACCTTCGGCACGTCCGCGGGGATTCGTCCAATCACGTCCTGCTCGAAGAGTTCGACAATTTCCTGACGACGCCTGGCGATCCACTCCTCCTTGGTTTTCACGACGGTTCCGTCACGGCAAACCAGCAGCTCCGGAAGGTTCGGAAAGGGATTCGCGAGAGCCTCGTCAAAGTTCGCGTGATTCGGTGCCGCTTCATTTCCACTCGGGCCGGGACGCAACTTGGTGATCCCAAGCTGTTGGAGCATATTCCGATGGTCTTCCATTGTCGTGAACGTCACGATGCCCGATGGGGGCTTCTCCTGAGCCCGGAGCGGATCGAGCGCGAGATGTCTCAGCCCTAGAAAGGTCACGAGGATCAACAGGGGAGTCAGACGTATTAGTCCATTCATGGGTGCTCTCTACTTTCAACATGTAACGGCAGACACCAATCGCGCGGCAAACTCATTAGGCACCGGGGAAGCTCGCGTTGGGCACCAGTTCGACAGCGTGTTGACTGCCGAGGAATCGCATGTCGAAGAACTGCAAAAAGCCGGTTTGGCCAAGGAGCACGATATCCTCGTGTTGTGGATCGTCGAACGTCACGACCGCGACTGGCATTCGCCAGGTTGCAGACTCCCGGCCATCCATGACCTCAATGTCGATACGACCAAGGACCGCTTCCAAGGGGCGGGAGTTCAAGCCCCGCAGCGTCCAGCGGACGGTCTCGTCGAGGGCGGCACCGATCGTTGCGGCGATCCCACGCCCGATCACCACGCCGTCCGCACCGGTGTCGAGCAGACCGAAGAGGAACAACTCATCGGATTCACCGATCAGATGCAGCGGAATCTCGGGCCGGTAGAGGTCGGTGGAACCATCGACGGGTGAGGCCGGAATCTCGTAGTGCTGGTAGGGAAACCTCATCGCAGTCCGCCGACGAATCGAACGTGGGCCTCGGGAGCCTTGGTCAAGAACGGTCGTGACTCGCCCGCCTGACTCGCCGCGGCGCGGGCCTCGGTCAGAGTTGTGCCACTCGCGACGATCAGCGTCCGGTCGTGATTCCAAGCGATCCAACGTCCGCAATACTCGGCGGGGACGGACGGCGGTTGGACCGGTTCGATGGCTTCCATGAGATCCTCTTGTTAACGTCCGGCGCTGACGTGCAGTTTAGACTCGAATGGTGACGGTCGGATTATACCTGCCCCCGCACTTTTTCGGCACCGGAGCGATCAGGGGTCAGGCGAACAGTGGAAAGGGGTGGTTGTGGTCGGCGCTTCGCCGCCCACAGTCAAATCCTCGCCAATTGCTGGGGGCGTGCGAAGCGCTCGACCCCAGCCACCCCGCCCCGGCTTTGTCGAAGCGGCAACCTGTGCCACCCCGCGTTAGCTGGCGCTATTTCAGTAGCTGAAGCTTTGAAAACCGAGGGTTGAACTCTGCTTTTGACGTACTGATGGCCACCACTCCGACGTGAAGTTCTGGTTTCCAATCGGCGGGAATCTCCTTGGAGTCCAGAGTGGTCCATTGGCGTCCGTCTGGGCTCACAGAGCCGTGCATTTTCTGGCCGCGCCGTTCCAGTCGAAGAAACAGGGGACCGTCTGGTGGAACGCGATGGTCGCCGGTGCGACCGATGCGCTGCAGTTTGCCGTCCGTGCGAATTTCAAAATTGACGTAAGAGGCGGGCTCCTTGCCGGGGTGTTGCAGGACGGCTCTCGCCAAGGTTACGACGTTTTTCGGGTCGAGCACCGCCACTAGGCCCGCCCCGTTATATCCGCCTCGGCCGGGCTGAGTGGATGCGTCGCCCGGCATAAAGCGACCATCGACCTGAACCTGGAGAGTGAAGTCACCTTGAGCGGGTTGTAGAACTCGCGGCGCGTTTGAGGTGTTGATGTCGGCTGCCAAGTCATGGGGGCGTTCCGAACCGGGAACAGTAATGAGCAGCATCCCTTCCGCCGCAAAAAACTTGCAGTCACCGTCGGGGTCGGTCATCTTGCCCCAGGTCGCGAGTTCCGAAGTGACTCCGTCGCCTTGGGCGACAACTCGATCATTGGCAAAAAGAAAGAGTGCAACGAGGACTGCGACGAGTCTCAGAGTGAGGCGACTTTTCATTTTGGTCTTTCGTCTTGGTTGTTGAGAACGAGTAGAGATTTCGCATAACGCTGGATGGCCTCGGTTGCCGCTGCGGCTTCCGAGGGGCGTGAGCCAAACGAGGTCATTTGAATAGAGCGTCGTTCCTGATCGGCCTCTTGTCCCTTTGGCACACAGGTCGCCGAAGCGGCAACCTGTGCCACCCTGCGCGGCACATTAGAACCGACAAGAGCGCTCAGATTGAATTCGACGATACGCATCGGCTAGCGCCTCATACTGTGCAGTCGCAGTCCAATTCTGCCCATTGGTTAGACATATCTGACCTGGATCTGCATTCCGCGATGTATACGCGTAGAAGACAATACCCTCAGCTTGGAGACGAATCGCTTCCTCGCACTGCCAATGAATCGACTCGACTGCGGGCATTGTTTCGATTGCGAATGTTCTCGCAAATGCCTGCGGCATTATCCAAGGCCGAATCCCGATGTTTTTGCATTGAACAACAAACGACTGTACATCGCGAGTATAAGCCTCCTTGAATTGGTCAGTTGTATGCTGAGTTGTGTGCTCATAAACGTTGTGAGTCAGGAACTCCACCCAGGGTACTTGCGCAAAATGGGTCGCTCGATCTCTCGTAACGAGGGTGGCAGGAATCGCCCTGCACGGCTGTGCATCCATTCGACTTGTGTGATCAGCGAACCGATTAACGATCGCATTGATTTCCGCGGGAGCCCCAAGATTCTCCGGCTCATCTGCGAGGATAAAAGCAAGTGGAGCTGGCTTGCCTCTGCCGTAAGTGTGGTTGGTGACGCGATTGAGTTTCGCAATATTCCAGGTTGACCAAGATCGCTCATAGTTCCAGAAGGAAGCGGGCTCAACTAGAACTCGAATTCCTCGCCGAGCGGCAAGCTCACACAGAAGTGCAATACTCTCAGAATCGTTGGGTCCATTTCGCACCCAAAGCAGATTTACATGATGCGCCATCAAGTCGTCCAGACGCTCCTCCAGAACACCTTCGGGGTTTGGCCAAGTGCGTTGGGCGACTACTGAGACATTAACCAAATGTGTCCACGGAATATAGACGCCACAAGGGAAGAAGTCGCTATCAATATCGTTGCCGCGTAGTCGGATGCGGGACCAGCTATTCTCGGCGACGTTTGGACCATCGCCGCGATGCAAGGTGTTGTCGTACGTCATCCATATAATTCTCTTGTCTGGACCGTCCAGACCGAAGGAAGTACAAGCGCGATCAGCCGGAGTAATTGGCGCCCAATCCGCTTGCCCAGCCCAACTGACGATCGCCCTCTTCAGGCGATGGTCCGGAAGGTACAAGATGTAACCGTTTCCGATTGAGTCGAGATCAAAACAGGAGATTCCCGTTGGTGTGATTGGCGTCCAATCACTGCGGCTAGCCCAACTCGGTTGTCCCCGATATAAGATGCTCTCGTCTGCGAGTATGTAACCGTAGCCGCTCGCGGGATCGAAATGAAATGAGAGGATCCCGCTAGGCGTAATGGGGATCCAACTTGAGCGTTGAGCAGTTGGAGGCGTAACGCGATACAGCGTGAAACTTGCTCGTCGTTGATCGCTGCTGTCCACTTCTGATAACACATAAGCCGTGTAGTTTGAGTCAATCGCGAATGTGTCGACATTGTCGTAAACAGGAATTCTGATTGGTTGTGATTGATTCGGATCGAATCGCATGATCGTGCTGTCCACCAATTGCAATGCGATCAGATTCGATCCGTCTACAGCTTGGTATATTCCGCGGACATAGCCGTGTTCCAAATACCCACTTGTACTCGGTGCTTCACCCGTGCTGCGACGCAGCAAATACAGCCCCGAAGGCATCCATTCGCCGAAGAGCACTCCTGCCCAATAGTCCTCAGCAACTTGGTTGGCTGCGCCGAGCGAGTGCCATTGAGGCTGATAAGCAGTACCGACGTACTGAAAAAACTCCTGATTTTCCCACAGATATGCGACAACGCTTCCGCCCGAGTCTATGCTCTGAAACAGACCTTGAGCAGAGGTCGATATCGTTATCCATCCGCTGCTTCCATCGAACAAACCCAGCGTAGTACCATCAATCCTTAGGAGAGCCCCACATCGATCTTGGACTGTTCTTATGTTAGCCATAGGCATCATTGCAAGGATTCCTCAGAGCGTGTCGTCTAATCGACAGAAAGAGAAAATGAGTACGCGGGGTGGCCCAGCTTGCTTCAAGCCGGGTGCGCAGCACAAGAAACTCATACTCAACGTTACTCCGAGAATTCGATCGCGTGATTTGTTCAAACCTCGAACTGTTGTTTCTTGTGCCTTCGGCACCCAGCTTGACAACCTCCAATTCCCATGATCACTTGGCCACCGGCATCGGCTGCTGCGCGGCCGCCGCGTCGAGGGCTTCGTAGGCTCCGAAATCGTTGAACCAGAATCGCTTGGCCAGACGATAAACCCAGCTTCGTTCGGGGATCTCCTGGCCGGGGCCGTATTGCGATGGGCGCGACTGCATGGCGGTGAGTTCGGCCAGCGCGGTCTTGCGCGCGGTCTGGTCGCCCGCCTCGTGGCTGACGACAAGTTGATGCAGCAGGTCGGGGCGTTCGAGCACGATGCAGCCTCGCGTGGAGGACGCGGCGACTTGTCGGAAATCCTTCAGGAACTCGGACTGGCCGATGACATCCTTGATGTGCCGCTTGTCGTAGATCGATTCCTTCGCGAACTGAATGATCGGGCACGGCTCGATCCCTCCCCACGGGTTGATGTGGTGAGTCAGTCCCGACGCGGCGGGGCAGAGGGCTTTTCCTTCTCCGTCGTAGTAGGCGTCGATGATGCCGATCGGTTTCTTGACGCGCATGTCGACCACGAACCGACGGATGCGCAGTTGCTGCTCGCGGCTGAGCGACAGTTCCGGCTGCGGGTTCGGGCCCATCGGTCGATAGACGTGGAACCACGAATACATCACGCCCATTTCAATGAGGCGGTCGAGCCAGGCTTCGTTGACGAGATCGTCGATGTTCGTCTGGCAGACGCTCGTGCAGACGCCCGTCAGCACCTTGTGCTTGAGGCAGTTTTGCAGGCCCTCCATCGTCTTGGAGAGGACATCCGGGCGGCCGCGTCGTTCGTCACTGATGATTTCGGTCCCCTCGACACTGATGAGCGGCGTCACGTTGCCGAGCTTTCGCAGTCTGGCGGCGACCTCGTCGGTGATGAAGTGGCCGTTCGTGAAGACCTGGAAGTAGCAGTCGGGATGCGCGGCGAGAATCTCCAGCAACTGCGGGTGCATGAACGGCTCGCCCCCGACGATGCCGAAGAAGCTGTTGCCCGCCTCCTTGGCCTCCGTGAGCAGCCGGTTCATCGCGTCGAGGTCGATCGTCTGCTGCTTCGCCGACACATCGACCCAGCACCCCTGACAGCGCAGGTTGCAACTGTTGATGACCGAGATGTAGATGAACGGCGGAAAGAACTCGCCCCGCTTCATCCGGCGCTTGAACCGCTGGACGGACAGCATCCCCTTGAAGCCAAAGTTGTAGGCGAGCTTCCACAACAGACGCTTGTCGGTTTCGAGCAGCAGGCGCTTGGCCATGCGAAGATACATTGCGGTGAGTCCTACTGCGGCGAGGCCGCGATGAAAAACCAAATCTCAAGAGCAAAAGCCCAAACGAATCTCAAATTCCAAATCTCAAAGTTGGAAACCACACGGGGCTGTTCTGCAATTCCAAAACGCGAAGTGAAAGCCAACCACAGATGTCACGGATTTCACAGATGGCACTGATGAAGAGGGAGGCGAAGAAGGATTTGGTCTTTGTCTGAATTGGTCTTTGGTCTGATCTGTGTCATCCGTGAAATCTGTGCCATCCGTGGTTCCGTTGCTTCCTTTGATTGCGGCCGACTAGACCGCTCCCGCTGCTTCCATGCGGTGAGTTGGTTGCGGGCGGCCGGGGCGGAACATTTGCGTGTCACCGAACGTGGGCGTGACGCCGTGGGCGGCACAGACTTCGCGAATGGTCTGTTGCACGTGTTCGCCCAGCAGCGCAGGGTCGCATGCGACTCGGGCATTGACAACGAGATCGACTTCGCGCGTCTTGGCGAACGATGGGAGCGACAGCTCGGGCGGAAGGTCGCGGCTGACGAGGTTCGCGACGCCGAACGCTGCCGCGCTCAGGCCGATCACCTTGAGATGAGCCACTTCCAAATCATCCGCCACGAGGCGTTGCTTCAAGCCGCGAATCACGTCGAGCAGGAAATCGTCCAGCGGGAACTCGGTCGCCGCCGACAATTGAATGCTGCTGTTGAGCCAACCGAGTTCCGCTTCGCCCTCGGCATAGATGTCGTAGTCGATATCGAGCACGCGACGACCGAAGTTGCCAGTTTGATCGAGGAACTCGAAGCAAGCTTCAAAACCGAGGCCACTCTTCGCGGAGACCGCCAAACGCGGCGTATCGGGATACTGCTGATCGAGCAGCGTGTGGAGCTCGGTCAACTCGGCGGGAGTCAGTTCGTCGATGCGGTTGATGAGGATCAGATCGGCCTCCTCCAACTGCTTTTGCAGTATGTAGGCCGCCTTGGGTGAGAAGCCCGTCCCCGGCTCGTTCTTCAAAATTTTGCGACCCTGACTCGGCTTCAGGATCACGCCGTACGGGGCGATCTGAAATCGAGCCTGATAGAGTTGCTTGAGCGGTTGAATCACGGTCGCCACCAGATCGGTGCAACTTCCGACCGGCTCAGCCAGGATGACATCGGGGGCCTTTTCCAAACCGAGTTGATCGATGGTCGAGATCAAATCGTTGAAGCGGCAACAGAAGCACGCGCCAGCCACCTCGCCGACGTCAAACCCCTGTGATCGGAGCGACTTCGTATCGACCAGGTCGGCCGCCTGATCGTTGGTGACGATGCCGACCGACAGCCCCTGAGACATGTAATGCCGGGCGAGACGTGCCAGCGTGGTCGTCTTGCCCGCCCCCAGGAAACCACCCACCATGACGAAACGGACTGTCTTGGACATGCTGTGACTCTCGCTCTGAAGATCGACAAAGTTAATCCGGCGGCAACCAAAAACCATTAAGTTGAAAACCAGCCCGAACCGCCGTTCGGGTTGAACCGTTTGTTAGGCAATTATTGCCAGACCATCGGTTCCTGAAGACCTTGTGTTGCGTGTCATCGTTGGGAACCGCTGTTAGGCCTTTTGTCGGACTGGGATTCTTTTCCATTTTCGCGAACGGGGAGAAATCCATTGGGCATTACGAGGAGTTGCCCGTTTGTACCGAAATCGATGACAAGCTCCTTCGCGTTGAGCGTGACGATCTGACCATCGGTGAGAGTGACCTTGAGTTTCAACGGCGGTGTCCTCTTCAACGCGTCTCCAGAGTTTTTATCTCCAGGCTTGTCATCGGCACTTGTGACGCTGGCGATAGCGCCGATTGCGGTCGCGGTGCTCACGGCAACCAGAGCCTGGCGACGAGAAACTGGCAATGGCTCATTCATGTGAAGTCTTCCTTGTTTGTCCTGCCTAACGTTTGACTTGCGCCGTTGGGCCGCAGCATAGTAGACCTCGCCGCCGAAGCGGCATCAACCGACGACGGCAAACAGGTTCTGATGGTGGCGAAATGAGTCTACTGACCGAGCGGCCTCCAGCGATTCTTGGTGGCACACCGATCAGACCGAACGGTCCGCCGGAGTGGCCTGCGGACGATGCATTCGTTCGCTCGGAACTGCTGAAGATGATCGACTCCCGTGATTGGGGCCGCTATCACGGACCGCACGTGCCCGATCTGTGCCGACGACTGGCCGACTATCACGGTGTCGAGCACGTTCTGCCGTGTTCGAGTGGCACTGCGGCTGTGGAACTCGCACTGCGGGGAGTCGGTGTGACGGCCGACGACGAAGTCATTTTGGCCGGTTATGACTTCAAGGCGAACTTTCAGGACGTGCTGTGCCTGCGGGCAATGCCTGTGCTCGTCGATCTTCATCCCGAGACATGGCAACTCGATCCCGCCCGGCTGGAGGCGGCTGTTTCTTCTCGGACCCGAGCCATCATCATGTCGCACCTTCACGGGGGAATGGTCAATGCGCCGCAGGTCCGGCAGATTGCGGAGGCTCATGGCATCGCGTTGATTGAGGATGCCTGTCAAAGCCCTGGAGCGAAGTTGTATGGTCGAGTCGCCGGAACATGGGGTGACGTTGGCGTTCTGAGTTTCGGTGGCAGCAAGCTTCTCACGGCGGGGCGAGGCGGCGCGGTGATCACATCTCGAAACGACATCGCGGAACGAATCAAACGTTACGTTCAACGGGGAAACGACGCCTATCCGCTTTCGGAAATGCAGGCCGCGATTGTCTGCCCGCAACTCGATCAGCTTGACGCCAGGAACGAACGCCGTCGCGACGCGGTTCGTCGCCTGAGTCTGCGTTTGAGCGGCGTTGCGGGACTGATGCCTCTGCAAATTCCAACAGTCGACGTGCAGC
This sequence comes from Planctomycetota bacterium, assembly GCA_038040225.1. Taxonomy (GTDB): domain Bacteria; phylum Planctomycetota; class Planctomycetia; order Planctomycetales; family Planctomycetaceae; genus Schlesneria. Next base: position 13,125 of record JBBPIS010000150.1, read on the forward strand.
CGACCTATTACAAAGTGGGGTTCCGCTATCGAGCCGAGGATTTCGCGGGCCTCCCTCGAGACCTGTTCGCTCAGGCGATGCGGGCCGAAGGGATCGCGTTCGATGCGGGCTTTCGCGGACTGCACCTCATTCACGCCTCGCGACGATTTCGAGCGGCCGATGACTTGCGCGAAGCCAGCCGCGCCGATGCGGAGATGCTCACGCTCCATCACCCGGTGCTGCTGGAAGCTGACTCGGCGATCGAAGAGATTGCTTCTGCGGTGCACAAGGTTCGCGAATGGGCCGCCGAAATTATGGAACGCAAGGGACGGTTTGATACACAGAAAACGGGAGAAGTTTAGAAACGCAGAGGGCGCGGAGATCGCAGAGAAAGCCGGGAGAACCGTCCCCATGAATTTCCAATCTCCGCGTCCTCTGCGCTCTCTGCGTTTCAAATTATCAATTTCAAATTGGCTCTCACTCCGAACCGTCACTGTAGAGGCAGACCGAGACAACTTATGACCGCTGAACCTGAAATCCCCTCTCCGCCCTCGGCGGCCGAATCAGTCTCCCGCTGCCAGATTGTGTTCGCTCACGCCTGGATGGTGCGGACATTCGTCAAGCACAGCGAGGTCGTCGAGGAGTTTCCGGAGTTGATGCAGATTGTGCGGACCGTCTTCGACACGTCGCGGGCGTTGGAGTCGAAGATCGACGATCCCGCAGCCTATTTGACGACGCTTCGCAAGAAGATCGCGAAGCTGCGTGCGGCGGCGGACCAGTTTCGCGCGGATGCTCCCGGCGCGTCGGACCACACCAACTTTCGTCAGGCGGTGATTTCGATGGACGGATGTGTCGATGAGTTGGAACGAATCCTCGCCCTGTTTCCGCCACCGCCACCTCCCGCCATGCCCGCAAACTTCCGACGAGTCGCCGCGTCGAGTAGTGTAGAGACCGAAAGTGATTTGCCTGCCACCGACGATTGATCCCGCCGACTGCCTCGCTGACAAGTTTCTGCCGACGATTCCCTCGCATTTGGTGCGTTTCAATGTCCGAGCCGCTCGTGTTCATGATGGGCAAGTTTGAAGCAAAGATTCCGACCGATCGCTGCTACCTCGAATCGCACGTCTGGCTGCAACCTGTGGGTGAGGCGTTCCGGCTCGGTTTTACAACGTATGCTGTGCGGCTGTTGCAGGACGTTTATTTTTTGGACTGGCAGATTGACCCGGACACTCCAGTTCGCCGGAAGCAGACGATTGGTGAGATTGAAAGTTCCAAGGCCGTTTCCACACTCTACGCCCCCGCCGATGGACGTGTTGTCCGGTTCAATGAGGCCCTGCTGAATGACCCGTCGCTCATCAATGCCGACAATCACGATCGGGGTTGGCTGTACGAGATGGCGACCGAGGCGACGTTGCTGACTCCGCAGGAGTACATTCAGACGCTGGAAGCAGGTTGGGAAAAAACGGAACGCATGCTGAAGAGCCAGTACAACGAGTAGTTGAGAGACGAGTGTCAAGAGACAAGAGCAAGAGAAGAGAAGAAGAGTCGGGAGAATGAATCGGACGTGAGAACTGAGACCCGCGAATTGACATCGCATTTTTCTGGCTCTTGACTCTCCGCTCTCGACTCTCGCACTTCCGCAAGAGGACACCTAAATGGCCGGACGAAAATTGACCGTCGTGATCTCACAGGCTCCGGGCAAGAACCCGGTGAAGCGGCATCTCGAAGAAGAGATCGCCACGCGGCTGATGCTTTCGGGCACGGCGGAGGTCTCGGTCGTGCCTCATCTGTACGACCTGACCTCGGACCACACGGGCATGTTGTGGTTGAAGTCGCTCAAGGGGAACCTCGTCGTGCTGGGATGGCTCTATCCTCGCGCGATCCGTTGGATTCTCGACCGCAACGGCGTGAAGGGACAAGTCGGGGAATCGCTCCTCAACGTCGTTGAGACGGGGGACGAGGAAGATGACGAAGAGCAGCGCGCCGCCAAGGAAGCCGGCGAGACGGCACCACGAGCGATCGGATCAGTGAATGTCCCGAACCGGCAGATCTTCGTGATCGATCTCCGTGACAACCCGGAACCGGAGACGTACCTCACCGAAATCGAGCGGATCGCGAAGGCGACTTCGGAGCCGCCGCTCGTGCAATTATCGGGATTGGGGGGACGATCGTTACTGCCTGTGTTACAGGGTTCGTCGCTGGCAAACGGGACGTCTTCCACGAATGGTTTTCATGGGACGAATGGGACCGAGGGGACGAATGGGTCTCATGACTCCCATCAGTCCCATGTGACAAACGGCACACAGGTCAGCAACGGGGCGATGCTGGCGATGACTGCGCCGGACCAAGCCCCCGCGCTGCCAACCGTCATCGGTGGTGAGGACGTTCGCCGTCGGTGGTATCCGGTCATCGATTACAGTCGCTGCACGAATTGCATGGAGTGCATCGACTTCTGCCTGTTCGGCGTCTACGGCGTCGATGGAGGCGATCGCATCCTGGTCGAGCAGCAGGACAACTGCAAAAAGGGATGCCCCGCGTGCAGCCGAGTCTGTCCCGTGAACGCCATCTTCTTTCCGGAACACAAGACGCCCGCCATCGCCGGCGCGGAAGGAGGCGGAGCGACCGACTTCAAGATCGACCTGTCCAAACTGTTCGGCGCGCCGTCTCCGTTGGACATGGCGATCATGGAACGAGATACCGAACTCGTCGCTGACGGACGCGAGGCGGTCGGTGCGACGGTCGGAGTCCCCAAACGACAGTGCGGCCAGCCTGCCAAACCACGCGATGACCTCGACGATCTGATGGACGGTTTGGATTCGCTCGACGTGTGATGGCGGGTGCGCGACGCAGTTTGCAAACGCCCCTGGGCTTGTCCCAGGGGTTCAACGGCTTTTGCGCTACTTGCAGTAACGATCCAATAGCGCAAAAGCCGTTGAACCCCCGGCACAAGGCCGGGGGCGTGGCCTCTGCGCAGAATGTGTCGCGCCCCCTGTGATGGCCTTGAGACAGACATCTGCCGGAGTTTCGTTGACCATGTTGAGCTTGGATCGTCTGCGTCGCGGATACGGATTGGCGGCCGACGCCCTGCTCGACGAAGCCACCTCCGAAGGTCCGTGGACGGGGGAACTCTCGTCGTCTCCGCTTTCGACGGCCACTGCCATCGCCGCGTTGCAGCTTGTCCTGCGGCAGCAGCCGGAGCGGGCTGCGGAACTGGAACCGCTCGTGCGAGGTGGTCTTTGCTGGCTCGTCGAACACCAGAATTCAGACGGAGGCTGGGGCGACACGGTGCTCAGCCACAGCAACATTTCCACGTCGACGCTCGCCTACGCCAGCTTCCATCTCTCGGAATCCGTCGAGCGGCACGATGACGCGGCCGCGCGGGCCAAGCAGTACGTCGATCAGCACGGAGGGTTCGAGGCCATTCGGCGGCGGTATGGCAAGGACCACACGTTCTCGGTTCCGATTCTGACTCAGTGTGCCTTGGCCGGCCTGATCCCCTGGCAGGAGCTGACGCCGCTGCCGTTCGAGTTGGGATGCCTGCCGCACTGGTTCTATCGCTGGATCCGTTTGCCGGTCGTCAGCTACGCCCTGCCGGCGCTGATCGCCATCGGTCAGGTTCGGCATCACCATGCTCCCTCTCGCAATCCGCTGATTCGCCTCATTCGACGACTTTCCGTCGCGCCGACGTTGCGCAAGCTCGAAAGCATTCAGCCGGAAAGCGGCGGCTTTCTCGAAGCGACGCCGCTCACCAGTTTCGTCACGATGAGTCTCGCTTCGATGGGTCGATCGGATCACCCCGTCGCGCGGCGTGGCGTGGACTTCCTCAAGGATTCCGTGCGGGCTGACGGGAGTTGGCCGATCGACACGAACCTGGCCACCTGGGTGACGACGCTGTCGGTCAATGCGTTGCTACCCGAGTCGCTGCCAACACCAAGAGCGGAGGCCGTCACCGCATGGCTGCTCAAACAGCAGCATGTCATCGTGCATCGCTACACGAACGCCGCTCCCGGTGGTTGGGCCTGGACGAATCTTTCCGGCGGCGTTCCCGATGCGGACGACACACCGGGAGCCATACTCGCACTGCTCAAGCTCGATCCGCAGAATCCTGCCGTCGTCTCCGCTGTCGAGGCTGCGATTGAATGGCTGCTCAACTTGCAGAACAACGACGGTGGTTGGCCGACGTTCTGTCGCGGTTGGGGAGCACTCCCGTTCGACCGGAGCACTCCCGATTTGACCGCCCACGCGCTGCGAGCCTTTCGCGGTTGGCTGACTTGGATCGAAGAGAGGACGGGCAGGAGTGCCCATCCTACAACGCCACTGGTTCGTCGAGTCGAGCGCGCGGTGACGACGGGGTTCGCCTTTCTCGCGAGGACACAGCGGCCCGACGGTGCCTGGCTGCCACTTTGGTTCGGCAATCAGTTTGCCAACGATGACGAGAACCCGGTTTACGGAGTGTCGCGCGCCCTGGCGGCCTATCGAGACTGGAGCCGCTTGGAGGAACCGGTCGCTCGACGCGCGATTGTCTGGCTGGCGTCGGTTCAGAATTCAGATGGCGGCTGGGGGGGGGCGTCCGGTACACCTTCATCGACGGAAGAGACGGCTCTCGCTGTGGAAGCCCTCTTGCCAGTGGCCGAACATGCGGAGACGTGCCAGCGCGGGCTCGACTGGCTGCTCACGCGAGTCGAATCGGGAAAGTTTCGGGAACCGGCCCCAATCGGACTCTACTTCGCCAAGCTGTGGTATTTTGAGCGCCTTTATCCAATAATCTTCGCGGCCTCCGCCCTGGCACGCTGCGTCGAGCAGAACGACCATCGAACGCGAGAACCCCGAACCGCCCCTGACCCTGATTTCCTGCCCACGACAGCCAACGACATTCAGTGACCGAGCCCGTCACTGGTCCCTCCGCCACAGACGACTTCATTTCATTGCACACTCATGCCCGCACCGGCATTGGTTGGATTCCAGAAAGGTCGATTCATGATCGCAGCGACACTCGCCACCCTTGACGATGACGTGAGGACTGAGCCGACCGCCGTCGAAACCGCAGTGGCTGAGTCATCCGACGCCGAACCACACGTTGAGGAGCTGGCCCGTTGCGCCGGAAAAGACGCGCGCAT
>JBBPIS010000151.1:0-17997 GCA_038040225.1 Planctomycetota bacterium
AGAACCTCCAGCCATTTCTATATCCACGACCCCCGCTGCTCCGCACCGGGGGTCGTGGTGTTTCTTTGGCTAGAATAAGCCATTTTGAAACTAGCTCGACGCGTGAGCGAGGGCTTCGCTCACAAACGGCCTCAAATTCGGCCCTCTGCCCCTCGACATCGCTTGCGACCCTCGCCGGACATTCGGGCATATCTCGTTGCCGCCTCTCACGGTGTCTCAAAACGCAAGTCTAATGTGCAGTGACTTGCTACGGGCCGCATTCTTGATAGTCTGTTTCACGTTGCCTGTATTTCGGTTCACTGCTTTCTTGAGGACATTCACATGGCAAACATGGCTATGTTGGAAGAAATTGAAAAGGCGGAATTGATATTCGCGGTGGATGCCACTCGACCGCCGCCGAGTCGCTTCAAACTGCTGGCGGCTGATCGAACCGAACTCATCGCCCGGCTGGCGGCGTCGAAGGCTTCCAACGCCGCAACACTTTCGATGGGCGGAACTCAAATCACGGCCCAGGGGACAATGCGGGCAGCCTTCGATCTGCTGACGGCCCGTCTGCGTGACGGCTTCAACTTCATCAAGGCGATCCCCGGCTTTGAAATCACCGAGCCCGAGCGAGACGGGTTGTTCACAACCTACGGCTGGGAATCGGGCGTGATTGGCGAACTGCCCGATGCCCGAGTCGAATTTCTGGCGAACCAGGCGATCACTGTCACGCCGACGATCTCAAATCTGGCCTGGCGGTATTCGGACAACCTCCTCACGCACATCACGACACAGTTGGGAATCGTGAACGCCAATCAACCGAGCGTGCAGGGCGGCACCGTTCAGGGATTGTTCGATCTCCGAGACCTGGACTCTGCCAAACTCAAGACGATGAACGACCGCGTCCGGTTCTTCTACTGCTCGGCCTCCGACGAAAAAGATCAGACGCCGGAACTGGGGAGGATCGGCGTCACGACGCCGGTGAAGTACAGCTGCAGCCTCTCCCCGACGCACCCCGGCACGGTCACGTTCAATCCCGCCACGAACGAGTTGGAGGTCATCGCCCTGCCCGCTCACGCCACCACCCTGCGAGCCTACCGCCGCCCGGCCGGAGGCGAAGCGGTCTTCTGCGGCTCCTCCCCGACCGTCACCGTCCTCGGCGCCGGCCCACTCACCCCCGGCGTCACCTATGAATTCTGGGTCGTCGGCAAAAACTTCCGAGGCGAAGGCCCGGAAAGCAATCATGTCACGTTTGTCGCGACATCATGATTGAGGCTCTGGCCAGAATGCAGATCACGAACGAGCGAGGCTGTTGACTGCGAAATTCAAAAGGAACTCGGTTGAGGCTCGTCATGTGTGCACCTCTGCCATAATCACGAAGCCACACAAGCACTCAGGAAGCCCGGCCACTCTCACAAATATCGGATTTATTTGCCCCCCTTACCCACATGAGGACGTGCGATGAGCCAGTTTCCGACGACTCGATCAGTATTCCGTCCACATTTTTTGTTACTGCACCTCAGAGCTGTGGCTCTGAGCTTCGCATACTTCGTCCTCGCTGTTGCGGCCGATGGGGAAGACCTGATTTTCCACCCGGCAGGGCCTTTTACTCCGACTGAATTATTCGCCACCGGGCAGGATGCATCAGCAGACGAGTTCGTCCGCCTGGATGTTGCCCGCGAAAATTACAAGGTAGCCGGCGAAGGGTTCGCGGCAGTCGTGATTGATTCCGGGATTAATTCCCGGCACGGTACACTCGCCGGCACGGTGATTGACGGGCACGACTTCAGCGGTTCAGGAGATACACTCGACAGGTATGGTCATGGTACCGGGGTGGCCGCCCTCATCGCCGCTCAGTTGGCGAGCTCAAATATTACAAAGGGAGTTGCGCCCAAGGCGAAGCTAATTCCGCTCAAGGTCTACTCGACAGTTCCGGCCCTTCCTCCGGATACAGGACCGACAGTCCAAAGGATCAACGAGGCACTCAAATGGGTCTTGGATAATCACCAACGCATCAAAACCGAGTACGGCGTGCAAGTCGGTGTCGTGAATCTTTCGCTGGGATACCAGAAGAATCTGAGGCAGGTCGCTGGCCTCCCGCATGCGAGCTATTATCAGACACAGCGATTGGTGCAAACCCTTCGCGATCGGCGAATTCTTGTCGTTGTGGCGGCCGGGAACCATTTTGGCAGATACGACTCAAAAACCGGGATGGATTTTCCGGCGATTTGCGGGGGAGTGTTCAGCGTCGGAGCCGTCTTCGATTCGGACTTTAGTCCAGGCCCAATGGGCTTCCTGTATGCCGATGGGTCAAAGGTGTATTACGGAAAGCAGGGCCGATGCACGCCGTTCACACAGCGGCTTGGTGGAGACGAACTGACAGAAAACCATACTACGATATTCGCGCCCGGTAATACCGTGTACTCCGCTTCGCCCTTTTTCGATCGCGATCAAGATAAATCGCAAAACGGAGAAACCGTTCACGATGGGACCAGTCGCTCGGCACCCATTGTCGCGGGAACTGTTCTCTTGTTGCAGCAGCATTATAAGAGGCTTCTGGGAACGAGCGATCTCCCCCCCGTAGACCAAATTGAAGAGTGCCTCACTAAAGGCGGCATCAAGTTCACGGACTCGGAGGAAGATCCGCCGGAAACATTCGACAATGTTAAGAGCACCGAACGTGAATTTGTAAGACTTGATATTCCCGGTGCACTGAAGCATTTGACGGAACAGTTTCAGCAAGCGGTCACCGGTGCCAGGATGGCTGCTGGGAATGCTGCCGAGGGAGCACCGATTGAGATCAACGGCTTTGGCGTCCAGCTCAAATGAGAGAGCGTTCACGGTTGGTCACCTTGGATGATGACCAGTTGACACCATTTCGGAGACTCTTGCCATGTTTGAATCCCGTCGATGCCCGGCTTCAATGGACATGATCAGAAATCACGCGTTCACGCTGCTGGCAGTGCTGATGAGTTGGCAGTGTCACGCGTCATGTTGGGCTCAAGATGCCGCGTCCTCTGAGCGTCCCACCAAGGTGTCCGATAGCATCCCAAACTGGGACGACGTGCCGGGCGTCGACTCATTCATTCACGACGGTGAAGCGCGTCGACGTTTCCAAGTCACCGGCAAAGGACTCGCCGTGGTGGTGATATCCACCGGGATTAATCCTGATCATGCGAGCTTCTCAGGACGCTTGTTGAAGGGCATTAATCTCAGCGGCGAAGACAACAATGACGACACGATCGATCGCAACGGTTCGGGGAGTCATTCGGCAGGAATCATTGCGCGTGTGGCACCGGGCGCGAAGATCATTCCCATCAAGGTTTTCTCAGAACACGGCGGTGGTGAATGGAGAGCCATCGAGGCTTGCCTCGAGTGGGTGCAGGCACAACGCGAACAAATCCTCGCCCGACATGGAGTGCGGATTTCAGTGGTCTGCATGCCATTGAGCGACAATACAAACATGACTGCACCGGAAATGGAAAACGCGTCCGCTCCGGCGCGCGTTAGAATTATTGACTTGATTCAGAAACTTCACTCTCAGGGAATAGCCGTCTGTGTTCCGGCAGGTAATGCATTCCAAGGGAGTGAAGGGATGGGGTTTCCAGCAGTACTTCCACCAACGATCAGTGTGGGGGCGGTCAATGATGTTGATGTCGCGCGCGCTGCAAACAATCAGCCAATCCTACAGTTCGCATCGGGCCTCAAAATCCTGTCCCTGAAACGCGGGCGGTGCTCGCCATTTTCACAGCGGCTAAGCGATGAGCGAGGCGGAAAATCAAGGACGGACGTGTTTGCGCCGGGTATCTCGATCATCTCCGCCGGTCCGTACCGTGCGGACGATCCCCAGGCAACGCGGACTGGACGTTCAACTCAAACCGGTACTTCGCCAGCCTGCTCCTTTGCCGCCGGGGCCATTCTCTTGGTGCAGGAACGCTGCCGCATATTGACTGCCGGCTTCGGAAAAAAAGACTGGCTGCCGACGGTTGACTTTGTCGCCGAAAACCTGCACGCGGGGGGCGTTGAGTTCATCGACGAGGAGGAAGAAGACGACGGTGTTTCCAATACACGCCAAAAGTACCGTCGCCTTGATGTTGTTCAGACGATGGAATTGATTACCAAGCGCCATCAGGCGGATCTGAGTCGGATTCGCCAACTCCTGCTCATTGAGGCGCAGAAGAACAACAATTCCGAGAGGCCGGAAGTTCTTCCAACACCGAAGGGAGGAAAGATTCTGGAAAAAACCATTGACTAAGCGTCCTCAGTTTTTGCACGTGCCCTGGTGTCGAAACATCACATCATCATCAATCTCGTTTTAAAGAAAAAGAAAGAGTCCCCATGAGGCTGTCATTTCCATCCCTAATGGTTCTTTTGATGATCCTCGTAAACGGAGCCGTTGGCCAGGAAGACCGGTATCCAAATCCTCCGACGCCCAAGCCAGTCGATCCCAATGCGCCATCCTTTTTGCCATTGGACATTCAAGTGGATGCGTTTGTTCGCATTCCACAGGCGCGCAGCCAGTTTCAAGTCGATGGAAAAGGGCTCGCGGTTGTCGTCATTGATACGGGAATCAATGCCCAACATGACTCGTTTCGGGAGCGGCTGATTCCTGGGAAGAATTTCACCAGCGAAGGCGGTCCAGATGACACAACGGACCATCATGGACATGGCAGCAACTGTGCTGGAATCATCATGGGACGAGAAATGGATGGGGAGAACAGCGTTCCCACGGGTGTCGCACCGCAGGCCAAGGTCATTTCGCTCAAGGTCTTTCCGGGGGGAGAATTCACCAGCATCAATTCGGCATTGGAATGGGTGATTGCGAAGCGTGATGGAATTCGAACCACTCACGGCGTTACCATCTCCGTCGTGAATATGTCGCTTGGAAATGGGGTCAACCTGCAAACAGTGGATCCGAACACTCTGCCGCAAGCCCTTAAGAGACAACATGAGTTGATCGTGCAGTTGCGAGGACTGAACATTGCTGTGACGGTTGCGGCCGGTAATGCCTATAAAAGTTTCGCACCTGCTGAAGGCATGGGGTTTCCAGGCATTTGCAAGGAGACCGTCAGCGTAGGCGCCGTATACGACACTAGTTTCCCGCGCCGTTTCGATGGTCAGCCGTTAATAACGTATGTGGACAACGCAAAGGTTTTCGAGGCAGTTCCTGAGCGGCTCACCGTTTTCTCGCAGAGACTGGGTTCCGCCCGCGGAAATGAGTTTCGCACGGATATATTTGCGCCGGGGTTTATCGTGACAGCTGCAGGTCCGGTTCCGCAAGCGGGATCCACGGAAAATCCTGCACGCACTCGCAGTACGGACGATGGAACGAGTCAAGCCAGTCCAGTGGTCGCCGGAACAATCCTGTTGCTGCAACATCGCTATCAAAACTTGATGCGATCAATCGGTCGGGAGCCGGGATTGCCTCCCGTGACTTTGATCGAAAGTTGCCTGAGAACCGGGGGCAAACCAATCACTGATGTCGAGGATATGGTCGCCCAGCAAATGGATAACGTCCAAAGCTGCGGCGCCGTCGATTTGTTTCGCGTCGATGCCGTCGGAGCACTAGAAGATTTGTCCAATCGATTCCAGGCAGATCTCCGCAATCTTCAATTGAATCTGTTTACGCAACCCACAACAGCCAGCCAAGCCAAGGTTCTTGATGAAGCAACCATTCTTCAAACCAAAGTCAAGAAATGACCATCGACAATCCTGCCTATTTAAAGAGTTGAATCAAACGGCGGAGTGGAATATCCATTCCGCCGTCATCACTGCATCGCCGCGCGGCGATAACGGCTGGAGATCGTTGGGGGTAAGATTGCTGGTGGGGAGAGACATGGGGAGGAGGGGTTTGTCGTCGGTGCCGAGGTATTTTCTCAGGGGTTCGGCGTAGCCGGTGGGGATTTCTTTGGGGAGGTCGGGGGCGGTCAGGGTTAGCAGGTGGCCGCAGCCGCAGTCGTTCAAGAGCTTCACCAGGGTGGGGTCGTTGCGGACTTCGGGGTCGCGGAAGGCGGCGAGTTCGTCGAGGTTCAGGTATTCGATGTCGCGGCGGGTCAGGTGGAGTTTGTGATAGAGCAAGTCGGACTCGGGGGTGCCCTGCATCGTCAGGAACAGGAACGTCTTCAGCAGGATGCGGTCCTCCAGCCTCAGCGCCACGAAATAGCCGAGCTTGTAGGTCGTGTGCCGAAACTCGACCAGGAAGCGGTCGCCGTCCGTGCGGTGGAACTTCGGTGCCATGAACGAATTGATGATCGGAAAAATGATGCGCGAGCAGGGTGCCCGTTTGTCGAGTTGTTCTAGGACGTGGGACTGCATGTAGACGGGATAGTTTTTGTCGTCATCGGGGAATCCGATCTCGCGTCCCGTCCACGCGACCAGGTTGAGGCCCCCGGAGGGAATCTGGGTCCAGCAGCGAAACGCCGGGCGGGGACGGTCATCGACGACAATCTGCACACGCTCCGGAGTCGATCGGTGAATCGTGACCTGCAACGAGGCCCGTCCCGGCCGTGGGACGAACTCGTTCCAGAGAATACGCTCCTCATAGACCGAGTTATACCAATCCCATGAATTAGCTGCGCGTTTCCGCATAGGATGCGCGGCAGACGGTGCGGATCAGGTTTGGGTCGAGGCAGGTGTCGCGCCAGGCGGTTTCGGCCGCATCGAACAGGTCATCGACGGTTCCATACCTGCGATTGGACCAATGATGACTGCGCAGGTAATGCCACAGGTTCTCCATCGGATTGAGTTCCGGCGAGTACGGTGGCAGGCTCACGAGCGTGATGTTGGGTGGGCAGATCAAGCCCCGTGAGCGGTGATAACCGGCGCCATCCCAGACCAGCACCGCCTGCACGTCCGGTTCCAGCGTCACCGACAACTGGGCGAGAAACAGATTGACGATGGTCGTGTCGAGTCGCGGAGCGATCAGGCCTTCGGCCTGGCCGGTTTCGGCACACGTCGCCCCCAGCACATAGACGAACCCGTATTGCGTCTGCCGCACCGCACAGGGGCGCGAACCGGTCCTTGCCCAGATGCGTGTCAATGTTCCCTGCTGACCGAACCGCGCCTCGTCTTCATGGAAGACTTGGAGCCGGCAGCCGGGATGCGCGGCTTGGATCTCGGCGAGCCGGGGGCCGAACTTTTTTTAAACTCGTCCTGCGCCGCAGGGTCGGACTGCGGGTGTTGCGGGCGAGGGACCAGTGACGAATAGCCCAGCCGCTGCAACAAGCCGTAGACCGCATTCAGCGAACGGAGTCGGCCAAACTCCTGGTGCAAAATCCGCTGGATGTCCCGACCCCGTAGCGTACAGACCCCGTCTTCCGGCAGCGGCCCCGCTTCCACCCGTTGCTTCAGTTGCTCGGCTTCCTCTGCGGTCAGCGGCCCTTTGCGACCGCGACCAGGCTTGGTCTGGAGACCCGCACAGCCGTCGTGGTTGTAACGAGCCACCCACTCCTGCACCGTGCGCCGACTGAAGCCGGTACAGGTCGCGATCTCGGGGGCCGTGAAGCCTTGCTTCGCCAACAGGACAGCTCGCAGGCGCCGAGCCCGATCCGCCTGTGGTTCCCGATCCGCCAATCGCTGAAGTTCCTGCTCCGTGTGATGCACTGCGACATCCATGCTCACCTCCTTGCAAATGCCAAACCCTCAGCCGAAAACGGCCAGCCACGACGGAAGAGTATGGAACATGGGGCAAGGGCGCAAGCCAGGCGCAGGGCGCGCGATTGTTTTCAGGGATCCGTATTATAAAGTGTGGTGGTCCAGACGGCCCCCAGGAAATCGCTCTCCATGTGTCTGCCATGCCGCTCCACAAACGCTGCCATTTGAGACGCCAAGGCCACCACATCACAGGCCGGGGCGGCCTGAAGGTCGTCCCCCTTCTTCCGAAGTTCCTTCAGTTCGATGTCCGCCAGCAGGTGGAGCGGCCACAGGAAACAGTAGAACTCGTGGAGCGTGGCGGGGAGGGAGCGGGTATCGCAGCGGCGCTGCGCGAACAGACGCAGGAACCCGGGAAACTCGCGCTGAAGTCCGAGCGCCTGCTCGCAGTCTGTGGCACTCTCGTGCAGGACGATGTCCGGAGCGGGCTGAATGAGGCTCAACCAACACGTCTGGAGTTTCAGTGGCAGCCGAAAAAAGGTGTCGTACACACCCGCATGCCGCAGGGCACTGATGGCTAGATCGTGCTTCTTCTGGTCGCGGTGCTGCTGATCCTCGGCCCGCTTCTTGAGCTTGGCTTGTCGCTTCTGATTCATGGAATTGAGATCCGCCACGAACGGGCCGGTTGGAAATCAGGGAGACGTCCTCAGCATGAGGTTGAACCCGGAGTGAATCAACCTCAACGGAATCTGTTGAGTGAGTCGAGCTATGGGAAACGGACCGGGTTCGCTGTGTAGGACGGGCACTCCTGCTCGTCCGGTCCGATGTCCGAAAGCCGGACGGACTGGAGTGCGGCCTCGTCGGACGCTGGGTCATCGGTCACCTTTTCAAGAGATGGGTCAGCAGGTCGGCGAGGTCTTGCGGCGACAGTTTCTTCTCCACTCCTTCCGGCATCAGCGACTTGCCGGAACTGGTGATCTCGTCGATCTGCGAGCGCAGGATGACGTCTTCCTGTCCCTGCGGTCGGCGGAGCGTCACGCTACCGGCGGTTTCATTCGTGACGACACCCGTCAGCGTTCGGCCGTCCGTGAGGGCGATGATGTATTCCAGATAGTTCGGTGAGACTTCTCGATTGGGATCGAGGATGTGAACGAGCAACTCGTCGGGAGTGCGGTTGCGAATCGTCTCCAGGTTCGGCCCGACATCGTGCCCCTCGCCCGCCAGTTTGTGGCAGGTGGCGCATTCGCGTGTGAAGACCTTGTGCCCCCGCTCCCGATCCGCCGCGAGCGACAGCGCCGGCTGATACTCCGCGATGACCTGTTTCCTCGGGCCCGGCAAATCGTGAGCGAACAGCTTCAACGCCCGGTCGCGAATCGCAGCATCGGCATGTTTGAGCAACAGGTTTCTCCGCACGAGAGGAATCTGCGCGGCGGGAACGATCTCTTGCTCGACCGCATTCAGCAGGACCGTGATTCGTTCCGGCCGGGACAGCAGCGCGTCCACGATGTCCGTGCGAACGGTCGGCGTGCTGGCTCGATAGGCTTCGATGAGTACCGGCGCCACCTTGGCGTCCGCAAATCCCGCGAGCGTTCGCACGACAGCCGACTTGATCTGGGAGGGCTGTCGCGCATCGAGCAACTCGATCAGCACAGGCCTCGCCTCGGCAAAGTCGTCATGAGCGAGCAGCCTCACCGCCGATTCGCGATCTTCGAGCGAAGCCGTCTCATCGCGAGCCACCTTCGCCGCGTCAGCAAACATCGCGGCCAACACCGGACGAACGTCGTCGCGCATCAGGGCCTTCGTCAGACTCGACCCCGCCCGCTTCAAACCGTCTCCCAAACCGATGAGCGTGCTGCGCAGCTCCAGTTCCGTGCGCCACCCGTGCTTGGTTGCCATCGTCTTCGCGATCAGGTCGAGATCCTGCGGCTTGTTCTGCGCACCGACGAGGAACGCCAGTTCGCGAAGCATGACGGGGGTCGGGCGAAGGTCATCCACTGGCTGTAACATTGCGGATAGCACCTCCGCCTCAATGCCGCCTGTCGAACTGAGGATTGCCGCGCGAGACCACTCGTTGCCATAGTCGCCGTAGCAATGCCCCGTAACCTCGTTGAGCCGCTGCTTGAATGGGACGTACCCCAGCGTCAGCGCCTGTTGAAAGACCAGGTGTTCGTCATTGTTCGTGGCCAGGTTGAGACCGATGACCAGCGCCATCAATCGAGGAGATGGTGCATTCACGAGGAAGTCTTCGGCCAGACGCGCCGCCTGTTCTCGGACTCGCGGCGGTTGCTGAGTTGCGTAATCCATCGCGATGGTCACGGACTCTTCGTCGAGTTGTCCCAACCCGCGCAGCGTCCACAGCGCGTGAATGCGTCCCAAATCGTTGCGACCTTCGCGCACAAGTCGTCTCAACAGCGGAACGGCTTTCATTTCCTGGCGTTGAACGAGCAGCCGTTGTGCGGTCTCACGCCACCACGAGTCGGGGCGTTCCAATGTCGCAACCAGTTCTTCGACCGTTGCCGCTCCCAAGTGAGGCGGCTTCGGAACTGTGAAGCCGGGCGGCGCGAGGCGATAAATGCGGCCACGGTCTCGGCCGCTTTCCAGATCGAGTTGTGCCTTGATGTCGTCGGGGATCGACCACGGATGTTCGATCGTTTCACGGTACATGTCCAGTACGTGAAGCGTCCCGTCGGGAGCGTTCACGAAGTTAACCGGTCGGAACCAGATGTCGGTTGAGGCGACGAATTCGCAGTTTTCGTCGGCTCGCTCGGCACGGAACGTCGGTCCATCGGGGATCAGCCGCTGGCGGTGGATCGCATTGGCTGCGACCTCGCCCACGAAGGCGTTGCCGCGCAGTTCGGGCGGGTATTTCGAGCCGCGATAGATCGTGATGCCGCTCGACGAGGTGAAGTAGCCGTCGGGAGTCGTCTCACTGCGCGGGTTGGTCTGGCCCGGCTCCAGGACGAATCGTCGGGCTCGCACGGCTCGCCAGGTCTCCGTCGGGCTGATGCGAAAGACGGGGAGCGTGTCACCCGCCGGAGCCGCATCATTCAGCACGGCTCGCACCGGCAGAAATGGTTGCCGCGCGAGGTACTCACTCGGCAGAACCACATGCTGAACCGGATTGCGGATGTTGCAGAGGAACCGGTTTCCCCAATCGTCGAACGCGAGACCGAACCGCGCGCCACCCGACACCAACTCGAACCGCTCCGTCCGTGGATCGAATCGAAAATCGTGTCGGCCCAGCATGACGGGCTGCTCCTTCGGCCGGTCGGCATGCGTGATGGAGCCGCCGTTGCTCGACCCGGCCCCGTAGATGCAGCCGTCGAGTCCCCACTTGAGATTGTTCATGACCGCCTGCACGTTGAACTTGCGAAAGCCGGTGAAGACCTTTCGCCGCACATCGGCCCGGCCATCGCCGTCGGTGTCCTGGAAGTACCAGATGTCCGGCGTGGCGGCGACGTAGACGCCCCCCTTCCAGAACGCGAGGCCCGTCGGCCACGACAGCCCTTCCGCGAACAGCGTGCTTTTGTCGAAGAGGCCGTCGCCGTCGAGATCCTGCAACATTCGCACACGACCGATCGGCAGGTCCATCGTCCGCTCGACGAACGGTTTGTCGGTCGTCTTGTCGGTGTAGGGATAGTCCGTCATCTCGCAGACGAACGCGCGCCCCTGCTCGTCGTAGTCCATCGCCACGGGATCGGTCACGAGCGGCTCGGCGGCGAGCAACTGCATCTCGAACCCGTGCTGACACCGAAACGATTTCACCGCCTCGGCCGGTTCGAGCGGCTTCACCCGGGGCAGCGGCTCCGCGCCAGCGACTCCGTTCATCATCGCGATTGCCAACCAAGGCGACATGAGTACCACGAGCCACTGCATGAGCAACACTCCGTCAGGTGAGATCACATTTTCAAACCAGCCCGACTTGCCAGCGAGGGCTTCGCGTCATTCAAACATTGAGCCCTCGCTGGGCGCGTCGCGCTGGTATTGAGAGTCAACCAAACAGCCGCACGATCTGAGGGATCAGCCGCTCGAATGCCTTCGCCCGGTGACTGACATGCCGCTTCACGGCGGCATCGAGTTCTCCAAACGTCTGATGATATTCCGGAACGAGGAACAGCGGGTCGTAGCCGAAGCCGTTCGAGCCGTGATACTCGGTGAGCAGCCTTCCGCCGCAACGCCCTTCGGACGACAGTCGAATCTGACCGGAGGGGTCGGACAACACGGCATAACAGACGTAATAAGCCGTTCGCTTCTCGGTTGGGATGCCGGCCAGTTCGCGCAGCAGTTTCTGGTTGTTGGCTTCGTCGGCTCCCTGCTCTCCGGCATAGCGAGCTGAATGGATGCCCGGCGCACCGCCAAGGGCATCGACGCACAAGCCGCTGTCCTCGGCGATGACCCACTCGCCCAGTTGCCTTGCCACCTCGCTCGCCTTCTTCGCGGCATTGGCGGCAAACGAATCGCCGTCTTCGTCGACTTCGGGGACGTGCGGAAAGGACTCCACACCGATCAACTCAATCCCGTGCGGAGCCATCAACTCGGCGATCTCGCCGATCTTTTTCTTGTTGCGGCTGCTCAGCACGATGCGAGGGAGTGAACTCATGAAGGCGGACTCTCTGACGTTGAAGATCCTCTGATCACAACTGGCAGAGGGGGACGAGGAACCGACCATCAGGAATTGAGCGTGGCCCGTGGTGCCTCGCAGACTGTTGAAGAACTCCGTGGGATCGGCTTCCAGCCGGTGGAATCTCGATGAAAACGACAGGCTGGAAGCCGATCCCACGGAGTTCTTCAACAGGCCGCTAGATGCGCCAACCATCTGCCAGCGTGGTTTCTTTCGGAACGACGATGATGCCGTCCTGAACGACCACCTGTGAGTCGGGGGGAGCCTTCAGTTCCGGGCTGGTTTCGATGTGGACGCTCTGGCCAATGCGACAGTTCTTGTCGACGATGACACCATCCAGGTAGCTGTAGTCACCGAACCCGATGGCGGGTCGGCCCGCCGTCTGATCCGCTTCCAGTTCCGAGTCGGTCTGGTAGTAGTCGGCTCCCATCAGGATGGAATTCAAGATCGTCACGTTTCGCCCGATCTTGCACCGTAGTCCCACCACCGAGTTCTCGATGACCGAGCCTTCCCCAATCACGCAACCATCGGCGATCAGACTTCTTGAAATGCGAACGCCATCGCACCGCGACGGGGGCAGGAATCGAGCGTGCGTGTAGATCGGAGCCTTCTGGTTTTCGAGCGCGAATGGTGCGTTGGGCAGAGTCAGGTCGAGATTGGCGTCGTAGAACGAACGGATCGTCCCAATGTCCTCCCAATAGCCATCGAACAGGTGGACGTGAACCTTGTGCGTCCGGATCGACATCGGGAAGACTTCCTTGCCGAAGTCGTGATAGTCAGTCTTCATCAACAGATCGATGAGCGTATCGCGGTTGAAAAGATAGATCCCCATGCTGGCGAGGCAGTCTCGACCGTGACTCTTGATCCCCCGCGCGTCGATCCACTTTGGATCGGTTCGGACGAGGCGATCAATCTCTTCGTCGCTCTTCGGCTTTTCGAGAAAGCCCTCGACGCGGCCTTCGTCGTTGACTCGCATGATGCCGAACCCGCGAGCGGCCTCGCGCGTGACCGGCAGGCCGGCGATCGTGACCTGAGCGCCGGATTCCTGGTGCGTGGCCAGCATCTCGCGGTAATCCATACGGTAGAGTTGGTCGCCCGAGAGGATCATCACGTAGTCGATGTCCTTCTGTTGCAGGTGTGCCAGATTCTTGCGGACGGCATCGGCGGTCCCCTGATACCACGCCTCGCCGTCCATCGTCTGTTGGGCAGCCAGCACCTCGACGAAGCCGCCATCAAATCGGTCGAATCGATAGGTCTCGCGAATGTGGCGATGGAGGCTCATCGAATTGAACTGCGTCACGAGGTAAATGCGGTTCATTCCGCTGTTCAGACAGTTCGAAATCGGGATGTCGATGATGCGGTACTTCCCCGCGAGCGGCACGGCCGGCTTCGACCGGTACTGAGTCAGCGGAAAAAGTCGAGTTCCCTTGCCACCACCCAGAATGACCGACAGGACTTTGCTCATCGATGAAACCCTTCCCTGAATGGGAAATGCATGTTGGCCGCAGAAACGCCACTCGACCGCTGCGCCTGCAAACGGACCATCCGCGCGGACAGCCGATCCGCAGGGGGAGGCGTCAGAGTATCGTTCGGGTTGGAAAAAGTGGAGCGAGCGATTGCATCACTCGCAATGCACTGGGCGGGCGGCGTCCAAGATGTCGGGACGATTCTTAATCGCCACGAACAGGGGGGAGCCAGGAAGGCGGAATGCTCGAACTCGAGCCAAGCGGCAGAGTCTGATGAAACGGCCCGGGTGAGTCGTCACTCGGCGGTGGCAAGTTCAAGCTCAAGGCACTGTTGCCTGGGCTCAAGCAACTCCTTGCGGCGAACGGCAACGTCGGGAGGAGCTTCGATTCCCAAGCGGACCCGACCTCCCTTGACCTCCAGCACAGTCACGGTGATCTGCTGATCACCAATCACAATTTGCTGCTTCAAACCTCGCGTGAGCACTAACATGGTTTTCCTTCCGTAGAAAAAGAGTCGCGTCATGACATGGACGTTTCGACCGCAAGTATCGCACCCAAGGCAAGCCCCCAACGGCAGAATGTGCCGGAACCATATTACTCACCAGTAGGTTATGGCATTCCTGAAAGTCCTGTGAATCTTTGCGGGCAAGTCAAAGTCACTAAACCGAACCACCCCACTGTCGATTTCTGATCCAGCAAACTGTTTCTGATCCAGAAAACTCTGAGTGTCTGGTGGCTTTCCAATCAGGTTGCTCGACTCGCGACCACCTTCCGACAAGCCTACACTCCGTAAACGCAGACGTCCGGCGTTTGGTGCCGGTCGGATGCGACAGTTACTCCCCAGTCCAAATCTCATTCCCGCCAGAAGGCTAATGTCCGTGAATCGACTCGTGAATTGGAATTTCACTCGTGCTGCCAGACTTTCGGGTCTGATCGTAATTCTTGGTTGCCTCGTTGCGGGGGCAGCCGAGCCGTATTCACCAAAAATTGCCGAAAAATCGAATGAGGGCGAACTGGCGATCCACCGGTTTCGCGTGCCGATGGGGATGAAGGTCGATCTGTGGGCGGCGGAGCCTGCCCTCGCCAACCCCGTCGCGTTCGCCTTCGATGAGTTGGGGCGAGTCTTCGTCGCCGAAACCTTTCGCCAGCAGAAGGGGGTCGAGGACAACCGCAACCACATGAACTGGTTGCTCGACGATCTGGCGGCCCAGACGGTTGAGGATCGACTGGCGTACTTCAAAAAGCATCTGGGCGACGAGGTCAAGAAATACGCTCTCGAACACGACCGCATCCGTCTGCTGGAGGACACCGATGGCGACGGCAAGGCCGACAAATCGACGGTCTTCGCCGACGGCTTCAACGCTATCGAAGACGGGACGGGAGCGGGCGTCCTGTCGATCAACGGCAAGGTCTTCTACACCTGCATCCCCAAACTGTGGCAACTGACCGACAAGGATGGAGACGGTCGGGCGGACGAGCGGGCTGCTCTTTACGATGGCTTCGGGGTGCGAGTCGCCTTTCGCGGGCATGACATGCACGGGCTGATCGTCGGCCCGGACGGTCGGCTGTATTTTTCCATCGGGGATCGCGGCTTCTCGGTCCCCACCGAGCAGGGCAGGCTCCACATGCCCGATCAGGGGGCGGTGTTTCGTTGCGAGTTGGACGGCTCGAAGTTGGAGGTCTTCTGCACGGGACTCCGCAATCCGCAGGAGTTGGCGTTCGACGACTTCGGCAACCTGTTCACCTGTGACAACAACTCAGATGGCGGTGACCGGGCGAGGTGGACGTACATCACCCAACACTCCGACAGTGGGTGGCGGATGTACTACCAGTACCTGCCGGACCGAGGCCCCTGGAATCGCGAGAAACTCTGGTATCCGGCCCATCCCGGTCAGGCGGCGTACCTCGTGCCGCCGATCGCCAACGTGGCGGACGGGCCGTCGGGGCTGGCGTACTATCCCGGCACCGGCCTCGACGAGAAGTATCGCGGCCATTTCTTCCTCGCGGATTTTCGAGGCTCCGCCGCCAACAGTGGCATTCGCACCTTCTCGGTCATTCCCAAGGGAGCCTCCTTTGAACTGGTAAACAATCAGGAGTTCCTCTGGTCGATCCTGGCGACCGACGTGGACTTCGGCTTTGATGGCGGGCTGTATGTCTCCGACTGGGTCGATGGCTGGGACGGCATTGGCAAGGGGCGGCTTTACCGCTTTCGAGACGAGAAACACGGCACAACGCCCGTCATCGCCGAGGTGGGTCGATTGATGAAGGAGGGCTTCTCGCACCGCAACCAGAAGGAACTCGGCTTCCTGCTCGCGCACCCCGACTACCGCATCCGCCTGCGGGCGCAGTTGGCTCTGGTCGAGAAGGACGCAGTGGACGTGCTGCTTCAAGCCGCGACGAAGGGCGAGGGGTTGTTCGATCGCCTGCATGGCATTTGGGGACTCGGTCAGCTCGGCCGGACGAAGCCCGCCGTGTTGAAGGAGCTTCTTCCGTTCTTCCAGGACGCCAACCCCGAGGTCCGCGCGCAAGTGGCCAAAATCTGCGGCGAGGCCAGCTATGTCGAAGCCTCGTCGGGCCTGATCGGGCTTCTCCAGGACGACAGTCCGCGAGTCAGAGCCCACGCCGCGTTGGCTTTGGGCAGCGTCAAGGACAAGTCGGCCGTTGGCCCATTGTTTGAGGTTCTCGCCCAGAATGCTGACGCCGACCCAATGCTGCGTCATGCGGCGGTGATCGGACTGGTCGGAACCGCCGACTTGAAAACGCTGCTCGAAGCCACAAAAAGACCGTCGTCCGCCGAGCGGCTGGGTGCGGTTCTCGCCCTCCGTCGGCTGTCCGATCCGAATGTCGCGGGCTTCCTCAACGATGCTGAGCCGCTCGTCATGCTCGAAGCGGCGCGAGCCATTCATGACGTTCCCATCCCCGATGCGATGCCCGCCCTCGCGAAGCTGGCGGACAAACCGGGGCTGTCCGATCCGTTGCTGCGTCGTGTCATGAACGCCCACTTCCGGCTTGGACAGTTGGACAACGCGAAAGCGGTCGCCTCGATGGCCGCCAACCCGCTGCTCGATGACGTGCTTCGAGTCGAAGCGATCACCGAACTGCTCGACTGGAATACGCCTCCGCCGCTCGATCGCGTGCTCGGCGACTACCGCCCGCGGAAGGGACGGAGTATTGACGTGGCGACAGCCGTCCAGCCGGTCATGATCCCTCTCTTCGGCGGCAGCGGCGTCCTGCGGGAGTCGGCGGCGAAGCTGGCCGCGCGGTACGAGATCAAGGTCGCCGAACCGCTGCTGCTCGACATCACGAAGGACGCCACCCGCCCGTCGTCCGAGCGTGTCGCCTCGTTGCGAGCCCTCGCCGCCCTCAAAAGTTCACAGCTCAACACGGTCGTCGATCAGTCCTTGAAGGACGCCGATCCCGGCATGAGGAGTGAGGCCCGTCGGTTGATCATCGGCATCGATCCCGCGCGGGCCGTCACGCTGCTGGCCGAAACGATGACGAGCGACTCGATCCCCGAGCAGCAATCGGCCATCTCCACCCTCGCCTCGCTCAAGCGAGACGACGCCGATGCCGTGCTGGACCGGTGGCTCGCCCGGCTGGCCAAACGAGAAACTCCCGAGGGAGTGCAACTCGACCTGCTCGACGCGGCGAAGGTTCGCGGCACGAAGACGATGCTGGAGCAGGTCGCGGCGTTCGACGCGACCCGCAAGCCCGACGACCACCTCCGCGACTACCGCGAGGCGTTGGTCGGCGGCAGCGAGGTCCGAGGCAAAGAGATCTTCTTCGGTCGCAGCGAAGTCTCCTGCCGCCGCTGCCACAAGATCGACGGAAACGGTGGCGACGTCGGTCCCGATCTGTCGCGCGTCGGCCTCGACAAGACCCGTGACTACCTGCTCGAAGCCCTCGTCGACCCGAACAAGCAGATTGCGAAGGGTTTTGAGACCGCGATCCTGCAAATGGACGACGGGAAGGTCCACGCGGGGATCATCAAGTCGGACGACGGCCAGCGAATCCAACTCCAGAAGCCCGAGGGAGCGATCGTCGTCCTCGAAAAGTCGGCCATCGAGGACCGCGCCGTCGGCAAGTCGGGCATGCCCGAAGACCTGGTCAAGAAAATCACCAAGTCCGACATCCGCGATCTGGTCGAGTACCTCTCGACGCTCCGCAATACCACCAACCCGGCGGAGCATGGGAAGAAGTGAAGTGTGAAGCTGTGGACGGATTTCGCCGAAATCCGTTTTCGCCGACCGCAGGTCTCCTCTTCGGCTGCGAGCAACAACCGAAGAGGAGACCTGCGGTCGGGCGTTTCGGCGGGGTCGGGAGACCCGCGCCGAACAG
>JBBPIS010000152.1:0-17886 GCA_038040225.1 Planctomycetota bacterium
TTTTCTTCCGTCTTTTGTCCGCCGGGGGTGGTGCGTCCCTTTTATCCTCTTCCGCCTCCCACTCTCCCCCCCCAGGAGCCGCACCTCCCCCCAACATATTTCATCCCCCCACCCCCGACCCCTGATTTGATGCTTGGGCTTCCTCTTCACAACCCAGGGACGGTAGCGAGGTGACAAAATGTCGGTTGCAACAGCCAGCAGCTTCTATGTCGAACAGGTCCGCAACATCACGGTCGTCTGCTTCACCGTGAATGCTCTCGACGAGCAGAACTACGAGACGATTTCCGAGGAACTGCTGGAACTGGTCTCGCTGGTCACCGCCAGCGGCCCCAGCCAGGTCGTGGTGGAACTCTCCGCGATCCAGCACATCGACGAGTTGGGACTCGCCATGTTGCAGGCGTTCAATGACAGCATCGAAGATTCAGGCGGAGCAGTTCTTCTCTGCCGACTGCACCCCGCAGTGGCGAGTGCCATGAGCAAGGCAGGACCGACCTGCGAGTTTGACATTCGGACCACGCGCGGCGATGCGATGTGGTCATTTTGAAAGGATGCAACACACCGGGCGGCCGCTTCCGGCGGGAGGCGGCCACACTCTGTTCGACGCGGGTCTCCCGACCCCGCCGAAGCCATCGACCGCAGGTCTCCTCTTCATCTGAGCGAACCAACCCCAATTGTGGGAGACCTGCGGTCGGACGGAGTGCGGAACCGGGAGACCCGCGCACCACGTGAATCCGCATCAGACACAGTCCCCGTTCCCCAAGGAATCTCAACCATGATGGCCGCCGTGAACCACAGCTTTGTGCTGGAACAAGTCCGCAACGTCACGGTCGTCCGCCTCACCATCGACACGCTCGACGAAGAGAACTTTGAAACGGTGGCCGAGGAACTCGACTCACTGATCGCCACGCGCAGGCTGCGCCGAGTCGTGGTCGATCTCGCCAGCCTGCGATTCGTGGACGATCTGGGTCTCGCCGTGGTGCAGTCGTTTCACGATGGCATCGAAGAATACGGAGGGACGGCGATCCTCTGCCGCCTGTCACCCGCCGTCGCCAGTGCGATAAACGAAGTCGGCCTGCAGCGCCATCTCCACATCCGACACTCGCGCAACGAAGCGGTCTGGACGTTCTAGCCTCTTCCGAAATCAAATCGGTGAGGACGATCAGCCACCAATCAGATGGAGCCGCAGCAGATTGACGGCCGTCTTGGCGGTACGGCTTTTGGCGATTTCGGGGTCGCCGAAGTGTTGGACCTGTTCGACGTGGACTCCCGTTGGCGTGGCGAGCGCGACGTAGCTGGCCGGGACGGTTGCGAATGGGTCGTCGGGCTTGAACATCGCCCACTCGGTCACGGCCAGGCCGAAGTTGGTGGCGAACTTTTGGCGGCAGCCCTTCGCCATCGCTTCGGCCGCCTCGGAGCTGATGTCTCCGTACTGACGCAGCAGCAGCGGATCGACGGACAGGATGTCGCGCTTGGCCGCGTGAGTGGGGACGACCACGCCTCCCTTGTAACACGTCTCGAAGCCGCTCACGCCCGTCAGGCGATACGACAGCAGACCACCCGTCCCCGATTCGGCCGTCGAGAGTGAAGCCCGTCGCTGGTTGAGCAGCCGGATGACCGCGTGCTCCAGCTCTTCGTCTTCGACTCCAAACACCAGCGTTCCCATCCGGTTGATGATCGTGTCGCGAGCCTTCTTGATCTTGTCCTGGCATTCGTCGGCACTGCCCCCTTCGGCCGTGATCCGCAATGTGATCGTGGCTTCGTGAACCGTGATGCCGACGTCGGGATCGCGGCCCCGCGCGGTGAGGTCCCCCAGAATTTCTTCGGCCGCCGATTCGCCGACGCCAAAGCAGTTGATGCGGGCGCGGCGGATGAATCGGCCGCCCCCGTCGAGGCGCGGCAAGACCTGCTGGCGGTACATCTGCTTCATTTCACTCGGCACGCCCGGCATGGCGGCGATGCGACAGACACCGCCATCGGGGCGCGGGACGCTCATCCAGATGCCTGGCGCGGTCCCGCGCGGGTTCGGCAGCGGTTCGGCTCCGACCGGGAACATGGCCTGCATCACATTCCGCTCGGGCATCGGGCGGTTGCGGCGGGCGAACATCTGCTTGACGTGTTCCAGCGACGGCTCGTGCAGCACCAATTCGACATCGGCCATCTTGGCGATGGCCTCGCGCGTCAGATCGTCCAGAGTCGGGCCGAGCCCTCCCGTGATGATCACCACGTCGCTGCGAGACGCCGCCGCCCGGATTGACTCGGCCATCCCATCGAGATCGTCCGACGTGGTCAGATGCGCCCGCACCGTGATCCCGACTTCGGCCAGTTCCAGGCTCAGCCACTGACTGTTCGTATCGAGCTTCGCCCCGGAGGTCAGTTCCGTCCCGATGGCGATGATTTCGGCGAGCATTGTGTGTCCTGAGGTGCGAGAGAATCAGAGTCGGTCCTGCCAGTAGTTGTCGCGGCGCGAATAGTGACGAACGGTCACGATGATGACTTCGGACTCGCGGTCGAAGTACAGCACATCAAACGGAAAGTCGTGGCCCGGTCGCCGCTGAACTCGCTTTCCAACGAAGGGGCCAGTCGAAGGGTCATCAGCGATTTGTCGAATCGTCGCATCGACGGCATCCAGAAAACGAAAGCCAACTCCCGATTCGCGCCCGTTGTAGAAATCAACAGCCTCGAAGAGTTCGGCGGTCGCGTCGGGCAGAAAGCGAAAGCTCTTCATCGAACTCTGGCCCTTGCGTCCCGAAGCACCTGCTCGCCGTTGAGGGCTTCCACTTGGTTATCGAGGAATGCCTGCACGCGCTGCTCGGCCTCGTCAATCCATTTTTCTGTCGATGGCGGGTCTCCGTTGGCATCGGCGGCGTCCACACTGTCGAGCAGCCGATACGCCAGCCGGGCGCGAGTTTTGGAATCGAGCCGCAGCGCGGCGGCTTCCAACTGTTCGAGACTGACATCGAGCGTGGCGATGGTCATGACTGGCTCCTGCACGGCGATCCCGAGGAACCGTCAGCGTCCCTCGTCCTTCGTTTCTGACGACGACCGGAAGAATACTCTCCCCACAGGGGAACGGGCAACGTGGCGGGGCCATCGTCGCGCGGCTGTTCTCGCGATAAAGTGTCCGCCGAGTGATCCGTTTCCGTTCCTCTTCACGATCCGTTCGAAAGGTGCCTCGCCGATGAAGTCACTCGTTCTGAAATTGCTGCGAACGTTCGTCCCGTTAGCCGGTGTTACCGCTGTCTGGCTGAGCCTCCTGGCACCGCTGTCCGCTCAGGACATGGCCCTCTCCACAGTGTTGATCGATGGTGAAGGCTGGCAGCTCGTCGCTGAAGGCTACAAGTTCACCGAGGGCCCGGCCGTCGACAAGGATGGGACGGTCTACTTCGTCGATGTGCCGGAGAGCGTGATTCTCAAAATCGGCAGCGACGGCAAAGCGGTCGTGTGGGCGAAAGACACGGGCGAGGCGAGCGGCCTGATGTTCGGACCCGAAGGACGGCTGTATGCCTGCCAGGGCGGGACAAAGAAGGTCGTCTGGTACGATCGCGACGCGAAGCCGACCGTGATCGCCGAGGAGATCGCGGGGAACGACATCATGGTCGATGGCAAGGGCGGCGTGTACGTCACCGACATGGGAGGCAGTCAGGTCTGGTATGTCGCTCCCGATGGCAGCAAGCGCGTCGTGGCGAGCGGCTTCAAACCGAACGGCCTGACGCTGTGGCCCGATGGCGGAACGCTGGTCGTCGCCGACTGGGAGAAACCGGCGCTGCAGACGTTTCGCGTGGAAGCGGACGGCAGCTTGAAGTTCGGTGAGAAGTACTACGGCCCCGTCCAGATTCCGTCAGGCCAGACGATGCCCGGCTCGGACGGAATGACGGTCGATGACATCGGCCGCCTGTACGTGGCAACTCACGCGGGCCTCCAGATGTTCGACCCGACCGGCCGCCCCTGCGGAGCCATCGTCAAACCGCAGACCAAGTTCCTGTCGAACGTGAAGTTCGGTGGCCCCAACTTCGACACGGTGTACGTGACGAGTACCGACCGCATCTACAAACGAAAGCTCAACACGAAAGGGACACCTCACTTCGCGCGGGCCACGACATCCGCTGTGACCAGGTAATCAGAGGATGAACCACGGATTTCACGGATGACACCGATGAAGACGAAGATGGGCAGAGAGAATTGAAAGCAGACAGGCAACGTCATCTTCAATCGCCGTCACTCTCTTGCCTGATCCGTGCCCATCCGTGTCATCCGTGGTCAAAACTCCGTCCTCTCCCTGCCCGAGCACAGAAACGAAACAAGCCGCGGTCGATAGCGACTGCGGCTTGTTCGCATTGTGGGCAGACTCGACGAACGAATCGTCTCAGTGATTCTCACGAATCACTTGTCTTCGGCCTTCTTGTCATCGGCAGGCTTGTCTTCAGCCGGCTTCTCGTCGGCCTTCTTCTCTTCCGGCTTCTTGTCCTCAGCCTTTTCTTCGGGCTTGGCATCTTCCGGCTTCTTGTCTTCGGCGGGTTTTTCTTCCGGCTTGGCGGCCGGCGTTTCCGTGGTTCCGCCGGTGGGGGCGGCCGGGACGACCGTTCCACCACCCGTTGTCGAACCGGGGCGGGAGACCTTCTTGACAGAAGTCGTGCCCGGCTTCTTGGCAGGGTCGCAACCCACGATGCAACCCATGCTGAAGATCGACAAACCAAACGCAACCAGCAGCGAACTGACGATATGAACCTTGCGCATCGAACGACTGACCTTTTGTTTCGAGCACCGCGTCGCGAATCGTTCTCGCGCGGGCTGAAGAATGGGCTTCCGTCGCGAGGCACCGCCCAGCAGCGATGCCGACCCACACGACGCCCCGGCACACAAATGGCCGGGGAATGGCGAGCATTACAGTGCCTGCCTGACGGGATTGCAACCTTGGCGACTCGTTCCGGGAAGCCGCCTTCCCAGGGATGGCTCAAAATGCGAGTCGGCGAAGGTTTGAGGCCCGCGCAGCCGTTGCGACGGCTCCAGCCGCCACAACCGGGCCGATTGACGGGAGACGCCGTGGCTCCAACAATCCCCGCATGACAGAAGACTCCACCATCCCCGCGACACACCCGACCCCATCACCCGCGATGACTGTCCCTGCGCACGGCGCCCTGCTCGGCTTGGACTACGGCACCAAACGGCTGGGGGTGGCCGTCTGCAACTCCGATCAAACCGTGGCCGTTCCTGTCGAGACCTGGAACATCCGCTCGACCGAACAAAATCTCAAGCACCTGCGCGAGCTGATTGAAGACTACCGCGCGGTCGGTTTCGTCATTGGACTGCCCGTTCGGTTGAGCGGCGTCGAGGGCGATCAGGCGCTGGCCGTCAAGCGGTTCGGAAAGTGGCTGGCCGAGCAAACGCAACGGCCGGTCGCGTACTGGGATGAGCGGCACTCCTCGAACGAGGCGGAACTCCTTCTCTGGGCGCAGGGCATTTCGCCCCAACAGGGGAAGGATCGACTCGACCGACTCGCCGCGCAGATTATCTTGCAGTCGTTCCTTGATGCGCCCGATCGCACGCTCGCGCCGCAGCCGTTGGGGAGCTGACCGCGTCCGAGTCTCCAGTCCGAGCTTCCACAAACGCCGAGTCTCCTCATGCCATTGCTCGACCGCGAAGAGTACATCGAACAGGCGTATTTCTTCCGCACTTTCCACGAGCGGTTGAATGAGGATCTGCCGTCACAGGAAATCCTGACGAGCATCCGGGAAGAGATTCTCGCCACGACCAAGCTGCCGTTGGCGCTCGACGTCTTGCGCGGCGAGCTGATGTTGAAGGGAAAGCTTTGCGAGGGAATGGCGCTGCTGTCGCACTACTTCGCGCCGTTCCAAGCCTTCGTCATGCAGCAGGCCGAACAGGATCGGACGAAGTTCGACCAGCGGGTCGCCTTCCAAATCCTCGAACGTGAGGCGAAGTACCGCTCCGAAACGGCCTCGCCCGCCGGACTGTTCGTCTACCAGTTCGAGTGCATCGCGCGGAACCGGCTCGGCTATCACGACGGCATGACGGCGATCGCCGATGACCCGATGTTCGATGCCGACTGGCGGGACTGGATTCGCAAGGCCCGGCAGCAACTCGGCACGGTCGAGTTCGCGGACCTGATCTATTACCGGTCCGAATTCTTCGTCGAGGAACGTCGCAAGACGATCGGCCCCGACTACGAACCGTCCGCGCCGATCCTGTTCGGTCGTCAGGAGGGCCGCATCGCGCGGGCGAATCGAGGCAAGGATCCGCTCTATCTGTTCGCCGCCCTGCAACGACACCTCGGCTTCCCCACCGTGCCGCGCTCGAAGGGGTCGGGCGAATTCAAACTGCACCCGCTACTCGAACTGCGGATCACTCGGTTGGAGAAGCGTCTGCAACTGCTCGAATCGGAGAGCCAGGGCAAGCTCGACCTGAGCGAGTTCTACGTCAAGCCGCCGGAGTTCACGGATGAGGAGACACGGGGCGGCGAATGAACTTCACCGCGGATCCTCGCTAAGCCGTTCAAAACAACTCGGCGATCGGCTTGC
Source organism: Planctomycetota bacterium (assembly GCA_038040225.1). Classification (GTDB taxonomy): domain Bacteria; phylum Planctomycetota; class Planctomycetia; order Planctomycetales; family Planctomycetaceae; genus Schlesneria. The sequence goes on from JBBPIS010000152.1 coordinate 6,534, forward strand.
CGGAGGCGAGGATGGGGATCGGGCGGTTCTGGCGGTCTCGGATCGTGCTGTCGTGATCGATGCCCAGCACGCGGTAGATGCTCGCGAGCAGATCGCCCGGACCGAGGGGACGGTCTTTCGGTGCGGAGCCGGTCGAATCGGTCGAGCCGATGATCTGGCCGGCTTTGATGCCGCCTCCCGCCAACACCGCACTCATCGCGGCGGGCCAGTGGCTTCGCCCGGCACCGGCATCGATGCGCGGGCCGCGTCCGAATTCGCCGAAGCAGGCCACGAGGACGTTGTCCAACTGGCCGCGTCGTTCGAGGTCGCGGATCAATGTCGAGACCGCCTGATCGTAGGGTGGCAGCCGTTTGCGCAGGTTCTTCTCAATCGTCGTGTGATCGTCCCACCAGTCGATGTCCTTTTCGTACAGGTTGATCGTGACGAACGACACGCCCCGTTCGACGAGTCGTCGCGCGAGCAGCGCCGACTGACCATACGCATGCCGGCCGTAGGCGTCTCGCAACTCGGTCGGTTCCTCGGTCAGATCGAACGCCTGCCGCGCGGCCGATCCCGTCGTGAGTTCCATCGCCTGACGCTGTACATCGTCGAGCGCACCGTATTCGACGCTCGCATCGACTCGCCGCGCCAGCCGGTCCAGATGTCGATGCAACTCGCGCCGGTTTTCGAGTCGCGGCATCGTGACATCTGCGGGCAGACTGAAGCTCGGCGCGGTGTAGTTCCCGAGACTCGGATCGCCTCCCGCATCCAAGGCATTGTGACGCGAACTGAGAAACGCCGCGTGCTCGTAGAAACCGAGATGCTTCCGGTAATCCTCGGGGATGCAGACATAAGGCGGCATGCCGGGGACGTTGCTCCCCTTGAGTGCCGACACGATCGAACCTTGTGACGGATGCTGCTGCCCCTGCTGCCGAGCGTTCAGCAGCGGATAGCCCGTCTGCAACCAGTGCGTGGCGTCGTCATGAACGGACAAGTGGTGGGAGATCGACCGAATCACGGCCAACTTGTCGGCGATGGCCGCATGTCCCGGCATCAAGTTACAGACGGAAAGGCCGGGAACATTGGTGTCGATCGGCGTGAACGGCCCGCGCACCTCGGGAACCGCCTGCGGCTTCATATCGACCATGTCGAGATGCGACGCACCGCCCGACTGATAGAAAAAGATCACGCTCGTCGGACGACGGCTCTCAGACGCCTGAGCCTCCCGCGCCCGAAGCAGATCAGTGAGAGAAAGCCCTCCCACGGCGAGACCACCCACCGTCAAGAAGCCTCGTCTTCCGAGACCACCGCGCTGACCAACTGGCTGTCCGACAATGTTGAGCATGACCGGCTCCACGAATCGAAGTTGACCGATACGGAGTGTAACCGCCTCGCGCCACGTATGGGAAGCCATGTTCGAGACGCGGGCCGAGTCGCATGCAGTTCGTCTATTCGTGGGCCTCGCTCTTGTTCCTTCACTCCGACTTGGGCACAGTCGCTTCAGTGGTCGAATGAAGGAGAGTGATCTCCGACTCTCGCGGCATCACTCTGGTTTCTCAACCACGTACAACTGAATGAGTCCGCACTGGGGGCACGCCATGGCATGCACGACACCTGCAACCGCCACGCCCGTCCAAATGCTTGGCTTGGCGTCCGGCGAGGCATAATTGAAATCGACGTGGACCGCACCCTGCCCACCGGAGCCGAGCCGCGTCGCATCCAGCAACCTGACCGGTTTGAGCTCGATGCCGCAGTCGCGACATGTCCGCAGATTGTCTGTGGAGTTGGTTGTCATGTGATGTCACCTTCTCAGAAGACCCGATGGGAGAGAGGAAGAAAGACGACGCGATCTCTCTCACTCCCAAACCCGCACGGATGATTGCTCATTAGTAGTACGCAACCGTACTCGACAAACTCGCCGCAGTCTGTCGTCATGGCCTCCGTCTGGCAATGTGGACGTGTCATCGGTGACGGACCGATCATGTCGAACCAGTTCCGCCAGCCATTCTTCGTAGCTCCAACTTGCCGGTGGTGTCCTAATTTCGCGGGCAGAACAAAAAGCGACCCGGACGTTTCAAACGTCCGGGTCGCTGCACCACCAAGTTAGGACGCTGCCACCAGGCCGGTGAAACCGGCCCTCTGCGTGACTGAGCCGCATCCGACGAGGATCGCCTATTCGATCAGATGCGGCTTGGTGAAGTAGCTGTCGGTGGCAATCGGCGCTTTGCTGGCGATCACGGCCGAGTCAGAGAACATCGCGGGTTGGATAATGACCCGTTTGTTGTTGCCGGTCAGTTCCACGAACACGATCCGGACGCCGACGAACTTGATCACACGATAGTAGACATTGTTGCCGGAACCTTTCTTGCCGGACATGTCGCCGCTGGTGGCCTGCTGTTGTGAACCGACAACCGTAAAGATCGGCATCAATCGTGTCTGTCCTTTGATGGCCTCAAGGTTCGCCTTGATTCCCGCACTGATGCCGGTGTCGCCGTTCAGGATCACCGGACCCGTATCTGTCCGAATGGTGTTGTCCGGAAAATAGGACAGGTCGGACTCGTTCAGGCCGTCCAAAATTTGCCGCTTCAGATCGTTCGCACTGTTGTTGGGATTTCCGAGATCGACGGTGCCGCGATTGCCCGACGGCAGGTTGGCGTTCGGGTCGGGATAGATGTTCAACTCCTTGACTCCATCGCCACCGCTGCTGACGACGCCATTGCTGGGGTTGTAGTTGTAACTGTCGGTGCCGGTTCCCCCCAACAGGGCATCCCAACTGGTTTCATCGCAGGCAATTGGCAGGGCACCAAATGTCGCGGTGCTACCGGCGGGGATTTTGAACCCGGCACCGGGCAACACTCCCGCCACCGCATTCGTCGACAGATTGGTGGTCGTCTTGCCCATGACGGGCGCGAAGAACAGATTCAGCGCCCCGTCTCCCTGAGTAGAACCTGCCACATCGCGGTGAGTGACAACTTCGACGATGGTGGCGGGTGTTGCCCCCCAGGTCTTGCCCCAGCGATTCTGACTCGAGTTCCAAGTGGCCTGGCCAAACCGCATGTGACTGGCGGGGTCAACATATGTTGCCGACAAGTCGCCATTGCCGTTTTTCTGAGCGACCGCAACGGCGGCGGCCTTGGCAACCGTTTCCATTTCGGACTGACTGTTTTCCGGGTTGGTACCCAGCCCATCAACCAGCTCGATGGCCGCAGCCAGTGCAGCGCCGTCGGCGGCCGACTGCAATTCGGTCTTCGTGGTCGCAATGTAACCCAGATCGATCGCGAAGGCCGCAATCGCCACCAAGAACACCAGAATCACCGCCACCAGAACCATCACGGCTCCGCGGCGTTGGGGTTGAAGCCGATTCCAAGTCGGACATCGAAGCCGATCGCGCGTTTCGTAGAAGGACATTCTGCATTTCATGGGATGTTCCCCGTGGTGAGATTGGACTTGAGAAGAAATGGTGCTGTTGCGGCCCGATCGATGGCCCGCCCTCATCTGAGGGTCGGGTCAGCGGCTGACTGTGGCCGTCAGGGAGTTTCATCCGTCTCAACAGGGGTCTCCTGCACGATTCTTTCACCCGTGTCCTTGTGAATCAGTTCATTGTTCCGATAGTAGCGCACTTCCTTCAGCGAGAACTTCTGGACGCGGTTGGCGGCGTAGCCCACGCGCGAGTAGGTCGCTGAGATGGCCGGGCTGTAACCGTCGAGATTCGCGTATTGCGAGACGACACTGCTGTTCCACTGTTCGCTCGTCCCGCCAAACGCCCCCCAAGTCTGCGAGGTTCCGTTCCGTACACCGAACTGCAGCAGGCCGTCCTCGATCTTCATCGTCATGGTGTACTTGATTCTCTCGCCCGCCGTGGCGAGACGGTTCTGAGTGTGCGGCGCGCGATAGACACGCTCGAAGTCGCCGAACCAGCGTTGAAACTGCACTCCGCCATCCTGATAGTCCGGCTGCGTCGAGTGGTTCAATTCGAGCACGGCGGCCTCGGCATCAATGCGATTGGTGGGCGAGATGAAGGTGATGATCTGGGGCGACGTGTCCTCGACACTCGGTTCGCCAACGACCAGTTCCCAGTCTTCTTCCACGCCACTCACGTTGACCGGCGTCTCGGCCCACACCGGACTGAGGGACAAGGTCAGAAGAGCCGTAAGAGAACCGCACAGCACACGGAGCCGGGAGATGGAGGCACTCGACCGGACAACCACAGGACCAGAGAAAACACGATTGGCAGACAGAGACATGACAGATAATCCCTTCCACAAGAGAATCAGCGTCGTCCGCGAATTGTCGCCGACGCACGCTCGTTCATTGCCTCAATTCGGCCCGTGAATTGTGGAGAAGCCCGGTGCTGCAACGCGCGAACACCAGACCTCGCGTGGAGTGGAATCGACTGACGCGAAGGGAACGTCGAGTGAGGAATCTCTTGTCGACTGACAATCCACGAAATGAACTCTCGAATAAACCATAGATCGGATTTCAAGTTTCGCAAATCATTATTCAATAATTGTTTGAGTCCGTTTTGCCTCAAATCGTCGTGGGCCGTGACCAAAGACAACTTCAGTTGCCAGAACCCGACAATGCACTTCGTCGTGCGCTGCACAGACTCAACGGTCGTACTCAATCCAAGGTTGTGAATCCGCCACCCGCTGTTGTTGCCCGGCCCACTCTTCAACGCATCGAAAGATGCTGCTTTCACCTTGCTGACTGTGCGCGCGTCAGACACACTGTGCCGACTGCATGTCAGTCGTAGGCACTGCGTCGTTGAGGGGTAACCAACCGTGATGAACAACAGACTCTGCAAGCCCTGGGAACACGAGGTCTCCCGCCGACAGTGGCTCGGTTCGACGGCAGCCGCTTCCGGCGCGCTGGCGGTGGGCGGGCTGGGTGGCCTCGTCAGTCCGGCCGTCGCCGAACAACTGGCCGCAAAGGACAAGCAAGTCCTGTTCATCTGGATCGACGGTGGGATGAGTCAGTACGAGAGTTGGGATCCCAAGCCGGGGACTCAGTTCGGCGGACCGTATCGTCCGATCCAGACGTCTCTCCCTGGAGTGCAGGTCTGCGAGCTGATGCCGCGCAGCGCGAAGGTCATGCACCACCTGGCCCTCGTGCGGAACATGTGTACGCAGGACAACTCGCACTCGGCCGGCGTGCCGCGCATTCAGCGGGGCGATCCCAAAGATCGAGGCGTCGTTTACCCGTTCTTCGGCTCGGCGGTCGCGAAGCTGATGGGATCGGGCAAGAGCGGCCTGCCTCCTTACGTGTCGATCAAGCCGGGCAGCGGCGGCTTCTTCTATCAGGATGCCGGGTTCCTCGGCCCGCAGTTCGGCGCGCTGGCCTTCGGCGACGGCAAGCCTCCCGAAAACCTGCTCCGTCCCGAATCGATCACCGAAGCCGACGACCTCGCCCGCAACGCACTGCGAGCCAGCCTGAACAAGCGCTATGCCGAACGGCGTCGCAAGGAGAACTCGAACGCTCACGCCGCCGTGTACGACATGGCCGCGACGCTGATGAAGCGGCAAGATCTGTTCGACGCGACGAAGCTCTCACCCACCGACGTCCAGCGCTACGGCACGCACGAGTTCGGCCGGCACATGCTGCTGGCCAGGAACATGCTCGAAGCGGGCGTTCGCTTCGTGAAGGTGACCAGCTACGGCTGGGACACTCACGGCGACAACTTCCTCGGCCACCAAAGCCTGATGCCGCGTTTCGATCAGGCGTTCGCCTCGATCATCGAAGACCTGCACGCGCGCGGCATGCTGGACAACGTCCTCGTCATCGCGATGTCCGAGTTCGGCCGCACGCCGCGCATCAACGGCCACATCGGTCGCGATCACTGGCCCGAAGCCTGGTCGCTGGCCCTCGCCGGTTGCGGCCTGAAGAAGGGCACTGTGGTCGGCAAGACCAACGATCTCGGCACGTTCGTCGAGGGCGATGCCAGCGACATCGGCCACATGTTCCACACCTGGTTCGCCGCGTTGGGAATCGATTCGAAGAAAGTCGAGTACGACAACCACGGCCAACCGCTGCCCATCGCGCACGATGGCTGCTCGGTGGTGAAAGATCTGCTGGCTTAGATTGCGATTGAAGTGCGAGGATTGGAGCCAGCCATGACCGCGACATCCGTTCCCTCTGTCCTATCTGCTCCACCACTGCCACCGTCTCGTCGCCGGAGGTGGATCACTCGTCGAGTGCTTCCCGTCGTCATCGTGCTGGGAGCGGTGCTGTTTTTCTTTCGTCAGCCGCTGTTCTTTGGCTTCGAGATTCCACCGTTTGAAACGGGGGGAACGATTCCGGTGATCGTGGACGATGAAGCCGGCAATCGGGTCGAGGGGGCTCAACTCACGCAGCATGGGTTGCGATCGGTGTTGGATCCCGGGACGGGCTACGGCTGGAGAACGAAGGAGCATGGGGAGCAAGTCACTGTCATCTCAGATGAGGCGGGCCGAGCAGAGATCGCGTTCCCGAAATGGGTCTCCCGCGCGGGGGCGGCGTTGACGGGAGCCGTCTCCGTCGTGGCCGAACATCCCGACTACTGCACCCAGTGGAACATGGATTGTTCGGTCCCTCAAAAGGGCGTCGTAGCTCGACTGCCGCACATCACCTTGAAACGCGGCGGTCGTCTGCGGATCAAAGCCTTTCGCGAGGTGGAGACAACTCCCCTGACCGACTTTCAGGCGCTGATCTCCGGCCTGTGGTATCCCGGACGTTGGCAGCCGGAAGGGGATGCGTGGCTCTCGCCCGTGATCGAGCCGGGTCCGCGAGTCTTCCGGATCGTGGATCGCACCGATCCCGAGCGGCTTCAGTTCAGCAAGGCAATCGCCTTCACTTCAACCGCCGGCCAGACGACGGACTTCGACGTGCCGCTTCAACCGGGAATGGCCGTGCGCGGCAGACTCGATCCGGCGATTCCGCGACCGGTGAAGAACGGCTTCGTGGTCGTCACCATTCACGACGAACCGGTCGCGGCCACAATCGTCGAAGGAGTGGGGTGGCAGACGTGGACCAAGGTCTCGGAAAACGGCGACTTTGAATTCGCCTCGCTGCCGCCGTCGAGTGAAGTTCGGTTACTCGCATGGTGCGACGGTTCTGTTTCCAAGATGCCGGACGTGTCCACGCTTCCTGCGGTTGAGCGTCCAAGATTCAATCCAACCATCTCGCGGCCTCAGTTCTTTGCCGTGGAACCCACTGCCAAGTACGAGATCGCGATGGAACCGACCGCCCGGTGCGAAGTCACAGTCACCACGACGAGCGGCAAGCCGGTGGAAGGAGTGAGTGTCAGTTTCAGTCCGAACGTCATCTATGGGCGCGGAAGCACGATTTTCGGATGGACGGGACGCAGCGAACTGCCTCCCAAAGCGAACGATCAAAACATAGGCGACATCCTTCGAAAAACAGAGAGTCAATGGGACGAGACTCTGAACGATCCCAATTCTTTGCGAGGGAAGTTTGAAGGCGTCACCGACGCGAACGGCAAAGTGGTCGTCATCGGTCTCCCCGGACGCGGCCCTTCGTACGTTGATATCCATCACGAGCAATGGACATCGAAGGGAAACATGACGCCACCATTTCGATCGGATTTCGCCGTCAAACTTCAGCCGGGTCAATCCGCAAAGGCGACAATCGTCGTCGTCCCGAAGCCGGCGATCACCGACAAACTCATCAACCCGCCGCCGCCACGTGGACCTTCAATCCTCAGCCAGGCGGTTCAATCCCTCCAAGCAATGCTGGGACTGTGATCGCACTCGACCGCTAACGTACATCCATCGAACCCAATCGGGACAAGCCTGGTTGGATCGCTGGTATCAAGAGGAGTTGCCCATGAACGACGATCTCGCCTCACTAAAAACCCGGTTCGAGCCGAAAGAGGTCAAGCAACTGAAGCTCGACCGGCAGATGAACGCCGCGCGGTTTACGGCGTGCGGGAAGTATCTGCTCGCGGCGGGGCACGATGGCCTCGTGCGGCGGTTCGATGCGGTGGCTGATGAGATGCCCGAGTTGAAGCCGCTCACCGGACACGGCGGCTGGGTGCAGGCACTCGCTCTGCCGAAGCAGCGTGGTGAGGCGCAGGCCGTTGACCCGGCCGAAGACGTCGTCTACTCGGTCGATTCGTGGGGGCAGTTGCGGTGCGGGTCGTTCGTCGATGATGCCGCCGCGCCGCGCTGGGCCAACAAGACGGCTCACGACGGTTGGATCCTCAATGTCTCACTCAGCCCGAACGGAAAGCTGCTCGCCACCTGCGGGATCGACCGGGCGGTACGAGTCTGGTCGGCGACGGATGGCTCGAAGTTGCACGAGTTCTCGGTCCCCGAGTGGGAAACTCTCTCGGTCACGTTCGCACCCGATGACGGCTCGATCCTCGCAGGCGATCTGTCGGGCAAGGTCCGGCAGTGGGAGCTGGCTTCGGGCAAGCTGACGCGCGAGTTCGATGCCTCGTCACTCCACAAGGCCGATCGCCTGCAAGAGATTGGCGGCGCGAGGCACCTGCTGTTCGTGGAAGTACCCAATGTTGCGCAACCAGAGACAATCGACAAACCCAAAGACGGCGCACCCTCTTCACCGCTCGCCCCTCGCCCCTCGCCACTCGCCACTTCCTACAAACTGCTTTGTGCGGGGACGAAGCCCAAGAACGGAGGCAACGTGCAGGGCCTGCCGACGGTCCTCGTCTTCGACTGGACCAGCGGGCAGCTTGAGAAATCGATCGAACTCGGCAAGGAGGGCGATGTTTACGTAACGGACCTCGCGTTCCATCCGGCCGGTTTCCTGATGGCGACCGTCAGCGGCAACCCCGGCGCCGGCAAACTCGTCTTCCGCCGCCTCGAAGACGACGCGGCCTTCTTCGAGACGACCAAGATGCCCAACTGCCACTCGGTCACGCTCCATCCGTTGCACCACAAGTTCGCCGTTGTCGCGACCAACGGCGGCAGCAACGGCAACGGCCGCAACCTCGCCAAAGACGGGAGCTATCCCGGAAACTTCTCACCAATCCACGTCTGGACGCTGCCCGATCCGGCTGCGTAACAGCTTTCCTTTCGCTGGCCTTACTCCACCTCCAGCACGGCGAACGTGTCGGACGAGTCCGTGCCGGTGGCATCTTCGACCACGAACGGAACCATGTGCCGACCGGTCACGACGTCGCGGTTCACAGTCAGCGCGATGTTCAGCGAGGCTTCCTTCTCCGCCGGAACAACGAGCTTCCACTCGCCATCCGCGACGATGCCGCGCCGGGCGGAGCGGATGGAAAACGTGATCGCCTCGCGCGAGGGATTGCTCGCCACAATTCGCAGGCGGACCGGCTTGTCGGGTGACGCGGGGGAGATCAGCGGTTCGAGGCGGACGCGCTGCGGATCCCAGTCGATGCGGTGATCGCCACGAGGACTGAGTCGATCTGCCAGCGCGGCCGCTTTGACGGCGAAGTCGCGGCGACGGCGGAAATCTTCGGGATGAAACTCGAAGGCACCGCCATGCTCGGCCAGGATCCACTGCGGCTTGATCGCCAGGATCTTTTCCGCACTCTGCGCGTAGCCGAGCGGCAGTCCGCGGTTGCGACCCGACCAACCCCCTCCGCCGCTGTATTGTTCGTGGTGATAAAAATTGTCGCCCGTGAAGAGACAGTGCCTGCCATCGACGGTCACTTCGACACCAAGGCCGAACACCGTCTGACCCGGCAGGTGATGAATCTTCAACTCGTACTCGTGCCAGCGGACGACATCGCCGTCGCGCAGCCGCCGGTCGACCTTCACGACGCGCGGGTCCACATACGGCGCGAGAAACTTGTGCGGGTCATCGACGACCTCCGCGATCCGATCCAGCGTCCAGACTTGAAACGACTCGCGTCGGGGCAGCGCAAAAATCCCGGTGTAATGGTCGTTGTGAGCGTGACTGATCATCGCGACTTCGACCGGCCCGAATCCGTGATCGCGCTGTAGTTCCCGCACGCGATCGACCACGTTCTGGCTGTAGGCATCCATCAACAGGACCGGCCCGTCGCGAGACGTCAGCGCGTACACGTTCCCGGTCAGAAACAGGTGCGGAGACAGTTTCGTCCACGGCAGCGGATTCCCCTGAGCGTTCGCCGTCCCGACCTGGTCCGGCGCCAGGAAGCGATACTCGGGCAGAGGTGTCGGAAGGCTCTTCGTATAGGCGTCGTAGTTCTTGGCCGCACCGAGCTGCTGCACGTGCTCAGCCGTTTCGAGCAACGCCGCCATCACCCCCTCGCGACGAACCGGCTCGGCATGTTCGGGCAGCAGCAGCATCGGTTTCGAGGCGCGATCGCTCGGAGCGACAGAGCGGCGGCCACGGCTCCCTCATCCTTTTGATGGTGCCATTCGAGCGTGTACGGCGACCACATCGTCCCCGGCCGGGCGATCGCATCGCCGCAGAAGCAAACACGCTCCCCAACCGCCAACCCGTCCAACGTGGCGTGGGCTGCCAGCCCACGACTTCTCCCCACCAGAAACGCCATGTGATCCTTCGAGTGCCCCGGAGTCGCCAGCGCTTTGATCGTCCAGCCGCGCCACATCCATTCATTCCCGTCGGCGATGTCGCACGTCACTCCCGCGATCCCGACCGGATGGACGAGATACGTCCAGTCCCCCCAATACCGTTCCAGCAACGCCGGGAACCGCCCAACCGGCACGCGCGGCATCGACTTCTCCCAATAAGCCGCGACACCGTCCGGCGACAAATACACCTCCGCCAGTTTCGGTGCCCGCACGGGAATCTTGGCCTGAACGAAAGCGGCCGCGCTCCAACTGGTATCGCGATGATGATGCGTGAGCACCACCAACTCACACTGCGTCACATTCGGAGGCAGCGTCTGCGGAGTGACCCGTTCCGGAACCCCAAACAGCACGCAACGATCCCCGTCAACGAGCGCATACCCGCGCGGCATCGACTCCGTGCGCCACACTCCGCCGACAACTTCCGTCCAGCGCAACGCCCCACGCCCGTCGTCCGCCATGACGAAGCTTGAAAATGGAACAAGCCCGACGCAGCACATCGCCACCAACCAGCACGCGGTCTCAATGACTTTCCGCATCCGTGTACTCCAATCAAGCAGGGCATGTCCCGAGTTAATCAAGGCCATGCTATTGATCATTATCCCGAAGGTCGAGACGCACCATTGAGCTGAACTGGTTGTGCCAATGCTTTGGACTCCTTCGTTTGCGAACGTTGTTGCGAATGAGTCAAGTTTGGAATTGTCTTCAAAGTAGTCGCCATCGACCTGAAGCTCGGTTCATTCGAGCCGGAGCACGCGGGGAAGATGGATTTCTATTTGAACCTGCTCAACGACAAAGAACGCGCCCCGGACGATCAACCGTCGATCGGCATCATCCTCTGCGCGGAAAAGGACGAACTGGTCGTCGAGTTC
>JBBPIS010000153.1:0-17869 GCA_038040225.1 Planctomycetota bacterium
TGGCGACTTCTGGGAAACCACATGCGACAAATCTTTCAAACGAGCGTGGATCTGTGTTGTCAATCGGCAAAAGTGCGAATGGACGTCTGAGATTGAGCGATGCGCGAGTATGAATGGACGCACGTACTTGAGTCAATGTCGGGTGCCGCTGGCGTGTGGGCCGTTCCGGAGTGTCCTGTCAGCACATTTGCACGAGGCTCTGTGCGGAATCGGGATGAGCGTCACAGCCGAAGACGAAGCAGACGCCCGCGTCGCCGAGGCGGCTCTGGCCGGAGAGGTCTCCGAACTGGAAGAGAAACAGCAATCGTTCGCCGCACTCCGGACGGGTCCTCGGGCCGGGATCGTCCTGCACCCATTGGGGGCGACGGCGATTCTGCCCACAATTTGAGCCGAACCAGTCTCACCGAAAGGACTTGCTTGAAGAGGGCCGGTCGGCTCGATAATCTTGCCCCGTCGACGCAATCGGAAAAGTCGCGAGAACCGGCTCTCTTGGCCAACGCGACATCGCGGATCGTGAAAACTCAACTGAAAGGGATTGGCGATGAATCGATGGAGTCTGGGAATTGCCGCCGCAGTCGGATTGATCGCAGGCCCGGTGGATGTGGCCCGGGCGCAAAGCTTTTATGTGTACGAGGCCCCGACCGTTTACAGTGCTCCCGTTTACAGCGTGCCGGTTTACGCCGCCCCCCCTTACGTATCCGGCGGGGTGTATCAGTCGCAGGTCATTGTTCCCGCACGGTCCGTGGTGTCGGTGGGATACGTTGCCCCCTACGCCTACAGCGCTCCCGTGGTGGTGCAGCAACCGATCGCTCAAATGGCCTTCAGTTCACCGGCCTACGTGCCCGTCCGTGCAGTCGTCGCCGCACCTGTGGTGGTGGCGAGGCCAATCACGGTTCGCGAAACGACGCGCGTCTCCCGCCACAACTACACTCATACGGTCCGAGTCAACGGACCAACGGATGGACCTCACTACAGCCGCGTCCATGTTCATTCGGGCCTGTTCGGAACCACGGTTCGCGAACGAGTGCGGTAGACCGGATGATTCATGGGACTGTCGCTGAGTACTTGCGAACTCAGCGACATGCCGGTTGCGACTGTTCCCCCAGGGATCCTGAACAATCCAGCGGAAGTCACGCAACACCAAACGAGCCACCGGGCGGTCCCAGTGGCTCGTTTTTTTGCGATCACTTTGGCGATGCGGCCTCGTGCGACATCAGCCCCGAGTGTCGGAGCAGCGCCTCGACGCTTGGCTCGCGACCGCGGAAGTCGCGGAAGACGTCCATCGGGTGGCGGCCTCCGCCGAGGGCAAGGACGGTGTCGCGGAAGCGGCGGCCGGTCTGCTGGACTTCGCTGGTGACGTCCAGACCCGCGTCTTCAAACGCGCTGAAGGCGTCGGCACTCAGGATCTCGGCCCACTTGTAGCTGTAGTAGCCGGCCGCGTAGCCGCCGCTGAAAATGTGCTGGAACGAGCACAGCGATCGGTCTTCGGGCAGCAGCGGCAGCACACTCGTCTGCTGGCTGAGGCGGCGGTTCACATCATGCACTGTTTCGGAGCCAGTCGGATCGAAGTCCGAGTGCAGCGTGATGTCGGTCATGCCGAACAGCAGTTGTCGCAGCATCATCGACCCCGCGCGATAGTTCTTCGCCGCGCGGACCTTCTCGAACAGCGACTCGGGCAGCGGTTCGCCGGTTTGGTAGTGGCCGGTCAGGCTGAGCAGCGTCGGGCGGTGGTAGCACCAGTTCTCCATGAACTGGCTCGGCAGTTCGACGGCATCCCACTCGACGCCATTGATCCCGGCCGCGTCGGCGTGATCGACCTCGGTCAGCATGTGTTGCAGGCCGTGACCCATCTCGTGGAACAGCGTCTCGACTTCTCGAAACGACATCAGGCTCGGCGTGTCGGCCAGCGGAGGCGTCTGGTTGCAGACGAGGTGCGCGACGGGAATCTGCGTCTGGTCTCCGAACTTTCTCCGCCCGAGGCCATCGTCCATCCACGCCCCGCCGCGCTTGTTCTCGGGACGCGAGAAGGGATCGAGATAGAACGACGCGATGTGTGAATCGTCCTCATCGTAGACTCGGTAGAACCTCACGTCGGGATGCCACACGCTGACTCCGTCGTGCTGACGGATCGTGATGCCGAACAGACGGCCCAGCAGTTGGAAGAGGCCGTCGAGCACTTTCTCGAACGGGAAGTAAGGTCGCAGTTCGGCGTCGGTGTAGGCGTAGCGTTCTTCGCGCAGTCGCTCGGCCCAGAAGGCGACGTCCCAGACTTCAAGCGGAGTCGCATCGCCGCGTGAGGCTTTGATCGACTGGATGTCGTCCAGGTCGCGAACGGCTGCGCCCCATGAGGCGTCCCGCAATTGAGTGAACATCTGACGCACGGCCTCGACACTGGGAGCCATCTTCCGCGCGAGGCTCACCTCCGCGAAGTTGCGATAGCCGAGCAGTCGCGCCTTCTCCCGCCTCAGCGTCAGAATGCGAGTGATCAACGGTCCATTGTCGAACTCGCCGGTGGACGCTCGCGTGGCGAAGGCCCGGTAGAGTTGTTCGCGCAGCGCGCGGTTGCGACAGTGTTCCATGAACGGCTGGTAGAGCGGGATCTCCAGCGTGATCCGCCACGGTCCGGCCTCGGGTGTGGCTTTCGAGGCGGAATCAGCATGAGCCGCATTCCACGACTTGGCCGCGAGATTTCTGAGCGTGCTTGGCCAGCCTTCCGCATCGGCCGGGTCGGTCACTTCCAGGGAGTACGCCTTCGTCGCGTCGAGGACATGGTTCGAGTACTCGGTCGTGATCTGAGACAGCTCCTGTTCGATGGCATTGAACCGCTCACGCTGCTCGCCAGCGAGAGCGATGCCCGACAGCTCGGCCCCTTTGATCCGGTCGGCGATGATCCGCTGCTGAGCCTCGTCGAGCCGCGGCCATTCGCTGCTGTCGCGCAGTTGCTTCAACGCCCGGTAGATCGGTTCGCTCTGGCTCGCCCGCAGACCGAACTGCACAACCTCGGGCAGCACGGTTTCGTAGGCGGTTCGCAGTTCGTCCGAGTTCAGAACGCCAAACAGATGTCCGACCGGCTTCCAGCCATACTCGAACGGCCGGTCGATTTCTTCGAGCTTCGCAATTGTGCCGGCCCACGTGGGAGTCAGCTCGCGTTCGATCTCTTCCAGTTTCGTGGTCGCCTCCGCGAGGACATGCCTGACGGCGGGAACGATGTGCTCGGGACGAATGGCGGCGAAGTCGGGCAAGCCGGTGGAAGCCAGCAGCGGGTTGTTGATCAGCGGGGGGGCGTCGGCCATGACGGCGAATCCTTGAAGCGCGAAACGGGAAACTCGGAGTGTGACCTGCGGAACGAATGAGGCTCCGCGAAGTGAGGGCAGTGTAGACGGAGACTCATTCGGAATCATCCCGACAACCGGCGCGATCGTTCGCTTCGAGACGGCCCGATGAATGGCTTCGGCGGGGCATCCCCTGATTGGGAGATTGTTGATGCTTGTGTATTCAACGACAAGTGCGACAGAATCGGTCCGCAATGGGTTGCGGGCCAGCGTCCGTTTGTCCTTTCAACTTCGGAGACAATAATGAGACTGAATCGAATGCAACAATTTGGTAGCTTGGCCCTCCTCTGCGGCTTGGCCTTACTCGGAAACACACCGTTTGCTCCCGCATCCGTTTCCCGGGAAGAGATGGCGGGAAAGTTTGGTGGCGCGTGCGTCACATGCACATATACTCTGCCCTGCAACAACGTTGACGCTGCCTGTGCGGCAGCAGGGAACCTTTTTAGCAAAACCACCTGGCGGACAACTCAGACAGAAGCGTCGTGTTCTGCACCCCAGGAAACTGGATTTAAAAACTGCGGCACTCCGAACATGCCTCTGGAGTGCTCCAGAACCACCACTTGCACTGATGCTGCATGCACCTTGGGATGTAACTCCGGCACAACAACTGTTCCATCAAACTGTCCGATGTCTGGCGGAAATTGTGTTGGCAGTTAGTTAAATGGCACGAGTTTCATCGTTTCCGATCAATGTTGGAACCTACCGACTTGATCGGGAACTTTCTTCTGTGTCAATGCTTTCCAACAATCACGCGCTGAGAACTGTCCCATGATTCAAGCTCTTGCCTTGGCTCTGCTGCTGGCTCAGGACGCGCAGAGTTCTCCCCAGGAATTTATTAAGCGTTACCGTGCACGCGAACAGTCCATTCAGACCGGGATGGTCCAATCGACGTGGGAAGATTTTGAAAAGGGCCAGCCCACACGTCGAGACCGACAAACGAACTATCAAGACTCGTTGGGACGACGGCGCTTGCAGTTGCAGTCGGAAACGCCCCAGAAGGATGGTACTTGGATACCACATGCGCAGGTGCCCTATCTGTGGGACCAGTTGTTTGACGGTGAACTCACCGCTTCCATGACGTTTGATCCGCGCAAAGATCGTGATGGCAGTGCTCCCAACAAGGGAGCCAAGACTGGCTATCGGAGCGCGCAGGTCTTTGATGGCGCGAAAGACGTTGATCAACTGCGTAGTGCCCTCACTTTCGCCAATGGCAACATCACCGTTCTGGAGTCTGCGCTGCAAAACAAGATTCCCATCGAGGTGAAGAACGAGACCGAGAAAAAGGTCGCGTTCCACTTCACTGACGACAAGAGTGGCAAACTCTGGATTTTTGAGGCCGACAAGTCGCGGGATTGGATACCCACCATGATTGCCCGTGTCGATCAAGCGGGCAAAGCCATCCTGCGAACAGAGTTGGAGTACGCCACAACTGGCACGGGGTTCTGGTATCCGAAGAAGGGGATCCATCGCTATCACCACGACCAGCCCGAGTCGGAAACGCCGCTCTGGGAAATGCGGTTTGAAGTCACCGAGTGCAAGATCAACGAACCCGACTTTAACGAAGACATCTTCAAGATCGTGTTGCACCCCGACACGGCGGTCTCGGACTTGCGTTACGGCGTGAACTACCGCATTGGCACTGAAAACACCTACACGACCCAATTGGCGGCCCTGGCCAAATCGGCGCTGGATTCCCAGAAAGCGAATCCAGATGGGCTGGGAGAACGAGTGCCACTGACGCCTCCTCGAGACGGACGCGGCAGGTGGATCTTGGTTTGGGTCAACGTCGCCATCTTGGCTGTGATCGTCGCCTTCGTAGTCAGTCGCCGGTGGATGGCAAAGTGATATGACTGTCTCCGCCTCTGTGAATGCTCGAAGGTCGCAAGATGTTCAAACGCTCCGTCGTGTTTTGCTTGCTGTTGACGTATTCCGCTTCCGTCATGGCAGCGGGTCCGGACCGTCCACTTGCCGAGAACCCGTATGCATTGGATGGTGAGAAGTCTTGCGGGCCAATGTGCGTCGGATTTCTGGATCGCTATTTCGGCGGAACACGTCATTACAACGAGATCGTCAATCTCTGCCCGCCCGGAGCGCTGGGGATCAATCTCGAAAGTGCGGAGGCCGCACTCCAGAAGCTGGGATACCACACGCGGACTGCCCGACTAACAGCCGAGTCTCTCAGGGATCTACGTTGGCCGTGCATCATTCATGAAGCCAACGGGGCCGGACTGGGCCATTTTGTGGTTTGCACCCGCTGGTAGCCCGAACATGGAACATTCCAACTCTACAGTCCTCCCATGAGTCTGGACGAAGCGACGTTTGCAACGCTCAAAGAACGGATGGGGACGGCAGTGGCGATTGTCGTTTCCCCGACGCCGCTCCCCCCGGCCGACGAATTGGTGCCGATGGAATGGTCGTGGCAGTTGATGTTCGGAATCGAAGTGGTCGTGATTGGAATTCTGCTGCTCGTCTTCGGTCGAACTTCCACCAAGCAGACTCGAGTTACTGCCACACGAGTCGTGGTCTTGATCCTGGCCATCACGCTTCCGCTGGCCGGATGTCGCCCATCGACGCCCACTGGTCCAAAAGTCTCGGATGACGGTCGAACGATTGATCTGGGACAGGTGCTGCAAGGCACGAGTCTGGAAGCATCCTTCCGCGTGCGCAATCAGAGCAGTTCTCCGTTTCGGATTGAACGGGTTGGGCGAACGTGTCTCTGTCAGGATGTCCGGTTTGATGCCCGGCAAGAGGTGCCGCCTCAAGGGGAAACGACCGTCACAGTGGTCGTTCCGACTACAAAAAATGTCGGCCCCCTTCAGGAGAAATTTGTCGTTCACACGGTGGTTAACGACCGGAGCCATGCGACCATCGACCTGATCATCAAGGCGAAAGTGTGCGTTACCTTGCGGGCGATTCCTGCAGAAATGATGTTCGGATCAGTCTCTGGAAATGGCGCGACCCGACAACTCAGAATCGAGACCGACCCACCGGAACTCGTTTCAAAATACTCATCCGTCACGGCACCAGACTTTTTCAATGTCAAGCTGCTCACTCGGGATCGCAGCGGATTACTGTTCACCGTGCAACTCTCACCCGAGGCACCGAAAGGAACCTTGAACGGATCCATTTCTGTCAAATTCGATCATCCGGAATTTCCAGTGCTGATCGTGCCGGTGAAGGGTCAGAAGACCGGCCCGATCCACGTTGTTCCGGCCAAACTCCAGGTCAACGGCCGCGCGACCGAGCAAACCCTCCAGGTTTTAATCGCCTCCACAACCGGTCAGCCCTTCCGCCTGCTGTCGTCCTCGACCCCGGCCGGAGTGACTCCGATTTGGGACGAGACGAAAGAACCGCAGAAGAGATATCTGCTCAAGGTCCTATTCACAAGTCCCCCGGCGGTGGATGGCAAGACCATCACCATCCACACGGATCTTCCCGAGGAACGTTCGATTCAGATTCCGATTTCAGTGCGTGATCTTCCGTGAATCAGGTGACGGCTGGCGAATCGCTGACCGAACAGGGTATCTTGATGCAGGCACACGAACAGATGTCTGTCGTGACGCCTCGTTCCTTTATCCCCCGCCACCGGAGTCTGCGATGGTCATTCGGCCTCTCACCCCTCAAGCCCTGTCTCGCCTGCTGCTCACTGGAGTCGCGGTCACTCTGTTTGCCACGGTGGTTTCCTGTTCGTCTTCCGTGACTCCCACAGACGCAATCGCCGATGACACCAAGCCGGCTGCCACGGCCACGGCCGAAGAGACCGATCCCGACTATGCGGTTCCCGATGGCACACCGAAAGAGATTCTCGACTTCGTCACCAAGCTCCAAAAGCGACGGCCGAAGTTTGCCAACCGAGAGGAAATGATCGACCACGCCGTCAAGGTTCAGCGGGCGATCATCACGGCGGGCGACAAGATTCTGAAGCAGGAACCGGACGACGAATTGGTCGAGCGTGCGGCGGAAATGAAGTTGAATTCCCTGATCCTGCTGGCGGCCAATCAGGTTCCCGGCACGGCGAAAGAGGCGCTGGACACCGTCACTCTGATGAAGAAGGACTCGAACAAGATCATCGCGAAAGCCGCCGCCGAGAAATGGTTGACCGTTCGCATCCTCAACGTCACGGAGATGAAAGAAGCGGACCGCAGTTCGCTCGCCGAAGAAGTCATCACCGGTGCGGACAAAAAAAACTTTGATCGATCGGTCATGGGCAACGTCATGCAGCTTGGACAAGCGCTGGAGGAATTTCCTGACACCAAAGAAGTCGTGGCCTACTACACCAAGGTCGCCGATCTGGCCGAGCATCACGGCACGCCACAGTTGAAGGAGGTGGCCGAGCGGATGAGAGGGACCGTGCGGCGAGTCAGCCTGCCCGGCAACCCCATGCAGATCGAAGCCAAACTGCTCGACGGCAAGCCGTTCGATTGGGCGTCGTATCGAGGCAAGGTTGTGCTGGTCGACTTCTGGGCGACATGGTGCGGCCCGTGCATTGGTGAATTGCCGAACGTCAAGGAGAACTACAAGAAATACCACGACAAGGGCTTTGACGTGGTCGGGATCAGCCTGGACCGCAGCCGCGCAGCGCTCGACAAGTTCATCGAGAAGGAAGAACTTCCGTGGGCACAGCTCTATGACGAGGAGATTCAAAAGGGTACGGGCTGGAATCATCCGGTCGCTCGGTACTATGGCATCTCAGGCATCCCGGCGGCCATTCTTGTGGATCAGGACGGCAAGGTGGTTTCGATGAACGCCCGCGGCCCCGAACTGACGAAGCAACTGGAAAAGCTGCTCGGCAAGGCGGAATGAAGCGGCTGGCATCGGGTGTTGTGCGCGGGTCTTCCGACCTCGCACATTAGCGACCAAAGGTCTCTCCGCGTTCAGTCAACGCTTTGAAGAGGAGACCTTCGGTCGGTCGTTTCGGCGGGGTCGGGAGACCCGCGCCGAACATGCCCGCGCCGAGCATGGTTGAAGTGGGAATCTGCAGTTGTGTGGGGACGTCATCATGCGGCAAGTGTCGTGGTTGTTCGTGTTGCTGGCCGCATCGACGGTCTGGTCTGCCGAGGATGTTCCGACGAGTGCGGCCAAGCCCGAGAACGTCGTCGATCCGGGGCACTCGTACCACGGTGAAGCGTTCAATGAGGGACCGCGCCGCGCGGCGTATCTGATGGGGACGACCGGCAACGTGTCGTTTCCGATCACGTCGAAGGATCCGCGAGTACAGGTGTTCTTCAATCAGGGGCTCGGCCAGCTTCACGGCTTCTGGTATTTCGAGGCCGAACGTTCCTTCCGGCAGATCTGTGCGTTCGATCACTCGTGCGCGATGGCCTACTGGGGGATGGCCCTGGCCAACGTGAACAACGAGAAGCGGGCGAAGTCGTTCCTCGCCGAAGCGGTCAAGCTGAAGGGGAACGCCAGCGAGCGGGAGCGGATGTACATCGAGGCCCTCGACGGCTGGTACAAGGCCGAAACGGGAGACGAAAAGAAAAAGAAGAGCCGCGCACAAAACTACGTCACCGCGCTCGAGAACATTCTGCACAAGTTCCCCGACGATCTGGAGGCGAAGGCGCTGCTCGGGCTGACACTGTGGCAGAGTCGTTCCGATTTGGGATTGAGCACCTACTTCGCGATCGATGCGCTGCTGAATGACGTGCTGGCCGTGAACCCGCTCCATCCATGTCATCACTACCGCATCCATTTGTGGGACACCGAGAAGGCTTCACAGGCGGTGAACTCGTCGGCGAAGTGCGGACAGTCGGCTCCGGGCATCGCCCACATGTGGCACATGTCGGGACACACGTTCGCCAAGTTGAAGCGCTACGCCGATTCGGCCTGGCAGCAGGAGGCTTCGGCTCGCGTGGACCATGCCTACATGATGCGCGATGGCATCCTGCCCGACCGCATCCACAACTTTGCGCACAACAACGAGTGGCTGGTGAGAAACCTGCAACACGTGGGCCGCGTGAAGGACGCGATCGCCCTGTCGCGCAACACGATCGAGTTGCCCAGGCATCCGAAGTACAACCAGCTTCCCGGCGGCGGCAGTGCTCACTACGGGCGGCTGCGACTGTTCGAGACCTGCTCACAGTATGAACTCTGGGACGCACTCATCGCCGACGCGAACACGCAGTACCTCGGTCCGACCGACGATCACGCCGAGCAGGTGAAACGCTTCCGTGCTCTCGGGCGAGCGTACTTCCGCAAGGGAGACGTCGAGAACGGGAAGGCTCAGTTGGCGATCCTCGAACGTCGGCTCAAGCGGTGGCAACAGGATCAAGAGGAGGCGGTGGACAAAGCCGTCGCGAAGGTTCGCTTCGAGGGGAAAGATGCCAAGGCGGTCGAGGAGGCTCAGAAGCAGGCCAAGCAACCGACGTCCGAGAAAATCCGCGTCCTCGAACGAGCCGTCGATGAACTGCAGGGCCACGTGTTGCTCGCCGAGGGCAAGCCGGACGAGGCGCACGAGCGACTCAAAAAGGCGACCAACGTCGATGAACTGTTTCTCGCCGAAGTGCAGTTGCTTGCCGGGAAGAAGGATGAGGCGCTGAAGGCCGTGCGCGACCATGCCAACTCGCATGAGAACGAAGCCCGGCCGCTGGCTCACCTCGTGCGGATGCTCTGGCAACTCGACAAGAAGGACGAGGCGAAGCAGTCGTTCGAGAAGCTGCGTGAGATTTCGGGGCCGATCGACTTGGATGTCCCGCCGTTCGCGCGACTCGAACCGATCGCAATGGAACTCGGGTTCGGCAAGGACTGGCGCGTGCAGACGCCGCCGAAGGAAGACACCGGTGAGCGGCCAGCCCTCGATTCACTCGGGCCGTTCACGTGGCAACCGACTCCCGCCGCCGACTGGTCGCTGCCCGATGCCGAGGGAACGTTGCACACGCTTGCGGAATATCGCGGTCGGCCCGTGGTCGTGATCTTCTACCTCGGCTACGGCTGCCTGCATTGCGCGGAACAGTTGCAGGCCTTCGCCCCCAAGACGAAGGAGTACGCCGACGCAGGGATCTCGCTGATCGCCATCAGCACCGACAGTCTCGACGATTTGAAGAAATCGCACGCGAAGTACCAGCCGGAGGGAACGTTTCCATTCCCGCTGGTTTCGGACGATTCGTTCGCCGCGTTCAAGCTGTATCAGGCCTTTGACGACTTTGAGAAGGTGCCGCTTCACGCGACGTATCTGATTGACGGCGAAGGCCGCGTCCGCTGGCACGACATCGGCCCCGAACCGTTCAAGAACGTCGATTTCCTGCTCAAGGAAGCCAAACGCCAACTTCAACCGAACCACATTGACCTCCCCGTGGAGCCAACTCCGCTGGACGACAACCGCCCGGCGAATGCCCTCGAACCGTTGAATGTCTTTCCGTCCCCGACGCCCGCGTCCGCGCCGGTGACACCCGCCGCAGTCAAGGTTCCCGAGAAGCGCGATGTCGCCGGTTGACCGATCAGCCTTTCCGGCGGCGGTCACTTTGGCGAGAATCATCCGGTCAATCCTCGGCCCTCCGGTTGGAAGTCACTCGGGAGAAGAGCACGATGCGTTGGGGATGCTTGTTTGCGGTTCTCGCCGGGCTGGCGATGCCGCTCGCCGCGCAGGACGGACCGAAAGAGGAAACCAAGCCATCGGTGTCGCTGGCGAGTTCGATTCGTCGGACGGTCGAGGACGAGATTTCGATGAAGACACTCGGCGGCGGGCAGTTCTGGGGTGACGTGGTCTTCTTCCACGGCTGGCACATCCAGCAGAACGTCTTCACCAGGCACTTTCGGCTGCTCGACGAGCACGACCACCGGCACGCCTGGGGTTCGCTGGCCGAATGCCAGGCGAAACTGAAACAGATCCGCGAAGAGCAGAAGCTGCCGCCGATGAAGGGACGCGGGGTCGTGCTGATTCACGGCATTCTCCGTACATCGAAGTGCATGTCGTCGATGGCCGAGACGCTGGAACAGGCCGGATTCCAAACGTTCCAGTTCGATTACCCGAGCACTCAGGTCAGCATCCCCGATGCGGCCGAGTACCTGCATCAAACGATCGAGTCGCTCGAGGGAATTGAGGAGCTCAACATCGCGGCACACAGCATGGGGGGCCTCATCACGCGGGCCTACTTTGCCGCGCATCACGATCCCCGCTTCCGCCGCGTCGTGATGGTGGGGACTCCCAATCACGGGGCCGAACTGGCGGACCTCGTTCACCAGAACTTCCTCGTCCGCACGGCGGCCGGTCCCGGTGGCCGGCAACTCGTCACCGCTCGCGAGGGGCTGATTCCGTCGCTCCCCGTGCCGAAGTGTGAATTCGCGATCATTGCCGGGGCGCGCAACAACCCGGCCGGTTGGAACCCGTTCATTCCCGGTGACGACGATGGAACCGTGACCGTGGAAAGTACGAGGCTCGTGGGCGCGGCCGACTTCGCGACCGTGCAGACGACTCACACCGCGCTGCTGCGAAATCGCGAGACCCTCGAACTGACGCTGCGGTTCCTCAGCGAAGGCTGCTTGTGCGCCGACCGGCCCGCCCGTCCCATCACCAGCGAAGTTGAGACCCCCGACAACACAACTGTGCCGCCGCCCTCAAGTCCGTGACCGCCACTGCCTGATTCCTGCCCCCCTTTCTCCAGAAATGTCCGCCGCGTGCCTTCCCCAGAACCGAGCACCGTCTTCGATGCCGTTGGCGAGGCGGGGCTGCGTCGATTGGTGGGTGCGTTCTACCGGCGAGTTCCCGGCGACGACCTCCTGCGTCCGATGTACCCGGCCGACGAGTTGGCGGAGGCCGAACGGCGGCTGGGCGACTTCCTGATCTATCGCTTCGGCGGACCGGACACGTACATTCGCGAGCGTGGGAACCCCCAACTTCGCATGCGCCACATCCAGTTTGCGATCACGCCGACCGCTCGAGACCGCTGGGTCTCGCTGATGGACGCGGCTCTCGATGAGGTGGCGTTGCCGTTCGAGGTGGCTGCCGTCATGAAGCCCTTCCTCCACGAAGCGGCGACGTTTCTCGTCAATCGCCCGTGACGGACTTCCCGCTACGGCTGAAACCCGACCCAAAGTCCGGCTGAAGCCCGGCCAAAGCACGTTCATTCACCCGCAGACTCGTAGACCCGCCCCCTGACTCATGCGTGTCATTTCACTTGAAGACACACAAGCTGGCAGCATGTGCTACGGCCTTGCCTACAGCACCGGCGAGAACATCCGGCAGAAGTTTTCCTTCAGCTTCGCCAGTGTCGATCGCCGCGACCACTCATCCGACAGAATGCGATGAGCGTTCGGCAGATCCTGGTCGAAGTGATGGTCGAGCTGTTCGGCGAGACCCAGATCGTACAGGGCCACCCCGACCTCGAAGTTCAGATACAGGCTGCGCGAGTCGAAGTTGGGCGTTCCGACGAGCGACCAGCAGCCATCGATGGTCAGGGACTTCGGATGGAACTGCCCCGCCTGGTACTCGTAGATCTCGACACCCGCTCGCAGCAGGGAATCGTAGTAGGAGCGGGCCGCATTGCGCGTCGCCCAGTACGTTTTGGGGCCGGACAGCATGACGCGCGTCTTCACGCCACGCAGGGCCGCCGTTTCGAGGGCGGTCACCAGTGGCGGGGTCGGTACGAAGTAGGATGTGGCCAGTGTGACCTGTCGCTCGGCCCGATTGATCGCGGCGAACAACAGCGCGTGAAACACACCGTCCTCTTCGTTGGGCCCGTCCGCGAGAACCTGGCCCAGAACGTGGCCGCTTTCGACGGGCTCGGGAAACGCGGCGGGAGACAGGTCGTCTCCCGTCGCATAGTGCCAGTCCATGGCGAAGACCTCCTGCAACTGAAGCACCGTCGGTCCGCGCAGGGCCAGGTGCGTGTCACGCCACAGTCCGAAGTGCGGGTCGCGTCCGAGGTACTCGTCGCCGACATTCATGCCCCCCGTAAAGCCGATCTCACCGTCGACGATCACAATTTTGCGGTGGCTGCGAAGGTTGATCGACCAGCGTTCCCGCAGCGACTGCCCCGGCACGAACGTCGCCACGCGTATGCCGGCGTCGCGCATCGGCTTCAAGAACCGATTCGTCAGTCGGGAGGATCCGATGGCGTCATAGAGAAATCTCACCTGCACGCCCCGCTTCGCTTGCGAGATCAACAAGTCTCGCAGCGCTGTCCCGATCCGGTCCGGCTGCCAGATGTAGTACTCCAGATGAATTGACGATTGTGCCGAGTTGATCGCCGCCACAATTTCCTTGAACGTTTGATTGGCATCGATCAACAGTTGGACCGAGTTGCCGACCGTGGCCCGAGTTCCTCCCACTCGCTCGGCCAGCCGCCACAGGTCGCGCTGGGTGTCGTTGAGGCGGCTTTCCGACAGATGGTGGTGCCCGGCCAGTTGAGGCACCGACCGGGTGGCGTTGCGGAGCGCGGCGAGCCGGCTTTTCACTCGCCGTCCCACGCGATTGATGCCGAACACCAGGAAGAAGAACGCGCCGATGTACGGCATCGTCACGATCGCGATCATCCATGCCACCGTCGCGACCGACTCGCGCTTCTTCGTCAACAACACGACGGGCAACAGCGTCAGCGTCAGCAGGTAACCGACAACGGTGAGGACGAGTGGCAGGTGCTGCATGAAGGGCGATGTGTGAAGAAGTGGCCGTCGAAGTGGCTCCCGCTCGTCAGACCAGCAGATCGTTGATGACCTCGCCGCCGGGGACGACTCGATAGGGGCGCTGGAACTGATCGAAGATTTCCGTGGCGGGGGCCACTCCCAGCACACGATAGATCGTCGAGATGATGTCGCCCGGCACGAGGGCGTGGCTGGCGGGGAAGGCCCCCGTGCTGTCGCTGCTGCCGTAGATCAGTCCGCGTTGGAAGCCGCCTCCCACCATCATCAGGCTGTAACAGAAGTTCCAGTGGTCGCGACCTCCCTGGTTGGCGTTGACCTTCGGCGTGCGACCGAAGTCTCCCAGCACGGCGATCAGCGTTCGTTCGAGCATGCCGCGTTGAGACAGATCGTCCACCAGGCTCGCGCATGCCGAATCGAGTTGCGGCAGGAGCGTGGTCTTCAGCTTCTCGAAGTTGCCGCCATGCGTGTCCCACGTGGCGTTGGCATCGGGCGCCCACGAGATCGTGACGACTCGCGTCCCCGCTTCGATGAGCCGCCGCGCAAGGAGTGCGCTCTGACCGTAGATGTTGCGCCCGTAGCTGTCGCGCAGGGCGGCCGATTCATCCGACAGGCGAAAGGCGCGTTGAGTTTGCTCCGACGAAAGAATGTCCAGCGCGCGCGCCTGCATCTGTGACATCTCGACCGCTGCCGAACGACCGTCGCCAGGCGATGAGTGTCCCGTCGCCTCAAACAATTGACGGCGAGTCTGCAACCGGTTGGTCGTGACTTCGGTTTGCAGCGTCAGCTCGGGAACGCGGAAGTCGGCCGCGTTCGGATCGTGCAGCACGAACAGCGGATCGTAGGAGTGTCCGAGAAACCCGCCGAAGAAACCGGGTTGAGGCGGCCCGCCCGCACCCTCTTTCGTCACGTAGGGGAGCGTCACCTGGGGCAGCACCGTCGGCGCTGTCGGTCGCAACTTGGCCATGATCCCGCCGAGGCACGGATGATCGGTGGGTCTCGTTCCGCCACCCTGCTCGCCCCGATCGTGTCCCGTCAGCGAGGCGTAGACCGCCGCCGCGTGAGAATTATTGACGGTGTGGTTCATCGACCGGACGACCGTCGCCAGGTGCATCTGCTTCGCCATCCGCGGCAGGTGCTCGCACATCTGATAGCCGGGCAGCGACGTCGAAATCGGCTGGAATTCGCCCCGAATGCCATCCCCGGCGTTCGGCTTCATGTCCCACATGTCGAGATGACTGGGGCCGCCGTTCAGAAAGAGCAGGATGCAATTGTCGGCCAGCGGCTTCAGGCTGCCCCGTTCACCAGCCGCCTCATTCGCCAGCAGCCTTGGCAACGACAAGCCCATGCCCGCGAGGCCGAGACTGCCCACCTGCAACATCCGACGGCGCGACACCAGGGTGTTCGATCGGCCGATTTGACGATTCCACTGCGACATTCGCTCTCTCCGCATCCACGCGACGCTCACCGTTGAACTAAGGGATACCAGAGTGAGACCACTCAAGGCAATCCAATGCCAAGACAAGGGATTGGTCAGAGGGCGGTCATTCACATTTCAACGATTGAGCGACACACGTCGGCAGTCAGTTGCGAAACCGTCTTCCGCAAATTGTGACTGCCGGTGCCGGTTCATTTGGAGGTCAGCGTTGGCGTTCCACGGATCATCATCCGCGCGGGCAAACCGGCCCGCAGAACGCCTTCGGGATTGGGGACTTCGGCCCACACGCGAATCTGGCCGGTGACCGGCTCGACTCCCGCATCGACGAACACCAGCTTGCCGTTCATGGTGACGTGTTCCTCCGCCAGATCGACATCGGGCAGATCGAGTCGAACCAGGACCAATGACCCCGGCCGGATGCGCAATCCCTCTTGAATGCTGACGAATCCCTCGACGCGGACCCGATCGAGATTGACGACGTCGGCAATCGGATCCCCGAGAGCGACGGCCTCCCCTTTCGATCGATGTACTTTGGTGACCCGTCCGGCGAAGGGTGCCACCACCGCATACGAGTTGAGTTCCGCCGTGAGCTGGTCCACCGTGAGCGAATGGATTTTGGTTTCTGATTCGGCCTGATCCAGTTGCAGGATGGACTTGTCGACGTTCAATTTCAGCCGGTGCAGGTCGATGTCTGTAAAGACGCCGCCACCTTCGATGCTGCTGTTGGCCCGCTGCGCCTTGTCGTATTCAATCTGCGAGAGTTCGATGGTCTTCTTCGCGAATCGGCGGTCGACGGTGCTGGAGGCCCTGTGCCGGGCGATCGCCAAATTTGCCCTGGCCACGGA
This sequence comes from Planctomycetota bacterium, assembly GCA_038040225.1. Taxonomy (GTDB): domain Bacteria; phylum Planctomycetota; class Planctomycetia; order Planctomycetales; family Planctomycetaceae; genus Schlesneria. The sequence goes on from JBBPIS010000153.1 coordinate 16,191, forward strand.
CGCGTCAAGGCTCGCGACAACCTGGCGGGCTTCCACGGAATCTCCCTCCCGCAGTTCGACGAACGCCAGAACGCCGGCACGCGGGCTCGCCAGCGTGACCCGATCGATCAGCATCACACGGGCATTCCTGACCTCGGTGCCTCCGTCTTCTCGGGAAAGTCCCTGGGATCTTTCCTGGGCCAGTACGGGGTCTGCGCCGTGCAGGCAGCAATTGATGGCGACGCTCGTCCAAATGACGACCGCAGGCAACACCCGTCGCGATGGGTGACCCGCACATGCCGCCCGATCGTGGAAACGCTGAAAAATCTGCAACACTTCAAACCTCCACTCGCTTCGCGCAAGACGCGGTCAGGTCAACTTGATGACCACCAGCGGTCGCGCATCCGATTGTGACACCGTTCACTCAAATTCTGCCGACCCTGACGATTGTGCCGCAGGGAGTGAGTGGGGGACTTGTTCTCAAGACATCGACTTCGGAGATCACCCGGAGAGAATGAGCCCCGTCAGTTCCCGTCTGCCGATAGCCTTACTGTGGTGCCGGTAATGCGGGTGATTCCTCATTGACTGAAATATCGGACGAAAGCGAATGAATGCTGTCTTCCGATTTTGACGACGATCGAGAAATCGAAGAACGCACACTTCGGAAGGTTCTGCCTGAGCCTGGCTGATCAGCGTCTTGAAGGCGAGTGCATGGTGCCCTGCTGGTGGAGCTTGGTGTCGAATCCGTCCAGTGTGTTGGATGGAGTTTGATGGAATTTGACTTGTCAGCGCCTCCGATCGGCCAGCAGCCATCGGATGACGCTTCTCAGGAGAGAGCGATGCGAACGCAAGCGATTGGTGCCGGTTTCGAGGGTCTGGAAGAACGACTCCTGCTGGCCGGAAGTGTGACATCGGCACTTGTTGCCGGAGTCTTGGTGCTCGATGGCGATGGCCTGGCGAACCAAGTGCAGTTGACTGTCGCCTCAAATGGCCAATTGACGGCCACGGGGCTCTCGGGCACAACGATTAATGGAGTGACGTCGTTCAACTTCGGAGTCGTCAGCACCCCCCTGGTAGTTAATGGCGGCGCAGGAGACGACACGATCAGTCTGAACTCGACCGCGGCAGCATTCGCCAACAATGTGACCATTGATGGTGGTATTGACAATGACACCATCACGGCGACAGGACGATTTGGAGCCAATCTGGTCATCGATGGGGGAACGGGTCTCGACACGATCTCCGTGAGCAAAGCCACCGTTGCCGTGAACCTCGATCTCGACGCGGGGGATGGAAATGACAAGGTGACGCTAAGCGATTCGACAGTGGCCCGTGATGCCCTGATTCAGACCGGCCTGGACAACGATACCGTGACCATCAAAGGAATGGCGGTCAATCGTAATCTCTCTCTGGCGGACACCGGCGGGACCAACTTGTTCACCATCACCAATTCGTCGACGCGCAACGACACGCTTGTGGTGCTGGGAGATGGCACTGACACCCTGATCGTGAACGGGTTGACGGCCGGGGTGAAGACGGGGGCCTCGGCTCAAGGATTGATTTCCATCGACTTTGGCGACGGGAAGAACGTGCTGTTGATGTCCAAGACGAAAGCCTTGGGGACGATACCCTTGGTGGCGAACCCCTTTGTAACACCCTTGGTGATCACCGGTGATGGCATCGTGCTGATTGGTGGGACC
>JBBPIS010000154.1:0-17683 GCA_038040225.1 Planctomycetota bacterium
GAGTGGAATTGCCGTTCACGCAACCCGTCAGGCCAAGACGAAGAAGTGACTCCCACAAATCATGGTTGCGCGTCAAACGCTGGATGACCCCGGTTGCCGTTCTGACGGCTACCGGGGTGGCGAAAGCCGGAAGAGGTTGAATCGGAGTCGGCATCTCTTTTCAAACGATTCTCTGTGGGGGATGCCCTCGGTCGAAGCAACCATGGGCATCCCAGCGTGGCCTTTAGACTTCATTCGTGGCGCCGCGCCAGAATCGCCACCCGGGCATCGACATTGAGGATTTGAGTTCCTCCCGCAAGCGTGGTGAACGGTTTGTCCCAGTGAGCGTGGCCACGCACGACGAGCGAGGGTGGCAGAGCGTCCAAGAGTTCGCGGATGCGTGGTGACCCGCGTTGACCTGGCTCTGTCCCCTCCGCACCGTCGTGAGTGATCACAATCTGGGGCTGTTGGTCCAGCAACGCTTCGAGGGCACTCAGATAGTCGTCTTCTGTTCGGCGATGCGTGCGGAGGGGACTACCAATGATGCCGCCGAGTCCGGCGATCTTCAGGTCGCCGATCTGCACCGTCTGTCCATCGAGATAGTGCAGCCCTTGAGAGAGCCGTCGGGGCTCGGGCTTGCCTCCTTCAAATAGGTCGTGATTACCAGCCACTCCCACGACCCAGCCAAACTCGTCACCAAACGCCTGCCAGACCGTCGAGACGTCGCCGTTTCCGCCCCGCTTGTCGAGAGCGGGCACCGTGTAGAAATCGCCGGCCAGCATCACACCAACGGACTGCGGGTCCACTAGCCCGACTGTGGGCAGGATTTCCAACACAAGTTGCCGGGGGAGAACCTCGCCGAGCAGACGGGGAGGTTGAACAGCTCCCGGCCGAAGCAGCTCTCGCCCCTGGAGATCGGCTGTGGCGATCAGAGCCGTTGTCCCCTGAGGCAGATGATCGACGTAGGCCAGATGGACCGGAAGTTGATCCTCGTAGAACTGCCCAGGGCCGCGACCGGCATTGAGAAATGGGATGCTTGCGATTGGGGTATAAATGAATTCGAGGATTTGCATGATGTCAGGACACTGGAATCGACGAACGGTTCGTCGGACCTCGCTTCGAGGAAGCCCCTGATGCAAGCACCAACAACGGAGGCTTCCGTCAACGGAGGCACTCTCGCCACCCCGTCGCAATTGCTGCTACAGCGGGTTCTTACAGTGCGCCGATTTGTCAGGTCAGGATTGAACTCAAGAAAGACGGAAAATTTCCTTGGCGAAGTGTCGATTTGGCCGATTGTCGTTCGACTAACTTGCGGCGTAACATCGCGGGTGGTGTGAACGACCGACGTACCGAATTCTTTACTTGGGGAGGAAAAAATGATGCGACGACTTTTGATGTGTGGCCTGCTGTTGGCCCTACAAGTGACAGCCTACGGCGAAGACAAGAAGGAGGTGAAGCTGCCAGCAGCACCGACGAATTCAGGCTTGGAAAAGATGAAAAAGCTCGTGGGAACCTGGGTGGCTGCGGACGACGACGGCAAACCGACTGATCAGGTTGTCTCGCAGATCAAGCTGACCGCTGGAGGGAGTGCGATTCATGAAACCCTCTTCCCCGGCGAGCCGCACGAGATGGTTTCGATCTACACCGTCGATGGACCCGATCTGGTCATGACTCATTACTGCATGCTCGGCAACCAGCCACGCATGAAGGCCGACGCGAAATCGCCTGCCAACCAGATCCTGTTCAAATTCGCGGGCGGCTCCAATCTGGATCCGAAGAAGGACAAACACATGCATGAAGCGACACTCACCATTGTCGACGGCGACCACATTGAGATTGCAGGTGTCGGCTGGGAAGACGGCGCTCCCGCGAAAGAGATGTGCAACACGATGAAGCTCATCCGCAAGAAGTAGGTCCCACGTTCGAGCAGCCGGGTCAGGGCGAAGTGATGGCTCAGGACCGCAGTGTTTTCCGGCCCTCCGTTGAACCGCAGTGTTCACCCCCATGCTCGGGGCGATCCTTTTCGTTCCTGACCCCTGCCGCTCATCGCACTCTCCGCCGGAATGACTTGCCAGGATGGCCGGGGCAGCAGCGTCTTCGCGATGCGCTTTCGTCGTCGATACGGAACACCACGTCGGCTTTGAATGCAGCCTGGTAGAACTCGATCGCCCTCACTCCGTTTCGAACCGACAGCAAGGGGGCGATCGTCGTTTTCTTGTGGTTGGTTTCTGCTGATCGTGGCTCATGGCTTGTGATGTCCTCTCTCTCATCGACTTCCATCTTCAGTTCCTGGAATCCGCCTGCCCGCCAATCGCCGCCTCAGTGTAGTCGGCGTCCGCGAACCGGAACGAGTGACGGGGACCGGACAGCGAAGTGGCGGGGGCATTGCAGTCCTGCGGAAGCCGCCGCGAGCAGAAGTTTCGTTCGGAGGATTCCTCGAAGCGAGGAAACGCCTCCGCCACTTGTCGGGCTGGGTCTCTCGCGAGGGGCGGCGTGGTGGCGGGAGTCGGACGTCTTCGACCGCCGCAGTGGTGTGATGTTGCGAATGCCGGGGGGCTCGAAGACTCGACCCCAGCCACACGTCACCCGTGGTTCCTGCTGGCGTTACTCGCAGGCTGAATGACACACGGCCTGACCGAAGGCGGTCAGGCCGTGTCATACATTGTGGCTGATCGATTCTGGATGTCTTACCCGACAGCCTTCGAGACAATCAGCGGGTGTATTCCAGGCCCACGAAGAAGCCCTGATACAACGCGCCGCTGTTGTCGATGGTCGACGGCCCACCGGTCACGTCTGAGACGGCGACCTGATCGGAAGCCAGGGCGACGCCCTCGACCCACATCAGTTGGTACGTCGTTCGCAAGGACAGGGAATCGGTCAGCCGATACGCGCCGACGAAGCCCAACTCTCCGACAAACGCCGCGTTGGTGGTGCTGTTGCCCCCTGAGCTAAATAGAATGTTGCCGGTACTCGCCTGTATGACCTGGGCGCTGGTACTAATGTTGTTGCCATAAAGGCCCGCCTTGCCGAAGGTGCTCACGTTCAACCGGCCTTGCGTCAACAAGTCGATCTCGGCACCCAATTGGCCACCAAACAAGTCGTTGGTGGTGTTGATTTCATAAGGGAAAAGGTTCGTAAGGGGCCCAATGGTTTCAAAAATGGTCAGACCCTGTTCGTTCAGTCGCAGATAGCGAAAGCCCGCCAGGACCGTCAACCATTCCGGTCCGGCTTGCCGCCGCACGTTCAACTCTGTGCTCAGCAACTGCGAGTCGTAAGAACCCGTAATCGTGTTCGGGAAACCCGTGTTGCCGATCGGCACCGGGAATTGAATCACGGCACCCAACGGGGCAATCACAGTTGGCGTCGAGGCGTTCATGTTTTCGACGTCGAAGAAGCGAGCTTGCAGATCCCAACCGGAGCCACGCACATTGTGGCGAATCACATCGAGTTCAAAGCCCGGCGCGAAGTCGAAGCGGAAGTCGCTCGCATCCAACAGCGTGGTTCCCCCGGGAAAGAAGCTGTCGGTGACCAGAACCGCACTGTCCGGGGCGGAACGATGCAGCCAGAGCGCGCCGGCACGAACCGTCCAGCGCGGGTCACAGCCGCAGTTGTGGCCGTTGCCACATCCGTGCGACGTGGGCTCGTAGCGGAAGGCTTCCGGGACGTGTACTCCGCCCAGGGCCGTGGTGAAAATCCCCTCCTCGACATACGGAGAGGTGGAGACGCTGCGAACGACCGGGGTAAATGCCCCGTCGTTCCCCTCGTCAAACACTTTTGACAGCACGATGGCTTGTGATTCGTCCGCCGTTGCAGGCCCGGCCTGTGCCAACGCACAGACAACGACGAGCGAAGTCATCGCGAAAGGCAAGTAAGATTTCATGGGAGACACTCCATATCTGTGATGCAATCCGGTTTGTTTCTGCAACGAATGGCCCCTCTTCAACGAAGATCATTCGCGATCTGCAATGGTTGCCGCGTGCCCGGTTGGCAGGCGCTGGCAGTCCCGAGATCGACGTTCGTCGCAACGCTCCACGCCCGACAGAGGTGGAGTTACCGGTAAGGGTCGACCGGCACACCCGGCCGTAACAAAAGATTTAACCGGCCTCGCATCAGTCTCAGTGACCGTCAGGATCGCTAAAGTCAGTGGCCGTCAGAATCGTTACAGGCATGAAAGTCGAAGGTCGGGGTGGCTGCGGTCGGGTTGGCTTGGACCGCCCCAATGGTGTGATGTTGCGAGCGCCGGGGCTCAAAGTCTCCTCCCCATCCACATGTCGCATCGCCCGTCGGCTGGCAGACATTGTCCGCACGGGAGCGTTCTCGGCGCAGACCCCTTTGCATGCCGGCTGCGACAGCCTGGGCAACGCAGTCCCTGTCAGAACAATTATTCAGCCGTAGAATGGCGGCGCGGAACCAACACAGCCATCATCGCTCCGCGTGATGAGCCATTTGAGATCGGACGTCGACCTCTGGAAGGCTCATCACGCGGAGCGATGATGGCTACGTTCAAGACAACCCCCGAATCTGCACCTTGGTCAACGACGCTGCCAACGAAGAGGGACTGCCGTGCGTGAAACCTCCGGATCGCGATTTCGACAGAGCCTTGATGCCGAGCAACCGTTGCAGGTGGTCGGCGTCATCAATGCCTATTGCGCCCGCCTGGCGGAGCGAGCCGGGTTTCGAGCCCTCTATCTTTCGGGAGCGGGCGTCGCCAATGCCTCGTTTGGGCTGCCCGACTTGGGGATGACGAGCCTGACGGACGTGCTTGAGGACGCCCGACGCATCACGGCGGCGACCGACCTGCCGTTGCTCGTCGATTGCGACACCGGGTGGGGAAGTCCGCTGACGATTGCTCGAACGGTGCGCGAGATGACTCGCGCAGGCGTGGCGGCAATTCATCTGGAGGATCAGGTCGACTCCAAGCGCTGCGGTCATCGCCCCGGGAAACAGTTGGTCTCGACGGAGGTCATGGTCAATCGGTTGAAGGCCGCCGTCGATGCACGGATCGATGACCAATTCGTCATCATGGCTCGCACAGACGCAGCGGCCGGGGAGGGGTTGGATGCGGCGATCGAGCGTGCCGCGCGTTACGTGGACGCGGGCGCGGACCTGATTTTTGCGGAGGCCCTGACCGACGCCGCGCAATACCGGAGATTCACACAGGCGTTGAAGGTGCCCGTGCTGGCCAACATGACCGAGTTTGGACGCAGTCCCCTGCTGACGGTCGATGAGCTGAAGGACGCGGGCATTCGGGTGGTGCTCTACCCCCTGACCGCCTTCCGCGCCATGAGTGCGGCGGCTGTCCGCGTCTACGAAACCGTGCGGGCCACGGGAACTCAGGCGGGGCTGCTCTCCTCCATGCAAACACGCGAGGCTTTGTACGACGTGCTCGATTATCACTCGTTTGAAGCACTGCTGGATCGCGAGCAATGACATTGGGTGATCGTCACCCGGTGCGACGAGGCGGCCCAGCCGCAACCAAAGAACAAACGGCGGAACCACGGATCACACAGATTTCACAGATTTCACAGATGACACAGATCAGTCGAAGACCCTGAACGTCCACTCGTCTCCCTCTTCATCCGTGTCATCTGTGAAATCTGTGGTCAAGTTCCTGCTTCATGAATTCGTCACCGCGACAGCCACCGAAATGCACGCGGGACGACACGTCGATGAGACCCAGTAGTGCGACAGGACGAATACACAAAGGACGACTGCCATGACTACCACCTCGTCATCTGCCGGTCTGGCTGGTGTGACCGCCGGCCAAACGGTCCTGAGCACCGTCGGTCAGGAAGGTTGCGGTCTGACCTATCGAGGCTACGCGATCGAAGACCTCGCCGCACACGCGACCTTTGAGGAAGTGGCGTGGCTGCTGCTGCGAGGCGACCTGCCGACGCAACGGACTCTGGACGAGTACCGCCAACGGCTGAAGGTCCTGCGTGAGTTGCCGCCGCCACTCAAGAACGTGCTCGAACAACTCCCGCCCACGACTCATCCGATGGATCTCTTGCGAACCGGATGTTCGACGCTGGGCTGTCTGGAGCCGGAAGGAGACACGCCGGACGCGACGAAACAATTCGACATCCCCGACCGGCTGCTCGCCACGTTCCCGTCGATGCTGATGTATTGGCACCGGTTTCACAGCACGGGGACGCGCCTGGAAACGTCCTCGGACGCGGACTCGATCGCCGGACACATTCTGCATCTGCTGCATGGCCGTGCGCCGGCTCCCGTCCATCAGCGGGTACTCGATGTGTCGCTGATCCTCTATGCCGAGCATGAGTTCAACGCCTCGACCTTCACGGCGCGAGTCGTGACCTCCACGCTGGCTGATCTCCATTCGGCGATCACGGCGGCGATTGGCGCGTTGCGAGGTCCACTGCATGGCGGTGCCAACGAAGCCGCGTTCGACCTGATCGACCGGTTCGCAACACCGGACGACGCGGAACGCGGTGTCATGGCTCTGCTCGCGCGCAAGGAAAAGGTGATGGGCTTCGGCCATCGCGTCTACCGCACGGAAGACCCCCGCTCAACTGTCATCCAACAGTGGGCAAAACGCCTGTCAGACGAAGTCGGCGACACGCGACTGTATCCCGTCGCGGAGCGGATCGAAGCGGTGCTGCGCCGCGAGAAAAAGCTGTTCCCAAACCTCGACTTCTACAGCGCGATCGCCTTCCATCATCTGGGCCTTCCGACCCGGTTCTTCACACCGCTGTTTGTGTTCTCCCGAATTTCGGGCTGGGCGGCGCACGTGCTGGAACAGCGGGCCGACAACCGGCTGATTCGACCAATGGCCGAGTACGTCGGGCATGCGCCACGCCCCTATCTTCCCATTCAAAGTCGCACGGAATCACAGAAGTGAACATGAGTCAAACCGTGAGTTCCGCACAACCGCCCGACGACGTGCTTGTTCAGATCGCAGACTTTGTCTGCTCTTCCGAGTCGTTCAGCGAGACGGCTCTGGACACGGCGCGGTTGTGCCTGCTGGACAGTCTCGGCTGCGCATTGCTGGCCCTCGACTTTTCCGCCTGCACCAAGCTGGTTGGTCCCGTTGTTCCCGGAGCGACTCTGTGCGAGGGAGCCCGCGTTCCGGGAACTGATCTGGAACTCGATCCGGTTCAGGCGGCCTTTTGCTTCGGGACGATGATCCGGTGGCTCGATTACAACGACACGTGGCTGGCGCAGGAATGGGGGCATCCGTCCGACAACCTCGGTGCGATTCTGATGACGGCTGATTGGCTGAGCCGCCAACGGGTGCGCGACGGCCAGCCACCGCTGCGTGTCCGCGACATTCTGACGGCCATGATCCGAGCCTATGAGATTCAGGGCGTGCTGGCTCTGGAGAACGCCTTCAACCGGGTTGGCATCGATCACGTCCTGCTGGTCCGCGTCGCATCAACCGCCGTCACGATGCGGATGCTCGGCGGGACGAGAGACCAGATCATCGCGGCGGTGAGTCAGGCCTGGCTCGACGGAGGCCCGCTGCGGACCTACCGGCACGCGCCGAACACCGGCTCGCGCAAGAGTTGGGCCGCGGGCGATGCGACCAGCCGCGCGGTGCGTCTCGCATTCATGACACTCGCGGGCGAAAGCGGGTCGGCGTCCGCACTGACCGCGCCGACGTGGGGTTTTCAAGACAGTCTGTTTCGCGGCCGTGACGTGCGGCTGGCACGAGCCTTCGGCAGCTACGTGATGGAAAACATCCTCTTCAAGGTTTCGTTTCCGGCCGAGTTTCACGGGCAGACCGCGGTCGAAGCGGCTTTGCGTTTGCATCTGACGGTGAAGGACCGGTGGGATGAGATCGCCCGCATTCGCATCGAGACTCAGGAACCCGCCATTCGCATCATCGCGAAAGACGGACCGCTCCAGAATCCCGCGGACCGCGATCACTGCCTGCAATACATGGTCGCGGTGGCTCTGATTCACGGCGAACTGACGGCCGAGCACTACGAAGCCGTTGCCGCCGCGAACCCGCTCATCGACCAACTGCGGGAGCGCATGGAGGTCGTGGAAAATCCTCGATACTCGCGCGACTATCTCGATCCGGACAAACGCTCGATCGCCAACGCCGTCCAAATCACTTTTGCCGACGGCCGGTCCTCGGAACGTGTCGAGATCGAGTACCCGCTCGGACATCGCTGCCGGCGCGACGAGGCACGCCCCGCGCTGCTCGACAAGTTCGTGAAGAACGCGTCGACTCAACTTGTCCCGGAATCCGTGGCGAGTTTGGTAGAGTTGTTCCAAAACGCCGATCGGCTAGACCAGTTGCCGGTGTCCGACTTTGTGAACCGAACGCTGACTTCGCAGCATTAGCCGGGACCATTCATGACCACCACGGAAAACACGGAAGCTCACGGAAACAAGCGGAGATGCGACGAGGGGGTACCACGGTCACGGAGTCTCGACGTGGCCGTGAGATTGCGAAACAGCCTTCAGCTTCTTGCACGACCACGTCGAGGACTTCGTGACCGTGGTACCAGAGATCCAGACTCAACAAGGCGATGGCCATCACGTTTTTCCTTCCGTGAGCTTCCGTGTTTTCCGTGGTGAATCTTCCGCGCCAAGTAACCTCTGTCCCGCGCCGCCGATGGTGAGACGCAACCATGACGACTTTGAGAGAACTGACACGCCAGATTCAGGAGCAGGAGACGGCGCTTCGTCAGGGAGGCGGTCCGGCCGGCCAGGAACGTCAGCGTCGGCTGGGGCGTCTCACTGCACGCGAACGTGTGGAGGAACTGCTCGACAAAGGAACGCCCTTCTTTGAACTCGGCTTGTGGGCCGCGTGGGGCATGTATCCCGACTGGGGTGACATTCCGGCGGCCGGAGTCGTCACGGGGATCGGCACCGTGCAGGGCCGACCCGTGCTCGTGATCGCCAACGACGCGACGGTCAAGGCGGGGGCGATGTTCCCGCAGTCGGTGAAAAAGGTGCTGCGTGCCCAGCGCGTGGCGATGGAGTTTCGGCTCCCTCTGGTCTACTTGGTCGATTCGTCGGGAGTCTTCCTGCCGCTGCAGGACGAAATCTTTCCCGACGAGGATGACTTTGGGCGGATCTTCCGGAACAACGCCGTCATCTCGGCGAGCGGCATTCCGCAGTATTCAGCCGTGATGGGGAACTGCGTGGCGGGCGGAGCCTATCTCCCCGTGTTGTCCGACACGCTGCTGATGACCGACGGCAGCCAGCTTTATCTCGCGGGCCCGGCACTGGTCAAAGCGGCCATCGGACAGACGGCCGATCCCGAGGAACTCGGTGGTGCGCGCATGCACGCCGAGATCAGTGGCACCGTCGATTTTCGCGAACCGGACGATCACGCCTGTCTACGAAGACTGCGGTCGCTCATCGAACTCTTGCCGCAGCCCGTAGGATGGACGCCTCGTCCGTCCGCCAGCGTTCGGACGGACGAGGCGTCCATCCTACGTGACGATTCTCAACTGCCGCTTGAACCAGCGCCGAGCCGCGATCCACAGGAGATCGACAGCATCGTCCCCGGCGACGAGCGAACCGAGTTCGACATCCGCGATGTGCTGTCGTGCGTGATCGATGCAGGCTCGATGCAGGAATTTCGCGCCGACTACGGGACGACGCTGGTGACAGCTTACGCCAAGATCGGTGGCCGGTCGGTCGGCATCGTGGCCAATCAGTGCCGTCGCTGCAAATCGGCGACGGGCGAGTTGCAGATCGGCGGCGTGCTCTATGCGGACTCGGCAGAGAAGGGGGCACGCTTCGTGATGGAGTGCAACCAGGCGGCGCTGCCGCTGGTGTTCTTGCAGAACGTGCAGGGCTTCATGGTCGGACGCCAGTCGGAGCAGTCGGGGATCATTCGTTCCGGAGCGAAACTCGTGAACGTCGTCAGCAACAGCGTGGTCCCCAAGCTGACGGTCGTGATCGGCGGCTCGTTCGGCGCCGGGAACTACGCGCTGTGCGGCAAGGCTTACGACCCGTGGTTGATCCTGGCCTGGCCGGGGGCTCGCTACGCCGTGATGGGAGCCGACCAGGCGGCGGACACACTGCTGTCGCTGCGCGTGCGCGATGCCGAGCGTGACGGACGAGTTCTGTCGGAAGAGGACCGGAAGCGCCTGCGCGAGGAAATCCGGCAACAGTACCTTCAGCAAACAGACATCCGTTATGGAGCCGCGCGCGGCTGGGTCGATGCCATCATCGCTCCCCACACCACGCGGGATTGGCTGGCCACGGCGCTTAGCCTGATTCCGGAAGGGACCACGCGGGGAGAGTTTCGCACGGGGATGTTGCAGATGTAGAAGTAAGGTAGGCAGTAGTGAGTAGGGAGTGGGAGACAGACGGCACCGAAACTTTGCCACTGCCTACTCCCTATTGCCTACTGCCCATTCCCTACTGCCCACACAGGGAACAACTCATGTCTCGACCAGTTCGCATCGGAAATGCTCACGGCTTCTGGGGTGATCGCATCGAAGCGGCGGCGGAGATGCTCGCGGCGGAGCCGGAACTTGACTACATCACGCTCGATTTTCTGGCCGAAGTCTCGATGTCGATCCTCGCGCTGCAACGGTCTCGCGACCCCGAAGCGGGCTGGCCGCGCGATGTGGCCGACGTCATTCGGTCGCTGGTTCCCTACTGGCGCGGTGGAGGACGCTGTCGGCTGATCACGAACGGCGGGGGCTTGAATCCCGGGGCGTGTGCCCGCGCCTGTCGGCAGATCCTGGACGCTGCCGGGTGTGAGGGTCTGATCATCGCCGTCGTGAGCGGTGACGATGTGCTCGATCAACTCGCGAAGGCGTCCGACGATGCGGCGCTGTTTCGCAATTTGGACACCGGCGAGTCGCTGTCTCGCATCCAGCCGAGACTCGTGACGGCCAACGCCTATCTCGGTGCCCAGCCCGTGGCAGAAGCGCTGGCTCGCGGCGCTGACATCGTCATCACCGGTCGAGTCGCCGATCCGAGTCTCACCGTGGCGGCGTGTGCTCATTTTCACGCTTGGAAGTGGGACGACTGGCATCGTCTCGCGGGAGCCACCGTTGCCGGACACCTGATTGAATGTGGCACTCAGGTGACGGGTGGCATCTCGACGGACTGGCTTGAGATGCCGGATCTCGACATCGACCACATCGGCTTCCCCATCGTCGAGGTGGCTGAGGACGGCAGCTTCATCGTCACGAAGTCGGCTGGTACCGGAGGCCGCGTCTGCGAACAGACGGTGAAGGAACAACTCGTCTACGAAATTGGCGATCCCGGCAATTATCTGTCTCCCGACGTGACGGTCTCATTCCTGTCGCTGCGACTGACCGAGGAGAGCCGCGATCGGATGCTGATCAGCGGCGTCAGCGGGCGGCCGGCTCCCGCTTCGTTCAAAGTGAGCGCCACATATCAGGACGGCTACCGTGCCGCGGGTGAGTTGACCATCTACGGATCGAGTGCCGTGGCCAAGGCTCGCCGCGCCGGACAGGCGGTCCTGGAGCGGCTCCGCTGCAACGGCGTGACGTTTCGTGAATCGCTCGTCGAATGCCTCGGTGCCGGTGCGTGCGATCCGCGCGGACCAAACGACGCGGCGGTCGCCGATCATCGCGAGACCGTGCTCAGAATCGCGGTGGCCGACGACTCGCGCGAGTCGGTCGAACGATTCTGCTCCGCCTTGATGCCACTCATCACGGCCGGGCCACCCGGCACGACCGGCTACGCCGCAGGACGTCCACGCGTCCATCCCGTCTTCCGCTACTGGCCGTGTCTCATCGAACGAAGCCGAGTCACGCCGCAGGTTGAACTGCTCGCTGGGTCGTGCGGAACGCCCTCCACAACACCAACCCGTGGCGTGAGCGAGGAAGTAAGGACCGGCGCAGGAAAGGCTGTCGTGGCCGACGCTGCCAGCGTCGATTCGGATGCTGGCAGCATCCGCCACGAGGGAACACTTATTGACGCGCCGGTCCTAACCCGAAGCGTAAACGAGGCCGCGCCGCACCGTATTTCCGAAGTCGCTCAACGAACCCCACGATTGGGGGACATCGCCTTCGCGCGGAGCGGTGACAAGGGAATCCACGCCAATGTGGGAGTGATCGCCCGGTGTCCCGAAGACTTCTCGCGGATCTGTCGCGAGGCGACCGTCGAACGTGTCGCCACTCACTTCGGAATTGAGGATGCTCAGAGTGTGATTCGCCACGAATTGCCAAACCTCGGCGCGGTCAACTTCGTCCTGCACGGCATCCTCGCCAATCCGCTGCGCGTCGATGCTCAAGGCAAGACGCTGGGACAGGTGCTGCTCGACATGCCGCTGGCCAACTTGTAGCTGAATTCGCAAGAATTCAGTCGCCCTTGCCGCCTCCCCCCGAAGTCTTGCGACTTCGGCTACGATTCTCTGAAGGACATCCCCATGAACGAAACACCCGTACTACTGGTCGAATCACTCGATGAAGTCACCGCGCTGCTCACTCTCAACCGGCCGGAGCGTCGCAATGCGCTGACCATCGAACTGATGGAGGCGTTGTGTGCGGCGCTCGACTCGTTGGCCGCCGAGCCGCAGCGACGACTCGTGTTGGTGCGCGGAGCCGGTGCCGGATTCTGCTCGGGGCTGGACCTGCACGAGACGGCCGATGCCGACGTCGCCGAGCACAGCGCGGACTGGGTCGCGCGCACGTTCAAGACCTTGAAGTACAGCCCGCTCGTGACCGTCGCCGTCGCTCACGGAGCAGCCTTTGCGGGAGGAGCGGGCCTGCTGGCATGCTGCGATTTCGCCGTGGCCTCGGACGACCTGCGGATCGGATTTCCCGAGGTGCGGCGCGGGTTGATTCCGGCTCTGGTGGCAGCCGTTCTGGAAGACCGCCTGCGCGACGGTGACCTGTACGAGTTGTTTCTGATCGGCGAGCCGATCTCCGCGGAACGGGCTCGCATAATGGGACTCGTCCACCGCATCGTGCCCGCCGATCGACTGCTCAATGAGGCTCGCTCCCTCGCGGCAACAATCCTGAAGGGTGGTCCGGAGGCCATTCGTCAAACGAAGCGCTGGCTCCACGAGCTGCGTGCCACCGAACGATCACAACTTCTCACTCAGGCCCTGAAGGTTCACAAGCGAGTAAGGGAGAGCGAAGAAGCCCAAGAGGGTCTGGATGCATTCCTCGAACACCGCGATCCCGACTGGTCAATGAATCCGGAGTAGAAACGCAGAGGACGCTGAGATCGCAGAGTTTTCTTCTCTGTGTTCTCTGCGCACTCTGCGTTTCTACCGCTTCCGCTACCCTTGTGGATGCTGACAAGCGCTGCCAACAAGACCTCTCAAACACTCCAGCCATAGACAAGGAGGTATGCCATGACCGGTTCAGTGACATCACCCAACGAGACGAAGTCGGCGCGGGAACTCGAACGCGACAAGCAGGTTCGTCAGGCCGAGGAGCTTCTCTTTGCAGGTCCGGCGCACCGGAGTGTCGCCAAGGAGTTGTTCCACGGACGGTTTGCCGCCGGACTCGTTCTGCCGTATCCGCGCTTGCCGGAGGCGGAGCAGTCCAAGGTCGATGCGGCTCTGCGTCAGTTGATGGCGTTTTGCGATGAGCATCTCGATCCCGAGGCCATCGACCGGCAGGCCGATATCCCGCGCAGCGTCATCGACGGACTGGCCCATCTGGGCGTGCTGGGGATGACGGCTCCCGAGGCCATCGGGGGGCGAGGCTTCTCGCAACTGGCGTACTGCCGGATTCTGGAGGAACTCGGCGGACGATGCAGTGCGACGTCGATTTTCGTCAATGCGCATCATTCGATCGGAATGCGGGCGCTGTTGCTGTTCGGCACTGAAGAGCAGAAGCGCCACTGGCTGCCCGACATGATCGTCGGCCGCAAACTGGCGGCATTCGCGCTGACCGAGACGCAGGCCGGCTCGGACGCCAGCAACGTGCAGACGCAGGCGGTGCTCTCACCGGACGGATCGCATTACGTGCTGAACGGCGAGAAGCGTTACATCACGAACGGCGCGATCGCCGACGTGCTGACGGTGATGGCTCGCACGGCGGTCCCCGGCCGCGCCGACACGGCAATCACGGCGTTCCTGGTCACACCCGACATGCCCGGCTTCCGCGTGATCGAACCGCGGATGGAGAAGCTCGGCATTCGCGGTACCGCGACGGCCAAGTTGGCCTTCGAGAACATGCCGGTTCCGAAGGAAAACATTCTCGGCCCGCTGGGCAAGGGACTGAAGGTCGCGCTCACGGTCCTCGACTTCGGCCGCACGACGTTCGGAGCCTGCTGCACCGGCGCGGCGAAGACCAGTTTGCGACTGGCCACTGAGCACGCCCGCACGCGAGTCCAATTCGGCCGCAAGCTGGGTGAGTTTCCACTCGTCCAGCAGAAACTGGCGCGGATGGCGGCCTGGACCTACGCGATGGAGGCGATGACCAGCGTCACCGCCGGGCTGATTGATCGCGGGCTGGAGGACTACATGCTGGAGACCGCCATGCTGAAGGTCTACAGCACCGAAGCCCTGTGGACGATCGTGAACGATGCTTTCCAGATCTACGGCGGTGCCGCCTACTTCTGCGACCGACCGCTCGAACGGATGCTGCGCGACGCGCGCATCAACCAGATCGGCGAGGGAGCCAACGAAGTCCTCATCTCCTTCATCGCGCTCGTGGGCATGCGCGAACCGGGCGAGCGATTGAAGGCCATCTGGGAGTCCCTCCCCTTCAAAAACCTTTCCCTACTCAGCCGCTTCGTCACGGAAGAAGTCTCGCGCCGACTGACCCGTCCCGCCGTGGGCGTGACATCGCCCGAGTTAACCGCGTCCGCGAAGACGCTCGGTCGTCTGATCCGCCAGTTCGGCCTGGCCGTCGAACAGGCTTTGATGCGTCACCGCGAGGAAATCCTCGAACGCCAACTCGTCCAGGAACCGATCGCCGAAGCCGCGATGGAGATCTATGCCTCCGTCTGCGTCCTCGCCCGGCTGGATGCTACACCCCACGAGGCGGCCACATCCGAGGCGACCGGCCCCGAAGTCCCCTTCGCCACCTCCGCCACAGCGGGCCGGTTGTTCCTCGTTCAGTCCGCCCGCCGAATCCGCCAGTCCCTCGCCCGATTGAAAGATCACGACCACCGTCTGATTGAAGAGACCGCGCGGCAGGTGCTCGGTCCAACGGCGCAGCTGTGATATGCCGACTTTCTTAGGCTCCTCGTATCGAGTACGCTTCAGGCCATGTCCTCGTACTTCTGCGATGTCGATCCGCGCGAGCTTCGGGTGCTGTCGTCCCGCCCAAACGCAGACCCGCTCAAACTCGCCCGCCAGATCGCTCGCTTCGGAGCGTCGGTTGTCGGGATGCCGCCGATCGTGGCGTACGAGGGGACGGACGGAGTACTGGTGATCTACAATGGTGTTACTCGGGCGACTCGGATCGCCAAGCTCGCGCCGGGTGTCCTTGTTCGAGTCGAAGTGATTGGCCGGCTTCGGCGAGCCTATGGTCCGGAGCCAAAAATCGGAGACGTACTATCATGATGTCAGCAACCCGGCGCGAGGCCCTGGACGTTCTGGCTGAACTGTGCGAACTCTCGCCAGACGTGCGTTTGGGTCAGTTGATGGCACACCTCGGATTCCTCGGAGAGGACCAAACCGAGCGGTCCCTCTGGGACATCGACGATGAGCATCTGCTGGCCGTGTTGTACCACCACCGGGCGGAACTGGTGGCACGGACACAAAACCCGGTGAACCAATCGCACCAATTGACCGGATCGGCATAACAATCGAGTAGGTCAGGCTGTGCTTGACGCCTCAACTGATCGTCAGGCACAGCCTGACCTCCTGAACTGAATAGCCTGCCATGCCATTTCCAAACTCGGTCCGTCTCGATGCGCTGGTTCGATCCGGGCGTCACTGCTGTGTCTGTCACGAGTTCGCTGGCCGCACTGCAAACGTACATCACATCATTCAGGAAGCCCTTGGTGGTCCGAACACGATAGAGAATGCAATCTGCCTATGTACAAGGTGTCATACAGAGGCGGGCCACTACAACCCAATGCACCCATTAGGTACCAAGTATTCTCCCCAGGAACTTCGTGCGCACCGAGATGCCTGGTGGAATCGCCCAACCCTCACTGAACCATCAGGTGATGACGACGACGCGGTCCTTGACGCATTTGCTCTAGGCATCCTCGTCAAGATGGATGATCCAAGCCTTGCTGTCCTCGCCGCGCTCGCGGCATGTCCAGAAGCAGCGAATATCAACTTTGCTCACGATCCAGTACCAAACGTCAACTTGGTGTCGCTCCCCCGCCCTCAAGTGATTGTTGGAGATTTCGATTGGGATAACCCGCGCGAGGTCGGTGTTCGAGTCGCATGGCCGTGGCCAATACTGAAAGAGTGCATTCTTGGGTTGCGCCAGCAGCGGCTATTGCATTTCCACTCCAGCCACGCTCGCGGCGGCTTCGGAAACATCTACCTCTCGGAGCTGGGGCAAACATTGGTACGTTCGTCCTCATTCCCGATCCCGCATGAGGCCTAACCCTTCAATCCAGCGGACAGCCTACAGCCGCGGTTGATTTCAAACGTTATGCCGTTTCGATGGCGGCGACGTCCTGCAAGCCGAGGTCGAGGATCGCCTGCTCGCGGATCTTGAACTTTTGGATCTTGCCCGTGACCGTTGTCGGGAAGCTCTCCACGAACTTCACGTAACGGGGCGTCTTGAAGTGGGCCAGGCGGGTGCGGCAGAAGTCGCGAATTTCGTCTTCGGTGGTGGTGGCGCCGGATCGAAGTTTGATCCAGGCGGCGACCTCTTCGCCGAACTTGCGGTCGGGGACGCCGACGATCTGGACGTCTTCGACCTGCGGATGCTGATACAGCAGTTCTTCGATCTCACGCGGGGCGATGTTCTCGCCGCCGCGAATGATCAGGTCTTTGAAGCGGCCGGTGATGCGGTAGTAACCGTCCGGCTGACGCAGCGCCATGTCGCCCGTGTGCAGCCAGCCTTCGGCGTCGATCGCCTTCGCGGTCTGCTCGGGCAGGTTGTAGTACTCCAGCATCACGTTGTGGCCGCGACAGCACAGTTCGCCCGACTGATTGTCGGGGAGGGCTTCGCCGGTTTGAGGATCAATGATTTTCACTTCAATGTCGGGGAGCGGACGGCCGACCGTGCCGACTCGATGTTCGATGGAGTCGTCGGTCGATGTCAGGGTGATCAGCGGCGAAGCCTCCGTCTGGCCGTAGCCGATCGTGATTTCACTGGCTCCCATGTCTTTGACGACCCGCTTCATCAATTCGATGGGACACGGGCTGCCCGCCATGATGCCGGTGCGCAGCGATGAGGTATCGCGCTGCGAGAACGTTGGATGCTCCAGTGCGGCGATAAACATCGTGGGGACGCCGTAGACCGCGGTGCAACGCTCGGCCTCGATCGCCTCCAACGTGGCCTCGGGCTGGAACGTTTCCTGTGGGAAGACCATCGCCGCGCCGCAGACTGCCGCGCAGGTTGACCCCAACACGCAGCCAAAGCAGTGATAGAGCGGCACCGGAATGCAGATGCGGTCCGTTTCGTTCAGTTGCTGTCTTTCGGCCGTGTAGAAACCGTTGAGCAGCAGGTTCCGGTGAGTTAGTAATGCCCCCTTCGGATTGCCCGTCGTGCCCGAGGTGTATTGCAGGTTGATCGGGTCGTCCGGTGCCAACCGCTGCTCGATCTCAGCCAGTTGCCCCGGATCGACCTGCTGACCCGCATCGGCAAGCTGCTGCCAGCTCAACATGCCAGGATGTTCGCTGCCGCGCAGCCGGATC
>JBBPIS010000155.1:0-17468 GCA_038040225.1 Planctomycetota bacterium
AGCTTGATGTCGCCATGCACGTCCCCCACCGCAAAGATTCCCTGGCGGCTGGTCTCGAAGTACGGATCGATGGCGATGCTCCCGTCCTCATTCAACGTGATCGCCAGCCGCTCGAACGTCTCCTTCGCCGACAGGAAGCCGATCTGCACGATCGCCAACGAACAGCGGAGTCGCTCGCCGCCGGTCAGCTCCAACTCGATCTCGTTCCCCTCGAACCGGGCCGACGCGATCTCGGTCGAGGTGTGGAGCTGACCGCCCGCTTCGCGAATCCGCTCCAGGCTGTCGGCCTTGCCGATCGGAGTCGCCTCGCGCACGACGAGGTCCACCAGGCCGCCGCGCGCCTGCACCATCAAGGCGGCGTCGAGGGCCGAGTCTCCGCCGCCCACCACGGCGACGCGGCTTCCCTCATAGTCGCCGATCTTGGGAACCTTGTAGTGGACGTTCTTCGACTCGAGCCGGTCCAGCACGCTGTGTCGTCGAGGATAGTGCAACAGCCCGCACGCGATGATCACCTTGCGACAGAGATAGCTGCCCTTGGTGGTGACGACCCGCTTGAGGCGGTCCTCGGTCTCCAACTGGTCGGTGTCCTCGATCGTCACCAGTTCTTCGTTGAAGCGGAACTGCACGAGGGCATCGACCGCCTGTCGGTACGTCCGCTGAGACAACTCCTCACCGCTGATGCCGTCGGGAAAGCCGGGGATGTCGACGATCCGCTTGTCGGCATAGAGGAACTGCGGCTGCCCACCCGGACGATCCTTGGCCTCGATCACCAGCGTGGTCAGCGCCCGGTGAGCCGTCGTCAAACTGGCCGCCAACCCCGCCGGACCGGCACCAATGATGACCACGTCCCAGTACGGCAAGTTCGAGAAGTCCAGATCAGACTCCAACTGCGTCACTTTGAAGTCGGCCATGATGACTCGTCTCGTTCAGGTCGTTGAAATCCTTTGCAAGATTGTAGAACGGGCGGCGACTTTGAAGCGCCGGCAAACTCATGCGGGCCAAACCAGACGTGGGATCCGGTGATTGACTCCCGCCTCAATCTTCATCATTCATGCGCCGAGGAGTCGAGATTGGCCGAGACTTGCGTTTGGTCTTGAAAGCCTGTCCGGAATCGAGTGCCTGTTGAAGACGCGACAACCAGAAACCGAAGCCAACGACGCCAACTTCGACCAGTAGCGCGACGATCGCAAACCACGTCCGCTCCGTCAGGATGAATCCGACGACCCACGGCAGGTGCGGCAGATACATGACCGTGTTGGCGGCGTAGGCGATCGTGCCGGCGATGAACATTCCCACGGGCGAGGGGCGACGAAGCCGGGTTCCGTCCGGCGACTCGCCCATGGTCCATCGCCCTCCCTGAGCGCTGTCATACATCGCGGCGGCGACTCCCCACAGGAAAAACGCCACCACCAGGCCAACCAGAATCGTCATTGTCCGAAGAGACATCCCCTCAGACTTGCTGTTTTTCGACATGAGACCGCTCCACACGAACTTGCCGCTGCAACACTGTGGAATATCGCGAAGGATTACTCGTTCTTGCCGGGCAACTTTCCGGCCTTGATGAGGTCGCCGAAGACTTTGCCGTCGGCGTTCTTCTCGGTGACCGACTTGTCCCACGCCGCCTTGAACAGCTTGAGCGACTCGTCGGTCTGCTTGTCCTCTTGAGCCTTCTTGTACTTCTTCGCTTCAAACCGGTCGTGATAGACCTTGCCGAAATCGTTCAGGCCGTGGCCCTTGGCTTTCTTGTCGGCTCCCGGCTTGTGACAGACGTCGCACTTGGACTTGAGCGCCTCGACCGTCTCCAGGAACGGCTTGTAATCCTTGTCGTCCTTGAAGGCTTCCTTGATGTGTCCGGGCATCGGCGGAAACGCCTTCGCGTCGGTCACACACAACCCACTCAGAACCGCACAACACAGAGCCACTCGCAATTTCATAACCAAGACCTTTTCGTGAATTGTGACAGGATTTGAGGCAATCAATACGAACGCAGTATGACGGAACCGAGGACGCTCAGCGAGACAACGCCGTCAGCAGTTTTTCTCGCACCGCTTGCGGATCGGCCCCCTTGACCTGCTTCAGCACCTGGCCGATCAGGGCACCAATGGCCTTCTCGTTGCCCGACTTGAAGTCGGCGATGGCCTTCTCGCCGCGAGACAGAACCATCGCAATGGCCGCATCGATGGCTCCCGTGTCCTCGACGATGGCCAAACCTTTGGCAGTGATGATCTCGTCGATCCGGCTGACAGACAACACGGCCTGGGGTGCCACTGGCCGCTGCCCTGAGCCGCCAGTGCTTTCGTCAGCCTCAGCCAGCAGCGAAGCGAAGACGTCGCGAGCCGACTTGATCGTGATCTGCTTCCCGTTGATACGGCTCAGCAGCGCGGAGAGAACATCGGGGCGGATGGCGAACTCGGTGATCGACTGACCTCGCTGGTTCATCTCGCGCAGGACATCCTGAGTGATCCAGTTGGCCGCCTGCTTGCCGTCGCCACAGCCTCGCGCGACCTCTTCAAAGTAGTCGGCCATCGCACGCCCCTGATCGATCAGGACACCGGCATCGTAGGGCGTCAGTTGGAATTCGGACTGAAAGCGGTCACGACGCGATGCCGGTGGTTCGCACATCTCGCTCCGAATCGCGGCCAGCTTCGCGTCATCGACCACGACCGGGACCAGATCCGGGTCGGGGAAGTAGCGGTAGTCGGCCGCCTCTTCCTTCTCGCGCAGCGGATACGTCACGCCGCGATCCGGGTCGTAGCCGCGAGTCGCCTTGTGCCCACCCTTCGCTCCCAGACGAATGCCGGTCTGCTGAAACGCCTCCCACTGGCGGGCCACTTCAAACTCGATGGCCTGCTCGATGAAGCGGAAGCTGTTGAGATTCTTCACCTCGACAATCGGCGTCGGCACCTTCGAGCCGTCCGGCTGATGAATGTGCAGGTTGACGTTGGCATCGCACCGCAGACTCCCCTCCTGCATGTTGCAGTCGGAGACTTCGAGATACGTGAGTAACAGCTTCAATTCTTCGAGGAACCGCCGCGCCTCGGCCGACGACCGCAAGTCGGGCTCGGTGACGATCTCGACCAGCGGCGTCCCCGCTCGGTTGAGATCGACCTGACTGTCGCGTCCCCGCCCCGATTCGTCGTGCATGTTCTTGCCCGCGTCCTCCTCCATGTGAGCCCGCAGAATTCTGACGCGGCGGATGGTGTGACCTTGGGCAACTTCTCCTGACTCCTGACTCCTGTCTCCTGACTCCTTCTCCACCACCACATCGACCCACCCGTCATGACTGAACGGCAGGTCGAACTGACTGATCTGATAGCCCTTCGGCAGGTCGGGGTAGTAGTACTGCTTGCGGTCCCACTTGGTGAACCGGGCGATCTCGCAGTTCAGTCCGAGAGCCGTCTTCACCGCCAGATCGAAGCCGCGTGCGTTGAGCACCGGCAATGCGCCGGGCAGGCCGAGGCAGACGGGGCATGTCTGCACGTTCGGGTGATCCGGGTTGAAGGCGGTCGAACACCCGCAAAAGATTTTCGTTTGAGTCTGAAGCTGCACGTGGACTTCGAGACCGATGATGACGTCGTAGCTCATGGAGATTCTCAAACGGAAAACGGGGAACCACGGAAGGCACGGAACATCACGGAAGGAAGACGGAAAGCGAAGAGCTCTGCGGGAACCACGAATCTCACGAATAACACGAATCTAAAAAACAAAGCGGGCGAGGGGCTCCTTTGATCATTCTTCCTTCTTGCCTTCAAATTCGTGTAATTCGTGGTTCCTGCCTTTTCGACATTGCCTTGCTGCTCATCGATTTCTTTCCGTGATTTCCGTGGTTCCACAGATTCCTCTGAATCAGGTTGATGCGATGGCGGGCGAGCGACGGTGCCAGTCGGTGGCTCGTTCGTGCATTCTCGCGGCGCGGAGCAGCTTTTCCTCCTCAAACGGAGCGGCTTGAAGTTGAAGGCCGATCGGCAGGCCCGCTGCTGTGAAGCCACACGCAATCGAAATGCCCGGCAGTCCCGCGAGGTTGGCGCTGATGGTGTAGATGTCGCCGAGATACATCGACAACGGGTCGCTGGTTTTCTCGCCGAGCTTGAACGCGGCAGTTGGTGTCACGGGACCGGCGATCACATCGACATCGGCAAACGCGGCGTCGAAGTCGCGGCGGATGAGTCGCCTCACTTGCAGCGCCTTCGTGTAGTACTTGTCGGCGTAGCCGGTCGAGAGGGCGAAGACACCGAGCATGATGCGGCGCTTGACCTCGGCCCCGAAGCCCTCGCCGCGGCTGGCCTCGTACATCTCGACGAGACTGCCAAACTCGGTGGCCCGGTGTCCGTAGTGGACTCCGTCGTAACGGGCCAGATTGCTGGAAGCCTCCGACGTGGCGATCAGGTAGTACGTCGCGATGGCATACTTCGAGTGCGGCAGATGCACGTCCCTGAGTTCCGCGCCGAGCGACTTGTAGACGGCGAGGGCCTCACGCACCGCGCGCCCGATCTCGGGATCGAGCCCCTCGGCAAAGTGTTCGACCGGGACGCCGATCCGCAGTCCGGCAAGAGGCTGTTCGACCGTCTGACTGTAAGCTGGCACGGGCGAGTTGACGCTGGTCGAATCGCGCGGATCGTGACCGGCAATCGCTTCGAGCAGCAGCGCCGCGCCAGAGACATCCGTCGCGAAGGGGCCGATCTGATCGAGCGAACTCGCATAGGCAATCAGCCCGTAGCGGGAGACCCGTCCATACGTCGGCTTCATCCCGACGATGCCACACAGTCCGGCCGGTTGTCTGATCGAGCCGCCCGTATCGCTGCCGAGAGCCAACGGAGCCATCCGGGCCGCGACCGCTGCGGCCGATCCACTACTCGACCCGCCTGGGATGCGATCCGTATCCCACGGATTGCGAGTCACGCCGAAGGCCGAGTTCTCGCCCGACGATCCCATCGCGAACTCGTCCATGTTCGTGCGACCGATGAGCACCGCATCAGCCTGCCTCAACTTCGTGACAACGTGCGAGTCATACGGTGGCACGAAGTTCTTGAGCATCCGACTACCGCACGTCGCGGGTTGGCCTGCCGCACACATCACGTCCTTGACGGCGACCGGCACACCAGCGAGTTGCCCCACCGGCTGACCGGCTTTTCGTTTCGCATCGACGGCTTCGGCCTGTCGCAGTGCCGCGTCCCGGTCCACATGCAAGAACGCGCCGATCTTCGGATCGCGCTGCGAGATCGCGTCGAGATACGACGCCGTGGCGTCAGCGCTACTGAATTCCCTCGCCTCCAGTTTGGCGATCAGTTCGGAAAGGGGCAGGGCGGTTGGGTTCGACACCACGGAAGACCTTTGCCGGTCGTGAAGATGAGGCGGAGAGGCGGCCGAAGCGACAACGCTCTGACCGGGGGCGGCATCTTAGCCCGGATTATTCATGATTGCATTGAAGCCTGACGCGCGAGCGAACGTTGTGCGGCGACGATCCTTCGCTTGCGCGTCAGGCTTCGATAATCGCCGGGACGAGGAAGCACTCGCCATCGGAGCGGGGAGCGTTGCTGAGAGCCGCCGTGCGAGGCAACGATTCGACGAGAGAGTCGGTACGCAGGACGTTGTGCAACTCGACCGCATGGACCATCGGCTCGATGCCGGTGGTGTCGATCTCGTTCAACACATCGACATAGCCCAGAATCGCCGTAAGGTCGGTGGCGAGAGACGCAACCTCGGCGTCGGAAACCTTCAATCGGGCGAGTGACGCCACTTTGCGCACGTCGGCGGGAGTCAGTTGCATGTCACCACCAATGCAAAGGCCCGGCCTTGTTCAAGCCGGGCGATCAAACGACGCAAAGCCAACCTGGCCGAACTTGCCCAATGAAACACGCCAGGTCAAGCCTTGGGGGCCGCATCAATCGTGAACGGCTTGCGAACGACACGCTTCACGACCAAGCCGCCGCGAATGCACTTGGCACAAACGCGGACTTTGCCCGAGGTCTCGCCGGTTTGCATCCGGAGCGATTGCAGGTTCGGACGGAACCAGCGCTTGGTGATGCCGGTCGTCTTGCGACCGTTACCGCCGAGGTACTTCGCCTTGCCGCGTTCGACCTTGGAGTTACCGCGGACCGGCTTCTTACCACAGATTGAGCACTGAGAACCCATCGCATCACCCTCTATATTTTTCAGTGACCAGCCCGCATCCCTTTTCGGACGCGACGACTGTGAACTCCGTTGGAAACGCCAACTTGCGAAGGGCGGAAGTATAACGGCGAAGCCCTCTGATGCAAGCTGGCGGCGATTCTTCTCGCGCTGCGGACTCTCGGATCGAGTTGACACAGGCCGAGTCCGCCGATGACTCAGCCTGATTGCAATGCATGACCGAGCGAGCATGTCAATATTTGTAAGTCCTTCCATTCGCCAGACTCCCTGTCGTGGCATTGGCACGGTTCAGACGGCAGCTCCCGCCGGACATGGCCCCAAACAGACAGGAAATCATGATTCTTTGCCTCGCGCCGTGGCT
This sequence comes from Planctomycetota bacterium, assembly GCA_038040225.1. Classification (GTDB taxonomy): domain Bacteria; phylum Planctomycetota; class Planctomycetia; order Planctomycetales; family Planctomycetaceae; genus Schlesneria. Next base: position 6,491 of record JBBPIS010000155.1, read on the forward strand.
GTGCACCGATTCGGCATCGGCGTTGCTTTGAGACTCCCTCCGTTGTCAGGACGATTCACCTGCGAAGGTTCACCTCGACGACATGCAGACATTGGAATGGACTCTCACACATCAGAAAGGACTGTCTCTCATGTTGGTACTCACCCGCAAACGTGACGAAGCGATCAAGATTGGCGACGAGATCATCATCAGGGTGATCCACACGGGCAAAGGCTCGGTCAAGCTGGGGATCGAGGCTCCCGCTCACATCCGCGTGCTACGCGCCGAGTTGACCGAGTTCCCCCCCACCTCACCCCCGAGTGCGATGGATTCCGGCGAGCGCGACGACCCGATGCTTAATGCTCCGATGAGCGCCACAAAGTTTTTGATGGAGTTCGATGCCGAATACGTCGCCGATCTGGAAGACCAGCTTCTGGTCTGCACGGCGTCGTGAGAATGTGATGGGTGCCACGGTCACGGAGCTTCGACGTAGCCGTGAAATCAACAAGCAGCAACCAAGTCCTCACACGGCCACGTCGAGGACTCCGTGACCGTGGCACACAATATCCCAGATGAGGCCAAGCTTCCTCTTGCCCGCCGCGTCGCTATTCTGAGCCGGGGGCCACCGATCTGCGTGGTCCCCAGCAGGCTCGTCGCTCGACACGATGCCTGACTTCCCTCACTCAGGAGATCCATCGTGACGCACTCGCGGCTTGGAAGAATGGTGTTCGTTGGTGGGCTGATCCTCCTCGCCGCGCGAGTTTTCCTCACCGCGCAAGCGGCCTCGGCGCAGGAGGACATTCGCGAGTTGAAGCTGCGCGACTGGGCACCGCGCTCGATGCTCGTGACCAAGACGACCCTCGTCGAGAAACCGCGCTTTCCCGTCATCGACATTCACAACCATCTGGGCGGCGGCAAGCAGACACTCACGCCCGAGCGGGTGCAGCGATATCTCACCGAGATGGATGAGGCAGGTGTGAAGACCGTCGTCAATCTCGATGGCGGTTGGGGCGAGCGGCTCAAGGAGACAGTCGCCGCGCTGGAGGGGACGCATCCCGGCCGCTTCGTCACGTTCGCGCTGGTCAACTTCGACGGGATCGACGACGCCGACTGGAGCGACCGCGAGGCGAAGCGGCTCGAAGAGAGTTTTCTCGCGGGGGCGAAGGGACTCAAAATTGACAAGCGGCTCGGGCTGATCTGGCGTTACAAGTCGGGGCAACTCATGCCGGTGGACGATCCGAAGCTCGACCCGGTCTGGGCGATGTGTGCCAAGCACAAGCGGCCCGTGGTCATTCACGTCTCGGACCCGGCGGCCTTCTTCACCGCGCTCGATAAGAACAACGAACGCTGGCATGAACTGAACGAGCATCCCAACTGGCTCTTCTTCGATGAAGGCGGAAAATATCCGAAGCGGCAGGAGATCCTCGACCAACTCCACCGCGCGATCGAGCGGCATCCGCAGACGACGTTCGTCAACACGCACTTCGGCAACAACGCGGAAGACCTCGCCGCCGTGGCCGAGAAGCTCGACAAGTACCCGAACATGCTGGTCGATTTCGACGCCCGCATCTCGGAACTCGGACGGCAGCCGTACACGGCCCGCCGGTTTTTCGTGAAGTATCAGGATCGCATCCTGTTCGGCACCGACACCACTCCGCGCCGCGACGCCTTCCGCATCTACTACCGCTTCCTCGAAACGGACGACGAGTATTTCGATTGCTCGGCCAGCCATCACCGTCAGGGCTTCTGGCCGATCTACGGCATTTACCTTCCCGACGAAGTGCTCGAAAAGATCTACCACAAGAACGCCGAACGAGTCCTCGGCCTGACGCAGTCCGCCGACGTGAGCAAGCCACCGGCCACATCATCGACCACGCCCGCCGCACCCGCCGCGCCGTCGAACACTCTCCGCGTCCGAGCAACCGACGACTTCGAGGTCACCGGCGACGGACAAGCCGCCGCGTGGAACAAGACTGAGTGGCAGCCCCTCTTCCGTCGCAACGGAGCCGGGGAGCCGCTGGCCGAAGAGCCCACAAACCGCACGCGCGTGAAGCTGCTCTACTCCGCGAAGGGTCTCTACGTCCTGTTCGATGCAGCCGACCAGAAGCTGACCGCGACGTTTGATCGTGACTTCGCCAACCTCTGGGAGGAGGACTGCTTTGAACTGTTCCTGTGGCCGGACGAGAAGCAGCCGAATTACTTCGAGTACGAAATCTCACCGCTCGGCAAAGAGCTGCCGCTCATGATCTCGACGCAGGACGGCCAGCGCCGCCGGTGGCAACCGTGGTACTTCGATCAGGACGGCGGAGAAGCCTCGCGCAAAACCCGCCGAGCTACCTCGACCAGCGGCCCCAAACAATCGGGAGCCGCGATCAAAAGCTGGCAGGCCGAAGTCTTCATTCCCTACGGCATGCTTCAACCCCTGACCAACATCCCACCCAAACCCAGCTCCAAGTGGCGAGCCAATCTCTACCGCATGGACCACGATGAGGGACGCACCTCCGCCTGGAGCTGGGTTCCCGTCACCCGCAGCTTCCACGAACTCGCCAAGTTCGGAACACTGGTGTTCGAGTAACCGGCCGAATAGGGGCAAACCAAGTCTCTCGCTCCGGCAATCTCACGATTCATGAAAGGCCCGCTGTCATGCCGCGATTCAATTGCCCTTTCGGGGTGTTCTGCCAACTGTTCGCCAGTCTTTTCCTGTCTCCCGTGAGTGACGTACTCCTCGCTCAGGAAAAAGAGCCTCCGGCCAAGTTGACAGAGCATTTTGAATTGGGCGAGGTCCGGATCCTCTTCAGTAAAATCGGAAAGGATGCGGTCGCTGCGGACGACTCGGACAAGAGCGGCATTCCGGATCAGGTGGAAGATGTTGCCAAACAGGTCTTCGCCGCACGTCAGTTGTTTTGCGAGACGCTCGGCTTTCCCGACCCGCTCGCGTCGGAACGCTATCCCGGCGTGAAGTTCCTCGAGGTGAAGATTCGTGGCAAGGCGCTGATCAACGGCGGAAACGGTCTCGCGTTCGACGAAGCACAGCGGTCCGCCCTGCCGACCGACCCCAAGGGGACGAAGGCCATTACGCTCACCGTCGGCAATCACGTCGTGCCGGCGAAGAACATCACCCCGGCACACGAAACGTTTCATCTGATCCAATACGGGGCGACCTATTTCAAAAATAAATGGCTCCTCGAAGGGATGACCCGCTGGTCGGAACACGGCTTGGCCAAAGACGGTCTGGGTGAGGTGAAATACGACCCGAAAGGGCCGTGGCCCCAGGGATCCAACGATCGACAATCGCTCTTTAAAATGTCCTACGACGCCGAGTTCATGCTCTGGAATCCGATCGCGAAGAAGGATGATCGACGCGGCACCCTTCCGATCGGCAAGATTCCCAAAGAATTGAAGAATTTAAAATACAGCAATGGGAGCCCCGTGTTGCAGGATCTGGAGTTCGTCGGCGCAGAATTGATGCGTGAGATCCAGCTTGAACTCGGCCAGATCGATGACGTGGCCTTCAAGGAACTCGGCTACGAGTCTTGGACGGAAGCCAATCAGGGGTCAGAGAAGAACGGCCCTTACATCTATCAGGCCGTCATGGATGTCCTTCGTCGCCGCAAGCATCAGGTCGGCAAGTTCGGGGCGAACGAGTAGGTTGGCAATCACCCCGAACATGCACGCTGCGTAGTCTTGGCGGCAAGGCAAGACATTCCGGTGGGTGGCCTCGGTTGCCGAAACGGCAACCTGTACCATCCACGACTCAAACCGAAATCATTTGGCGGCGTTGGTTTGGCCGCCGAGCTTGGTGTCCAGCGCGAAGAGGCCCGGTCCCGTGAGGAAGATCGCGACGAAGCCGACGAGGTAGAGGAAGGCCATCTCGCCGCTGTTCGCTCCGCTCAGCTTGCCGCCGTGGACCAGAAAGAACGCCACGGCCATCGTGACCGCGCCGCCGAGGGCCGCCAGCCTCGTGAAGGCTCCGGCGATCAGCAGGACCGAGCAGACGACTTCGCCGAACACAGCCAGCGCCATGCTGGTCGTGTGGCCCACGCCGAGCGGATCGGGAAACGTGGCGGCCTTCTCGGAGAACGTCATGAACTTGCCCCAACCGTGCCCGAGGAGCATCTGCGCCCCGAGTGCGACTCGCAGCAAAAGAATCGCGCAGTTGACCTTGGTCGGAAAGAAGTCAAGTTGAAGTCGACGGATGAGGGAGTTCATGGGCTGATCTTTCTGCTGGTGACGAAACTCTTGTCAAACGACGTGGGGCTTGCGATCCACGCCCAGCGCGAATCGGTAACACATGAACACTCCCAGCGCGAGCATCAACAGGGTGAATGGCTTGAGCTGATGCACGTGAGTGAGGAAGTACGGAAGACTCGGGTCGGCTCTAAACGGAGCGAATCGCCATTCGGTGTAGAGGCCGAGGGCCAGTCCCGCGAGGGCGCACACGATCGCGAGCGGCGTCGAACGGCACCGTGCGAAGTAACCCGCCGTCAGACCCAGCAGCGCGGGCGGGAGAATGAGAGCGTAGAAGCCCTGTCGCGCGGCCCAGAAGAAAGCGAAGTAACCGACGCAGCCGCCAATGGCCGCGCCGAGCAATCCGAGTGCGATCATCTGTGGTCGGCGGGATTCGTTCATGACGGTTCCTGTTCTTCTTCTTTTTTCTTCTTTTCGTCCTCATTCGGCTTGGTTCCGCCCGGCAGGGTGTGGCCCATCTTGTCTCGCTTGGTGGCGAGGTACTGTTCGCGCTGTTTCTCGGGCGGGGCGATGATCGGGACTTGTTCGACCAGAGTCAGGTCAAAGCCGGGGAAGGCGTTGACCTTTTGGGGGTTGTTGGTCAGCAGGCGGACCGAGGTCAGGCCGAGGTCTTTCAGGATCTGGAGGCCGATGCCGTAGTCACGCGTGTCGGATTTGAAGCCCAGCTTGTGATTGGCCTCGACGGTATCGAGGCCCTGATCCTGAAGCTGGTACGCCTTGAGTTTGGCGGTCAGTCCGATGCCGCGTCCCTCTTGAGGCAGATAAACGACCGCACCGGTTCCCTCGGACTGAATCATGCGCATCGCCATGTGCAGTTGGTCGCCGCAATCGCAGCGCAGCGAGTCGAGCACGTCTCCCGTGAAGCACGACGAGTGGACTCGCACGAGCGGGGCCGGGACCGATGTCAGGTCACCCCACACAAGGGCCACCGGTTCCTGATCCTCATGCTGGACCGAGTAGGCGATGACTTGGAAGTGGCCGTAGTCGCGCGTCTCGAAGGGAACCTCGGCCTCGCGTTTGACGAGCTGATCGCGCCGGCGGCGATGCCGGACGATCTGCTCGATGGAAATGAGCGGGATGTCGTACTGTTGGGACAGCGCCCGCAGTTCGTCGATGCCCGCCATGCCCGAACTGTGCTCGCTCAGAATCTCAATCAGGACGCCGACGGGAGTCATTCCCGCCAGACGCATCAGATCGACGGTGGCCTCGGTGTGGCCGGTCCGTCTCAGAACGCCACCGTCTTTCGCCAACAGCGGGTTGATGTGGCCGGGCCTCACGAACTCCGAGGCTTTGCCGTCGGGACGACTGAGCGCGAGAATCGTCTTCGCGCGGTTCTCGGTACTGACGCCGCTCCCCGCGTCGCGGTGATCGACCGGCGTGAGGAAGTGAGTCTGGTTGGGAGCCGTGTTGCGTTGACTATCCACAATCGGCGAAAGGCCCAGCCGTTCGGCCGTCTCTTGCAGGAGCGGCACGCACAACACGCCAGCCCCGTGTCGCACCATGAAGCTCACCAACTCAGGCGTGATCTTTTCGGCGGCACAGATGAAATCGCCCTCGTTCTCCCGCTCTTCGGCATCGACGACAATGACCAATCGTCCGGCCTTGAGGGCATCCAGCGCAGCGTCGAGCGAATGAAACTGATCGGCATTGGAGTCGGGAGCGGTCATGGTTCGATGGAGTCTAGGGAGGGAGTCGCGGCGATCAACGGTCGCGACATTGTAAGGAGTCCGCCGACGAATCGCCTCGCCGACACATCGAAGAGCAGCACCACGGAAAGCACGGAAGGACACGGAAAAAAACGAAGCGCGTCAAATCAAGAAGGTTGGTCGCGACCAATTGGCCGGCTGTCCGACTGGCCCCTCCGCTCAAAGCAGGCTTCGTTTCCTGCCCCTTCCGTGAGTTTCCGTGTCTTCCGTGGTGATCCTCTTCGACTTGAACTTCGACCGGCCGCTGCAACCATTACGACAGTCACGACCGAACCGGGTTGTGCAACCCTCGAAAACTGACCGCTTCCGCAAGAACGACTTCATCGCAACAGCTTGACAAAGCGGCGGGTGTCGATATGTTGACGACCTGCTTGCACGTAAACCTGCCTCGAAAAGCTCTCCTGAACTCGCCAAGGTCATCCGTTGACCACCTGCCTGCCATGAAACTCAGCGAACGAACGCAGCGGAAGATCGCTGCCACCGTTCGATTTTCCGCGTTGATGTTTCCACCTGTTCGTTGCCCTGCGGCATGAGGAACTGACCATGCACGATCGAGCGATCCGATGTTGTCGACTGTCCGTTGGCGTTCTGGCACTGGCCATGATGGCTGGTGTTGGACGCGAAGCTTCGGCAGTTCCACCCAAGGGGCTGGGTGATCCAGGCCAACTGACGCAGCTTCGGCTCGAACCGAATGTCGAAGGGAAGGGCGTCCTGCTGCGAAGTCGCGACGGGCGGCAGCAACTTTTCGTGACGGGGATCTATTCGAGCGGCCAGCTTCGCGATCACACTCGATCGGTGCAGTACACGGTAGAGCCAGCCGGTGTCGTGCTGGTGGATGCCACCGGGCACATGACGCCCATCAAGGATGGCAAGACGGTCGTGAAGGCCGTTGCCTCGGGCAACATCGCTGCCGAGATTCCGGTCGAAGTCACAGGCGTGGCGATTGACGTCCCGATCAACTTCCCGAATCAGATCGTGCCAATTTTCACGAAGCTCAGTTGCAACAGCGGCGGCTGCCACGGCAAGGCCAGCGGGCAGAACGGCTTCAAACTCGGCTTGCTGGGCTTCTTTCCCGAAGACGATCACGAGTTCCTCGTGAAGGAAGGCCGCGGCCGGCGCATCTTCCCGACGTCTCCTGGACAGAGTCTGCTGCTGACGAAGCCGGTCGGAAAGTCGCCTCACGGCGGCGGCAAGCGCATGGAAGTGGATGGCTACGAGTACCGCCTCATCCATCGCTGGATTGAACAGGGAATGCCGTATGGTTCCGACAAGGATCCCGTCGTGGCCGGCATCAAGTGCGTGCCCGAGGGCCGCTTGATGGACCGCGGTGCCGATCAGCAAGTCACCGTGATGGCCACCTACAGCGATGGCTCGACCGAAGACGTGACTCGCATGGCGCTCTTCGAGGCCAACGATCCCGAAATGGCGGAGGTCAGTGTGACGGGCCTCGTCAAGACACTCGACCTCGCCGGTGAAGTGGCCATCATGGCGCGGTACCAGGGTCAGGTCGCCGTCTTCCGCTCGACGGTTCCGCTCGGTGCCGAGATCGCTGCCAAACCCGCGTTGAAGAACTTCATCGACGAAGCGGTCGTGGGCAAACTCGATGTGCTGGGCATCCCGGCCTCGCCAGTCTGTGACGATGGCACGTTCCTGCGCCGCCTTTACATTGACATCACCGGGACATTGCCGACGGAAGCTGAAGCGGCCGAGTTCCTCGCCAGTGCCGATCCCGAGAAGCGCAACAAGGTCATTGACAAGCTCCTCGATTCCCCGGCCTACGCCGACTACTTCGCCAACAAATGGAATCTGGTTCTTCGCAACAAGAAGCGGGCCAACGATCAGGCCGCTCCGACCTACGGCTTCCACAAGTGGATCTGGTCGAGCCTCTACGAGAACAAGCCCTACGATCAGTTCGTGCGGGAAATCGTGACCGCCTCGGGCAATGCCGACGACAATCCTCCCGTCGCCTGGTATCGCGAAGTCGATCTGCCGAACGAGCAGGTCGAGGACGTGTCGCAACTGTTCCTCGGGCTGCGCATTCAGTGTGCGCGCTGCCATCACCACCCGTTTGAGAAGTGGAGCCAGGACGACTACTACGGCCTCGCCGCGTTCTTCAGTCGCGTCGGGAAGAAAAACATCATCGGTGGCAACAATGCGATGCGAGACAAGCGCATCTTCACCATCGACAATCAGGGCCCGGCCCAGGCTCGCAACGAACGAACCGGCAAGATGCTGGCCCCCGCCGGACTCGGCAGCAAACCGCTCACCGTCACGCCGGACGATGATCCTCGCGTTCTGTTGGCCGACTGGATGTCGGACTCTCAGAATCCGTTCTTCGCCAAAGCACTGGTCAATCGTTACTGGAAGCACTTCTTCAGCCGAGGCATCGTCGAACCGGAAGACGACATGCGCGAGACCAATCCACCGGCCAACCCCGAGTTGCTGAACAAGTTGGCGCTCGACTTCATCTCGCACAAGTTCGATCTCAAGCACTTGGTCCGCACGATCTGCCGATCGTCGACCTATCAACTCAGTTCGCTGCCGAACGAGTACAACTTGAAGGACAAGCAGAACTTCTCGCGCTACTACCCGAAGCGGCTCACGGCGGAAGTTCTTTACGACGCGTTTCATCAGGTGACGGCGACCGGCCAGAACTTCGGTGGCATGCCGGCCGGAACCCGCTCGATGCAGTTGCCCGATCCGGGTGCAGCTCAGAACGTCTACTTCCTCAAGGTGTTCGGCCAGCCGCAGGGCGACACCGCGTGCGAATGCGAACGATCACAAGAGGCCAACCTGGCACAGAGCCTCCACTTGCTGAACAGCAGTGAAGTGCAGGGCAAGATCGCCGACGGCAACGGTCGCTCGGGCAAGTTCGCCAACGACAAGGACCGACCGACCGACGCCAAGATCAAGGAACTCTATCGCTGGGTCTACAGCCGCGAACCGGACGCCGAGGAAATGAAAATCGCCCTCGCCCATGTCGAGAAGCACAAGGACACCCCGAAGATCGCCTACGAAGACATCATCTGGGCGCTGATCAACTCGAAAGAGTTTTTGTTCAACCACTGATCATGGTGAGTGCTTGGGAGCAGCAGCATGCAGGATGCAATGGCCTCAATTGAACATTCGCCGATTCCGGCCGACTGGCTCGCGGAGTTTGAGGCTGCTGCGCGGCGACCACTCTCTCAGCGTTGGAGGTATGCGTTCATCAAGACCTACAAGCCGGTGCTGGACGACGCACCGTCGCGTTCCTTCGAGTCGACCGCCGACTACCGGCGCTGGTGCAGCGAAAACCTTCCAAGTTGGCTCGGCTATGGCAGTGTTTGAATATCGTCAGGCCGAGGAGGTGCGGGATGCGTTGTCCCGAAACGGTGTGTCCTACCTGTTCATTGGGGACTCCGCCGCTGTCCTGCTTGGCTTTCCCGACACCACGCAAGAGGCGGTCATCTTCCCTTTGAAATCGGTCGAAAACGGCAGGGCGTTGGTCGCCTCGCTCACGGAACTGGGCTTCAACCTCACCCCACAAGACATGACAGACATTGAACGCGGTCGGGATTTCGTCCAGTTGAAGAACGGACCCTTCGATCTCGACCTGATCTTCGCCCCCGATGGAATCGAATGTTTTGAAGATGCCTGGAAGCGGCATGTCGATGTCGCCGGGTTTCCGGTCTGCCACCCCGATGACATTATCGCCAGCAAACAGGCGGCCGGACGAACCAAGGATCGTGAATCGCTTCCCCGCCTGATGGCCTTCCGCGACTATTGGCTGCAACAACAGCGAACCTGTTGAGTGCTGCAGCCTCCCACCCCGAACATCGAGAGACGCTCCGATGAACCACACACCGATCTCGCGCAGCCGATTCGCTCTCGTCGCGTTGACGATCTCGCTCTTGAGCTTCGCAGCCACAATCGGTCATGCTCAGCTTCCCTCCACCCGCCTGTTAGCCGTGTTCCCGCCCGGCGCACAGGCTGGCACGGCTGTGGACCTGACGATCACGAATGGGTTGGAGTTGGAAGAGGTCAACCGGCTGCTGTTCAATCATCCGGGGATCGTCGCCGCGCAGAAGATGCAGGACGTGGCGGGCAAGCCGACACCGGTGGTCAATCAGTTTGCCGTGACGGTCTCGGCCGACGTCCCTCCGGGTAATTATGAGGTCCGGGCGGTGGGCTTCTTCGGCATCAGCAACCCGCGCACGTTTGTCGTTGGCGCGAAGAAGGAGCTGAACGAGACCGAGCCGAACAACACGCGCGAAGTCGCGGGCGCGGTCGAACTCAATCAGACCATCAACGGGCGCATCAACGGGGCGACCGACATCGACTGGTTCAAGTTCGCGGGCAAGGCCGGACAGCGCGTCCTCGGAGATTGCGCGGCCCGGCGACTCGACTCAAAGCTCGACGCAACCCTGGAACTCTACGACCCGTCGGGCAAGCGACTGGCTCTCGCGCGGAACACGCTCGTCAGCAGGGATGCTCTGCTCGACGTGACGCTGCCCGCGGATGGCGAGTACCTCGTGAAACTGTATGACTTCGTGTTTGCCGGGGGCGAGGACTATCCGTACCGGTTGAGCCTCACGACGGGACCGCACATCGACTTCATCGTTCCTCCGGCGGGAACGCCCGGCTCGAACGGACAGTACACGGTTTATGGCCGCAACCTGCCGGGAGGCCAGCCGTCCGATGTCGTCTCGCGCGGTCGGCCACTGGAGAAGCTCGTCGTCTCCATCGCACTTCCCGCTCAGGGGGACACGCTCGATCCGAAGACGGTTCTCGAACCATTCTCGGCCGGGATGGATGCCGTTCCGTTCTCGATCAACTCGCCCGTGGGACCGTCCAACCCTGTAATGGTCTACCTGAGCGGAGCGGCCTCAACCCTCGAAGTCGAACCCAACAATCTGGGTACTCAGTCGCAACCGATCACAGCGCCGGGAGAGGTCGCCGGACAGTTCGGAACGCGCGGTGACATCGACTGCTTTGCCTTCGAGGCCAAAGCGAAGGACGCGTTCTGGATCGAGGTCATCGCTCATCGAGCCGGCTCCGCAGCGGAC
>JBBPIS010000156.1:0-17403 GCA_038040225.1 Planctomycetota bacterium
AAGCGCTTCATCTTGGCCTCGCGATTCACCAGCGTCGACGACACGACGAACGGAACGTGCAGGATTTCCTCGTAGGCCGTGTGCCACTTCTCGATCATTCCGCCGTGAGCCCCGCCGTACTCGCCGTGATCGCCGAGGAAGGCCACGATGGTGTCCTCCGCCAGACCGGTCTCATCCAGCGTGCGAAGCACCTTGTCGATCTGCGTGTCGACCAGCGTGTGGAGATACGTATAGAAATCGCCATAGGCCCGGAACCAGGCTGCGGGATCCTTCTCCAACTGGAACGGCAGCGTCTGCAACTCGCGCTGCTGGGGCGGGCGGCGCGACTTCAGCGCCAGACCCATCTTGTACGAGTAGTCGTACTGGCAGCTCGGCTTGGTCGAGAGATCCTCGTTCAGCGTCACGGGGTTCGTGTATGTCCCCTGCGGAAACCCCTGAGGATTGAGCGGGATCCCGATGCGACCGCCGGGCAACGGATTGCTGACGTCTCCCTCCGAGGGGATCGGTCGCACCTCCGGCGTCTGTTTGGTCGCGGTCTGCACGCCGGCCACGGGACGGGCTCCACCGGTGGCCGGATCCGGGACCTTCAATCCCTCGGGCACCCACCAGTTCAGCGGATAGGCCGACGCGATGTCGTGCGGATTGACGAACGACGCGACGCAGAAGAACGGCTGAGGATCGTTCGGCGTCTGCTCATAGTTCATCGCCTGCCGCGTGAGGAAGTTGCTCACCAGGTCCGCATAGCCGGGATCGCGGTAGACCCCCAACTCATTAAGGCTTCCCCCCTGCGCGTCGGGAGGACACAGCCGCCAGTCGGCGAAGCCCCACTGATTGAGATCCCCCCGTGCATAGCCCTCCACGTCGACATACGACAGATCCCACTTGCCGAAGTAGTGCGTCGAGTACCCCGCCGCGCGGAACCAGTCACCGGTCGTCGGAATGCCGCGCGGATGGAGCCACGGGAAATTCGGATCGCTGCCATACTTGAACAGACTATCGGTCTCGACGACCCGCGTCCGCGTGCCGTACTGCCCCGTATAGATCGTCGCGCGACTCGGCACGCACGCGGAGGTCGCGATGATGTGCTGGTCAAACGCGACCGCATTCTTCCGCAGCCGCAGGAAGCCCGGAAAGAATTTTGCAAACGGATTGGTCACCGGATCGATCGGCTGAAAGGCGAGAATGTTATTGATCTGCGAATCCATGCCCCCCTGCGGATACCGCAGACAGGGATATCTCATCTGGTCGACGGTGATCAGCAGCACGTTCGGTTGTTTGCGAGTCATGAATGCACTCCGAGCCAGGGGATTTTTATAAGGCGTCACGCTCACGGAGACGCCGAGAGGGGCCGCCACTATTTGCAGAACCGCGACGATTTGCCAGTCAGACTGACCGGGCAATAACTTCGGCGGGTGTGGCGGGGTCGGGCGCGAAGCGTTCGGCGGGTGTGGCGGGGTCAGGAGCGAAGCGGATGGCCCCGGAGGGGAACGCTCAATGAGCGAACCATCTCCGGTCAGTGCCTCGCGCTGACCGGGCCACTTCCGCGAGAGCGGCTCTCCCGCGAACGTCCCACTGACGATGTCGCTCGGCAGGCCGATTTCCTCGTCGCCAATCAGGCCGAGCAGGCGATGCTCACGGACCTCCGGGGTGTCGGCGATGGCGGGTTCCGTGGGAGCATCCCCCGGCGAGAGCGAGTGGATGCCGAGTTTGATGGCGCAAAACTCCGAGCCCACGGCTCGCACCTCGAGTTCCACGGCGCAAAACCCGAGTTTTTCGGCGCGCACCCGGACCTCCGCCAGAAAAAACCCGACCTCCACGGCGCGCACCCGGACCTCCGTGGGAAAAAACCCGAGTTTTTTTCGCCGGAGGTCGAGTTTTTTCCCGTCGCGGTCCGGTTTTTTTCCACGGAGGTCGAGTTTCTTCGCGCCGCGGTCGGGTTTTTTCCCGTGGCGGTCGAGTTTTTTCCCACGGAGGTCCGGTTTTTTCCCGTGGCGGTCGGGTTTTTCGGCGCAAAACTCGGGGTGCGCGGCCGGAAACTTGAGCCTCCGGGCCGGTGACCACGGTTACAGCAGTTTCGCAAGAGATTGCGATATCACCGTTTGCGCCCCGTCAGCCGCGCGGAGTCGGTCCGCGTCCACCGGTCCAGCGTGGTCCGGACCGAGCCCGACCGGCAGAACCGCCCCGACGAGACTCGCGGCGGGCGGTCGCCGGGACAAGCGAGCGCCATCGTCAAGGGAGGGTTGTTTCGCAGGATGTTGACTCTTGTCCCCCTCGCCCCTTTGGGGAGAGGGTTAGGGGTGAGGGGCGATCACATGGGGACGCTCGGCAACAGTTGCCCCTCACCCCCGGCCCCTCTCCCCAAAGGGGCGAGGGGAGTGGAATGAAACGCTGTCCGAGGTGGATCACCAGGAGGTAGACCGTCAATTGGTAACCACCGCCGCACCAATCGATCAATCCCCCGTCGAGTGGCTGGAATGCCGACCGAGCCTTACGATGACAAAGGCCCGTCGGTTGTCGAAGAGGAGCAGAGACATGGCAAAGAAGCAGGCAAAACAGAAATTAAAGGCTGATCCGCTGCCGGGCCAGCCGAGCGGTCTAGGCTGGCAGCCGGTTCCGGGCGTGACGCTACTGCTCACACTTCGAGGGCACGAAGGCATTATCGGCCGCATCGCCTACTCGCCAGACGGAAAGCGGCTGGCCTCGCCATCGGAGGACAGGACGATTCGCATCTGGGATGCGGTCACGGGGGAGGTGGTCCGCACGCTGGGAGGGCACACGGATTCAATCTTCAGCGTGGCGTGGTCACCGGAGGGGCGGAGAATCGCGTCGGCGTCGGCCGACGAGACGGTAAAGCTGTGGGACGCTGAGTCAGGACAGCTCTTATGTACGCTGGAAGGGCATTCAAATGGTGTGAAGAGCGTAGCGTGGTCCCCGGACGGGAGGAGACTTGCTTCGGCATCAGATGATACGACAGTAAGGTTGTGGGACGCTGTGACGGGAGGGTGTCGGTACACACTCGACGGTCATGATGGTCAAGTCAACAGCGTGACGTGGTCACCGGATGGGCGCAGAATTGCTTCGGCATCGTCCAGCAGTACGGTGCGGCTGTGGGACGCCGAAACCGGCTATGTTCTGTCCACGCTCGAAGGGCATTTCCGCCCCGTCAATAGTGTGGCGTGGTGGACGGAACTCGGCATGCAGCGGTTGGCATCGGCCAGCGGTGACAAGACGATTCGTATCTGGAACGCCGATACCGGGCTGACGACGAACGTCTTGGAAGGGCACATTGGATGGGCGCAATGCACTGCACTTGCCCCTGATGCTCGACTGATTGCGTCGAAGGGCGGCGGGGGTGACAACACCGTCCGTCTTTGGCGATGCGATACTTGGCAACCGGTCGCGGTTATTCCCGAACCGGCATCATTTTTTTGGCCGCCCAGCGTGGCCTTCCATCCGCACGAGCCGCTACTGGCCACAGTCGGCTCAGACCAGGGAACAAGAAAGGAAGACTGTGACCGTCTAATCCACATTTGGGAGTTGGACTATGCCGTGTTGCTCGGTGAGAACCGTAGCTGGACTCGTGAGAGGTCGGGAAGCGGCAGTCTCATGACTTCCGATTCGAGGGACGCCGTCCTGCACACCACGGCCAAGATCTTGCTGGTGGGGGATTCGGGTGTGGGGAAAACGGGGCTGGGGTGGCGGCTGGCGCATGGGGAGTTCAAAGAGCATGCCTCGACTCACGGGCAGCAGTTCTGGGTGGTCGATCAACTCGCCGGGAAGAGGAAGGATGGGACGCGGTGCGAGGCGGTGTTGTGGGATCTCGCCGGGCAGCCGGATTATCGGCTGATTCATGCGCTGTTCCTCGACGATGCCGACCTGGCTCTCGTGCTGTTCGATCCGACCGATCAGCGCGATCCGCTCGGGAGCGCCGAGTACTGGATCAAGCAATTGCCCGCCGACTGCCCGAAGATTCTGGTCGCGGCCCGCGTCGACCGGGGGCATGTCGTCCTGACGAATGAGGAACTCGACAACTTCTGCCAGCGGCACAACATCACGGGCGGCTGGATCGAAACGAGCGCGTTCTCGGGCCTGGGACTCGACGGGTTGCTCGAACGGATGAAGGCCAAGATTCCGTGGGACCGCAAGACGGCCGTCACCACCACCGCGACGTTCAAGCGGATCAAAGATTTCGTCCTGGCCCTCAAGCAGAACCGGACCGGCCAACAGATCGTGTTTACTCCGGCTGAACTGCGGACCCAGCTTGAGCAGGCACCGCCGCCTGCAACAGAGAAGGACAAGCCCGTTGTGCCGCTCGGTGCATTCACCGACGCGGAAATGCTGACGGCCGTCGAGCGGTTGGCGAGTCACGGGTTCGTTCGCCTCCTCAAACTCAACGATGGCCAGCAGCGCATCCTGCTGGTCCCCGAACTGCTCAACAATCTCGCCTCGTCGTTCGTGCTCGAAGCCCGCCGGAACCCGCGCGGACTGGGAGCCCTCGAAGAGGTCCGTTTGTTCGACAACAGCTATCGCTTCCCCGAACTCGAAGGGCTGAGCAAGGAGGACCACGCGCTGCTGCTCGACGCCACAATCACCGCGTTCCTCGAAAACCGGCTGAGCTACCGGTGCTTCCGCGAAAGTTGGGGCGAAGCGAAACTGCTGATCTTCCCCGAACTGATGAAACTCAAGAAGCCGGAACGGGACGATCTGGCGACGGAAGAGGGAGTCTCCTATGTCATCACCGGAGCGACCGAGAACACGTTCGCGGGTGTGGTTGTGCTGCTGGGCTATACCAATGCGTTTCTCCGTACCGACCAAGCTCAGGACGTCGCCTACTTTGAATACGGCCAGGACGAGATTTGTGGCGTGAGACAGATCATGGACTTGAGCGGCGTACGAACGTTCGTGCTGTTCTTCAACGCGAAAGCGAGTAAACAGGCTCGCGAGGTGTTTGAGGGGCTCGTCGAAAAGATCCTCGGCCAAAAGAATGTCCAAGTACGTCGACTGCGGCCGGTTCGTTGTTCCAAATGCCAAACTCTGGTCGACCGCGCGGTGATGTCACGCCGACTCACGCAAGGCAAAACATTTGTCTGGTGCGAGGAATGCGGTAAGAAGGTCGTCCTTCCGCCGGATGAACCGCTCCACCTGCAACCGACGGAACGGGCCGAGGTCGCCCACGAAGAGGCGATCGCCGAAATGCGAACCCGCTTCGAAGCCGTCGCCTTCGACATACAGCGGTGGGTACAGTCGGAAGGGCGAAAGAGTCCGACCTGCTTCGTCAGCTATGCGTGGGGCAACCCGACTCACGAACGCTGGGTCGAACACCGCCTGGCGACGGACCTGCACAAGGGCGGGATAACGGTCATTCTCGACCGCTGGGAGAACGGGCCCGGTGCAAACCTCCCTAGATTCGTCGAACGAATTGGCAAGTCCGATACCGTGCTGGTCGTAGGCACGCCCGCCTACCTTCGGAAGTACGAGAATGAGGATCCGTCTACCGGTACAGTCGTTACTGCCGAGATGTCATTGATCTACACGCGGCTGATTGGAACGAAGGCTCAAAAAGCGACCGTCATCCCACTGATTCTGGATGGATCGCCAGACGAGTCACTGCCCCCTTTATTGCGGACTCGGGTTTTCAGCGATTTCCGCAGTGAACATCGCTATTTCAATACGGTACTCGATCTCCTTCTCAGTCTCCATCGCATCGAATCTCGGCATCCGGCGGTTCGCAAATGGAAGCAAAAACTGGGTGGTCATCCGTTCGATCAACGAGCGACGGATGGTGAGCCAGAAAACGAAGACTCGCCCACATACCATGACGCTATCGAAGTAGCACTTCAGCAAATCAGTGAGAAATCTCGCGCTGTGGCGATTGACAGCGGACAACCCCTTGTGATGCGGAAGGATGGTCAATTGGTCTGGGTCTATCCGGACGGGACTGTCAAGCCACACCGACTATCAAACAAGGACGAGAAAGGAGGTAGCGAATGACTGACCCGCGTTCTAAACGACTACGCATGATTGCCGGTCCAAATGGATCGGGGAAGTCGAGCATAGTGCGCGGGCTGTCCAAGGAAGGGTCGCCGACTGGTTTGTTTAGCCTAAACCACTACCTCAATGCCGACGATGTCGCCGGTTACATATCCGGTGATGGGCTCAATATTTCGGATTTTGGCATAGATGTGACGCTTGCTGAGCTAAGCCGTTCGATCATCGACGGAGGTCGGCTACCAGCGGAACATCCGTTTTTGCTAGAAGCCCGCTTGGATCATTTGACCCTGACGGCACCGCGCGACGCCTGCGATGGTTACGCGGCCGCTGCGGTCGTGGATTTCATCCGCGAGCGATTGATGGTACATGGCAAATCGATGTCGTTTGAAACCGTCATGTCACATCCCAGCAAGATTGAGTTTTTCGCTCGTGCTCGAACCGCAGGCTACAAAACGTACTTGTACTTCATTTGCTTGGACTCAGTGGAACTGAATGTCCTGCGAGTGCAGTCGCGAGTTCGTCGGGGCGGGCATGACGTCCCTGAAGACAAGATTCGCGAGCGTTATAGTCGCTGTTTGGATCTTGTCGGCAGCGCGGTTGTGCATTGCTATCGCTCGTATTTCTTTGACAATTCAGGCCCCAAGCACATCTGGTTGGCGGAGTGCGATTCGCGGGGAACATGCCATCTGCAAGTAGATCAGAGCAAACTCCCGAGTTGGTTTCAGACTAGTTGGTTTAAAAAGGTGGTTCATATTGGTGAATGAGGCATTTCAACCCAGCTATTTCACGTTGCAACTCTGGATGGGTCATCCGTTGTTTGACCACCGCACTCATTTAAGAGCTGTGTCCTCAGCGACAGTTCCGTCGCCGAAGTCGTGAGACTTCGGCCCGAACTCTCACGACTTCGGCGGCAGTGAGGGAATCGTCTCGAAGTCACCCTTCACCGACAGTCGGGCTCCGTGTCGGGCACGTTCCGCCGGGACCAGCCGGAGAATTTCGGCTCCCTCCCCAAAAGCGAACTATGCTTTTGCGGCGAATCGTTTCACTCACGCGGATCGTTGCCCGTCTCCCGTCACTTCTTGGTGGAGTCCGTCCCGATGCAAAAGTTGCAGTTGTTTCTCGGCCTGTGTGCGGCGGTCGGGTTTGGAGCGTATCTTCAGGTCGCCTCCCAATACTCGTGGATTTATGTCGACAACGGCCGGGCGGAGCCGATGGTCGTCACCATCGATGGCAAGAACCCCGTCGAGATTCCGCCGGGGCAATGCAAGCAAGTGGTCTGCGACGTGGGCGAGCGAGTGGTCAAAGTGACCTGCGGTTCCGAAGTCATCTTTCAGGCCATGAAAGACATGCAGAAGTCCGACCACTGGGGGATTTGCCGGAAGTTTCTGTTGAACCCGGACCAAACGCACCGATATGGCGTCTATACCGTTCACTACGGGAAGTCGAGTTTTCTGAGAGATCAGTTCAAAAAGTTGCTGACGCCGGACGGCCAACGCGAACAGGATCTCAGTTTGGAAGAGGCGTATCGGTCGCTGACCGGCGAACTGAAGCTTCAACCCGACGAGTCGTGGTTTGAGATCACGAAGGTCGACTGCGTCCTGACGGCTCCTCCCGAGAGTGTGACCCTCCCCAAGCACAGTTCCTCGGCCGAGCGCGATGTCCTGACGCGGGTCTCCCCCGAGGACTACGCGGTCCTGGCGAACGCCAAGTCGAACCAGGAGCCGACGGAAGAGGACTTCGTGGCCCTCGCCACAGCCGTCGAACGAGTCTTCGACGAAGCTCCGTGATCCATCGCAACGCCGTCCCGCGACGTTGTTCCCGAAACCCAGCAGAGCGCGGTCGCTCCTGTCCTACAGCCGCGTGATCCGGTAGCCGGGATGATCGGGCGAGAACAACTCCGGCAGCAGGCGGACTCCCAGGCCGGGACGCGCGGGGAGCGGCAGGTGTCCGTTGTGGACGGTGACGGTGTCGTCGATGAGGTGCGGGTAGAGCGTCTTCAGATGGGCTCGCACCGTTTCCTGGTAGGTCACGTTGGTGCAGGAGGCGGAGATGTGCAGGCCCGCAAAGAGCGTGAGCGGGCCCGTGCAGTCGTGCATCAGGGCGGGGACGTTGAACGCCTGTGCCAGCTCCGCCGCGCGGCGGGTTTCGCTGATCCCGCCGACCCACGTCGGGTCGATCATCGCGTAGTCGGCCGCCCGGCGTTGCAGGACCTGGCGGTACTCTTCGCGGCTGACCAGCATCTCGCTGACGGCGATGGGGACTCCCGCGCGGTCGCGGAAGTCGGCGATCGTGTCGACGCAGTCGGGACGGATCACGTCCTCCAGCCACAGCGGTTTGAGCTCTCGCATCGCCTCCGCAATCCGGAGCGCGGCGGGGAGCGAAAAGAAGCCGTGTCCGTCGAGCATCACCTCCATGTTCATGCCGACCCGTTCGCGGATCGCATGGAACGGACGGAGGCTTTCCTCCAGATCGGCCCAACTGACGCGGTGGCCTCCCGACCGATGATAGACCCGGTCCAGCGACCAGAGCTTCATCGCGGAATAGCCCTCGGCGAGCAGCTCTTCGGCCAGATCCCCCGGATGGTGGACGCTGTTGTAGTTGTCTTCAAGCGGCCCCGGCTGTCCGAGGTCTCCGTGACCCGGCCAGCCCTGGGCATCGGGAGCATCCTGCGGTCGTCGGCCATACGTCGGCCCGCCGCAACTGTTGTAGACGGGGATCGCGTCTCGCACCGGCCCGCCCAACAGCTTCCACACGGGTTGCTTCGTCAACTGCCCGAGGATGTCCCACAGTGCGAGGTCAATCGCCGAGATGGCCCGCAACTCACAGCCCCTCACGCCGAACGCCGTCCCCCGTTCGTAGAGGAATCGCCAGTGACTTTCGATCGCGGTGGCATCGGCTCCGAGCAGCCTCCGCGACATCCAGTCATGCAGCGTCGCCGCGACGGCGTGAGGAACGTAATACGTCTCCCCGTGGCCGATGACCGGCGTGCCGTCGACCGTGCCCGCGTCGGTATGAATCCGCAGCAGCATGATCCCGGCCATGATGTCGTGCGGGATCAGCGTCTCAATCGCGACGATCCGCGGTCCGCTGCGAAAGGCATGTTGCTGCGTGGCGCTGGAGGCGCGGGACAGGTGCTCGGCAGGAATCGGATTCATGAGGGATTACTTCTTTTGGGGGCTGCATTTGAGCCATTGCTGCGAATGCCTGACTCACGGTTGCTTGAACCGGTAAATCAAAAGTTGACGCGACTGGATTGAACCTGTGAGAACTTTTCATAGGCCCGAAGGGCCGAGTTAGGCCAGCGCAGGGCAAGCGACCAGCGGGAGCGCCGCCCTGGGAACCGAATCGAATCAACCACACAGCCCCAACGGGGCGAATCACATGCAGGCATCTGATGCTAATTCGCCCCGTTGGGGCTTCGTGAGACCACCTCTCACAAACCCAGGGCGGCGCTCCCGCTGGTCGCTTGCCCTGGGCTTGCATAACCCCGGCCCGTTGGGCCTCAGAAGACAAACTCGGGAGAGTGCTTGCAATCCACGAGGGTCAGGAAATCGGACACTCGACCAAATTCAGAGGGGCTGCCGGAATCGAATCTCACCACCGACCATGACCGTGCGAACCTGGCCGGTGACGGCTCGACCACCGAAGGGTGTGTTGCGGCTCTTCGAGCGAAACTGCTGCGGGTCGATGGTCCACTGCGCGGCCGGATCGAGGAGTGTCACATCGGCCGGGACACCGATCGCGAGCGACCCCGCCTCACTCAGCTTGAGGATGCTCGCCGGGCCGGTCGTCAGCTTGGCGATCAGTTCTGGCCAGGTGAGGCGTTTCGTTTCAATCAGCGTCTGCACGCAAAGCGGCAGCAGCGTTTCGAGGCCGACGACTCCGAACGGGACTTGATCGAGTTCGCGATCCTTTTTCTCGGCCGCGCACGGTTGATGATCGGCGGAGATGGCGTCAATGGTGCCGTCCGCCAGTCCGGCGATCAGGGCTTCGACGTGCTCGCGACTGCGCAGCGGCGGCATCACCTTGAAGTTCGCGTCGTAGTCCTGCATCGACTCGTCGGTGAGGGTCAGATGGTGCGGAGTCACATCGCAGGTGACGGCAATGCCGCACTGTTTGGCTCGCCGGACCTGCTCGACGGCTCCCTCGGTCGAGATCGACATCAGGTGGACCCGGCCACCGGTCAGCTCCGCCAGTGCAATGTCGCGGCCGACCAGAATGTCCTCGGCGGCGGCGGCCATCCCGCGCAGACCGAGCAGCGTCGAGTAGTAGCCCTCGTGCATCACGCCTCCCGCCGTCAGCGTCGGGTCTTGCGGGTGCGAGAAAATCGGCCGGTCGAACATGCGGGCGTATTCCAGGGCTCGCCGCATGATCTCCGCACTGCGGATCGGGGACTTCGCGTCGGTGAAGGCCACCGCGCCGCAGCGGGCCAGTTGGCCGAGGTCCGCCAGTTCCTCACCGGCATGACCGCGGGTGACGGCCCCCAGCGGATGAACGCGGCAATTGCCCGCTCGTTTGGCTTGCAGCACGATGTACTCGGCGGCCGACGCGCTGTCGACAACCGGCCGCGTGTCGGGAAGCGCGGCGATGGTCGTGAATCCTCCCGCCAACGCCGCCGCCGTGGCGGTGGCCGTCGTTTCGTCCTCTTCAAAGCCGGGGTCGCGCACGCCAACGTGCGTGTCGATGAAGCCGGGGCAGACGATCAGGCCGCCCGCGTCGAGAACTTCATCGGCCGAGCCGAGGCCCATTCCGATCTCGGCGATCCGGCCGCCGCGGATCAAGACGTCGCAGACACGATCGAGGTCTCGACCCGGATCAATCACCCGACCGCCGCGAATCAGGAGGCTGCTCATCGAACTCGTCCAGAAAGAACGGCACCATCGAATCGGTGAAATTCCAAGCGCCAAGAACCAAACACCAAACGAACTCCAAATATCAAATCACAATTGACCAAACGAAGGGCAATCGCAAACAGCGACTTTTTGCAGCGTGATCTTGTTTCTGTCATTGGTTCTTGGGGTTTGAGGTTTGTTTGGTGTTTGGTTCTTGAGGTTTGTGATTTGCTTTGCCTGCCGCCTCATGCATCAGCGACAGACAGGCCATGCGGACGAACAGCCCGTTCGTCACCTGATCGAGAATCACGCTGCGGTCTCCATCGGCGACGTCCGGAGTCAGTTCGACACCGCGATTGATCGGACCGGGGGCGAGAATCAGCACGTCCTTGCGAGCGCGGCTGACGCGCTCACCGTTCATGCCGAAAAAGTGAGCGTACTCGTAAATCGACGGGAAGAATGCGCTGCGCTGTCGCTCGGCCTGGATGCGGAGCAGGTTGATGACGTCGGTCCGTTCGACCACCTCATCCAGATCGTGACTGACTTCGACGCCGAGACGTTCGACTTCGGGAGGGATCAGCGTCGCCGGGCCGCAAACGATCACCTTCGCCCCCAGTTTCGTCAGGCCCCAGATGTTCGAGCGGGCCACGCGGCTGTGCAGGATGTCGCCGACCAGGGCCACCGTCAGCCCGGCGATCTGCCCGCGATGCTCGCGAATCGTGAGGATGTCGAGCAACCCCTGCGTCGGGTGTTCGTGAGTCCCATCTCCCGCGTTGATGACACCGGCGTTCAGGTGCTTCGCCAGATGATGCGGAGCGCCCGACGTGCTGTGCCGCACGACCATCTGCGTCACACCCATCGCCTCGATGTTGCGGGCGGTGTCGATGAACGTTTCACCCTTCGTCAGGCTGCTGCCCGTCGCGGTGAAATCGACCGTGTCGGCCGAGAGTCTCTTCGCCGCGAGGCCAAAGCTGGTCTTGGTGCGCGTGGACGGCTCGAAGAAGAGATTGCCGACCGTCACTCCCTTGAGGTGCTCCAGTTTGGTGCAGCCGTCGGAGAACTGCCGCTTGAACTCGGCCGCGCGATCGAGAATCAACGTCAATTCGGCCGCGGACAAGTCCTGCAAACCAAGCAGATGCTTGCGGGACCAGACGGCGGACGGCGAGGTGGACGGTGGAGAAGCGGCAGGCATGGCCCGATGCTACCAACCGCGCGCGAAGTCCGTCAAACTTGGCCCGATACAAGCAATCAACATCTCCAAACGCGGTTCGTTCACGAATCGTCTCACCTCAGAACAACGCGCATGACCCAACCTTCGCCCGACAAGCCGCCGCGACGTCCCCGGTATCGCGGCACGAACCCCCGGCAATTCCAGGAGAAGTACAAGGAACATCAGCCCGACAAGTACGCCGACGACGTGGCCAAGGTGATCGCCGGCGGGAAGACTCCGGCGGGAACTCACCGACCGATCATGGTGCGTGAGGTATTGAAAGCCCTCGCGCCGCAGCCCGGTGAGATCGCGGTCGACTGCACACTCGGATACGGCGGCCACGCGCAGGAGTTGCTGGCGGCTGTGCAACCGGGTGGAAGATTGCTTGCGCTGGACAGCGATCCGCTGGAGTTGCCGAAGGCCGAAGCGAGGTTGCGGGCGTTGGGCTTTCCGGCAGAGAGTCTCGTCGTGAAACGAATGAACTACGCCGGAGTCGCCCGGTTCATCGAGACCGACGCGCCGGGGGGAGCCGACGTGCTGCTGGCCGATCTCGGACTGTCGTCGATGCAGCTCGACGACCCCGTGCGGGGGTTCACGTTCAAAGTCGACGGGCCGCTCGACATGCGGATGAATCCCGAACACGGTCAGTCCGCATCGGCGTTGCTTTCCAAACTCAACGAGCACGACTTGGCGCGACTCTTGAAAGACAACGCCGATGAGCCGCTGGCCAGCACGCTGGCGCGAGCCATCCTGCTCGCCCACGATCGCGCGCCGTTGACGACGACTCGCGAGCTGGCCGCTGTTGTGCGGAGTGCGATGGTGGCGCAGTCTCGTCGTTCAAGCGAGATGCCGGACGACGCCGTGCGTCGCGTGTTTCAGGCGCTGCGGATCGCGGTCAACGACGAACTCGGCTCGCTCGACGCCTTCCTGGCACAACTGCCGTATTGCCTGAAGCCGGGCGGACGGGTTGCGATTCTGTCGTTCCACTCGGGCGAAGACCGTCGCGTCAAGAAGGCTTTCAAAAGCGGGCTGAGTGACGGTCTGTATGCCTCGATCTCGGACGATATCATCCGACCGTCAGTCGAAGAGCAGCGAGCCAACCCGCGTTCGTCGGCTGCCAAACTGCGCTGGGCAATCCGACGTTGACGCCGTCCTGTTTCAGGTTCGTCCCTGCTCTGAATGCTCAGAATCCTTGTTTCCTCGGAATCCCGACAGATGGCAGACACTCTTTCACAAGAGGTGACAACTCCCCTTGCGACCGCCGGTCCAGGTTACACGCTGTGGCAACTCACGGCTTATTTCTTGAGGCTCGGGACGCTCGGGTTTGGCGGGCCGGTGGCGCTGGTCGGCTACATGCACCGCGACCTGGTCGAGCAGCGGAAGTGGATCAGCGAGTCCGACTACAAGGAGGGGCTGACGCTCGCACAGCTTATGCCCGGGCCGCTGGCGGCTCAGTTGGCGATCTATCTCGGCTACGTTCACTACCGAATTCTGGGAGCGACGCTGGTCGGAGTCGGCTTCGTGCTCCCCTCGTTCTTCATGGTCGTGGCGCTCGGCTGGGCGTACCAGCTTTACGGTGGATTGAGCTGGATGCAGTCGGTCTTCTACGGCGTGGGGGCCAGCGTCATCGGCATCATCACAATCAGCGCGTACAAGCTGACGTTGAAGACAATCGGCAGGGACGGGCTGCTGTGGGCGATCTATCTCATCAGCGCGGCGGCCACGGTCATCACCGAGACCGAGCGGATCGAGTTCTTCCTCGGAGCGGGTTTGCTGGTGTGGCTCGTCAAAACGCCGCCTCGTTTCCTGCGCAGGCCGCCCGCATCGATGACGGTGGCGTCAGTGATCCCGCTCTGGTCCGGATGGCCTGGAGTTCCCGAGGCGACTCCCGCCGTACTCACGCAGATTTTTCTCTTCTTCACCAAGGCGGGGGCGTTCGTGTTCGGCAGCGGCCTGGCCATCGTGCCGTTTCTCTATAGCGGCGTGGTGAAGGAGTATGGCTGGCTCGACGACCGGCAGTTCCTGGATGCCGTCGCCGTGGCGATGATTACTCCGGGGCCGGTCGTCATCACCGTCGGCTTCATCGGGTTTCTGGTCGCCGGATTCGAGGGAGCAACCGTTGCGGCCGTTGCCACATTTCTGCCGTGCTATCTGCTGACGATCATCCCCGCGCCGTACTTCAAGAAATACGGCAAGCAGCCGGGGATCGTGGCGTTTGTGGATGGCGTGACGGCCGCCGCCATCGGAGCCATCGCCGGTGCGGTTCTGGTCCTCGGACGTCGCACCATTTTTGAAAGCGGCTGGAATCCCGAGTGGCCCAAGGTCGTGCTGCTGCTTGCCACCGTGGCCCTGCTGCTGAAGTTCAAGAAGCTGCCGGAACCGATCATCGTGCTCGGAGCGGCGGCCCTCGGGATGCTCATCTACCCGTTCGTGCATCCGTGACACGGAACCGCGGTGCCTTAGCCCGGATGATTCACCACGGAAAACACGGAAAGTCACGGAACGAAAGGCGGGAAAGGATTTGCTCGCATGAACCACATCCGTGTCGGTCTGCAGTCGGGCGCTGCACTCCTCGCAACTTTGCTTCTTTCCGTGAGCTTCCGTGTTTTCCGTGGTGGCCATGAATAATGCGGGTTAGGAAAGCATGTCAGCTCTCGGTCGCTTCACCACGGAAGCGGTAGCCGATCCCGCGCACGGTTTCGATCAGCGCTTCGAGTTCGCCGAGTTTCTGGCGGAGAGATCGCACGTGAACGTCGATCGTTCGTTCCAGGGCGTTCGCATCCTCGCCTCGGCAGCGGTCCATCAGTTCGTTGCGGCCGAACGGGCGTCCCGGCGAACGAGCCAGTGTCCAGAGCAGGCGGAACTCGGTGGGCGTGAGGACGAGTACCTTTCCGTCAGCCTTCGCGATGTGATGCACCCGGTCGATCTCGATGCCGTGACAGACCAGGACGTCCTTGGTTTGCTCGGACCCCGGCGACCGTCGCAGCAGCGCCTTGATGCGATGCACGAGCGGTTTGATCTTGAACGGCTTGGTCACATAATCGTCGGCCCCCATGTTGAAGCCGACGATCTCGTCCACCTCTTCGCTGCGCGCGGTCAGCATCAGGATGCGAGTCCCCTGCGTGCGCGAGTCGCTGCGAATCTGGCGGCAGACCTCCAGCCCGTCGATGACCGGCAGCATCAGGTCGAGAATCACCAGGTCCGGCTGTTCGGAGGCGACGCGGCGCAGGCCGTCCTGTCCGTCGGAAGCCACGCTGACCTCAAAGCCCTCTTTTTCGAGGCTGTAAGTCAGCACTTCTTGCAGCGAACGTTCGTCTTCGATGATCAGCAGTTTCGGCTTCGTCATTGAGTCCACTCGTGGAGGAAAGTCGATGGTCAGTGAACGGCAGATGGCGTACCGACCGGATGCGGCTCGCGCGGGAAGGCGCCGCGATGGCGATGTCGCACGATGTCGCCCTGGACCAGATAGATCACGTCTTCGGCGATGTTCGTGGCGTGGTCGGCGATCCGTTCGATCTGTCTGGAGGCCGAAAACATGTGAATCGCCGGCTCGATCAGATCGGGACGACGCTGCATCAGTTCGGTGAGTTCTGCGATGATGTCGCGGTTGAGTTTGTCGATCGCGTCGTCCTGCAGACAGACTTCGCGCGCCATCCGCACGTCGAGGTGAACGTAGGCGTCGATGCTGCGATGGAGCATGTCGAGCGCCTGCCGCGACATGTCCTTCATGTTGTCGGGGACGGCGATCTCGGGGCACTTCACGATCCCGCAGGCCCGCTCGGCAATGCTCACGCCGAGGTCGGCCACCCGCTCCAGTTCGCCGCCGATTTTCAGGACCGAGGTGATCCGCCGCAGGTCGATGGCGACCGGCTGATGCAGCGCGAGCAGCTTCAGGCACTCTTCTTCGATCTCGACGTCCATGCGGTCGATTTCGTCGTCGCGGCGGACGACTTCGCGCGCCCGCTCGTAGTCGGGCTTGTGCAGTGCGTCGACCGCCGCGTGAATCATGTCTTCGACGCGGGCGCACATCGTCATGACCGTCTTGTGCAGGTGATCGAGATCGCGGATCAGATGGATGGACATCCCATGTTCCTTGCCTGGTCAGTTCTTGTCGTGGCCGGTGTCTGGACGGTGACGGCCTTCACGGAACGAAATCATTTCTAATTGCAAATTGACAAGTGCAAATTGGAAGGCAAACCGCACACACCCGTCACGATTGCCTTCTTCGCTTCCAATTTGCAATGTGCACTTGTCAATTCTCACTTTGCAATTCCCTCATCACCCGAAGCGGCCCGTGATGTAGTCTTCCGTTTCCTTCTGCGTTGGATTCGTAAAGAGCTGTTTGGTCTGGCCCACCTCCACCAGCCGCCCCATGCAGAAGAAGGCCGTGATTTCGCTGATGCGGGCCGCCTGCTGCATGTTGTGCGTCACGATGACGATGGTGTAGTTCTGCTTGAGTTCAAAGATCAGGTCTTCGATCCGCGAGGTCGAAGCGGGATCGAGGGCCGACGCCGGCTCATCCATCAGCAGGACTTCGGGGCTCGTGGCGAGCGCCCGGGCGATGCACAGCCGCTGCTGCTGGCCGCCCGACAGCGCCATCGCCGATTCGCGCATGCGATCCTTCACCTCGTTCCAGAGTGCGGCCCGTTGGAGTGACTGCTCGACGATCTCGGTCAATTGGGCCTTGTTGGTCTGCCCGGCAATGCGCGGTCCGAAGGCCACGTTGTCGAAGATCGACTTGGGAAACGGAGTCGATTTCTGGAACACCATGCCGATCCGTTTCCTCAGCGACACGACATCGACGTCTTTCGCATAGATGTCTTCGCCGTCCAGCATCACCTGTCCCGTGATGCGGGTTCCCTCGATGATGTCGTTCATCCGGTTGAGCGACCGCAGGTAGGTGCTCTTCCCGCAGCCCGACGGACCGATCAGAGCGGTCACCGCACATTCGTTGATCTTGAGCGAGATGTCGCGCAACGCCTGGTTCAAGCCGTAGAAGAAACCCATCTGCACGGTTTCGAGTTTGGGCGGACGCGGCGACGGCGCATCGCCCTCAGCCGAGTCGGCCGTTGCTCCGACAGGCGGAGCTCCAGCAGGCGGTTCTACAAACTGAGTGAATGCTTTGACGAGAGCCATCAGGGGAATCCCAAATCTCAAATCTCAAATCCGAAATCCCAAACGAATTTCAAATCTCAAATTTCAAATCCCAAATCAACACCCGTCACCACCGAATCTTCTTCTGGAAACGCTGTCGAATGAAAATTGCCGTGCCGTTCATCAGCACCAGCACCGTCAGGAGCACCACGATCCCGGCCGCCGCGACATGCTCGAAGCCTCGACTGGGATCGTTGACCCAACTGTAAATCTGAA
>JBBPIS010000157.1:0-17345 GCA_038040225.1 Planctomycetota bacterium
CCCCAGCGAGATCAATTACTACCTGCCCTACATGTACGGCATGACGGCACTCGCAAATCTGGAGGGGCGCAAGGAGCACGCCGATGTTGTGTTGCAAGTCGCCAAAAGCGTTCTCGATCGCCCGGCGCTGACTCCCGAACAACGAGCCAACACGCTTTATCAACGCGCGGCTGCCTACATTCACTTGAAAAATATGGAAGCCGCGATTCAGGACTATCAGGCGGCGATCAAGAGCTTTCCGGGACACCTGGGCTCGCACGTGGGGCTGGCCGAAAGCTTTGTTGTCAGTCAGCAGGCCGACAAGGCGCTCGCGGCCTTTTCCTCCGCCGTGGAAACCTTCCCGACCAATCCGCTGGTCTACAACAATCGCGGACTGTTCTTGCAGCAGCAGAAGCGGCTGAACGAGGCGGTGGCCGACTTCAACAAGGCGCTGCAAATCGACCCCAAGTTTGCCGTCGCGCATACGAATCGCGGCTTCACGCAGCAGACTGCGGGTAACCTCGCGGCTGCGGAGGCCGATTACTCGGAAGCCATCAAGCTCGATCAGGCCAATCCGCTCTTCCTGAGCCTGCGCGGCACGTGCCGTCTGTCTCAGGGAAATACGGCCGGTGCGATTGAGGACTACAACCAGTCGATTCGCCTCGCCCCGCAGAATCCCGTGGCCTACGCCGATCTCGGGTTCGCGAAGTATTTTTCAAGGGACTTGGCCGGCGCGGTGGCTGCGTTCGATCAGGCCGTCGCACTGGATGCCAACATGCGATATCTGAACCCGTGGCGGTGCTGGGTTCTGTTGTTGATGGGCAAGCCGGACGGAACGGCTCAGATGCTCGAAGCCTCGGCGAAGAAGGTCGAGGGGGAGCGAGACTGGATCGACCAGTTGGTCCTGTTCCTGAATGGCAAGATCTCGGAGCAGGATCTGGTCAATGCCGTGGCGAAGGTGACGGATGCCAACTTGAAGAACGCCCAACTGTGCGAGGCGTATTACTTCGTCGCCGAACGCCGTTCTCAGGCGGGAGACAAAGCCAACGCGACCGCGTTCTACCAAGAAGTGCTGAAAACCAAAGCCGTCCAGCTCTCGGCCTATCGAGGCGCCCAGTTCGTACAGGGTTCGTTCGGTCCGCCGAAATGAGTGAGTTCGACTCGGATGAGCCGTCACTCATCCGGAGCCGACATGCCTCGTCGCTCCCTCATTGAGACACATCGCCAATCTGCCGATGGCATCGGTTGACGATTGCGAATCGAGCAGGCAATTCCGAGCAGCAGCGGCTCGAACGGAGCGGCTGCAATCGGCACGGGCACACCTCAGTTCGCTCTTCGCTCGTATCGAAGTCAATCAAAAGACTTCGATGATCGCCGCACTGGCCTGCCCCGCGCGAGAGACGTTGATGTTGAGCACGACTCGATTGTCGGTCTCTTGCGGCTGGCCGGCCACGACGTTCAGCGGGCACTCCGGATCGGGTGTCTCGTAGTTCAGCGTGTGGGGGATCAGTCCGCGACTGAGGCCTACGACAGAGGCCGCCAGTTCCAGGGTGCCGCATCCAGCACCGGAATTCCCCATGAAACTCTTGGGGGCTGTCACCGGAATGCGACGGCCCAGTTCGGGACCGAATACGTCCAGAATGGCCTTCGCCTCCTCGATATCGGTCTCCTTCGTTCCCAGCCCGTGAGCATTCACATGACCGATCTGGTCGGGATTCAGTCCGGCCGCTCGCAGAGCCGCTCGCATGGCGTTGACCAGTGCGCGACGACTGCCAGACACTCCCGTCGGGTTGAACACGCATGACGAACCTGTGCTGAGCAGCTTCGCCCAGATCTTGGCACCCCGTTTTTCCGCATGAGCCCGATCTTCGAGGATGAAAGTACAGGCTCCTTCGGCAACGACACGTCCCGAACGATTTTTGTCAAACGGACGGGCGCGGGCTTCGGGAGCTTCGGGAGTTCTGGCCAAATCGTTCCACAAGGCCAGATGCAGCGTCTTGATCGGGTGCAGTGTCGTGCCCGTCGCTCCGGTGATCATCACGTCGGCATGGCCACGCAACAGGATCCGCATGGCTTCGCCGAGCACCGTGTTTCCGGAAGCGTCATCCAACGTCAACGAATTGCTCGGACCGCGGGCGTCGGACGAAATGCTGATGTGACAGGCTGGCATGTTGGGGAGATAACGGAGCAGCCACAACGGCTCCATTTTTGCGAGACCCTCTTGTCCCCAGCGCGAAGATTGGAAGTGGTTCGTCCCTTCATCGCAGCAATTAATACAGCTTTCGTTCAGGATGTCAGGAGCGCTCAGCATCAGGTTGGCGCCGAACTCGACACCCAGCCGCTCGTGATCGATGGCGTCGAGGTTTACTCCGGAGTGCTCCAGTGCCAAGCCTGCCGAAGCAACGCCAAGTTGGATCTCGCGGCACATCGCCTTGATGTTCTTGCGCTGATCTTTGAGATAGACCTTTCTCGCCAACTCATCGGTGAACTCGGTGACTGCACCGCCGATGCCGTTGGGAGACGCGAAGCCCGGAAACAGGTCGCAGCTCGTGATGCCGGAACGTCCCTCGGCCAGGCTGCTCCAAAAACGATCGATTCCAATCCCGATGGGGCTGAGCACACCGATACCGGTAATCACGACTTGTCGAGATGTCTGTTCAGGCTCGTTCATTTTCACTCAAACTGCGGTCGCCGCTGGTCCATTCACCGCGCGGCTCCAAGAAAAAGATTCTGAACTCGCTCCGAACACGGCCCCCGGTCACCTTGGAAAGGCGCGGCACCCACGATTTCGTGCCCTCGTGCCGACCTCAATTTCAGGTCATAGAAGAGTCAAATTCAACGCCATTTGCAACCCCGGCGAATCACCAGGACTCAATCGTTCAGTCATCAAGTGCTCAACGATTGCAATCAGGACTGAGGTTGTCTCGACACCGCCAAACAATCCGTGGTCAAGCGACCTTGCCCACGACGAGACAGGCGTTGTGTCCCCCAAATCCGAAGCTGTTCGACAGCACGCGATCCAGCTTGATTGACCGAGGATGATTCGGAACGAAATCCAGATCGCACTCGGGGTCTTGGTTCTCGATGTTGATTGTCGGCGGAACCAACTGGTGCATGAGCGACAGAATCGAGATCACAAACTCGACTCCCCCCGAGGCTCCCAACAGATGTCCCAACTGACTCTTGGTACTCGAAACGCACAATCCGTGCTTGGCGTGTGATTCAAACACTCGCTTGATCGCGTTCGTTTCGGCCTTGTCCCCCAACGGTGTACTGGTGCCGTGGGCGTTCACGTAGCCAACCTGATCGACGTTCAGGCGCGCGTCACGCAGGGACAAACTCATCGCGCGGGCAGCACCCGTACCCTCCGGATCAGGCGCGGTCATGTGCGAGCCGTCGGAGGTCACGCCGTAACCGAGCATCTCCGCGAAGATCGGCGCTCCGCGCTGCCTGGCGTGCTCGTATTCCTCGAGCACGACGACGCCGGCACCTTCGGCCAGCACGAATCCGTCACGGTCGCGGTCGAATGGTCGGCTGGCTGCTTCGGGGGCATCCAGTCTCGTGGACAAGGCCCCCATTCTGGCAAAGCCCGACAACCCCATGGGGGTGATCGCCGCTTCGCTTCCACCGGCGATCATCACGTCCGCGACATCGTGCTGAATCACTCGGAATGCATCGCCGATCGCGTTGCTGGCGGAGGCACAGGCTGTCGCGACGGCGCTGCTCGGCCCCTTCAGGCCCCAGAACACCGAGATGTTCCCGCTGGCCGCGTTCACCATCAGCTTGGGAATCATCAGCGGGGAGACTCGCGACGGTCCGCGATCAAACAGTTTGGCGTGCTGCTCTTCGATCTCGTTCAGACCGCCGATGCCGCTGCCGATGATCACGCCGCAACGATACGGGTCCGACTCCTTGGAGAAGTCGATGTTGCTTTGTTTGACGGCCTTTTGCGCCGACGCCAAAGCGAACTGACTGAAGCGGTCGAGACGTCGCGCTTCCTTGCCGTCGAAGTGATCTTCAGGCTTGAAATCCTTGATCTCTCCGCCGAAATTGACCTTGAAGTCGGAGCAATCGAATCGCTCCAAGCGGCTCACTCCGCTTTTGCCGGCGCACAACCGCTCCCAAAACTCCGGGAGGTCACTCCCGAGCGCGGTGACGACCGACATCCCTGTCACGACGACTCGTCTGGCCATCCGTCACTGCTTTTCCATGATGTAGTTGACGGCATCGCCAACTGACTGAATCTTGTCCTGATCTGACTCGGGAATCTGCACGCCGAATTCGTCTTCGAATTCCATGACGAGCTCAACCAAGTCCAGTGAATCCGCCTTGAGATCGGCGATGAACGCACTCTCCAGCTTGATATCCTCTTTGGGGATGTTGAGCTGTTCGCTGACAATGCCGATGACCTTCTCTTTGATCTCTTCAACCGACGCCACGCTTCACTCCTTCGGAGCAGGTAATTCCTGAACTCACATCCATTCAGTCGTACTCGACGGCTGAATCACGAAGCCGGTCGCCGTTTCCTGGCTCCGGGCGGGAGCAGATATACCGCGTTTTGGCAGTCGTGTAAACCGCAGCAATCTCGTGAATCCGTCGAACCTTCGATCTGCTTTTCCACCGGGGAGTGCTTCACAAAACCGGCATTGGTCGGCTGTCGTGAATCTCGCGCCCACCACGGGCTGATTTGACGGAACTGCTCCTCGGAAAACAGTCCGCTTACGGAGTGTCGTTGACCGACTGACAGTCGACTTTGCGGTCGATGCGTTTCATCAGCCCCTTGAGCACCTTGCCGGGGCCGATCTCGAAGAATGGGCCGGCTCCCTGGGACAGCAGCCAGCGAACGGAGTCCTCCCACAGGACGGGCTGGGTCACCTGGCGAATCAGGACTTGGCGAATGTCCTCCGGATCGGTGTGAACCTTTGCATCGACATTCGACACGACCGGGATGCGAGGTGTCTGAATCGAGACAGTCTTCAACGCTTCGGCCAGTCTTTCGCAAGCGGATTCCATGAGCGGGGTATGGAACGCACCGGCCACGGCCAGCGGGATCGGCTTCCCGCCCGCCTGCTCGATCGCTTCCACGGCGTGATCGCACGCCGACTTGTCTCCTGAAAGAACCGTGTTGCCGGGGCAAAGGTAGTTCGCGATCCAAATGCGACCGGCTGCGGACGACTCGTCGCGCACCTTGACGACTTGGTCGCGATCGAGCAGCAGTGCGCTGACCATTCCCGAGGGAGTGGCATCGGCTGCCGCCTGCATGGCTTCCCCGCGGGCCTTCACGACGCGCAAGCCCTCCTCGAAACTCATCGCACCGGCAAACGTCAGCGCCGTGTACTCGCCCAGACTGAGGCCCGCCGCGAAGGCGCAGGACTCGACTACCTCGGGGCGCTCGGCCTTCAGGACCTCCAGCGCTGCGAGGCTGCTCACGAACAATGCCGGCTGACTCACGACGGTCGTGTTGAGTCGTTCGGCCGGTCCCTCAAAGCACAGGGCGGCGAGATCATATCCCAGAACGTCATTGGCCTGTTCGTACAGTCTTTTTGCGGAAGGGGACTTCTCGGAAAGGGTCTTCCCCATTCCAATGTGTTGCGCTCCCTGCCCCGGAAACAAGAAGGTGATCTGGCTCATGGGCGATAAACTCCAAATCTCAAGAACCAAATCCCAAACGAGCACCAAATCCCAAAGACGAAATACCAAACAAATCTCAGAGTCCAGACTCCAGACCTCACACCAACCAATCGCGCGAGATTACCAGCCTTTGAGATTTGAAATTTGGAGTTCGTTTGGGATTTGGTTCTTGAGATTTGAGATTTCGCGGTGTGGGGCTTCAGGCCATCGACGTCGATGGTTCTCTGGACAGCTCCTCGACGATCTGCTCATTCAGTTGCCGGGCCTTCAGGGTGGTGGCCAGCCTCAGCGCGTTCTGAATCGAACGTGCAGTGCTCGACCCGTGGCAAATGATTGCGATTCCCTCAACACCCAGGAGCGGCGCGCCGCCCGCTTCGTGATACTCGAACCGCTTGGCCAGATTGTGAAACGACTGCTGGGCCAGAGCCTTCTCAGCGTTCAACGCTCCGAGAACTTCGGCCGCCACCGTTTTCATCATCATGTCGGCGAGGCCTTCGGCCGCCTTGAGCAGCACGTTGCCGACAAAGCCCTCACAAATGACGACGTCCGCCGCACCGGTGTACAAATCGCGGCCCTCGACGTTCCCGAGGAACCGATCATTGAAGACGCTCTGCGTGAAGAGGGCGTGCGAGTCGCGAACGACATCGGTCCCCTTGCCGTCTTCGCTCCCGATGTTCATCAGGCCGACACTGGGTCGCTCGACACCGAACATCTCGCGCGAGTAGATCGAACCCATGATGCCGTACTGAACGAGATGCTCCGGCCGGGCACCGGGGTTGGCCCCGACGTCCATCAGCACGGTCTTTCCCTTGGTGGTCGGCAAACCGACTGCAATACCGGGCCGTTTGACGCCCTTCAGGAACAGCCGTGTCCGCAGTCCGGCCGCGACGACGGCTCCCGTGTGACCCGCGCTGACCACAGCATCGACCTGTTGCGTGGCCATCAACTGCCAGCAAACCGTGATCGAACATTTGGGCTTTTGACGCAGGGCCTCGATTGGTTTCTCACCCATCTCCACCCAGCCCTCGGCCGGATGCAGACACAGGCGGTCGCCCGAATACCCGGACTTGGAGATCAGCGGGTCGAGTGTGGGCAGATCGCCGACGAGCGTCACTTGCAGGTCGGGATTATCTTTCAGGGCGGCGATCGCTCCGTCGATGTTGGGTGAGGCACCGAAGTCCCCTCCCATCGCGTCCAGTGCAATCCGCATGGAAGTCTAGTCCTCGACTTCGATCAACTGCCGCCCCATGTAATAGCCGCACGTGGGGCAGACCACATGCGTCGGGATGCGAGATTGACACTGTTGGCAGTTGTGCAATTGGATTAGCTTGATTGCATCGTGGCCGCGGCGACGACGCGACCGGCCTTTGGATTGTCTACGCTTCGGAGCGGCCATGTTGAGGTCGTTTCCAACTGAGGGATGCAGATTTCAAACTGGGACAAACCGCCAAGCACCGATTGCATTCAGGTTTTTCCCAAGGGCAAGGGGCGAGATGGTACGAGAACCCGAAAACAAGTGTCAAGGAAGCGGCTTCGCAAACATGCCATTTCGGGGAGTTATGCCCCTCCAACCGCAGGCAGAACGGTGATTCCAAGTTCTCTCGCAACCAGGAGGCATCGGAAAGAACCGATCCCGCAGCGAAACTCAGAACAATTCCTGGATCACCGCGCCGGGTTCGAGCGCCGGAATGGGACGACCGCTGTGATTGAGAAAGTTCACGTGCGGATCGACTCCCAGCACTTGGAACATCGTGTGATGAATGTCTGCCGGGGTGATCGGTCTGTCTTGTGGAACTTCTCCCAAGCGATTGGTTGAGCCAACGATGCGGCCACCCTTCACTCCACCACCACCCAGCAGACAGAACATCGCGTTGCCCCAGTGGTCTCGACCGGGCGTGCCCATGCTGAGCGGCGGGCCACCGTTGCCACCATTGTTCATGCGCGGCGTGCGGCTAAATTCACCGCACAGCATCACGAGCACGTCGTCATACAGCCCGCGTTGAGTCAGATCTTCCAGCAGTGACGAGACCGCCGCATCGACGATGGGAAGATATCGCTCCATCCCGGCCTTCAAATCCCAGTGATGATCCCAGCCGCCGAAATGGACGGTGACAAACGTGCTGCCTGCCTCGACGAGCCGCCGCGCGAGCAGAGTGCTCTGTCCCCAGTTGTGCCGTCCGTAACGATCGCGGAGGCGCGGGTCTTCCAGCCCGATGTCGAAGGCCCGTCGCGCGGCCGGGCCGGTCACGAGGTTCATCGCCTGCCGGTCGAAGCGGTCCATCGAATCGAGCACTCCGCTGGCATCGACATCGCGCCGCAGCTTGTCGAAGCCCTTTGCAAGGGCCGCCCGGTCGTCGAGCCGGTTGACCGTCATGCCACCCGGCATCTGAATGTTCTGCACATTGAAGTTGGCCGCATTGGGATCGCCGTCCGTCTCGAACGGATTGTATGCCGCACCGACATAGTTGGCTCCGAAGTAGCCGGGTCGCAGGCCAATGCTCGCCGCATACGGCACGGCGACATAAGGCGGCATGCCGGGTCGCCTCGCCCCTGTAGCCTTCGTCGCGATCGAGCCGACAAACGGTGACTTACCCTGCGAATCCACACCGCTCGCCCCGCCGCGACCGGTCAGCATCAGATGGCCGCCGGTGAAGTGATCGCCGTTGTTGTGGTAGAGCGACCGTACCAGCGAGAACTTGTCCGCACACTTGGCCTGGAGCGGGAACAGCTCGCCGATTTCAAAGCCATCGACATTCGTCTTGATCGGGTTCCAGAGGCCGCGGTACTCGGCCGGAGCCTGCGGCTTCAGATCGTACAGATCGAGGTGACTCGGCCCGCCATCGAGCCAGATCAGGATGACGGACGTGTTCTTCGAGGAGCCGCCTCGATCAACCGATGCCTCTTTCGCCCGCAGGATTTGTGGCAAACCGACCGATGCCATTCCAGCCAGTCCCACTTGGACGAAACTTCGGCGACTCATCCCATCGCAGTAGCGACCGGTCGAACCAAGATCGAGTCGAAACATGGTGGACATCCTTCAGGTGGGAGTCGTTTCAATGGGTGAACCCATCAAGGACGACGAACCGGCGGCAAACTTTGACTAGGCGGGAGGCAATCGACGCATCGATCGCCGCTGATTCTATTCGACATGTGAGACTCCAGTCAAACAGACATTCTTGCCCCCCAATCGGTGGCCCGTCGGATTTGGTCTCCGTCTCCTCGTTCCGGCCATCGTGCAGAGTGCTCGTGGGAAACATAGAATCCGGGACGAGATCGTGACGGCCACCAACGAAAGCCAAGAACATGGGCCTGCTCGCCGGAACGCCTTGGGATCGACCGCCGGTTTGCGAGCGGTGCGACAAGCTGGAGAGTGAATGCTCGTGTCCGCCGGAGCCTGCGCCGTCGAGTTTGATCCCGCCGAACAAGCAGACGGCCAAGCTGGCCGTTGAGAAACGGAAGAAGGGAAAGGTCGTGACCGTCGTGCGCGGACTGGCTGCCGAGGCGAACGACCTCCCTGCTCTGTTGGCTCGTCTCAAGAATTCTTGCGGCGCGGGCGGAACCTTGGACGGTGAATCGCTCGAAGTTCAGGGCGACCACCTCGAACGACTACGCACTCTGCTGGGTGAGCTCGGTTACAAGGTACGTGGCTGAGTTGCGATTCGGTTCATCAGGCCATTCGGCAGTCGAGGCTCGTTTATTCCTGCGGAATGAGATGGACGGCGGGTGCATCGGATTGGCGATGGCGATCTTCCGCACGGACTGATCGGTCAGAGTTTCGATCCCGAGCCGCTCGACATCCAACTTCAAATCGTTCGGCACCCAGACCACGATGTACCCGACGGCATCTTGAAATTCCGACTCCTTTACCGCCAGTCCCTGCTTGATCAACTCGCGCGGGTACTCGATGTCGGATGAGAAGAAAAAGAGATCGAACGGAGCCTTGTTGGAGAGCTAAGCGAAGAAGTTCCCCGAGGAACTGCAAGTCACCTTCACACGGACCTCCGGCTGAACCTTCTCAAATGCGGCTAGGATCTCATCCAGAGTAAACTTCAAATCCGAGGCCGCAGCCACGGTCAACTCGCGCGATGGAGAAGTCTCCTTCAGCGATGAGGCGGTCACATTTTCGTCGGGCTTCGCCGCGGGAGTCGGCTTCACTCCCGAACCGCCGCCAGGCGCGAACAGCACCGCGGCGCAACCACACACGACGGCAGTGACGATACGAACCCGGAAGTCAATTCGGCTTGCACGATCGCGATGGTACGTCTGCATCGGGAGTGACCCGTCTTTACGAGGCATGAGAATCGAACGACGAACAGACTACGTCAGAACTCGCCCACAACTTCGCCGCCGTTGCGACTGCTGAATGCGTGCCCGACGCGACCACGGATGTTCGAGGAACAGATACCCCGACCATAGACGGAATCGCAATTTCGCGCGTCTAGAATCTGTCGATCCCCTATTTCCCACAGGGCCATTCCCCGTTCAAACCCGCACTCTTGCATCAATCGCTCTTTTGCAGGACGGGTCGAGCCGGTGAGGTCCACCGTTCCGTTTGCCTAATGGGCCCGACCTCTCCGAGGTCGGCGAAGCAGATTTCAGCGAACCAGCCCGCGACTGAGCGAGTCCCAAACCACGCACTTAATGAGCCGGACTGCGTCAACCCTCGGTCCTTTAGCCGAGTGGTGAAACCAACCAATGGAACGACCTCGAAACCGGCGATTCCAAGTCATCGCCTCGCTCTCGCCCACTCCACCAGCCGATGGGGTGTTTGTGCCGAATTGATGTGAATTCCTCCCTGTGAGGGTGCCGCTGAAATGAAGTATCAACAACCAGGGGCGTTCCGCAGAGCCGGAACGCCCCTGTCACCCCTCAGGATGGTCTTCATCGCCATGAAGGGTTCAACATCAACTGCTACTTCGGAACGAAGCGAATGCAAATCTTCAGTTCATTCGTCACAGGGAATTTCTTCGCTGCGTCTCCATCAAGTGTGATCTCCGCCGACAGCCGAACGGTGTAGCTTGGGGGAGGTGTCGAACTGGTTTTCAACTTCGCGACTACAACATCTCTAATTTTGGTTTGCAGATTGGCAAAGTTCGAGTCCGTTTGATCAATGATAAATCGACCACCTGACTCAGAAATTGTCTGCGGTACCGTGGTTTCAAATGAACCTAGCAGCGGATCACCGATGACGGTCGAGTTGATGTTGATTTTCAGTTTGGCTGTGGTGGTTGAGTTCCAGTAGTTGGCCGGGACATCGATGGCAAAGTGGTGCGGTGCCACGGCCCGGATATTGCCGTCCGACTTAAAGGAAGTGCCGTCGACGGTCCAGCCATAGGTCACGTTGTAGGATTCTCGGTCCCAGCGAATCTGTGCCTGTGCGGTACTGGCCCCGACGACGACGGGCACCCACAGCGCGGATGAGACTCCATAGGGCGTGGCCAGACGGATCTCGACGTGTGACTCGTCGCAGTCGCCGTCCTTGCAGCAGGCCGTCTTGTCGCTGGAACGGGGTTCAGAGAGACGGTGTTCAATCCGCACGTTGGCCGGAATCGTGGCCTGCATCACATCCCGACTCAGTAGCTTGAATTTGACCTTGGTGTTGCCGGCGATGAGATGGGTGTCATGCACGCTGAAATTGCTGCCGACGAGAAACAATTCTGTGGGCAGGTTCGGCTCGATGCCCGGCGCGCCGTAGAAGCCGACCAGTTCGGGAGCCAGGTCCGCCACACCAGAGGCGAACATCTCGAAGCCGCCCAGTGTGTTCTCGTAGGGCACTTGGGAATACATCGTGTTGATGGGGAGTTCTTGCGAAAGCTGATGTGAGCGCTTAAGCAGTCGTTCGACTTCGCCGTCACGGTACTTGTGCTGATCCTTCACACACAGCATCACCGAGTCTTCCATCGACTTGATGAGCTTGCTCCATTCGACCGTCTTCTCCATGCTCGCGGGCGTGCGGGCGGTGTGAAACACTTGTGTGAGGTGGCCGGGGACGAGCGGGAACCAGTTGGTGCGGACGTCGAACCGGACGTGCTTCACGAACGAAGGCATGACGACGAGTGCCATGCACTCCCGCATCCCCGGTTCGATCCGCCGCCGCCTCAAGCCCTGGTCCTTATTGGGACCGCCCATGAGCAAATCGCGGCCAATCACCGTCAGCGTCCCTTCGACATCCGGCGTTTGGACACGCGGGAAGAATCGCCAACCGAACGTGTCGTCCCCCGCACCGAAGCCCACCGCCGTTTGATTGAGCGCAATTGTTCGAACGTCCTGTTCGATTCGCCGCATATAACGGGTCAGGCTTTGAGCGTTGACAAACTGTTGCTTGAATGCCAAGGCAATGGCCAACTGCATCTCACGCCGCAGGCTGAACGAATCAGCGACGTTCTGCTGTTGCGTGACCGGGTCGAGGGCGAAGACGTGAATTGGCCAGCGGCACTTCACGTACTCGGTAAATGCCTGTTTGGCTGCCGGATCGGGATTGGGGCCATAGAAGCAGTAGGGCTGTCCGGCCGGCACACAGTGACAGTTTGGGTCTTGGCTGACCCGCTGGAGGTCTTCGTTGAGCTGCTGATTGAGCAGCGCGGACTCGATGAGGATTGCCCAGCCCAGGGCTTCAGTCGCGGTCTCGGCGTGCTTGTCATGCTGGGTGGGATGCTCCTCGTAACTGGGATGCGTCGACACATTCTCTTGATTGACTGGCAGGCACGAAAAGAAGTTCCTCCGCTTGGCAATCACCGCATTGGGTTGGCGGATGTCGTTCGGTGTTGGCACGTGAGGTGAGTTCCAGAGGTCGCCGCCCACCACCACTCCCTCAATCCCAATCGGAGGAACAAGTTCCGGGCAGGCGGTCGAAGCAAGGAAGTCGTAGGCGTGTTCGAGTTCATTCCGCAGGAAACCCTGCACGTCGGCCAGATGAACCTTGTCACGACATTGGAAGCGGTCCCGAGCGCTGAACACGGCCACGGTCAGTTCGCCGAACTCAAGCTCACCAAATACGTTTCGAATCTGAGAGGGAGGAATCGGATAACGTGATCGCCGTTCGCGCGGTGCCTGGACTCCGATCACAGTGATGCCTTTGGCAATGGATTGCGCAATGATTGCTCTCGATTGGTTCATCTCCGACCGTCGTCTGTCTTCCATCACGTCGATCAGCAAAGCGCAGGCACTCTGCAACTCTTCCCCGAGTTGCTGCTTCTGAACAGCAACTGATCTTGCCTTGAGCAGCGCTCCACCCATCCGCTCTTTCCAATCTGCATAATGATTTTCTTGCCAACCTTCGGCACCGGCTTGGCTGGAGTCCTTCTCCAACTTGGAGATTGAAAGCCCAGATTCTTTGAGCACCTCATTTACTTGTCTGTGAGTTGCAGTTGCAGGGCCGGCATGATCGAGTTTCTTCTGCAATTTACGACATTTATCTATGTAAAATTTGAGCAGTTCCGCGTGCGCGCGAAGTGGCTCGCCTTTCAAATGCTCACTCCAAGACAGATCCAGGACTTTGACGATGGGAAGCGCAAGTTGGTCGATCAGGTCGTTGATGACCAGTTCGCGAAACGTGGAAGGGAGCAGCTCTTCGGTGACGTGTGACTCGGCAGTGACGGTGACTTCGGCACCGTAGTTCTCGCGGGTCTTGTCGCCGGGGATGACCGAGATCGGGATGCGGACAAGGTTCAGCGAATAGCCGGGCGCATCGGCCGTGTCGTCCCCTTCATTCACCCGCCGGATTTCGTGCAAGTGGTCGAGGAACCGCTTCCGCTGATCGAGCACGATTTCGGGTTCCAAGGTCAGCTTCGTCCTCGCTTGGCCGGCAGTGAAATTCGCGCCGGGGCCACTGCGAATGATCACATCCGTATTTGCAGTTGACGTCGTGGTTCCTGTTCCCGGCGTTGGCGTCAGCGTGCTGGTGACGCTTGTAATCTCAGTGGTTGTCGGAGGAGTCTGGCCGCGACTCGCCGCCCCCAACGCGACAGCCTCCGATAGAAATGCCTGATCGCTGACCGAAATTTCGGCGTTGAGATTCTCCTCGAAGGCCGTGAGTTGTTCGGCCATTTGCTCTTCAAATTCGCGGCGATGCTGCATCAGGCGGGCCTGGCCCCAGACGTCCGGAGCCTTGGCCGTGACGCGGCCGTAGTACTGGAGTGCTCGTTCGAGCTTGTCGATCTTCTCGGCGAGATCCTCCACCGATGTCCTGGAGCGACGAAACCGATTCGCCGCGTCAGATGTCGGCAATGTCGCAGCCGCCATAACGGCGAGGCCACAGATCACACACGATGAAATTCCAATGAGCCGGCGCATGGTTAACCTCCCTGTCTTTGTGCGAGCTTTTCACTTGCGCACGACCCGTGCGAACAATCTCCCCATCCCGCCGTTCGTCCGTGAACAGGCATGCTTGTGAGGAAAGCCATCATTCCCGCGTGCGGCCATTATCGAAACCGCAGACGATCGGTGTCCGTTGAGACAACACAAACAGATCGATCCGAACGATGCATGTGATCGGTATCGACGTTCAAATTGGCACCGCCTCAGCAAAACACGGCGTAACCTTGCGACATCCTATGTGGCGACAGTCGGACCCCCATAATCGTCAGGGTCACTCAGAGAGGCTCTAATGGAAGCCTCAATTACTGATTTGAGGGTAAGTTTCTCGCTCCCACCTCCGGTTTGGGAAAGCCGGTCTTTGAAGCTCCGCGTTGCCGGTGGGGCGATGTCCACGCCGGGTGCCGGGCGCCAAGTTGGAACTTGGAAACGAGAAACTGCCTGAGGTGTCCGTGCGACGTTTGCCTGCCAGCGAGTTTGATCAGGTCGATCAGTCGTGAGTCGACAGCTTGGCGGCCAGATCGGTTCCTTCGAGGATGTCTGCGACGAGATCGCGCTGGGCACCGTGGAGCTTCAGGATTTGTTCTTTGATCGTGTCCTTGGCCACCAGTTGATAGACCGTGACCGGGTGCGTTTGGCCGATGTGGTGGGTGCGGTCGGTATCTTGGCCTTCGATGGCCGGGTTCCACCACGGGCCGAGATGGATCACGTCGTCGGTTCCGGTCAGGTTGAGGCCCGTGCGGCCCGCCTTGAGCGAGATCGGGAAGGACTCTCCTCGCCGCGCTGGAAGGCGTCGACGCGTTCTTGACGCTGCTTGGGTATCGTCTGGTCGCCGAGGAAATTCGTTTCGCAGCCTGATGGCCAGTTCAACCGAGACTTCGCCGCCGCCAAACGGGGGCCTTCGGTTGCGAACCTGGTGACGCGCGGGCATTGTGGTCGGGAGACGGCGGACCCTCAACCATCATCCCTCAAACATCGACTCCGTTTATGGACCAGCTTCTCTCCGGCATCCACCAATTCCACGCGCAGGTCTTTCAGCGCGAGCGGGAGTTCTATTCGCAGCTTGCCGCGGGGCAGAGTCCCAGCACGCTGTTCATCGGCTGCTCGGACTCGCGCGTCGATCCGACGATCATCACGCAGCAGGGGCTGGGTGAGTTGTTCGTGCTGCGGAACGCGGGCAACATCGTGCCGTGCTACGGGGCGTCGAACGGGGGCGAGCCGGCGACGATCGAGTACGCGGTCACGGCGCTCGGCGTGAAGGACATCGTCGTCTGCGGCCATTCGGGCTGCGGAGCGATTCAGGCGATGCTCAGCCCGGAAAAAATGGAGAAGCTGCCGCTCGTCAGAAGCTGGCTGAATCATGCCGAGGCAACGCGGCGGATCGTCGAGGAGAATTACTCGCATGTGACCGGCGATGCTCTGCTGGAGATCGCGATCCGCGAGCATGTCCTCGTCCAGATCGAGAACCTGCAAACTCATCCCGCCGTCGCGGTGAAGCTGCAACGGGGCGATTTGACGTTGCACGCCTGGGTCTATCAATTGGAGACGGGCGAGATTCTGGCCTACTCGACCGAAGACGGAGGCTTCGAGCCGCTGATTGGCCTCGACCGCAGGGAGGCGAGCGAACGGAAGGTCGCCAACCCGCGCAAGGGGAAGAAGGCGTAAGGATCGGAGCGTCAATAAGTCTCCCCTCGTGGCGGATGCTGCCAGCATCTGAACCGACGCTGGCAGCGTCGGCCACGATCGCCTATCACATCGCTGAAAGCAATTTCGACAATCGCATGAGGCAGTCCAACATGTCTGCCAACGGAAGAGAATGTCACCGTGACGACCTATGTGTTTTACGAGCCTGATGAGTCCCCTGACGCGCCGCGTGACG
This sequence comes from Planctomycetota bacterium, assembly GCA_038040225.1. GTDB lineage: Bacteria > Planctomycetota > Planctomycetia > Planctomycetales > Planctomycetaceae > Schlesneria. The sequence continues at coordinate 15,803 of JBBPIS010000157.1, forward strand.
CGGTCAGGGCCGCTCCTGTTGAGACACCGCATCGTCAGATTGAGCGTGAATTCGGCGTCCCCGTTCCCGGCGAGATTCTTCCCATTCAGCAGTGGACGAACACGGCACTCAAGACGCTGCCGCCACCGGGACCGCTCGATTTCAAAGTGCTCTTTGGGCGCGAGGCCCCGGTGATGCTCGACATCGGTTGCGGCAACGCCCGCTCCACGCTGGCCAGTGCCGTATGGAGGCCGCAGGTCGATCATCTTTCGACCGACGTCCTGCCCGTCGTGATCCGCTACGCGACGCGGCGAGCCAATCAGCGCGGGCTGACCAACGTCTGGTTCGCGGTCATCGGCGGACGCGAACTGCTGGCCGACTACATCGCGCCACAGTCGGTCGCCGAAATCCACGTCTATCACCCGCAGCCGTTCTACGACCCGAAGCAGATTCACCGGCGACTCATCACGCCCGAGTTTGTGGCTCTCGTCCATCGGTCGCTCGCGCCGGGGGGCCTGTTCGTCCTGCAAACCGACAGCCCGGCCTATTGGAAATACATGCAGCAGGTTGTGCCGCTCTTCTTCCAGTTTGCAGAGCATCCCGGCAAGTGGCCCGATGCGCCGAAAGGCCGCACGCGCCGCGAGATCATCGCCCTGCGCGAGAAGCTCCCCGTCTTCCGCGGCACCGGGCGACCTCGCACTGACATCACGCCCGACGAGGCGATCAAGCTGGCCGAGTCACTGCCGCCGCCCCGCTTCGACGCCGACCGCCGACTGATGGCCCTCGACAAACTCGAACGCGAATCGGGAGACGGCAGTCAGAAGAAGCCAACCAGAAAATGAAGGACAACAACCGATGAGGCGAAAGACTGACCACTGATGGCACTGATTTCACAGATCGCACGGATGAAGAGTAGAGGAGAATTCTTGGCCTTCATCTGATCTGTGTCATCCGTGAAATCTGTGTCATCTGTGGTTCCGCCGCTTCTTCTTGGTTGTGGGCGAAAGGCTGCGTTGTTCGTGGTCCCATTTTCTTGTTCCAACCTGTGTTTGAGCCACCCTTGAAAGGATACCTGATGCGAAACGAACTGCTGACCTCGTTGACCGGATTGATGATTGCCTTTGTTGCGGCATCGCTCGAAGCCGCGCCGCCTGTTCCCGATTCGGTCGTGTGGCAGGAGGCGATCGAATACTCGAACCCGGGTGATGAGCATTTGCAGCTCAACCTCGCGCGACCGAAGACCGGCGACGGGCCGTATCCCGCCATCCTATGCATCCACGGCGGAGGCTTTCGCGCTGGCAAGCGCGAGAGCTACGACGCACTCTGCGTGAAGCTGGCCGAGCGAGGCTATGTCGCCGCGACGATGACCTATCGTCTCGCCCCGAAACATCAGTTCCCGGCGGCCGTCCACGACACGAAGGCCGCCGTGCGGTGGCTGCGAGCGAACGCGGCGACCTACAAGATCGACCCGGCTCGCATCGGCACGACGGGCGGTTCGGCGGGAGGACATCTCGCACAGTTCCTCGCAGTGACGGCCAACGTCCCCCAGTTTGAGGGAACCGGC
>JBBPIS010000158.1:0-17342 GCA_038040225.1 Planctomycetota bacterium
GAGACGCATCAAGGTTGATGAGCTGTTGCGTCGCGCCCAGCCATTTCACTTGGCCGTCGTGTGCTTGAAACACCGCCGAACACGTGTCGCCGGCCGCCCAACGCTGGAAATAGTGTGGTTCCCCGAAACCGCGCGAGGCGGCTGTTTGGTCCCAGACTCGAATCGCGCGACCGCCCGCGCTGGCGAGCGGCTTCTGAAGCCAAGTCCCGTCGGCTGGTGGAGGCGATAATTTGGAAAGCACATCCAGAGCGGGAAGATCCGCCGTTCGCAGGGTCTCCGCCAGCCAGAACGGGTCGCGCACCAACCGCAACGCAGCGGGAGGCGTCCCCCACAATGAGCCGTAGGACGCGCCGGGCCGCATCATCCGCTCGATGATTTTTGGGTGATTCTCCAGTCCGCCCGTGTAAAACCAGCCGTCCGCCTGCACGCTCGAAACGTCCTCGGGAAGGCTGGTCGGGAAGTCTCGCACGGGGACAATCTCGGCAACTTGCCGGGTGTCGAGATCCGCGAACAGGTCGGCGCAGATCGGTTGCAGGCCGGCTCGCACCGCCGACCATGCCGCCGCCCGCGTGCTCCCTCCGACGATGAGCACCCTCGCGCCGGAAGCCGGTTGTCCGAGAACAGGTCGAAGTGCTGGTTCGGTCATCGTCCGCGAGTCGCCTCGTTCCGGGAAATCTTCACTCTGCGAGCGACTTGCGCGACTCAACCGATCGGGCAGGCGACAAACCGGCCGCGTGTGCTGGAATTCTCGGGTGGTGGTTGGTATCAATTCCGCCTGTCGAGCAGTGACGGTGGCGGAACGTCATCGTGTGAACCAGTTCTCCGACCGGACTCGCTTCCTCGCGTTGAGGGCGAGGGTCGCCAAGTCCCTGTCCAATTGATGAAGGATTACAACATGTCGTTCTACGTGGGAGAAGCCCTCGCCGGTGATGGCAATGAGATTGCTCACATTGACCTCCTCATTGGAGACAAGTCCGGTCCCGTTGGCGCGGCGTTCTGCGACGCGCTCGCCAATCAGAAGCAGGGCCATAGCAACCTGCTGGCCGTGCTCACTCCGAATCTGTTGGTGAAGCCCGCCACCGTGTTGATCACCAAGGTGACGATCAAGGGAGCCAAGCAGGCCGTCCAGATGTTCGGTCCCGCTCAGTACGCCGTCGCCAAGGCCGTGGCCGATTCGGTCGCCGCAGGCGTGATCCCCAAGGATCAATGCGAGAAGCTGGTCATCGTCTGCGGTGTCTTCATCCACTGGGAAGCGGCCGACGACAAGAAGATCGTGGACTACAACTATCAGGCCACGATGATGGCCATCGCCAATGCGATGAAAAACTCGCCCAGCGCCGACGAAATGCTCGCCAAGAAAGACTCGGCCAAGCACCCGTTCTCGGGCGTTTGATGAGAAGCTCTTAGCTGTTAGCGATTAGCTCTTAGCCAGAACAGCAAGCCCACAGGATCGACATCCCGTGGGCTTGTTGTCATTCCGCGACACGATTCTTCTTTTCTGACTACTGACGTTTTTCATCTCCTTCTTGCTAACCGCTTCTTGGCTACTCCCATGAAAAACATCCTCATCCAACTCGACATCGATCCCCTGCCGAGCACCTTCGACCGCGTCGTCGCTGTCGATGCCGGGGCCGACGAACTCTTCAGCTACGGCGGCGTGACACCTGAGAATGTCGAGTCACTCGTTCACGGAGCCATCTTCACCCGCAAGCCGACCGACCTGATGCACACCGCGATCTTCGTGGGTGGCAGCAACGTCGCGGCAGGGGAAGCACTCTACAAGAAGGTGCTCCAGACTCTGTTCGGGCCGTTCTCCGTCTCGGTGATGATGGACTCGAACGGCTCCAACACGACCGCCGCCGCGACGGTATTGGCCGCTGCGAAACATCTCGATCTCACGCAAACGACAGCCGTCGTGCTGGCAGGAACAGGGCCGGTTGGCTGCCGCGTCGCGCAGCTGTTGCTCGGCGAGGGAGCCACGGTGCGGCTGGCGTCTCGGTCGATTGAGAAGTCGCGCGCGACGTGCGACATGCTCGCGAAGGTCGCCGACACGGCGAAGCTCACTCCGTGCGAATCGGCCTCGCCCGACGGGATGGCTGCCGCCACAAACGGTGTGCAACTCGTCGTCGCCGCCGGAGCCGCGGGCGTTCAACTCATCTCGGCCGAGCAGTTGTCAGCGATCTCAACTCTCAAATTGGCGATCGACCTGAACGCCGTCTCCCCGGCAGGCATCGCGGGCGTCGAAGTCATGGACAAGGCAAAGGACCGAGGCGGCCTGTTGTGCTACGGCGCAGTGGGCGTCGGCGGCACCAAGATGAAGATCCACCACGCCTGCATCCGCCGCCTGTTCGAGTCCAACGATCAACGCCTCGACACCACCGCCATCTTCGAGTTGGGCCGGTCGCTCGGGTAAGTGCTGGTTTCTGGTTGCGAATGCTGTTGCCGATGCCTTCAATCATCGGTAGCCTTCATTCACCTCACGCATCGGCACGTTGAGGATTCCGTAATCGGGAGTGATGTCAAATGCTTCAATCCGTGTGGGGAGTTGTTCGTGACGGTCGGATTGAACTCAGCGAAGAAACACCACTGGTCGATGGGACGCGACTGTTGGTGACGATCCTGCCCGAAGACGAGTCAAGTTTCTGGGCTGGAGCAAGCCAGAGCAGTCTGGACGAGGTCTGGGACAATCCCGAGGACGATGTCTATGCCGAGCTTCTCCAAGCCTGACGTGGTTTTGGTCCGTTATCCGTTCAGCGATTTGACGGGGATCAAAGTTCGTCCGGCGGTCGTAGTACACGCACCTCATGCTTCTCGGGATTTGATCGTCGTCCCCCTGACCAGCCGAACCGGCGGACTGTTCGTGGGCGAGTTCATTCTCGCCGACTGGCGCGGAGCAGGTCTGCACGTTCCTACAGCGACCAAACGTGGCCTCTACACGGTTCATCCAAGCCTCATCGTCAAACGAGTCGGTGCGCTGGATGACGTTGATGCCAGTCAGGTTGAACAATCGCTGCGACTCTGGCTTGGGCTGTGACCGATCGGCAGATGGTTCACTCGCGACCCAACTGATAGATCGCTAGGATCACGTCCTCGACCGACTTGAGCTTCGTCTTTCCCGAGGACACCGCGTCGATCTTTTCTCGCGCCTCGACTGCGTTGTAGCCGAGGCTGAGCAGCGCCTCGAATGCTTCCTGCAGGACGCCCCGCTCCGCCGACTTGGCCTCGGCCGGGAATTCTCGCGCGACCATCAGCGCGAACTTCGCCATCTTGCGACGCAGCTTGGCGACGATCCGTTCGCTCATGGCGGGGCCGATACCCGGCAGCAGGCTCAATTCCTTGAGGTTCTGTTCCTCGATGGCCTCGGCCACTTCGCGAACAGGCCGCACCATCGCCCGCAGCGTTTTCTTGACCCCCATCCCATCGACTGAACAGACCATCTCGAAGAACTCGAGTTCGACATCGGCCAGAAACCCGATCAGCCTCGGCACCAGACGGCCTCCCTGCGTGTTCCCCTCGATGTACTCGATCGTCTTCAGCGAGACTTCGCTCCCCATCAACGCCTGAAGCTGCCGCCGCACGAACTCGGGAATGAAGACCTCGTACTCCAGCGCCCCCACTTCAATGCGAGCCGCGTCTCCGTCGAGTCGAACCAGTTTGCCGGTGATGCGAGTGATCAAATTGCTCGTCCTGTCTTCATTTTCTCTGGTCCCCTCTCCCCCGTCTTCGGGGGAGAGGGTGAGGGTGAGGGGGCTTCTTTTCGTCTTCGCTCGACCTAACCGCCTGTCCGCTTCGGTTCCGTCAGGTTCACCACCCGGCAACTGTGATAGTGGCACAGCGCGACCGCGAACGCATCCGCCACGTCGTTCGGCTCGAGGATCTTATCGAGGCCCAGCTCATGACGAATGGCATGCTGCACCTGTTCCTTCGACGCCTTGCCGCTTCCCGTCAGCAGCCGCTTCACTTCGCGGGGAGCATAATCGACGACGGGCACCCCCGCCTCCGCCGCCGCGAACAGGATCGCCCCGCGCGCATGAGCCATCAGAATCGCCGTCTTCGGAAACTGAGCCGTCGAAAACACCTGCTCGATGGCCAGCACATCCGGCTGAAATTCGGCAATCACTTCCCGCACCCCGCGCCCGATCTCCAGCACCCGTTCGGCCAGCGACAGACTTTGAGTCGATCGAATCACGCCCCCCTCCCGCAACACCGGCCCCCGAACCGACCGCTCCAGAATCGCATACCCGGTCCGATTCAATCCGGGATCAACTCCGAGCACGCAGGCGGCTCGCGCGATGGCATCGAAGTGAGGTAAAGGGGGCAACATCTTGGGCGTCCTTGCCTCGGAAGGGTTCAGTGTTCCACATCTTCGCTGGCGGGTGAGCTGAAGTCCGGACGACTCAAGCGATACGAGAATACTCCCAGCAATGTGCCGCGCGGGACTTGGTGGCATTCGAGGCACTGGTACGCCGCGCGGATCGAGCCGACCATGTCGATGTGCGATGAGCCGGAGCGAACGACCAATTCCTCACCGGCCCGCAGTTTATCGAGTGCTCCCGATTCAAAGTCGTCGAGCGGGCGAGTGGGGACGCTGGCGAGTTCGTCCATGTTCGGAAGGTGATCACTGACGTATGCCACCGCAGGTCGATGCTTCAGTAAACTCACCAGCGCCAGCCCGTCGATCCGCCAAGGAGTATGTTTGTCGCCCGCCGTCGCAGGAGGCTGGGGCCGCGCAACAAAAGCGTGCGGTTGAAACCCGACCACACGGGAAAGATCGGGGCGATCCCGTTCCTGGTCCCATCCGACGGCCGCCGTTGCGGTCGGGCTGACGAAGCTGACAAGATTCGAGTTGTGCCATGGCATGTAATCAATACCGTCCACCGAAGTCTCGACCGAATCCAACGAGTCGGCCTCGCCGCGTATGTGGTTGCCGGGAAGAGCGATGAGCGGTACCTCATCCAAATCGAGCTGCCAATGTTGGTACGGGATGATTCGCGCCCGACCAATGCCGAATCCGGCTGCATTGCTGAACTGCTGTTCGATGCTGCGATGGGTGTAGAGCAGGTGCTCAAACTGTCGACCTCGCTTCCGCACCCCGTCCATTGACGCGGCGTCGTAGATCAATTTCTCGACCACAGTCGGCTCGGAATTGGAGACCACGCCCAACGTCGGGAACTTCTCAAGCTGGATCGACTCGAACGTACGCGACCATGGGCGATGAATTGACGAGAGGTCGGCCTCGACGCGCGTGTCCTTCTCATAGCCGAGCCGATCGACAAGCGAAATCACCGGATGCAACTCCAGTTGTTCGTTGATCTGCCAGATGATGCTGCCCCACCAACAGACGAATCCGAGTCCGGCGACCATTGCCATCGCTGCGATGCAGCGCCGACTGATTCGTCGCGTAAACTGACAGTTGCGACAAATCGCTGCGATCACGATCAATGACACGGGAACCAGCCAAAGCCCTGTACTGTCGAACATGCCCGCGAAGAAAGCTGTCAACGTAGCCACACTGAAGGCGACCATCGTTGTTCCCGGCGTCGACGACGTAGCATCACGTCCACGAAACGCGAGCAGGAACGCCAACGTGGGAACCGCCGTGATCACCAGCAACACAACGAAAAGCGGCGCGATCTCGGACATGGTTCGTCTCCTGATCGGGTTCACACGTACACGAAGGGTGCGATGCATTGGCCACGCTTCGGCACGGTGGGATCGTCGATGGAGGTAGTCTACCGCTGTGTCTGCTTCAGGTGAACGACCTAATTGTCTCATTCCCAAGCCGAGCTTGGGAACGAGGCGTTCGACGTTGTCTATCCCCGTCGCCACAGCGTCTGATCCGTGCGGTCTTCCAGTGTGATCTTGAGTTCGTTGAGTTTGTTGCGGATCAGGTCGGCGACGGCGAAGTTCTTGTTCTTGCGCGCGTCGGCTCGGATTTGGATGACGAGTTGCATCAGACCATCCAGCAGACCGTCGGCGGCGGAGGCGGCCTTGGCCTTCGCTTCGCGAAAGACGCCGAGGATCGAGGCGAGTTCCTTGAGGAGTGTCATCCCGGCGGTGAGGGCTGGCAGTTTGCTCTTGTCCGCTGCGGTGGTGTCGAGCTTGTGGTCGCCGATGAAGGCGTTGAGAGTCTTCCTGAGATCAAACAACACGCCGACCGCTCCGCCCGTGTTGAAGTCGTCGTCCATCGCGTCGAGGTATCGCTGGCGGAGGGCATTCAACTCCGCAAAGAACGCGGCCGGTTCGCCGGACAATGCGGGGCTGTCGCCGCGCGATGTGGTGGATTTCAAACTGTAGAACGACTGGCCGGAGGCTCGTTCGTAGGTCTCGAACAAACGGTAAAAGCCTTCGAGGCTCTTGCCGGTTTCGGCGATCCGTTCGTCGCTGAAGTCGATCGGGCTGCGGTAATGTGTGGCGAGTAAGAAGAAGCGGATCGTTTCGGGATCGTGTTTGGCGAACAACTCCTTCACAGACGCGGCCCCCTTGGAACCGGCGAGTTTATTTGCTTCTTGAGCCTCCTTCGCGGCGGCGAGGTCCGGCTGCTTGTCCCCCTGTTTGTCGTGGCCTCCACCCACCTTGCCCGGTGCGCCGCTGGCCTGCATCAGGCCGTTGTGCATCCAGTAGCGGGCAAACGGCTTTCCCGTGCAGCTTTCGGACTGGGCCAGTTCGTTCTCGTGATGCGGGAACATCAGGTCGAGGCCGCCGCCGTGGATGTCGATCGAATCGCCGAGAATCTTCTTCGCCATCGCCGAACATTCAATGTGCCAGCCCGGCCGGCCCGGTCCCCACGGACTCGGCCACGCCGGCTCGCCCGGCTTCGATCCCTTCCACAGGGCGAAGTCGGCGGGATGCTGCTTGCCGCCGTGTGTCTCGGCCCGCGTCCCGGCCAGCATCTGTTCGAGACTTCGTCCGCTGAGCTTGCCGTAGTCCTCATCCTTCGTGCAGTTGAAGTAGACGTCGCCGTCGAGCGGGTAGGCGTAACCCTTCTCGATCAGCGTGGCGATGATCTCCTGCATCTCCTGGATGTGCTGAGTCGCATACGGGAAGTGATCAATTCCATCGACGGCCATTGTCTTGAGGTTGTCGAAGTAATCCTGAGTCATTTCCTTCGCGAGAGCCTCCACGGTCATCTTCCGTTCGTTGGCGCGATTGATGAGTTTGTCATCCACGTCGGTGATGTTGACGACCCATGTGACCTGGTAGCCACTGTAGGTCAGATACCGCTTGATCGTGTCGAAGATCACCGGCCCGACCATGTGTCCGATATGAGCCGGCTTGTAAACCGTCGGCCCGCACAGATACATCGAGACCCTGCCGGGCTCGACCGTCTGAAAATCTTCCTTCTGGCGGGACAGTGTGTTGTAAACGCGAAGTGGCATGCCTTCGATCCTTCTTTCAAAGAGGTCTCATTACTCCGTTGCAGACTGCTCGTTCCCGCGTGGCTTGCGAGAAGGGGGATGCTGCGACCGGTCCATCTTCAAATTCAACAGGCGAATGTCTTCCAAGTCGATGGGGCGTCCCGCCGCGCGTTTCGACCGGATCAGGTCGTTGCGGGAGGCGAATGGAATCGAAATCCCGCTCGCCAGCACTTTTCGTCGGTTCTTCCACGCTGTTGAGAATCGCAATCCCGGTGTGCGTATCTGGATGTCCACCTGCAACCAATCTCGAAAGATGGTGATCTCGTGAGCGAGCAACCGCTCGGCGGTTGTCAGAGTTGCCGTCGTCAGCCCCGCGTCCCCAAACGCCAGCAGCAACCTCGTGGCATTCACCGGTGTCGCCTCAATCAACAGATCCAAGTCAAAGGTCGTTCGCGGAACGCCGTGAACGACGGCCGCCACGCCCCCGATGACGACGTACTTCACCTTGCGGCGATTCAAGCACTTGAACACGTCCAGGTACAGATTCAACATCAGGCTTCCGAGGTAAGTGTTGTCCCCCCGCGAGGGCCAGTTCCATCATCGAGGCCATCACCGTAATCCGCTCGGCAATGGACAATGATTGGAACCAGCGGGCCTGCGAATCGATCCCGGAATCGGCGCGATCGTACGAGACGCCAAAGCCCCAGCAAAGCGGTGCGGCTGTTCTCATGAAATATCATCCTCGGTCGTGACTGATGACCCGTTACCTGTCGAACGACGACGGAGCAGCACCACCGCGTCGGCATCGATCGCTTCGAGTCGGCCCACGGGGCCGACCTTTTCTCCGGTCTTGGCTTTGACGTTCACCCGGTCGTCGGCGATCTCAAGGTGCTTCGCGACGTTGGCCGCGATGGTTCGTTTGTGAAGCGAGAGTTTCGGCCGTTCGGCGTGGATGGTGCAGTCGAGATTGACGACTTCCCAGCCTCGTTCCTTCACGGCGGCGACGGCGGCTTTCAAGAAGACGGCTGAGTCTGCGTTGGCCCACTGCGGATCAGTGTTCGGAAACCATTCACCGATGTCTCCCAAACCGGCCGCGCCGAGGATCGCATCGGTGATGGCATGCAGCAACACATCGGCATCGCTGTGACCGTCGAGGCCCAGCTCAAAATCAATCGTCACGCCACCGAGCACGAACTTGCGACCCGCGACCAGCCGGTGGCGGTCGTGTCCCAAACCAATGCGATACTCGGGCGAAGTCATGTCCCATCCTTGACGTTGCTGTAAGGCTCGGGCGGATGATAGCTGTGGTCTGAGAGCCTGACAATTGGATGACTCAAGCACCAGTGTTCGTCCAAGGCAAAGGCAGAAGACCTCTCACCCCAACCCTCTCCCCGCAAGGCCGGGGCGAGGGGACCAGAGGCAGGCACCGGCTCCACCACCGGCTTGCAACTCAAATTGACACAATTCGTGGCCGGACCTAGAGTCCCGCCGCTCCCCCGTCCCCCATCATCTCGATCCTCGTCTGTTCGGACTCGCGCGTGTCATCGCACATCGATCCCGTTGTGTCGTCTCGCAGACTGCCGTGGCTGGTTGTCGCGCTCGCGGTCTCGACGCTGATGGGTTGCTCGCTCTTTCCCACCGAGGAGGCCGTGAGCAAGGTCGAATCGCGCCGCCCTTCGCTGCCGCCGATTCGAGCGGCGCAGAATGCGATTCAGTTGGAGGTGCTGTTCGTCGAGCGACCCGCCGACGATCCGTTGCTCGGTCCGTTGTTGTGGCGGGAGATCGATCAGATCGCGGCCATCCCCGCCGAAACGCGCGAACTGCTGCAACAGAACGGATTCCGGGTCGGCCACGTCGGCTCCAGCCTGCCGCCGTCAGTGCAGACGCTGCGGGGCATCGTGGGGAAGGGAGATGTGGTCGACAACGCCAACGCCAAGCCGCTCGTCGGCAGCCGCAAGAGCCTTCCGCCGGGGATGGACACCGAAGTACAAACCGGCGAAGAACGTGATTCGTGCCAGTTGAACATCGTGCAGGGCGATCGAGTCAAGCGGCACGAATACCAATCCGCGCGCAGCCTGTTCCGCATGAAGTCGGCTCGGTTGCAGGACGGCTGGGTCCGAATCGACTTTCAGCCCGAGATTCATCACGGCGAGAATCGAGTGCGCCACACTCCCACCGAAGAAGGCTGGGCCTACCGCAGCCGACAGAACGTCGATGCCAGACACGCCCACCAATTCAGCCTGACGATGAACGTCGGCGAGATGGCGATCATCACCGCCGCACCGGACCAGCCTGAGACAATGGGCGACCTGTTCTTCTGCCGTGACGACGACGGGATCAAGAAACAACGCGTCCTGATCGTCCGCGTCGCCGATGCAGGAACGAAGTGACGACAACAACCGGCAGATAGTCCCCCGTTCCCCTTGTCCCTCTGTCCCCTTGTCCCAACCCACCGCCGCTCCAACGAGTTGAGATGCCCCGCTCCGTCGGCCATACTCGGCGGCATGTCACATCTGCTTTTCATCGACGACGAACAAAGCATCTGCTGGGGGCTGACGAAGCTCGCGCAGCGGATGGGCCACACGTCCGAAGCGGTCGGTTCGGCGGAACTCGGTTTGCGAGCGGCCGAGCGGCAGAAGCCCGATGCCATCGTGCTCGACGTGCGGCTGCCCGGCATGACGGGTTTGGAGGCGATCGAGAAGTTTCAGGCTCTGTGGCCCGAGGTGGCGGTCGTCATCATCACGGCCTACGGCGATCTGGAGACGGCGGTCGAGGCCGTGCGGCGCGGAGCTTTCGAGTACCTCGTCAAGCCGTTCGACCTGCAACTCGCCGAACGAACGATGACCCGCGCGCTGGCGGCTTCCCTGACGAAGGCGAAGGCCGGCGAATCTCCCGGCTCGTCGCCTGCCTCCGAGCCGCCGGGTGACTCGCCGGATGGCAACGAGAAAATCGTCGGCAAGTCGGCAGCAATGCAGGCGGTGTTCAAACAGATCGCACTCGTCGCCCCGTCGTCCGCGTGCGTTCATCTGCATGGCGAGAGTGGCACGGGAAAGGAGTTGGTCGCGCGGGCGATCCATCGCTACAGCCAGCGTGCCAACGGGTCGTTCGTGCCGGTGAATCTGGCGGCCCTCAACCCGACGCTCGCCGAAAGTGAGCTGTTTGGTCACGTGAAGGGGGCCTTCACGGGAGCGGACTCACCGAGACAAGGACTGCTGGAGCAGGCTGACGGCGGCACGATCTTTCTCGACGAAGTGGCCGACATTCCACTGGCCTTGCAGGTGAAGTTGCTGCGCGCATTGGAGCACGGCGAGATCTGGCCGGTCGGAGGCAATCAACCGCGTCGCGCCGACTTCCGGCTCATTTCGGCGACGCATCAGGATCTGAGACAGCGCGTGGCGGATGGTTCCTTCCGTCACGATCTGTACTTCCGGCTGGTCACGTTTGAGTTGGCACTCCCCCCCTTGCGTGATCGGCGCGACGACATCGCCGAGTTGACGCAGTACTTTCTCAACCGGTTGGCCTCGCGCAGCGGAATGCCTCGCGCCACGATCAGTGCCGAGGCGCAAGAGGAACTGGAACGACGCCCGTGGTTCGGCAACGTGCGTGAATTGCGCAACGTCATCGAACACGCGCTCGTGCTGGTGCGAGGCGGCACGGTTGAGCCAACTCATCTCCCCGCCCCCGTCCTCCCTTCGCCCGCTGCGACGTCCACGAATGTCGAAGACGGCTTGAAGCAACTCGTCACCGCCTGGGCCAAGTCGCAGATTCCCGAAGCGACCGACGGAGCCGACCTCTACCAGCGCCTCCTGCTGTTGATCGAACCGCCACTCTTCCAAGCCGCCATCGAACATCATCACGGTCAGGTCGCCACGGCCGCGCGGGTCCTCGGCCTCCACCGCACGACTCTCAAAAAGAAGCTCGATGAATGCGGGATTGAAGAAGGGGTTAGGGAGTAGGGAGTAGAAGGAAGGGTTGCGAACTCGCGCTGTGTCACCGATCCTTTCGCTTGATACTCCCTACTCCCTACTCCCTACTCCCTACTCCCTACTCCCTACTTCCTACTCCCGCAGCAGGATCCAACCCGTGTCTCATTCCAAACGTCGGCGTCATGAGCGATCTCTGGGAAGGCCCGTCGTGCCGGGAATTGCTCCGGGAACGGTGACGGTCGATCCGCAGTCGCCTCAGCCGGTGATGACCGTCATGGCCTACGGGCCTGATGAATTGAAGGAGCAGCGGCTGAACGATCTGCGCGAGTTGCCGTCGCTCGTTGGCAAGCTCCCCGTGACATGGGTCAACGTCGATGGACTCGGCAATGCCGACGTGGTGCAGCAACTCGGCAAACAGTTCGACCTGCATCCACTCGCGTTGGAAGACACCGTCAACACGCATCAGCGTGCCAAAGTCGATGACTATGGCGACATCCTCTACGTCGTGATGCGGATGGTGCAGGGACCGCCGCTGGTGACCGAGCAGATCAGTTTCTTCGTGGGCCGGAATTTCCTCCTCACGTTTCAAGAGGACTTGGAGGGCGACTCACTGAATCCCGTGCGCGACCGCATCCGGCAGAAGCGAGGCCGCGTGCGAGATGCCGGGCCGGACTACCTGCTGTACGAGTTGCTCGATGCGGTGATCGACGGCTACTTCCCGGTTCTCGAACGCTACGGAGAGCGACTCGACGAATTGGACGAAGCGGCCGAAACGGTGAGCATCGGGCAAACGCTGTCCGATCTGCACGCGCTCCGACGCGACCTGCTGTTCTTGCGGAGGATCGTCTGGCCGCTGCGCGATGCGTCCCTCAGCCTGCTGCGAGGCGGACACGCCTCCATTTCGCACGACACGCAGGTCTATCTCCGCGACACCTACGATCACGCGACGCACCTGATCGACATTCTCGAAATTTACCGTGAGACGTGCGCGGACCTGCGGGATTTTCATTACTCGAAGCTCAGCAACCGCACCAACGAGATCATGCGCACGCTGACCGTCATCACCACGCCGTTCATGATTCTGAGCTTTATCGCGGGTGTGTACGGCATGAACTTTATCCACATGCCCGAATTGAATTGGTTGTGGGCATACCCCATCGTACTGATCGTGATGGCAGGCATCGGAGTGGGCTTCCTGGCGTTCTTCTGGCGCAAAGGCTGGTTGCGAAGTGCGGAGCCAGGACCATCGGCACCATTCACCTCTTCAGATCACTCATTACTTTGAAAGGGACTTTCCCGATGCCCCGATTGTTTGTCGCATTCGTACTCTGCACGTCACTCCTCGCGTCGGCCCGTGCTGCGGATCAACTGCCGCCGCCGTCGCGGATCGTCTTCGGCTCGTGCTGCAAGCAGGACAAGCCCGCTCCGATTTGGGACGCCATCGTCGCCGAGAAGCCCGAGTTGTTCCTGATGATCGGCGACAACATCTACGGCGACTCGCAGGACATGGCGGTGCTGAAGGCCAAGTGGGACATGTTGGGAGCAGTGCCGGGCTTCCTGAAACTCAAACAGTGTTGTCCGATACTCGCCACGTGGGACGATCACGATTACGGAGCCGACGACGCCGGAGCCGACTTTCCGAAGAAGAAGGAGTCGCAGCAGTTGTTCCTCGACTTCTTCGGTGTCGCGGCCGATGCACCGCTGCGGCGTCAGGAGGGAATCTACGCCAGCCACGAATACGGTCCTCCCGAGCGGCGCGTGCAGGTAATCCTGCTCGACACGCGCTACCATCGCAGCCCGCTTAAGAAGAGCGGTCGCAAGAAGGGCGACCCCGGATTCCTCGGGCCGTACACCCGAAACACTGATCCCGGCGCGACGATCCTCGGCGAGGCTCAGTGGTCGTGGTTCGAAGCCGAACTGCGCAAGCCGGCCAAGGTCCGCATCATCGCCTCCAGCATTCAAGTCCTGCCGAACCAGCACTACTGGGAGAAATGGGGCAACTTCCCTCAGGAGCGAGTCCGCTTTATGCAGGCGATCCGTGACGCGAAGGCCAACGGCGTGATCGTGTTCAGCGGCGACCGGCATTCGGCCGAGATCAGCCGCAACGACCGACTCGTCGGCTATCCACTGTTTGAAGTGACATCGAGCAGCCTCAACGCGCCGGCCCAACCCAAGGAGGAGCCAAACCGCGACCGAGTCGGCGGCCTGCACGGCCAGGAAAATTTCGGAGCGATCTCGATCGACTGGTCGCAGCCCGATCCCGTCATCACGCTCGACCTGCGCGATGTCACCGGCCAGCCGATCGAATCCCAAAAAAAACGCCTCAGCGAACTCGCCCCGAAGCCGTGACGAGGCTTGTTGTGCGCGGGTCTCCGACCCCGCACAACGCCCCGACCGAAGGTCTCCTCTTGCAGCGGCACTCGAAGAACGGAGACCTTCGGTCGCGCGTTTCGGCGGGGTCGGGAGACCCGCGCCGAACAAAGACTCATCACGCCGAGTACCACCGGTCCAGCACCCCGCGCCACTCGCCGAGGCTCCGACATTTCGCAAACGCGTTCCGCACCTGGACGTGCTCCGGATGCAGGCGGGCGTACTTGATGGCGAACATCCGCATCGTCGAGTTCGCTCCCGCTTCGTCATCCACCTGCAAGCAGAGTTCGCAGTGCAGCTCCATCACGCGGCGCTGCTCTTCGAGATCGGGGATGGGAAGCGGCAGACCGGCCGCCAGCGCGCGGGCCTGCTCGAAAATCCACGGGTTGCCGATGGCACCGCGCGCCACCGAGACTCCATCGACCCCCGTGTAGGCCAGCATTTCCAGACAGGCTTGCGCGGTGAAGGCGTCTCCGCTCCCGATGATCGTTTTCGAGCCCGCGTGCTGCTTGACCTCGCGCAGAAAATCCCAGTTGCTCGGGCCGACATACTTCTGTTCGACGGTTCGGCCATGCACGGTGATCGCCGCCGCGCCGCGAGCGAACGCGCCGTCGAGAATGCGATAGAACCGCTCGCGGCTCTCGTCCGATTCATCCATCCCGCGCCGCATCTTCAGCGTCACGGGGACTTGCGCCGGCACGGCCTCACGCGCGCGGCTGACAATCTCCAGCGCGACGTCGGGCTGGCTGAGGTGATAGCCGCCCCGGCAACCTCCGACCGCCGTCTTCACCGGGCAGCCAAAGTTGATGTCGATCACATCGAACCCCGCCGCAACCAGCTTCTGCGCCGCCGGTCCGAAGTCCGCCGGGTCCGATCCCATGAGCTGCCCGCCGACCGGATGCTCCTCCTCCGTGACAAGCAGATGATGCCGCGTGCGGCTGCGGGATTTTTTGAGATCGAGCACAAACCGATCGATCATGACCTCGGCCAGCGTGTACGGCGCACCGAGCCGCCTGGCGACAATCCGCATCGGCCCATCGCTGTACCCACTGAGCGCCGCCTGCACGACGGGAAAACCAATGGGGACATTTCCGATCTTTAGCGATCGAAATTCCAGCGGACCGGGAAACCGTTCGGTACGAGATCGAATCGGCAGCGGTGCGTCGAGGTGGGAGGCCGCGTTTGTCATGGCCACGATTCTGTCCGACCGATGGCATTGGAGTCCATCGTGAACAGGTTATCTGGCTCAGGCATCTGATCTACCGGCTGGCTTGGTCCCGCCGGGCTCCCATTCACTTGCAAATCTCTACAGCCCTCGAACAGGGGTAGGGAGGACCGATTGGTTCCGGCCCCCCTCCCTCTGGAAAACTAAAGTACCGGGACGACACAACCCGGCTCTCAAAGAATCGGCGGCTACTTCAACTCGAGTTTGTAGTCCTTGAGACCGCCCGCGGGAACCTCGACGGTGGTCTCTGAGGTTTCCGGGTTCGTGAACTTCGCCGGCACATTGACCTTCGGTTTGGGCATATCCGCGGGGGTTTCGGGCGGCATCGCCCGGGCGGAGTCCACTTCTGAAACCGGGTCGAACGCGACCGAGACTTTGTGTGAGCCAACGGTGGCACCATCACCGGGTGTGTTTGTTCCCAGAGCGAACTTTCCGCTGGCATCGGTCCGCCCCATCGAAGGACGGCGTCCATTCGTCGGCGTGAACACGACCTGGAACGACTCCAGAGGTTGATTTTGGTAGGTGACAGTTCCATTGACCGAAACTGTCTTCAGGATCTCGGGTCCTGATTTCGACCCACCACAGCCAGCCAGTGCCACGAACAGCAACAGCCACGCTTTTCGCGAACACATCTGTGACACACCGAGCCTCGCTTATCGAATAGGATAGGACACCGTGAAGGGCCGGCAGCCAAGTGACACAGGCGTGATGCGGCTGAAGATTTTTGCAGGCATCACGCCCCTGCCATCTGACGGGTCTAGAACTCACCAACAGTCTTGCCATCAGCAATCGCACCCACCCGCCGCCAAGTCAACAGGTCGATGTTGTCGCCCACGAACCGCACGGTTCCGTCACCCAGGAGGACATGTGCGCCCCCGATGTGAAAGCTTCGCGCAGCCGCATGAATGCGATCGACGCCGACCGCTCGAACACAATCGCGGGAGCGGGAATTGGGGGTCAAGGTGTGCGTGTAGTACGAGGGGACGGGAATGCCCCGGTAGTATTGCTTGCCACGGTAGAGGATGTCGGCAGTGGTGGGTGTGTCACAAGCCGCGACACGTTCGACATCGCCTGCCAATGTGCCAGGCCAGCGAGTGGTATCGCCAGGGGTACCCGCATCCCAAGTGGCAAAAGCCAACTGAGTGGCGCTGGAGTAGTAGTGGGGGTGGGAGGGGGAAATCACTCCGGTTGAACCCGTCGGTGCAGTTCCCGTGGCCGTGCCTATCAGGATCTCTCCGAAGAGCGCGGAGTTGCTCATGCCGTCGGTGAAGTCAGCGAACCGCGCTCCGTAACCGCGTGCGAAGGGGCCTTTCTGTTCACCCGCGGAGAGGGGATTATAGTTGGCATTGTTCCCCAGACTTGCCTGGTAATTGGAGGTTCCGCAACCGTTGGGGCACTGTGTTCCCGCAATCACAAACGCTTCCATCTTGACTTGAGATGGACATTGCAGCAAAGCGAGCTTCTGCTGGCGCGCGGCCAAGTTGTTCACGTGCGTATTGAAGTCGTTATTGAAATCGAAGAGCGTATACGCAATCGCCTGGTCGAAGTAGGGCATCAAGAAAGGAATCGGCGAGGAGCCTGTCCGCAAGGCGGCGACGAGCCCCCCCAACCACGTGCCTTCGGGCAGAAGGCCGTGCGTCGATTCGTAGTTGTGCAGTGCCAAGCCGATCTGCTTGAGATTATTCTTGCACTGCGTTCGCCGCGCCGATTCGCGGGCCTGTTGCACGGCTGGCAGCAATAGGGCGATCAGGACCGCGATGATTGCGATCACAACCAAGAGTTCAATGAGCGTGAAACCGCGACGCCGAGATGACATGAGAAACTCCTGTACGAGAACGGGAATCGAGACACAATGCGAGAAACGGGAGAGCAACAACAACTGCCACAATTCCATCGTGAGGACGATGGTCAGAGGGAATCAGGTACTGATGACGAGACTGAAAGTCGAGAAAGGAGGCCGCTTCGGAAACCGTATGGGATTATGTTGATTTGAAGTGGCGAATGTCAATCCGAGCCTATTGGAAGGGGTATTCCCGTCTGTGGAAGTCCTGAGCGATGGACACCAGAAATCAAACCGCAGCCATGCCGTGGAAAAATGGCAGTGAGAGCCAATCGACCTTGATCGACACCAACCCGTGTCAGCGATAGGCTGAACGAGAGTGTGGACGTTCGGTGTTTGAGCCGCGGGGTAGTATGGTGTGAAAGGCTTCTGATGGCTGGCACCAGCGAGCAATCCCAGACTTGCGATCCAATCTGGACGACCATCCGTGCCGAAGCCTGGTCCGAAGAGGAACGAGAACCCTATCTCAAGAAGTTTCTGACCGAAGCGATCTTGAAGAGCCGCCGACTCGAAGACGCTCTCAGTCGAATTTTGATGAGCAAACTCAGCACGGAATGCCTCAGCCCCGAACTGTTGCGAGCGTCGATCGACCGGGCGTTCGCGGAGTGCCCGTCGATCGGACC
>JBBPIS010000159.1:0-17208 GCA_038040225.1 Planctomycetota bacterium
GTCAGCCCCCGGACTCCTACCGAAGAGTCCGGGGGCTGACGCCGCCCGGCTCACCAAGACTCCAAATTGGATTAGGATCAACTCGATTCACCACCGGGAGCCTGCCGCGTGATCACTGTCGAACGACTGACGAAGCGGTTTGCCGATCTTCAGACGGGCGGCTTCACGGCGCTGGACAATGTCAGTTTTGAAGTTCGACCGGGCGAGATCCTCGGGTTGCTCGGACCGAACGGCGCGGGAAAGACGACCTGCCTGCGCATCCTCAGTACGGTGCTGCGTCCCACCAGCGGGACGGCCTTCGTCGCGGGATACGACGTGGCGACTCACCCGACGGAAGTCCGCGCCCGCATCGGATTCATGTCGAACAACACGGGCATTTACGACCGCATGACGGCGTGGGAGATGGTCGAATACTTCGGCCGGCTCTATGGCATCCCCGAGGAGGCCCTTCAGCCGCGGATCGCCCACCTGTTCGATCGCCTCTCGATGAGAAACATCCGCGACGTGCTGGGGTCGAAGATGTCGACCGGCATGAAGCAGAAGGTGTCGATTGCGCGCACGATCGTTCACGATCCGCCCGTCCTGATCTTCGACGAACCAACCTCGGGACTGGACGTGCTCGTCGCGCGCAATGTCGTCGATGAGATCAAGACGCTGCGCGATCACGGGAAGTGCATCATCTACTCGACGCACATCATGCGTGAGGTGGAAAAGCTCTGTCACCGGATCGCGATCATCTACAAGGGCCGCATCCTGGCGATGGGTTCCGTGAAGGAACTGAGCGAGCGGTACGAGCAGCCCGACATGGAAGAGCTGTTCTTCCAGTTGATCGACGCGTACGACAAGTTCGAGGAGCAGCTCGCTCATGAAGTGGCGTAACATTCTCCTGATCTTCCGCCGCGAGGTGCTCGATCAACTGCGCGACCGGCGCACGTTGTTCATGGTCGCCGTGCTGCCGCTGCTGTTGTATCCCGTGATGGGGATCGGCATGGTCCAGATGACCGTGATGTTTTCGGAGCAGCCCCGGACGGTGGTGATCATCGGGGCGAACGACCTGCCGTCGATGCCGCTTGTCGATGGGAGCCGCTTCGCGAAGACGTGGTTCCGAATCCCGGCCGACGCCGACAAGCTGCGTGTTCTCACCGATGCCGCCTCGCCGGACGAAAAGCTGTCGAAGGACGAGGCTGCCGAGCGGACGAAGCTGGTTCAGCGTGCGACTCAACTGCGCGAGATGCTCGGTCAGCGGATGCAACTCGAAGTCAAAGCGACCGCCGCACGGGAGGCCAAGCAGCCCGCCGAAGTGCTTCGATTGGAGAACGCACTGCGCGATCTCGGCGAGCCGCTCGGTGCGCTCTTTTCGTCGAGTGGCATCCAGGTGCTGATCGTCATTCCGCGCGACTTCAAACAGAATCTGGACCGGCTGCGCACGGAACTGACTCGACGTGACGCGGGCGAGACTCCCGTCGCGGCCTTCAACTTTCCTCGCCCCCTGATCGTGCAGAACAGCGCCGACGAGAAATCCGTGATCGCTCACAATCGCGTCACGAAAGTCATGGAAGAATGGGAGCGCTCGCTGCTCAGGGAGTACCTGCGCGACAGCGGCCTGCCCGAAGATCTGCCGACGCCCGTGAAGCCGACCGAACTCGATCTGGCCGAACAGGACCAGGTCTCAGCCAACGTCTGGGCCAAGCTGTTTCCGGCGCTGCTGATCATCATGGCCCTGACCGGCGCGTTCTATCCCGCCGTGGACCTCGCTGCGGGAGAGAAGGAACGCGGCACGATGGAGACGCTGCTCATTTGTCCCGCCACGCGCACGGAGATTGTGCTCGGCAAGTTCCTGACCGTGATGCTGTTCAGTGCGTCGACGGCCCTGCTCAATCTGAGCAGCCTCGGGTTCACCGGCAAATACATGGCATCGCTGGCGGCGGGGGGAGGGGCCGCGTCGAGGCTGGGCGATCTGTCACTGCCGCCGCT
This sequence comes from Planctomycetota bacterium, assembly GCA_038040225.1. Taxonomy (GTDB): domain Bacteria; phylum Planctomycetota; class Planctomycetia; order Planctomycetales; family Planctomycetaceae; genus Schlesneria. Next base: position 1,975 of record JBBPIS010000159.1, read on the forward strand.
CGCGTCGCTGGTGTGGGTCGTGGTGATGCTGCTGCCGCTGGCGAGTCTGTTCAGCGCGCTGTGCCTCGCGCTGGCAACCTTCGCCAAGAGCAGCAAGGAGGGACAGTACTACCTGACTCCGCTGTTGATGGTGACGATGGGCCTGACCGTCTTCTGCGCATCCCCGGCGGTCGAGATCGAGCCGTTCTACAGCGTGATGCCCGTCATGGGACCGGCCCTGCTGTTGAAGGGGCTGCTCAAAGCCACCGGCCCTTCGACCGAAATCTATGTCTACGCGATCCCGGTTCTGTTGACCTCGATCGGTTACAGCCTGCTCGCCCTGTGGTGGGCCATCGAGCAGTTCGCCAGCGAAGAGGTTCTGTTCCGTGAGGCCGAACGATTCGATCTGCGGCTGTGGGTCAAGCATCTGCTGCGCGACAAGGAGCTGACGCCGTCGTTCGCCGAGGCGGGCTTCTGCTTCGTACTGATCCTGCTGTTGCAATTCCTGTCGATGAAGGCGATGCAGACGGCGATGGCGGGAGCGAAGGACGACAACCGCGCCCTCCTTTCAATGCAGCTCCTGATGATCCAGCAGATCGCCCTGATCGCCACACCCGCCTTGATGATGGGGGTGATGCTGACGACCAGCCTGCGCCGCACGTTCTCGCTGCGCTGGCCGGGCTATGGGCGGTTGATGTGGGCGATCCTGTTGCCGTTCGCGCTCCATCCGCTGACCGTCGAGTTGCAGATGAGCCTGCAATGGTTCTTCCCCAAGCCGCCACCCGGACTGGCCGAGACGCTGGAACTGATGTCGAGCAAGAAACTGCCGTTGTGGTTGGTGTTGCTGGCGTTCGCGGCGACTCCGGCCATCTGCGAGGAACTGGCGTTTCGAGGCTTCCTGCTCAGCGGGTTCCGACGCTCGGGCAAGGTTGGCCTGGCCATCGCGCTGTCGAGCCTGACGTTCGGAATCATCCACATGATTCCGCAACAGGTCTTCAACGCCGCGCTGCTGGGAGTCGTCTTGGGAACCATCTGCGTTCGCTCGCGCAGCCTGCTCCCCTGCGTGGCCTTTCACTTCGTCTACAACGCCCTCGCCGTGTTGCATGGTCGCGCGGGGGACACGGTTCCCGATACCGACATCTGGGCGTGGCTCTTCCACCATCATGAGGGAGCATTGCGATATCAGCCGGCGCTGTTGTGTCTGGCGGCTCTGGCTGCGATCGGACTGCTGAATCGATTGACGAGACATCCAAACATCGCAGACAACGGGGACGCCCCAGCCGATCCCTCCCGAGAGCACTCACAGGGCAAATCTGAAGTTGCCCCGGCCCCGGCTGTCGAAACCGCAGTTGCCACCTGACGGAACTTTCCGCAGGATCGGAGAGAGTGCCCTGTTCCGGGGACGCGACCTTCTCGGAACCGCGACTCGACGCTCACTCGACGTGCGGGCATAATCCCGGACCGCACTCTCGAAGGACTTCCGATGCTCGCTTACCTGCAACTGATTCGATTGCCGACGGTCTTCACGGCGATGGCCGACATCGTATTGGGCTATGTGCTGACCCATCGCTTCATCGTGGGACCTCAGGGCTGGGACGATCCGGCCAAGTTCTTCGGGCTGCTCGTGTCGTCCTGCTGCCTGTATCTGGCGGGCATGGTGTTCAACGACGTCTTCGACCGGAAGCAGGACGCGGCGGAACGGCCCTCGCGCCCGATTCCGTCGGGCCGCGTGTCGCTCGTGTCGGCCGTGGTGCTCGGCACGGTGCTGATGATTGTGGGTGTGGCCGCCGCTGCGACGGTGACTCGCGTTAGTTTGCAGGTCGCCGGGTTGCTGGTCGTCTCGATCCTGGCCTACGACGCGGTCTTGAAGCGAACTCCTCTCGCGCCGCTGGCGATGGGAGTATGCCGCGCTCTGAATGTGATGCTGGGCGCGAGCGACCATGAGTTTTGGAAGCCGTTCTTTCTCGGGCCGCCACAGACTTATGCCGCAGCATTCCTGGGGCTGTACATCGTTGGCGTCACGCTGTTCGCGCGAACGGAAGCGCGCACGAGCAGTCGCTGGATTCTGGGACTCGCACTGCTGATTCTCGATGCGGCGTTCGGCGGGCTCGCGTGGCTCACCAATTCGTGGCCAACGGGAGCCAACGTGTCCGTCGTGCTCGCCCTGTTTGGTGTGATCGCGTTCACTTTGAATCGGCGAGCCATCGCGGCCATCATCGAACCGTCGCCGGAGAAAGTGCAACTGACGATCAAGGTGATGCTGCTCTCGTACGTGATGCTCGACGCCACTCTTGTCTTCTGGAAGATGTCCGAAAGCGGCCAGCTTGGTTCGGCACACGCCCTGGCCACGGCAGCCCTCGTCATTCCGGCGATCCTGCTGTCGAGACTGATCCCGATGACGTGAATTTTCCACGTCGCCTCATCAGCCCCTCGAAAAAGTCGTGCCACGGCTCTGTGAGCCGTGAGAGCGAGGAATAGCCTCACGAAATCCACACGGCTGACACAGCCGTGGCACGCGATCAATCCTCGTTCAACAGTCTGTCAGCCCAATCCGCGAATCGGCAGGCCCTCGCCGAGTCGTTGCGGGACGCGCTGGAACTGATCGTCGTATTCGCGGTGGATGTCGATCCCGAGATGAAACAGAATCGTCGCGCTCAGGTCGGCGGGCGTCACCGGGTTGTCGGCGACAAAGCCTCCCGTCCCGCTGGTCGCTCCGTAGACCTGTCCGCCGCGCACGCCGCCTCCCGCGAGCAGCACCGTGAAGGCGTGAGGCCAATGATCGCGGCCGGTCTTCTCGGTCATGCCGTTTTGCGTGATCAGGCCGATGCGCGGCGAACGGCCGAACTCACCACAGGCCACGACCAGCGTCGAGTCGAGCAATCCGCGCGCGGCCAGGTCTTCGAGGAACATCGAGAACGATTGGTCGAACGGCGGGCAGAGGCCGTCGCGCAGCTTCGGAAAGTTCTGATGATGTGTGTCCCAGTGCGGCGACACTTTGTCGAAGCGGCTGTCGTCGTCCCAATTGACCGTGACCAGCGAGACGCCCGCCTCGACGAGTCGCCTCGCGGCCAGCAGGCTTTGGCCAAACTTTGTCCGGCCGTAGCGATCGCGCAGCGAATCCGACTCGCGATGCAGATCGAAGGCTCCCACCGCGCCGGCCGTTTCGATGGTTGAGAAGGCTTGCTCGTAATGGGATTCGTTGAGCGAGACGGTTCGTCCCTCGACGCGCTGCGTGGTTCGAGCCAACTGTGAGTGAAGCTGCCGCCGCTGTTGAAACCTCTTCGTCGGGATGTCGTCGGGGAGCGACAGGCCCTCGACTCCGAAACTGCTCGCCGTCGGATCGCCCTGCACGAGAAACGGGTTGAACTGCTCACCCATTCGCCCGCCGGTCTGGCCCGCGATGCGCTTGTCCTGCCCGACGAACTGCGAGTACCACGGCAGCACGATCGACGCCGGCAGGCCGCCGTGCTGCGAGCCGTATCGCGCCACGAACGAGGCCAGCGACGGCCAGTCCTGCGGCGTGGCCTGATCGGTGACGGGCGGTCCGAAGTATTCGCGGCCCGTGTAGAGTTCGCTGCACGCCGGGCCGTGGACGTTCATGCGGTGAGTCATCGACCGCAGCAGACAGAACTTGTCCATCTGCCGCGCCAACTTGGGCAGGTGTTCGCACAGATGGATGCCCGGGACGTTGGTCGAGACCGGCTGGAACTCACCGCGAATCTCGGCGGGAGCGTCCGGCTTCATGTCCCACAGATCGATGTGACTGGGACCGCCGAACAGAAAAATGAACACACACGAGTTCGGACGATGCTTCGCCGCGAGCGACTTCTCGTCAGCGGTCGCCCGCAGCGCAGTCAACTCGGCCGACGTCAGCCCCAACAGCGACAGGCTCCCCGCCTGAAGACATTGTCGGCGCGTGACACTCGGCATTGGCATCGACTGGCCCATGACTCGCCCTCCCGTAACAGGGCCGTCGATGGTAACGGTCACTTGGCCGGGATGCACGCTGTCTTTGTAGAGCGATGTTTGCGGGCGACTACTTCTGTTCGAGTTCGCTCAACTGCTTGCGGATGACCGCGTCAGACGGATAGCGGCCCTCCGCCTGCCAGCGACGGAACTGGTTCTCAAAATCGCCGATCATGCCCTCTTTGTCGCGACGGTCCGAATCGCCCAGCCGGTCGATGAACAGGACGCCGTCGAGATGATCGTTCTCGTGCTGCACGGCGCGGGCGGCCAGTTCGTCCAAGGCGTACTCGAAACACTCGCCCTTCAGGTTGAATGCTTCGATGGCGACCTTGGAGGATCGTTTGACCTGGCCGTACAAGCCCGGAAAGCTCAGGCAGCCCTCCTCGCCCTCGACCGTTCCCTTGCGTCGCAGGAAGCGGGGGTTGATGAAGACCAGCTCTTCGCTCTTCTCGGCAGCGTCGCCGGCCAGGTTCAGAATGAACAGGCGATACGGCAGCGCGACCTGATTCGCGGCCAGGCCAATCCCCTTGGCGGCGTACATCAGATCGAACATCTCGGCCACCACCCGTTCGAGGTTGGAGTCGAGGTTCTTGACCGGTTTCGATTTCCAGCGCAGGGCCGGATGAGGATAGGGAACGATGTCCATCGGAGTCACAGGTCTCAAAGTGGTGCGGTCGGATTCAGCGGGCCGAGATTATAGAAGTGGCTCAGCACAGGGTCGAGACACAGGCACTACCTGACCACACACGAAGGTTCTGCGTCATCCCATTCACTGCTGACCCGGTCAAGCCCTGCCTGAACACTCACTCCGCCGAACAGTTCGGAGCAGAGTTTCAGTACTGAGCATGGTTCGAACGAGGCCCCGCGTCATACCAACCTGATCCTTTGTGGCCTTCGTTTGCTTCTGTTCAAAGACAATGTGAACAGAAGCAAACGAAGGCCACAAAGGAGGAGAGGCGAATCAGTCGGTTTGCATCAAAACAGGACTCAATCACCACAACTCTGGAAATCGAGGGAGAAGTGTGATCACTCAGGCCGTGGACCACGTCGTGGAGTCGGGCCTTCGCGGTTCGACTGAAAGTTGCGGCGAGGCGGCAGGCCGGGCATCGCCTGGACTCGTCGCCCGCGCAGCCGGACACCCTGCACTGCGGCGAGAATCTCTTCCGCATGGTCGGCCGCCACCTGAACGAAGCTGACCGTCGCAAGAATCTGGATGGCACCGATCACGGTTCGCGGCACACCCGCTTCGTTCGCGATGCAGCCAACGAAGTCTCCCGGCGAGATGCCCGAGTTGTCTCCCACATTGAACTTCAACCAGACTCCGCTCTCATCGATGCGCGAAGGTGGACCACCGCCTCCCGGACCGCGCGCGTCTTCGCGAGGCCGCCCGGTGCGCGGTCGATCTTCAAAATCATGCCCACCCTCGCGCGGTCCGCGAGGTGCCCGATCGTCGAACGAACGTTCTCGCGGCGCCGGACGGCGTTGCTGACGAGGATCATCTTCCATGATGCGTTCCGGCGAGCGACTGCTCTCACCCGCCAAGAGGTGCATCAGCGCAGAGACGATCTCACCGGGTGCGTGCCCCGCTTCGATCAGGTCTTCCATCAGCTTGTCCTGCGGCTTGAACTCACCCGCCTGGATCGTGTTGTGCAGCGATTCGACCAGTCGGCTGGCATGCTTCTGCTCGAGGTCTTCCAGACGCGGAACCGAGACACGCGGGATCTTGGATTTCGTGAACCGGATGACCTGTTGCAGGCGTCCGAATTCGCGACCGCTCACCAGACTGATCGCCTTGCCGCTTTTTCCCGCCCGGCCGGTCCGGCCGATGCGGTGGACATAGTCTTCCGGGTCGTGAGGCAGTTCGTAGTTGAAGACGATCTCCAGATCATCGACATCCAGCCCGCGGGCTGCGACGTCGCTGGCAACGAGCAGTTCGAACTTTCGGTCGCGGAACCGCTTCATCGTCCGCTCGCGCATCGGTTGAGTCATGTCACCGTGCAACTTGTCGGCCGCGTATCCGCGAGCGATCAATGCCTCGGTCAGTTGATCGACCTGAATCTTGGTGAAGCAGAAGATCAGGCCGTAGCGGACTTCGTGCAGGTCGAGCAGCCGGCACAGCACCTCGGTCTTCGAGCGATAATCCACTTCGACGTAGCTCTGCTCGATGGACGGGATCGTCAGCGCGGTCGATTCAATCTTCACATGGACGGGATCGTTGGTGAACTTTTCGATGATCTTGCGAATCGGCGGCGGGACGGTGGCCGAGAACAACACGATCTGCCGCTCGGTCGGAATCGATTCGAGAATCTTCTCGATGTCTTCGCGAAAGCCCATGTCGAGCATGCGGTCGGCTTCGTCGAGCACGACCATTTTCACTCCGTCCAGCTTCAGCGTTCCCTGTCCGATGTGATCGATCAGCCGACCGGGCGTGCCGATGACAATCTGCGGTCCCGCCTTCAGTCCACGAAACTGATGGTCGTAGCTTTGTCCGCCGAAGATCGGCAGCTCGCGCACACCCTTCTTGAAGGTGGCCAGCTTGGCGATCTCTTCGGCCACCTGCGACGCCAGTTCGCGCGTCGGGCAGAGCATCAACACTTGAACCGCTCGATTGGCCGGATCGACCAATTCGACGGCGGGGATGCCAAACGCGGCGGTCTTGCCCGAGCCGGTCTGCGACTGCCCGATGACATCGTGACCTTCGAGGATCGTCGGAATCGCTTCGGCTTGAATGGGCGAAGCTTGCTCGAAACCCATCTTCTCAACGGCTCGAAGGACTTCGGGCGACAGGCCCAGTTCAGTGAATAGTTTTTGTGTCATGACGAGACTTTACCGGGATCGGCCACTTCATCCCAGCACAGCGACCCGCGCGGAGCCGTGATTCTCAAATGCGGCTCGATTCCGGTCACGTTATGTCGATGAGAGGCATCGGAGAGGGCAGATCGGATCGGCCGTGATTCCTCATGAGGCCCAACGGGCCGCGTTAGGCCAGCCCGGGGCAACGCCCTGGGTGCCGGTGGCACGAGAGTCCTCAAGGCCCAACGGGCCGGATTACGACGGGCCGTCACCAGAGTGTAATTCGGCCCGTTGGGCCTTGACGCTTTCCCTCTGGCGAACCCCAGGGCGTTGCCCTGGGCTGGCCTAACACAGCCCTTCGGGCCTGAAGACGATGCCACTCATCGACAACGAACAATGAATGGCAAGATTCGTATCACCGCGCAAACATCACGACACCGGCTGACGCTCGGGATGGAGGTAGATGAAGCTCTTGCCAAGTCGGCCTCCATAGTTGCCTGCCGAGATTCTGAGCAGACCCGGCGAATCGACGGTCGCCTGGATCACGGCCTGCGTCGCATCGAAGACGGTCTTCACGTCGCGACCGTTGATGATGATCTCCATGATCGAGTTCACACCGTCCGGAACCTGCGATTGCTCCCCCAGCTTGGACCGCAACGTCGGGCAGAACGGGTGGTTCGTGCTGGCGATCAGGAACGAGTAGGCACTTCCCGCCTTCGAGCCGCTGGCGGCGATGCCTCCGGGAAACGGAGCGATCACGCCGGAAACGTGGTCCAGCGCGGCGACCCCTCGCTCGGCGGCGGCCAGCGACGAGTCAACTGAATCGGCGAAGAACCACAGGTTGCCTCCCATGATTCCATCCTTGAAGCCGAAACGCCGGTCGATGACGAACTCGCCTCCCATGATCGGCACGACCCAGACCTTGCGGCCGTAGCGTTCGTCACGGAACTGATGCTTGTCACCGAACAACGACAGCTTGCGGCCAAGTTTGAAGAACGGCTCGGTGTCCAACAGGTTGAAGCACGCCGTCGTGGGACACGTCAGCACGTTCTGGCTGATGCGATGCAGGAGGACTCGTTCGAGAAGCTGCTCGCGGTCCTTCTTGAATCGCGGCACATGGAACTGCACGATCGCGCCCGGCCGGCCATCGGGCGTCGCGAACGAGGTGTCTCCGCCCGGACCGACGTAGCGGTCGATGGCCGCTTCGCAATCGCAGAAGATGCTGCTCGAAGCATGCCCCGTCGCCGCCTGACAGGCGTGATCGAGCCACTTTCGGTCGCGCGCCGTGATCAGCACCTCGGCATAGATGCTGCGAAAGGCTTCGGCGTAGGTGTCGTCGACGATCGCGCGGTGGGCTGTCATCCGGGAAGTCTCGTGGTTGGCTGGCATGTTCCGGGATTGGGCGTTCGGCGCGATGGGACAGATGCGACTAATACGACTGACAAATCACTTGCCGTCTTCCAATCCCATTTGTCCTATTGGTCCCATACGTCCCATGTCGTGACGATCATCAGTTCTTCGCCCGACCGCGCCCGACGTAGGCGGCCTGTTCGGTGATGACCTTGTCCATGAAGACGTCGTGGTCCTGCATCGGAATCTCGTCGAACAACTGGCACTCGAAGGCGAGGGCGATTAGCGGCGTGTCGGGCCGGGCGTGCTCGAGCATCTTGTCGTAATAGCCCTTGCCGTGCCCGGTCCGTCCGCCGCGCCGATCGAACGCCACACCGGGGACAATGATCAGGTCGATCTCGCTCACATCGATCCGCTTCGCCGCCACGGTGCGCAGCTCGGGCTTCGGCTCCAGAATACGATACATCCCGACGGACAACTCGTCGTTGTGTTCGAGATGGAACAGCTCCAGTTCGCCATCGACACAGTAGGGAACGACGATCTTCTTGCCGCTCGCGAGGGCGTTGGCCAGGTCGTTCCGAGTCCGCACTTCGCTGCGAACGTCGAGATAGAAGAGAACGGTCCGGGCCCGCTGGTACTCGGGGAGGGCCATGCAGCGGGCGACGATCTCGCGGCTGATCTCGTCCTTGTTTTCCTGAGCGTTCCGGTTGGCGTGGGCCTGTTCGCGAATCCGCTGTTTGGGGCTGGGGGCGTCGAGAACTTCTGCGGTCATGGGATCCGTTCCTCTGAGATAAATGGCTCCATCCGACGACGGGAGAGTGGGCGGAATCCTAACAAGCGACCAAGGCTCCACCAAACGAGCAGCCTCAATTTCTGACGACTCACGCAAGCCAGCCCGTTTGACGAGTCACCCATCAGCAGGCAGAATCCGACCGCCGTCGCTGAACGGCTCCTGGCATGGGCCATGAACCAACGGAGAGACCCATGAAAACGCAACCGGACCATGTCGCGTATGTCGCTGGGGCGACATCGTGGTACGGACTGATCCCCGTTGTGGTGTTGATGTCGCTTGGGTTCGGACGCCTCGATCCGGTACTCTCCACATCGGGGCTGTTGTGCCTGTTCCTCGGAGCGATGGTGACGCTGCCGCCTGTTGGTTTGGTCTGCGGCTTCGCGGCGTGTGTCGCCGTGAGAAACAGTGACATCTCGCCCTATCCCGTCGCCGTGGCGCTGGCCCTGATCGCCGACCTCAGTCTGGTCGGCTGGCTGTTTGTGTTGTGATTCAGCATCCAATGAATGAGGGCCAGCAAACCATGTCACCCGCTTGGGACCGAGCCGCCGTGGTGGGAACTCGCACGTTCGTGCTCATGATCCTGCCGGTTTGTTGGCTGATCTCGATGGCCCTTCCGCAAGGCGGGCGATACGGCGATGTCGGCGAAGGGCTGCTCATCCTGTTCGTGATCGCTGCCGTCATCGGCATACCCGTCTCCGTGGGCAACGCCTTTCTGGCTTGTTGGCTTGCCGACAGAAATCGGCTCTCCGCCGTCTACATCGCCATGATGCTCGCCGTTCTGGCCGACTTCGCGTTGGTCGGTGGATATCTGTCGGTCTGTTTGTTGATTTGGGCATGATCCCAAGCTGTGGATCGACACGTTCCTGTCAGGACCAATTCAATGTCCCCTTTGGAAAAGTCGAACGGATGATGCCCACTCACGCGACGTTGAAACGGGCGATTCCATTGCTGGCCTCGCTCGACATTGATCGGACGCTGACCTTCTACGCCGAGAAACTTGGATTCGACACGCAGGTCTTTCACGTCGATGACGCGGCGGGAGTCGAACGCGATGGCGTGCAGATCCACTTCTGGAAGTGCGATGACCGCCACATTGCCGAGAACACCAGTTGCCGAATCGAAGTCGAGGGAATCGACACGCTCTACGAAGAGCTGCTGCCGCAAGGCGTCATCCATCCGAACGGTCCGCTGGCAGACCAGCCGTGGGGGTTCCGCGAATTCGCCGTTCTTGACTGCGATGGGAACCTCATCACGTTCGTTCAAGAACTCGTCTGACTCACGCTTTGCCGTCCACTGATGGAAAAACTGCGATGACTTTCGCCCTGCGTGAAATTGCCCGCACCGGAATCCGGGTCACTCCCATCGCGATGGGTTGCTGGCCGATTGCGGGTGTGACCAGCATCGACGTGACTGAGGCCAGCAGCCTCGCCACGCTTCAGGCTGCCGCCGACAGCGGCATCAACTTCTTCGACACCGCCTACTGCTACGGCTACGACGGCGAGAGTGAGCGGATGATCGCCCGCGCGCTCGGTCACCGCCGCGACAAACTGGTCATCGCCACCAAGGGAGGCCTCCACTGGGAGAATCAGATCCAGCAGGCGGACGCTCGCCCCGAGACGCTGCTGCGCGAATGTGATGAAAGCCTGCGGCGGCTGGACACCGATCACATTGACCTCCATTACCTGCACGCTCCCGATCCGAACACGCCGCTGGCCGAGTCGGCGGCCGCGTTCCGGCGGTTGCTCGACGCCGGCAAGATTCGCAGCGTCGGCCTCTCCAACGCCAGCCGCTCGCAACTCGAAGAGTTTCACGCCGTCTGTCCGCTCGACGCGTATCAGCCGCACTACAACATGCTGCAGCGCGAGATCGAAGCCTCGCAACTGCCGTGGTGTGTCGAGCACGGTGTGTCAGTGATGATCTACTGGCCGCTGATGAAGGGCCTGCTGGCGGGCAAACTGTCCCGCGACCATCAGTTCGATCCCAAAGACGGTCGCCGCAAGTACCCCATGTTCAGCGGGAACGAGTGGTGGAAGAACCAGGACTTCGTCGACACCCTGCGGCCCATCGCGGCCGAAACGAGAACGACTGTCGCGCAGGTGGTGCTAAACTGGACGATTCAGCGTCGCGGGATCACGGTCGCGCTCTGCGGAGCCAAGCGCCCGGATCAGATTCGCGACAACGCCGCCTCGATGACTTGGAGCCTTTCCCCCGACCAGATCGCTCGCATCGACCAAGCCATCGCCGCGCGAGGCGACACCGTTTCGCGAGCGGCTGTTTAAACTCGCGTCAGCAGTATCTGTTTTCGGAGGACTGGCACTCTTGCCCGTCCATTCCCGACGCTTCGCTCAACAATCTTTCTGCCTCTCTCTTTCTGTCTCTTTCTTCCAGTACGGGCAAAGACGGGAGACAGAAAGAGAGAGGCAGAAAGATGAAAACAAATGATGTCACGACGAAGATGCGAGCAGGTTGGAAACCTGCTCCACGTCAGGCCGACACTGGTCATCCGGCCGCCGACCGCTACACTGATCGGCGAATTCGAGTCCGTCGTCCAGTGGGGGCGAGGTGACTCGACCCCGCCCGTCCTTCCCGCCCGGAGTACCCGCCATGAGAGTCCTTGCCGCCTGTCTGTTCGCTGGAGTTGTGTTTGCCATGACCGTCGATTCGGTCTCCGCCGCTGAAAAGGTTCCCGCCGTGCTCAATCAAAAAGTGAAGTCGATCAAGGGTGAAGACGTCGATCTGTCGAAGTACCAGGGCAAGGTGTTGCTCGTCGTCAACGTGGCCACGCGCTGCGGTAAGACCCCGCAGTACGCACCGCTTGAGGGACTGAATCAAAAGTACAAGGACAAGGGTCTGGCCGTCCTCGGCTTCCCCTGCAATCAGTTCGGTCGTCAGGAACCGGGCACCGAGGAAGAGATCGCCAAGTACTGCAAGGCGAAGTGGGATGTCTCGTTCGACATGTTCGCGAAAATCAACGTCAATGACGTGGCTAAGGACGACGAGGTCGCCGCGCCGTTTTACAAGTATCTGACATCGAATGCCAAGCCATCGGGCGATGTCAAATGGAACTTCGAGAAGTTCCTGATCGGTCGCAACGGCGAGATCGTCGGCCGCTTCTCGCACAATACCGAGCCCGATGCTCCCGAAGTCGTCAAAGCCATCGAAGCCGAACTCGCCAAGCCGGCGAAGTAACGTTTGGGAAAGGACGCCGTTGACTGAGCGTCTTCTGACTTCCTCCCCTCGCCCCTTTGGGGAGAGGGGCCGCGGGTGAGGGGCAATCCACGATCGACCCTCATCCGCAACAAAACCACCAAGCCCGGCCCGTCCCCAAGGCCGGGCTTCTGCATTGAGAAGGATCTCGCGTGCGCTGGTTGTTCCCCTTCGTCGTGCTCATCCTCTCGGCTGGCTTCGCCAAACTGTCCGTGGCGACGTTGAACTGGTGGTTTGCCCGTCGAATGTCCAAACCGGTCCTCGTTGCGTCACACGTCCTCAACATTGCGCTGATCCTCGGCTACCCCCTGCTCCTCATCACCGGTCCCGTTTCGAGTCACCTCCGCCTGCTGCTCGATGGCCACATCAACCGAGTCCCCTTCGCCTGTTGGCTCACTCTGGCAGCCGGAGCGGGCGGTCTGTGTCTGCTCATCTGGTCAACGATCGAGTTCCAACTCTACGCTCCGCCCATGTGTCAGACCGGCTGCGAATCACATCGAGTCGATCTGCGACGGAAGGCTGGTCCTTCGTGGCACACGACCTTCGTCGGCCCCGGCCCGATGCGGCGCATCGCCCTGCTCCCCGGCAACGAACAGTTCACGATCGACGTCAGCACGAAGACGTATTCGCTGCCGAGCCTCCCCGCCGAGTGGGACGGTCTCTCGCTGGTCCAACTCAGCGACCTGCACTTCCGCGGCGCGGTAACGCGCGCCTACTTCGAGGCCGTCTGCGAGCAGGCTGCCGCGCTGAAGCCCGACCTGTTCGTCTTCACCGGCGATCTACTCGACGATCCCCGGTTGATCGCCTGGCTCCCCGAGACGCTCGGCAAACTGACCGCGCCGCGGGGGCAATACTTCATCCTCGGCAACCACGACTGGTACTTCGACTCGGCCGCCATCCGCCGCGAACTGGAACGCCTCGGTTGGACCGACCTCGCGGGACGCTGCGTCTCGCTGAACAAGCCCGATGCCGTGCCCGTCGTGCTCTGCGGCGATGAGACCCCGTGGATGGGAACGCATCCCGACCTGAGTTCCGTCTCCGCCGAGTCCTTTCGAATTCTGCTCAGCCACACACCCGACAACATCACGTGGGCGAGGCAGCAGGGGATCGACCTGATGCTCTCGGGCCACACGCATGGCGGCCAGATCCGGCTGCCGATTCTCGGACCGGTCTACTCACCGAGCCGCTTCGGTTGCCGTTACTCGGCAGGAGTCTTCTGGCTCGCACCCACGCTGCTCCACGTCTCGCGCGGCCTCAGCGGCCGAGAGCCGATCCGCTATAACTGCCCTCCCGAACTGACGAAACTCGTGCTGAAATGCGGCTCCCAAGTGACATAGCCTTCGGAGCATCAGCAGATTGCAGAGAGAAGATTGGCGTGTTTGCCTAACAACTATGATCACCCGGTTGCCGCGAGCGACTCGTAACTCAGATTGCGGCTCGTCGGCAACTCGGGTGCATCATCTTGTTACTTCGTTTTCGGATTCGGATACTTCGCTGGACGTCGAGCGATCTCTACACGGACGTTCGGAAATTTCCTCTCCAGCATTGTAATGCTGTTCATTGAAAGCGGCGGGGCCAGATCTCGGAGTGAATTGACCCTCGTCATGGCAGTCGCTTTGAAGTCCACCCCACTGCCGTCAGGATTACGCGGATACAGAGTGATGTTGTCCAAGTTTCGAATGTTAAGCAAATGCTTTGCCATAGTGTCGGTCATGCAATCCGTTGGAATGCCGACGCCGGTCAGCGATTGAACTCCGATTGGCTTCGAACCAGTCGTTCGGAAAGCGAGCGATGCGATTTCAGAAACAAGCGTGTGCGTGTAGCCTTCGTTTGTGTAACCGTTTAGCAGCACGAATTCCCTGGCCTCCTGTTCGGCAGTCGCAGCACCTGAAACGGAATAATACAGATACGCCCCGGCAATGCCCGCAACAACAGCAATGCACATGATCGCGCGGCGCACCCTTGAGCCCCGAAAGATTTTTCGCTCCGACACCAATGTTGATTCTGAAGATGGCATATCGTCAAGTAACAGTGAATTGAGCGGCGCGCCGCATATCTCGGTTGAGTGTTTGGCACGTGCTCGATGGTTTCGTGACGCAACATCCCGTTGCGGCCACGCTTTGTCAACGACAGCGTGGAGAGTCCTGTTGCGATGGATGTCGAGTTAACCAGCGCGCCGCCTACCTCTGATATCCCGGCGCGCCGGCTTACTTTCTGGGTTTTGAAACCACCTCTAGTCTCTCTCGGCGCGTCTCGCCCCGTTGATTGGCCTGCCAGTATTCGCCGGTAGCCGGGTCGAGGCACGTCAGCCAGCCCTCGCCGTAGACCCACGTGTCGATGCAGACTGCGTGACCGATGTCGAGTGGGTAGCCGGACTTTTGAGACGTGTGGCCGCAGATCATCGTCTTGCCCGATTGATGGGGCGATGGGTTGTCGAAGCGTTCCCAGAACAACACGTCGTCCGGCTGATCGGTCAGTGGCAGATCGGGGACGAGGCTGGCATGAACGAAGACGTGTGTATCGGTCTCATGGTAGGGAAGCGTTTCGTGCTCGATGAACCGCCAGTGTGCGGCGGGAATGTCGGCCAAGCTGACGTCCGGCGAGTCGGAGTATGACGCCAGCGCCTCGCGCCCGCCGAACTTGAGCCAGAATCGAAGCTCGGATTTACTCTCGCGAGCCTCCAAGAGCATGATCTCGTGATTCCCCCGTAACGGGATCAGGCGGCCTGCCGCGAGGCGGGCGATCAGCCAGTCGAGCACCTCGCGCGTGTCGGGCCCTCGATCCACGTAGTCGCCCAGCGTGACGAGCACATCGTCATCCGCAAACGGCACAAACGCGGCGAGCGTTTCGAGCGCCGTCAGGCAGCCGTGGATGTCGCCGATGGCGAGAAGTCTGGACATGGTGAAGAGGAAGCCAGAAGTCAGAATCCAGAAGTCAGAATGAAGAGTACAAGAACCGGGCGTCAGGAGTCAGAAGCCAGCATTCTGAATTCTGACTCCTGAATTCTGAATTCAATACTGTCTCCTCTCTCCCGCATCGCATCGCGGAAGGAGGCGACGGCGCGAGCGGAGACTCTTGCCGTGCGGTTGGCATCCTCGCACGCGGCCGAACGGATCGCGAGGATGTCGGCGGGGACAGATCTGAAC
>JBBPIS010000160.1:0-17134 GCA_038040225.1 Planctomycetota bacterium
AAACGTGTGGCGCTCGGTCAGGGGATTCTCGGTCAGTGCGCGCTCGAGCGGCGCAAGATCATCCTCGACAATCCGCCTGAAACTTACCTGCGCGTGTCCTCCGGTCTGGGTGAAGCGCAGCCTCGCAGCGTGATGGTGTTGCCGCTGATCTTTGAAAATCAGGTGAAGGGCGTGTTGGAACTGGCGTCGTTCGAGGGCTTCAATCCCACCCACCATGCGTTGCTGGAGCAACTTACAGAGTCGATTGGCATCGTGCTCAACACCATTGAGGCAAACATGCGAACGGAAGGGCTGCTGCAACAGTCGCAATCGCTCGCGCAGCAGCTTCAGTCCCGGCAGGAACAGTTGCAGCAAACCAATCAGGAGTTGCAGGAAAAGGCCCGCCTGCTCGCCCAGCAGAATGAGGAAGTCGAACGCAAGAACAGCGAAGTCGAGCAGGCGCGGCAGGAACTCGAAGACAAGGCCAAGCAACTCGCATTGACCTCGAAGTACAAGTCCGAATTCCTGGCGAACATGTCGCACGAGTTGCGAACTCCCCTCAACAGCCTGCTGATTCTCTCCGATCAACTCAGCAACAACCCGGAAGGCAATCTGACCAACCGGCAGACGGAGTTCGCCAAGACGATTCACTCGTCGGGCAACGAGTTGCTGATGCTGATCAACGACATCCTTGACCTGTCTAAGATCGAATCGGGAACCGTCGTCGTGGATGCCAGCGAACTGCGGCTCGATGACCTGCAGGGGTACGTGGAACGGACGTTCCGGCACGTTGCCGAAAACAAGACCGTGGGCTTCCACGTCCGGTTCGACACGGCACTGCCACCAACCCTCTATACCGATGCCAAGCGGTTGCAGCAGATCATCAAAAACCTGCTGTCGAACGCCTTCAAGTTCACGCAGCAGGGGCACGTCACGCTGTCGGTCGATCTCGTCGAAACCGGTTGGAACATGGGGAACGACAGCCTCAACCGGGCGACGGAAGTGGTGGCGTTCTCAGTCACCGATTCCGGCATCGGCATTCCGATCGACAAGCAGCAGATCATCTTCGAGGCCTTCCAACAGGCGGACGGTTCCACCAGCCGCAAGTACGGCGGAACCGGTCTGGGCCTCGCCATCAGTCGTGAACTGTCGCGCCTGCTCGGAGGCGAGATCCAACTGGCATCGATTCCCGGCCAGGGGAGCACGTTCACGTTGTATCTGCCGACGAACTACACCGTGGCCCGCCCGCAACGACGACTGGGAACGGTCGATACCACCACCGAGATACCCTCGCATCGTCCCGCCACCATCCCTGAACTCACCTTCAAGGCGGGGATCGACAAACGGCTGGGAACCGACGGTGCCGTGACGGGCGATCGTCCCGAGAGTTGGCCACCGGAGCAGCAGATCGAAGAAGTGCCCAACGAAGTCGGCGACGATCGCAACGACATCCGCCCCAGCGATCGTGTGCTGTTGATCGTTGAAAACGATCAAGCGTTCTCGCGATTCCTGTTGGAGACGGCGCGCGAAATGGGCTTCAAGGGATTGGTGACGTCGATGGGGGCTGCCGCACTGACGTTGACACGCGAGTACAAACCGCACGCCATTACGCTGGACATCAACCTTCCGGACATCGACGGCTGGCGAGTGCTCGACCGGCTGAAGAATGATCTGTCCACGCGGCATATTCCGGTGTGCGTCGTCTCCACGGACGAATCGCGGGACCGGGCACTGGCGTCGGGAGCATTCCTGTTCCTGGCCAAACCGCTCCAAAGCCGTCACGTTCTCGATCGGCTACTCTCGACGGTCAGCGATTACATCAATCGGAAGACCCGGACGCTGCTGCTGTTTGAGCCGGATGCCGAGCGACGCGACATTCTGGTCAAGAATCTGGCGTCCGAGCACATCCACATTCAAGTCGCCTCTGAACCGGAAGCGGTCGCGTCGTTGCTGCAAGAGCAGGACATCGATTGCCTCGTCGCCTCCACCGTCTCGCCCGAGTTGTGGAAGCAGCTTCGACGCGACGACGAGCCGGGTGATGGCTTGAGCAAGCTCCTGCCGGTGATCGTGTATTCCGATGAGGCACAGCAAATAGAAGCGAGCCTGTCCGGATTGGCTCACTGCACGATCCGTCAGACGCAAAGTCCCGACCGTCTTCGGGATCTGATGACATTCTTCCTGCACGACAATGTCAGCCGACTGCCGCACGATCAACAACAGATTCTGCGAGATCTGCATTGTTCGGATCGGGGCCTCCAAGGGAAGAGGGTGCTGATCGTCGACGACGACATGCGCAACATCTTCGCGCTGTCAACGGTGCTCGAAGAACATGACATGGTCGTCTCGTCTGCTGACAACGGCCGCGACGCCATCTCGCTGTTGCAGGCTCAGGACGACATGGACATCGTCCTGATGGACATCATGATGCCCGAAATGGACGGGATGGAAACCATGCGCGAGATCCGCAAGATTCCGCGGCTCAAAAATCTGCCCATCATTGCGGTGACGGCCAAGGCCATGAAAGGGGATCGCGAAAAATGCATCGAAGCCGGGGCGTGGGACTATTTGTCCAAACCCGTGGACGTGACTCAAATGCTGGCGGCCCTGCGGGCCTGGTTGCATCGTTAGCGTTCTGGAACTCCGGCCGCAGACCAGAAAGTGAATTGGCCTGCCGGCCGGATTTCGGTTCTGGTGATGAATCTCTGCTGGAAACACTTGTTCGCAATCACGGAGACAACTACGCTGGTCTTGTAGCTTGAGTCTGGCAGGCTTGGTTTCTCTTCAGCGGGTGGATCGGAACAACTGACATGACGTCCAACTCCGACCCGGCAAACATTCTGGTAGTGGACGATCTGCCCGAAAAGCTGCTCGTTTACGAGACCGTTCTATCGACGCTGGGCGAGAACCTTATCATGGTCTCCTCAGGGGCACAGGCTCTGAAACAGGTGCTCCAGAATCAGTTCGCGGTGATTCTGCTCGACGTCAACATGCCGGACATGGACGGGTTTGAAACGGCCCGGTTGATCCGGGGGCATCGCCGGTCGAGCACGACGCCGATCATCTTCCTGACGGCATTCACTGACGAAGTCCGCACGGCGGAAGGGTACGCCTCCGGAGCCGTCGATTATCTGCCCACTCCCGTCGTCCCGGAGATTCTGCGGGCGAAGGTTCGGGTGTTTGTCGAGCTGTTCAAGATGCGTCAGCAGGTCGCGCAGCAAGCCGAGGAGCGGGCGCGTCATGCCGCTGCCCAGGATGCCAACCGGCGGCTGACGTTCCTGTCAGACGCCAGCGCCATGCTGGGGCGATCCCTGGATTTCCACGCCACGGCCCGCGATCTCGTGCAGTTGCCGATTCCCTTTCTGGCCGATGTGAGCCTGTTGAGTTTCGCGCCGGATCTCGTCATGGCCGGAAAGCATCTCTTTGCGCGACTGGGGCCGAATCGTGAACCGTTGATCGAGGAACTGGCTTCGCTCGACACGCTCCCGGAAGCCCTTCAGGACGTGGCGCGCCGGGCGCTTCAGAGCGGCGACAGGGTTGAGGGAAGAAGTTCCCTGCCAGCCGATTCCGAGGGTGCGTCTTGCGTGGCGATCCCCTTGGAGGCCCGCAATCGCATCTTCGCCGTGTTGACCATCGGTCGGGACGAAGGAGAGAAGCTGCTGTCCGGTTCGGATATCACGATGGCGACCGCACTGGCTTCCCGCGCCGCGACGGCGCTCGACAACGCGCTCCTGCACGAGGAATTGCTGAAAGCGGATCGGCAGAAGATCGATTTTCTGTCGATGCTGGCGCACGAGCTTCGCAATCCGTTGGCACCCGTCCGCAATGCCGTCCAGTTGCTGCGGATGCACGCGACCGACCACGCCGAATTGCAATGGTCCAGCGATGTGATTGACCGCCAGGTCGCACAGATGGTCCGGTTGGTCGATGACCTGCTCGATGTTTCCCGGATTACGAGCGGCAAGATTCGCCTGCAACGGCAGATCATGGATGTCATGCTGGCCGTGAACCATGCCGTCGAGACGAGTCAGCCGCTGATAGACGAGCGAAATCACAGCCTGTCGGTCGTGGTTCCCGAACATCCCGTTTGGATTGAAGGGGATCAGGCCCGCATCACGCAGGTAATCACGAATCTCCTGAATAACGCCGCCAAGTACACCGAGGACGGGGGGCAGATTCAGCTCACGGTGCTGAGCAAGGAGTATCAGGTTGCCATTTCCGTCCGCGACTCCGGGATCGGCATCCCTCTGGAGATGCTGCGGTCTGTGTTCGATCTGTTTACGCAGGTCGAACGGACGCTCGACCGGTCGTTGGGCGGGATGGGGATCGGTTTGACGCTGGTTCGCAGTTTGGTCGAGATGCATGACGGCATCGTCACCGCCGAGAGCGGAGGGCCAGGCCAGGGTTCGGTCTTCACCATCACCCTGCCGACGTGCTGTCCCGAGGACGGTGTTTCCGAGCCAACTTCGGAATTGGTCGTCGAGTCTGACGACTACCAGCGGCCGAAGATCTTGATCGTCGATGACAATGCCGATGCGGCGGACACGCTTGCCATGCTCTTCCGCCTCGCCGGTCATCAGGTTCAGGTCGCCTACGACGGCCCGTCCGGCGTGACGGTCGCCCTCGCGTTCAAACCCGCCATCGTACTGCTCGATATCGGTCTGCCGGGATTGGACGGCTACGGAGTTGCCGAGCGACTGCGGGAGTCCGAGGCCACACGGAGCGCCCTCCTGATCGCGATCAGCGGCTACGGTCAAGCAAAGGACGAAGAGCGTTCGAGGCAGGCGGGGTTCGACCTGCATCTGGTCAAACCCGTTGAATTCAGTGTGCTGCAATCGGTGTTGCAGTCGGACCGGTGGGCGGTTGCCGCTCAGTAAGTGCGTGAGCCAACCCGGGAATGTTGCGGAAATGAATTGGACCTGCCGGCCTCGTCCGTGACTCATTTCCCCGCCGAGTTGTCTCGCAACTTTTCAAACACCGTCTCAGGTATTGGCTGGCTGCGGGATCACCGGATGAAGTCGCGGCAACAGACGGGCGCGGTAACACCGCCAGGCTTCCTCGGCATAAGGAATCACAAGCAGCATCGTGAGCAGGATGTTCATCACAATGTGATACCAAATCGAAAGCTGTGGCTGCTTCCAGATGAACTCGAACCGGGCCGGTTCCGAACCAACGCCGAACAAGGCCAGAAAATGCTTCCAATTGAGGCAGATGACAAAAGATCCCATCATGAAGGGCAGCACACCCAGATAGCTGTGAATGTGCGTCTCGACCAGCCAGATGGTCCTTTTATCCTGAGCGAAGGCGATGTCCCACAGCGCCGTCACCTCATGAATGAAGAACGCCACGATCATGAGCACGATGATCAGCGGCGTGACTTCAAAAAACAGACAGAGCACGACGGGAACACTCATCTCGGCGAGCATCAGCGCATGCAGCAGTGATTCCTTGAGCCCGCTCGTCCGCTCGATCTGGGTCGCGCGATGACACAGATAGTCCGCGAACCCCATGAGCATCCACAGCGGCATGGCAAAGTAGAGCACCAGATTTCGTGTCGCTTCGGCAGTGTCCTGCATTTCTCGGCCCCCGTTAGTTTGCAGATCACTGATTAGCCGCTTTTGCGACGCGACGCGGCTTTTTTGGATTTGGTTGTCTTCTTGTAAGATTTGGCCGTCTTCTTGACGGTCGACTTCTTGGCATGAGCCGCAGCGCCGCCCTTCTTGCCACCCTTCTTTGCAGGAGCAGGATTCCGAGCCTTGCCACGACCAGAGCCACCAGGTTTTTTGCCGCCCCCATCGGTTGCGTTGACGGTCGCCCAGGCGCGTGCTTCGGCGACGTCTTCCGACACACCTTTCTCTTTGTAACCGTCTTCGATGTGCTCGGCCATTCGTTTCTGTTTGTCGGTGTATTTCGACTTGTCGCCTTGTGGCATGATCGTCTCCCCACACTCAAGGACCATTTTCAACAAATCAACAAACCGTTTCAGCGAGCAGGGGTTTTTCAAGATCCTTCTGCGAGACCACACCGATCATCTCGGAGTCATCGTTGTACACGGCCACACAATGCAGATCGTTGTTCACCATCATCCGCCACGCCTCTCCGATCGGTGTGTTTTCGGAAAGGGAATGGACGGTGGTGTGGCCCGTTGCTTCACGGTTTGTTTCGCGGGCGAGCAGCATGCCGGCGGTGGTGACCGTCGGGTCCATCCCCCGCCTGCTCATCTGCGTGTGAATGTCCTCTTCACTGAGCACACCCGCACACTCGTGTTCGCGTGTCACGGAAAGGACGTTGACATTGTTCATCTGCATGACGGCCAGGACTTCGTTGATCGGCGTGTCAGCGTTGATGCTGACCACGGTCGATGTCATCACATCTCGCACTCGCATGGTGAATCTCCTCGAGGTTCCTTGGTGTTGTTTTCAGTCGAATCGAACTTTGCACTACGCTGGTATCAGTTCGGCGGCCTCCTCTTCCACGATTTGCGATTCCGTCAGCGGCCCGAGGACATCGGCGTACCAGGCGCAGTTCAGTCCCAACCGCTCGTCTTGTGCCGGGTCAGGTTCGCCCACATCCAGCCGGGCGGAGTGTATCCCCAGCAACATCCACGACAGATTGCCGACTCGCTTCAGCGCGGGAGACACGGCCGCCACGACCGGTGCCCCGCTGGTGCCGCGGTGCAGCCGGGCATCGGTCAGGAAGTAACCGTTCCCCTGAAACCGCAGTCCGAATGCCGAGGCCACCACCGCCTGTCGGGCCACCGGCAGGTGATGCAGGGAATCATGGAATCCGAGCGGGAACCCGACGATCAACAGTGACGTGCCCACTTCGATGCGGTCATAAGGCTGAACCAGATGGGCCGGTGTGAAGGCCTCGTAGACCAATGTCTCCGGCAGCGCGTCGCGATCAAGCTTGATCGCCGCCACATCGATCAGTCCGGCGGCGTCGTTGGTCTGATGCCACACCGGTTCGTCATCGTCATACAGCGGGATGGAAAAGTCGGACGTGGCGGCGACGTTGCCGGGATCGATGTGCAACTCAATCGTCAGGCTGTGGGGACGATGACCCGTCCCCTCGTTCAGGACCACATGTCGATTCGTGATCAAAAACAAGAGTCCGTCTTGTTCGTAAAAGAAGCCGGTGGCATTGGTCATCGTTTCGCCGACCTCATTCAGGGTCGTGACTCGGGTGACCGCCAGCAACAGAGATTCAACCACGTCACGAACTCCTCTTGCAGTTTCAAACATTCATCTCGTTCCCTTCTTGATTTGACTCTGCTGCGGAGAGCAGAACACGTTCCAATCCTGTTCCTCATGTCCGCAGTCCTTCAGACGGTGGTCGAACTGCCAGGTTGGAAGATTGGCAGTCAGGCCGTTCAACCATTCGGGATTCCACGGCTCCGCTTCGGGGATGTGAGGCGAATAAGCAGGGAATCGCCTACCGGAAACCGATCCGGTACCGGACTTGCGTTACTCGGACAGTGGTTGGCGATCGGACGCCAACAGAATGCAGGCTTTTTCAATCAGGAGATGTCCCATGTCAGTGGAAACGAAACAAAAGCTCTCGGCGAACGCGGTGAGTCAATTGCAGGAATTGATTCAGATCAACATCGACGCCCGCGACGGCTTCCGCCAGGCGGCTCAAGCGATCGACGACCTGACGCTGCGGAGTGCCTTCGAGCAACTGGCCAGTGACCGGGAGGCGCAGTCGAACGAACTCGCCCGTTTCGTCACTTGGAATGGAGAGATTCCCCGCCGCGCAGGTTCCCTGTCGGCCGCCATGCATCGGACTTGGATGAGCATTCGCGAAATGATGTCGTCAGACGACCGCTATGCCATGCTCTGCGAAGCCGAGCGTGGTGAAGACTCCATCAAAGCCGCCTACGAAGATGCACTCAGAAGCACTGCGGGCAGCGTCATCCACGACGTGTTGGTGAGCCAGTACGCTGCGGTCAAGTCAGCGCACGACCGCATTCGCGACCTGCGCGATGAATGCAAGTGCAGCTAAACCCAAGGCGGGCGCTAAGTCGAGGCATCCCGCCTCAGGCAGCGCACACCGTTGCTTGGATTGCTCGACTTATGAAATGAATCTCTGGAAGGGGATCGCCGTTCCAGTCCGTGTAGCAGTCCTCCTCAGTGTCACCCTCGCAAGCGCGCAGGAATGACAAACGCAGCCAGCAAAACCGCTGGGCCAAGCGCAGCCAGCGGGCCGCCCAGCAGAGGTCGGCCAACGCGCACCGTGGCAGAATGCAGACCAGACTCTGGCCGCTGGTGTGGCAATCGACAATCAAGAGGGGTCTCGTTGCCAGAATTTGCCGAAACGTGTCGATTGCGGTTCGGGGTCGGCTTCTGTGGGAAGCTGACGCACCGGACTGCAAGTATCTCAATGAAAGGTCATGAAAATGAAACGTGTCATTGCTGCAACCCTGATTGCCAGTGTGGTCTCGATCGGCATGATCGGGTGTACCGAGAAGTCGTCCGTCAAGCAGGAAACGAAAATCAAAACGCCGGGCGGAACGACGACGATTACCACCGAGAAGGAAATCAAGAAGACCGGCGACAATCCGCCGACCACGACGCCTTGAATGGAGCCGTTGTTGGATGAAGGTGTCGTGCCCTCGTTGTTCAACGTTTTTGGTCAGGGGGAGAACCATGTTCAAGCAAAGTCTGATCGTCGTTGCCTTGGGTGTCCGAACGACAGGGGCACTGGTCAATGGTTTTGAGATGGCTGACGTTCCAGCGCCGAGCCATCTGGCCGAAAGGGAGACAAAGACGCATGAAGGGAAGGTGGTTTCGACTGCCGAAGGAAAGTTGGTGATGTCCGATGGAAAAGGCGGGAACGAACAAACATTCACCGTGCCCCCCGCAGCCATCATTTCTTTGGACGGCAAGTCCGCCAAACTGAATGAACTGATGAAGGGCGATTCGGTTAAGGTGACGACAGGAACTGAAGGCAATGTGACGGCTGTGGTAGGGCAACGCGCGAAATCATGATTCGGCCAGCGCACTGGGGCCAGTGACCATCGCCATGAAGGAGATGTCGGGCTGTTTTACCTCGCTCGGCCTCAATGAGACGCTCTTGGTGCCGCGCGGATCAAACTCCACCAGACGAAATGCCTCGTCGAGGATCGAGAGGCATCAGCGACAACCGGAGGTGTTCACGCAGATCGATCAGGCGTTGGAGCGGGCGCAGAGTGGACGCAACTTGGCCTGTGGTCGGTCGAGATGCGTGACCAATCTGTGTCCGGTTCTTGGAGACGACAAAAATGGACAATCAAACGGCGACGC
Organism: Planctomycetota bacterium; assembly: GCA_038040225.1. GTDB lineage: Bacteria > Planctomycetota > Planctomycetia > Planctomycetales > Planctomycetaceae > Schlesneria. The sequence continues at coordinate 9,261 of JBBPIS010000160.1, forward strand.
AGGTCATCAGCGGCGAACTGATCCTTCAGCAGACCTATTCCGAGTCGGGCGGGATGAAATCGGAAAAGTCGTGGGACACAATCAAATTGACGCCCCATTCGGATACCGAAGTGAAGCTGACGATTGAGTCCTACAAAAACAGACATCTTCCCGAGACCGATCCTCAGCATGACTCAAAGGCCGAGTTCGTCATTACCGTGGCCGAGCTGATCTCCGTCATTCAGAAGCACGGAATGCGACTGTAGTGATAGGTTCAAGACTCGTCCGGCGTCTCATGGACGAGCAGTCGTCCGATCTCCAACACGACTGTGCTTCCCCATGTCACTCGCAGTTGGATGATCTGCCGCACGCGGGACTATTCGGTTGAATTTTCGCAACCAATTTGATTCCCTATTGCCTGCCCGGGACATAGGATGAGGCCCGTATCAGTGGGCTTGGAACAAAGTTGTGAGCCACGCGGAACCAGATGAATTTCCGCGAACGCGAAAAACACAAAGTGAGTCCGCGCATGACCATCCCAACCGAGCCAATTGGGAGCATTCCCAGGCCTCTGGCGCTGATTGAGGCGGTTGCGACAAAGGATGGCGCGGACCCGGCGCTGGACCCGCTTTACGAGGAGGCGATTCGCGACACCATCGAGCGGTTCGAGGCCACGGGTTCGCCCGTGATCACCGACGGCGAGCAGAGGAAGTACCACAACTTCTGGACCTACTGTGTGCATGGGCTGCCCAACACGGCACCGGACGGCTTCAAGATCCCGTTTTCCGCCGGTCACACCCGACGGATGCCTCGGTTGACGGGCGGCCCTTTCCGTTACAAGAGGCGGGCGGACAGCTATCTCGATGTGGCCCTGCGCCATGCCCACGTACCGGTGAAGCAGGCGGTTATTTCGCCATCGGCCCTGAGCCTCATGTATCCGCCCGACGAGATTCCCGGCTACTCCCGCGAGCAGTTCCTCGATGACCTGCTTCGCGAGCACGAGAGCGAGGTCCGTGCCTGTCTGCGGAAGGGCGCACACAAGGTGCAGATCGACTTCACCGAGGGACGGCTGGCGGTCAAGATCGACCCCTCCGGGGATCTCCTTCACAGCTTCATCGACCTGAATAACATGGCCCTTTCGCGGTTCTCCTCCGAAGACCGCAAACGGATCGGCGTGCATACCTGCCCTGGGGGTGATCGAGACTCCACCCACAGTGCGGATGTCGATTACGCTGAGTTGCTGCCAAGCTTGTTTGAGTTGATGGCGGGAAACTTTTACATCGCGCTGGCGGGTGAGAAGGATCGCGTCCGCGTTCTGAAGATCATCCGCGACCACATGAAAGCGGACCAGCGAGTCTTCGTCGGCGTCGTCTCCCCCATTGACCCGCGCGTCGAGACGCCGGCGGAAATTCGGGACCGCGTCCTGGAGGCGGCCGAATACATTCCGATCGCGCAACTGGGCACGACGGACGACTGTGGATTCTCGCCGTTCTGCGATGACACTTCGACGACTCGCGACACGGCCTTTGAAAAGATCCGGGCGCGGGTCCAAGGGACCGCCCTCGCGGCGGAAATTCTGGGGGATGGTTGATGGCGCCGAATGATGACGAGGACGAGCGGCTGCAGTCCGTGGCTCTGCAAAACTCCCAGAGCATTCTCCGGGTGCGCATCCATGCCGAGGATGAGCTGCGCAAACAGTCGGATTGGCTGCGCGTCACGCTCTCAAGCATCGGCGACGCCGTGATCAGCACCGACGTTGAAGGTCGGGTGAATTTCCTGAACGGCGTGGCAGAGTCCCTGACCGGTTGGTCCCAAGCGGAGGCTCGAGGGCACTTGCTGCCCGACGTCTTCCATATCGTCAACGAACAGACCCGACAGCCTGTCGACAACCCCGCCCTCCGGGCCTTGCGCGAGGGGATCATCGTCGGCTTGGCAAACCACACCCTTCTCATCGCCAAAGACAGCACTGAGCTGCCGATCGATGATAGCGCGGCACCGATTCGGTCTCCGGAAGGGGAAATCGTCGGCTCTGTTCTCATTTTCCGAGACGTCACCGAGCGTCGTCGGTCCGAGATGGCGCTCCGCGACAGTGCAGCCCGCAAGACAGCAATGTTTGAGTCAGCCCTCGATTGCATTATCAGCATCAATCATGAAGGGACGATCATCGAGTTTAACGCCGCCGCGGAGCGCACGTTCGGCCATCGGCGTGAGGATGTGCTGGGCCAGGAGCTGGCCCAGGTGATCATCCCCACCGCGTACCGAGAACGTCATCGAAAAGGCCTGGCCAAATACCTGGCCACGGGCGAAGGGCCGATTCTCAACCAACGACTCGAACTCCCCGCCCTGCGTGCCGACGGCACCGAGTTCCCGGTCGAGTTGACTGTGACGCGCGTCCCGGCGATCGAGCCCCCGCTCTTTTCGGCGTACCTGCGGGACATCACCGAGCGCAGGCAGGCCGAAGAGGCTCTGGGAAGGCTCGCGGCCATTGTCGAGTCTTCCGATGACGCAATCGTCAGCAAGAGTCTCGACGGCGTCATCACCTCATGGAACCGCGGTGCCGAAATGATATTCGGCTACACGGCGCAGGAGGCCGTGGGACGGCACATCTCCTTTATCATTCCCGCTGAGCGACTATCAGAAGAGGACGAAGTGCTGTCTCGTCTGCGCCGCGGCGAGAAGGTCGATCACTTTGAGACCGAGCGGCAAACCAAGGACGGCCGGCGAATCAACATTTCACTGACCGTCTCGCCGGTCAAGGACAAAGCGGGGCGCATCATCGGTGCCTCCAAAGTGGCGCGCGATATCACAGCGCGCAAACGGGCGGAGGAAGAATTGCGCCACCTCGCGGCCAAGTTGTCCGAGACCGACCGCCGCAAGAGCGAATTCCTGGCGATGCTCGCCCACGAACTCCGCAACCCCCTCGCCCCGATCAGAAACGCTCTGCAAATCGTGCAACTTTCAGCGGGCAGCGACGAGGCCGTCCAATCGGCGTCCCAGACGATGGAGCGTCAAATTCGCCACATGGTCCGCCTGGTGGACGACCTGCTCGACGTGAGCCGGATCAGCCGGGGAAAGATCGACCTTCGCCAGGAGCGCGTCGAACTCGCTCCGATTATTCATCAAGCGGTCGAATCGAGTCGCCCCGCGATCGAATCCGCCCAACACCAACTGACGGTGACCTTGCCGCCGAATCCTGTGTACCTCGATGCCGACCCGGTGCGGCTGGCGCAAGTGTTCAGCAATCTGCTGAACAATGCCTCCAAGTACAGCGATCCCAAAGGCCGCATCTCAATCACCGTTGAGCAGCGGGGTGGCGAGGTGGCGGTGTCGGTGAAGGATACGGGCGTGGGAATTTCGTCCGACATGCTGCCCAAAATCTTTGAGATGTTCACGCAGGTCGATACGTCGTTAGAGCGCTCGCAGGGTGGACTCGGCATCGGGCTGACGCTGGTCGAGCGGTTGGTCGAGATGCATGGCGGTTCGGTGAGTGCCCGCAGCGAAGGACCGGGTCGGGGCAGTGAGTTCGTCGTGCGCCTGCCGATCCTGATCGAGACTTCCAACACTCAGCAGCCGCCAGAGCCGACCGTGAGCGAGCCGACCCCGCCTCGCCGCATCCTCATTGTCGATGACAATCGGGACTCAGCCACCACACTCTCCATGTTGTTGAAGCTGACCGGCAACGAGACGCATACCGCCTACGACGGCCTTGCAGCGGTGGAAGCGGCGATAAAGTTCAAGCCGGACGTGGTAATACTCGACATCGGCCTGCCGAAATTGAACGGCCACGAAGCGGCCCGCAAAATCCGAGAGCAGCCGGGGGGAAAATCGATCGTGCTGGTCGCCCTGACCGGATGGGGTCAGGAGGATGACCGCCGCAAATCCCGTGAAGCCGGCTTTGACGGCCACATGGTCAAGCCCGTGGATCACGCCGCCCTCATGAAGCTGCTGGACGAGTTGCTGCCAAAGTCGGTTTGATCCTGGCGACGAATTCGTTCAGCAACATTACCTCAATCGGTTGGACCGCGTCCTCTCAAAGCACTCTCAAGAACGCAACCAGATCCTGCTTCTCCTCAGCCGACAGCTTGAGTTCCAGAATCAGGTTGAAGAACTCCACCGTGTCGTCGAGCGTGAGCAGTCGCCCGTCGTGCAGATAGGGCGGCGAATCCTTGATCCCTCGCAGGGGGAACGTCTTGATCGGGCCATCCATGTTCGCCAGACGCCCGTTGATCGTCTGCGGCTTGAAGAAGCGTTCGACGTGCAGATTGTACATCAGGTTGTCCGTGTAGTACGGACCCGGGTGACAAACCGCACATTTTGCCTTGCCGAAGAACAACTCCTGCCCGCGCCTCTCCGATTCAGTCCCCTGGCCGGCCGCCAGTTTTCCGAAGACATCGAGCTTCGGAGCGGGCGGGAAGTCGAGGAGTGCCTGGAACTCCGCCATGAAGTGAACTTGGCTGCCCCGTTCCAAAGGATTCACACCCTTCTTGGTGGCGATGACCGGATCCCCGTCGAAGTAAGCGGCCCGCTGCTCGAACTCAGTGAAATCCTCGACCGACTTCAAGGCGCGTTGCGAACCAAACAGACGCTGAATATTGACGCCCCGCAGACTGGGGGTGTCGATCCGGTGACGCAATTCCTGCGGCCGAACGTCTCCCGCCAGATGGGTCGCCGCGTTCGTGTGTCCGTTCGCATGACAGTCAAAACAGGTGACGCCCCGACTTGCCTTCAAGGAACGGCGATCATCGGTGTGGTTGAACTGCTGCTGCGGGAAAGGCGTCACCAGCAGCCGGACACCTTCCAGTTGCTTCGGGTTCAAAATGCCATTGAACATCTCGAACACGTTGTCGATCGTGATCAACTTGCCCTTGGTCACATCTCCGAGATCGGGCCGCGTCGTCAGGAAGAGCGGCGGCGGAAACTCCGGCAGGAAGTGGTCGGGCAAATCGTAATCCAGATCGAACCGAGTCAGATCGCGCGCCTCCTGCTTCTTCACCTCCTCGATGTGGAACTTGGGAAACAGCATCCCTCCTTCGGGATGGTTGGGGTGAGGCAGAGGCAGAAAGCCCGGCGGAAAGAGATTCTGCTTTTGGATCTCGCCAGGGGACATCGCTGCGAGTTTGGCCCAGGTCGATCCCTCGTACAGCCGCACGCGGACACCCTCTTGAACGGCTTTGCCGCGCGCCATGACCGCACCTTCGGCCGGTTGGTTGCCCAAGTCATAGCGTTCCTTGAGCAGGCTCGTCTGGCGTTGCTGGATGGCGGGCTTTTCGGTTTGCATCCGGTCCACGACCGCTTTGAAGTCCTCCTGCGTCTTGACAGGCGCATAGCTGGACGGCTTCTTCGGGGGAGCCTTTTCGGCTTTGGGTGCGTCTTGGGCAAACGCGAGACCCGCGAGAACCGCCACCGCGCCCAGTGTTTTGCCTGCCACCGCCCAGCGTTGTCCGACGACTCGAATTGCCAACTGAATCATGGGAGTGATCCTTTCTCATTCATTGAACCGCGCGGGCATTGCCTCGGGCGTGAGCGGAGATTCACGCACGGGACGCGCGGGACGATGCCCGCGCGGTTAAACAACTCACCTTCGACCGCAAGCCTGAACTCGCTCATGAGCGAGTTCATTCCCTCTCAGCCTAATTGCAACCGCCCATGAAGAGTGTTGCCAACAGAATGATCGGAAGAGGGAGGCCCAGCAGCATGGCGATCAGCCCCCATTTCATGTTGCCGTCACGACCGGTTTGCTGAGTTGTGTTCTGAAATGCAGGTTTGATTCGCATGTTTCTGTCCTTCTGCAAAAGTGGTTCAAGAGTCAACTCAATGTCAGCGCATGGCAGACGGCGAATTGAAACTGTTCGATCACCGGATCCGAAGCGGATACGGCAAAACGGCTGATCGATGGCTCTGACGCGAGATCATCGACCAGTGAATTTATTTATCTGGTGGCCACATGCCCCGAATAAAGTCAGTTGCGGCTTACTTCTCACTGACCGTCAGTTTGAGATCGTTGACGGCGTCCACAGCACCTTTACTCGGATGGCCGGTCACCTTCACCACGAAGTATCCGAGCGCGGCATCGTCCGCCGCAGTCAGGGTGATGCTCACCTTGGATTCGTCGTGCATGATGGCAGGGCTTGGGGGGGTGATTGTGATGCCGGTGGGCAACTCAGAGAAACTCAGCGTCACATCCGCATCCAGGTTGGTGCCGCGATTGATGGAAATGTCGATCACCTTCGCCTCACCCTGTTTGAGTGAGGTGGCCAGCAGGGGAACGCTCAACGTGAACGTCTCCTTCGCTTCGCCAATGATCGGTTTCTCCTTCGCTTCGCCAATGACTGGCTTGTTGACGGTCTGATTCGTGGCAGGCGGGTTCGCAGGCTGCGCCCCGGGGCCTCCGGGAGTGCCTTGGGTACAACCACAAACGAGAACCAACGCTGTACCAGCCAGCCCTGAAAATGACTTCTTCATGATTCAATCTCCTCAAGTCTCTGTTACTGCTTGCGGTCGATGCTCACACCAACCCGCAACATGAGCGAGGGCCAGAACTCAGAACCTCGCCTCTGTTGCGGGTTGGTGTGCTTCACCAAACTCCGCACGAATCGTGCCGACTCGAACCGGGAATTGTCCCGCCGCTACACAGCGGCGGGGCAAGGAGTCTCATGCACAACTTCTATTTCACGGCCTTCATGAACTCGTCGAGTTCCTGCTCTGCCTTGTCCTTGGCATAGCCATACTTCTGTTGAAGCAGGCCGGTGAGTTGGTCACGTTTTCCAGCGATGACAGTCAAATCATCGTCGGTCAACTTGCCCCACTTCTCTTTCACGTTTCCTTTGAACTGTTTCCAGTTCCCGGCAATTTGATCCCAATTCATGATTTCATTCCTAACCAAAGAGGTCTGACAGGTCGGGACATCCAATTCGAGACGACCGCGAATGTTCACGTTCATTGTCTGAGTCAAGGCAACCATTCTGTGCCTTCGTCAGAGTTGCGAGCCGACAAACAATGCGCGGCTGCTAATCACTCATTCTGCTGTGGGAGAGCGGGCTGGGGTGCTTTGGCCTTAACATCAGCATCGACCTTAACATCAGCCCCCCGACCGGCCTTAATTTCAGCACCCTGTCGTGCTGCGGCTCCCGACGGGGCGACATTTCCGCGAGTTGACGAATTGATGTTCGCATCCCCGGCATTGGTGCGGATCGACGAGTTGACGTTCGCGTCCAAGGAAGATTCATTTGGCGGATATCCGGTCGTGACGGGCACTGGGGCGGCCTGACCGTCATGGGTCACACCGATCTGACCTTGGGTGCTGTAGCCACCAGCTTGGCCGTTGTAATAGCCCGAGTTGTTCGACCAATTGGCTTGTCCGTTTCCATATTGGGCACCGGACCACCCGGCTTGGGCGAATTGCCCTCGGCAACAACAATTCCGGTGGCGACGACCGGCGAACGCCGGATCAGAGTCCGAGACCATCAGAGCTGCAACAGCGATCAATGCCAAAAACTTCGTCATCGCAATGTCCTCCTGATTCGGTGGCAAACATATTCGCGAGACATCACCGACTTGCGGCGGTGATGTCTCGCGAAACCAAGTTATTGGCCCGGCGATGTAGACGCTGTCTCAATCAGATCGCGGCAACAGTTTCAAATTTCGGGAGGCGTTATTCACGAACCACACCGAGTGTTTCCCATCGGGAGTAAACTGGCCAAACGTTGAAGAAGAGAATTCGCCCACATTTCACGGTGCTCAAACAACACTTCCGGTTCCAAGCATCTCCCGCGCCGAATTTGACGGCGGGGCACAGAGGCACTCGTTCCTGTGCCGCGATGTTTGCACTTCATTGGCGGTTCAAAGCATTTGCTGCAGCGAACTTGGCTAATCAATCACTGGCTCGCTGAACAAAC
>JBBPIS010000161.1:0-16940 GCA_038040225.1 Planctomycetota bacterium
GGGCCGGGAGCGGGCCAGCCTTCGCTCTTGCCGCTGAGCGGGTCTGACCAGACGCCGGAGTCGTTGGGTTGCGGCTTGAAGTGTTTGTCGAGATGCCCCGTGTGGAACAACACAACGTCGCCCGCCTTGAGGTCTCCGCTCTTCCTTTCAAACGCTTGAATGTGAGCCGTCGTGATCTCGGGCGACGCGGGCCACGATTTGGAATCGGTGCTGCCGACGAGCGACCTCACGTCGATGACTCGCGCCGGCCCGCCGGTCCAGTCGAGCGGCACCTGCTCGGTTGTCATCGAACTCGTGCCGCGCGGGCCGTACTTCTTTTCGTAGTCGATTAGCCAGCCTCGCACCTCGGGCGAGTACGCGGGCTTCGCTCCTTCCGGTGGCAGTGCAAAAGACGGCGGAACGAGATGCGTTCCGGCCATCGAGTCCATCAGGTGCGTGTGATGCCAGAGGTCGAGGTACTCGGAGTACAGGAAGTCGATTTTGAGGTAGACCTGCCGATGATTGCCGGTGCCGATCCCCGGCGACGTGATCGGCAGGTTCGGAGCGAGCGTCGGTGAGAGGTCGATCGCGCGCTTGTTCTTCGCCGCGTCGATCAGCCGCTTTGGCACTTCACCACCGACAACCGAGAACGCTCGACCTTCGCCATACGGTGCCCCCTGATGCTTCGGTCCCATCATGCAGTAGAAGGCACCGGTGGGAGGCAGGGCTCCCAAGTTCGTCGCGCTCTCGGTCCAGATCATGCCGTGCTTGAGTCCCGCGTAGTGCGTCGGCTCGGCCAAATCGGGCAGCGGCCCCATGCTCGCACTGTCGGTGCCAAGCGTCATCACGCCGCGAGTCGCCAGAAACTCCATACACTCGGGATTCGGATCGGGGAAGCCGGGAGCCCTGCGATCCAACGCGTCAGCGATGAAACGGCTCCCTTCGGGAAACGGACGGTAGTACTTGTCCGAGTACTCGCTGCGGAACAGCACGACATCGCCGAATCGCAGGCGGCGATGCTGCTTCTCGAACCGCTCGACATGCTCGGGTTTGACGAGCGGGCTGACTCCCTTCGCCGCCTGATCGAGCAGGTCGCGCACATCGACCACGCACGCCTCACCGCCGAACTGCCACGCTTCGATCTTGTCGGTGTAGGCCAGACCGAGCGGCCCAGACTTCTCCCGCTTGAGGTCCGGCCGGGCAACCGAGTGCGGCGGCACATCCAACTGCGTCCCGGTGTTGCCGTCGATCAACAGCACGTCGATGTTGTACGCCGAGTCCGGCCCGATGACCCGCTGATGAGTGATCTGAAACCTCGGAAACGGAGCCGACGGCCACGTGCAGGGAAACTCGGGCGCGATGAGCAACGAGTGATCGACGAACTTGGAAGCCTCTGTCGATTGAGCCGCCACGTCGCTCGCACACGCCGCGACGAGCAACAACGCACCGAGCAACTCTGGCCAACGACGAACGGCATGAAGCTGAATGAGCATGATCTGAAACTCCTCGGTTGGTCATTAGTCATTAGGAATAACACCCGATGCCGAAACCTAATGACTAATGACCAGTGACTAATGACTGCTTCCGATAAAATTCGACCGTCAGCCGCACTCCCTCTTCCAGCGTCGTCGCTCGCCAGTCGGGGAAGAGTTCCGAAATGTAGTGAGGTTTCGGCGGGATGTTGGATGGAATTGACGGCCCATCGACATTGATCCGCGAGCCCGCGCCGGGGACGACTCGATCGATGACGCTGACAAATTCTTCGGTCGTTGCGAGTTGGCTCGGCAGATCGACGACGGTCGAACCGCGAGGCATCTCCAGCGCCGATCGGACGAACGCGCGAGCGACATCTTCGACGTAGTCGTAACCGACGCGGCCGGTGTAGTTGATCGTGTACGGTTCGCCCAACGCGGCTGCCCGACATGCCTGCGACGGACCGGCGGTCAGCCCCACCGTTCGTTCCGGCCCGTAAGCGACATGCGGCCGAATGCCGACGGACGCGATGCCGAAGTGACGCCAGTACTGCTCGGCGATCGAGTCGACCGCCATTTTGAACGCCCCGTAAAACGATGGCGGCCGGTTGTCGGACGCCGTCAGTCCCAGTGAACGATCATCCGCCTCGGGACCGTAGACCGCGTAGGAGCTGGCATACGAAATCCCCTTGATCCGACCGGTACAGGCCCGCGCCAGTTCAAACAACGCGACGCTGCCCAGCACGTTGACCTCGCATCCGGCAAACGGATCCTGCTGACAGTTCGGAGTCAGCAGCGCCGCGAGATGAATGATGTGCGAGACACGCTGCTCGTCGGCCGTCCGTTGCAACAGCCCGCGATCCAGCAAACTCCCCGCGACGAACGCGACCTTCGCCGCGTCGCGTCCGAGGATGCGCTGCCAGCGCTCATCGTTCTTCTGCACGTCAAACGCCACCGGCCGCAACCCGCGCGACAACAACTCGCGCAGCACCCACGTGCCGATGAATCCGCCGCCGCCGGTGACCAGAACCGAATCGCCCATCGTGCCCTCTGCTGTTCGTCGCTCACCCTAACAAAGATTTGCAGAACGATGGGAGCAGAACGATGAGGAAATGGCTTTTTGTTTTTCTCGACATCATTCTGCCTCCATCGTTCTGCCAGTCCGCTTTAATGGCCAACTCCATTCACCACATTCGGCAACACGTCCCCGCGCAGAGCCATCGCCGCGAGATTGGCCGCCGTTTCTCGCAACTTCCGAACGGCCGGGACGCTGCACGAGGCGATGTGCGAGGCGACGATGACGTTGTCCATTTTCAGAATCGGATGATCGGCGGGAATCGGTTCCGGAGCGAACACGTCCAGCGCGGCGGCCGAAACGTGGCCGCTTTGCAACGCTTCGGTCAGCGCGGCGGAATCGACGAGGTCACCACGTGCCACGTTGATGAGGATCACTCCGCGCCTCGTGATCGCGAGCGAATCGCGATTGATCATCCCGCGAGTCTGTGCCATCGACGGGCAATGCAGCGAGATGACGTCCGACTGCGACAGAAGCTCACGCAAAGCGACGGGCTGGCAACCGGCTTGCTCAATTTCTCTCGCAGCCACGACCGGGTCATGCACGAGAACTTTGCACTTGAACGCTCGCAGTCGGGCCACAACTTCGCGGCCGATCCGCCCGAAGCCGACCACTCCCACTGTGAGATCGCGCAGCGCCCGCATCTGATCGAGCGAAGTCGCCAAGCCCCATTTCCCCTCACGGTTTCGCACGCAGTTGGTCACGACCTGCCGCGTTGTCGCGAGCAGAAAAGCCAGCGTCTGATCGGCCACTTCGTCGATGCAGTAGTCCGGCACGTTGCAGACCGGAATGCCGCGTGCCTTCGCCGCGTCGAGGTCCACGTTGTCCACGCCGATGCCATATCGCACGATGACCTTCGCCTGCCGCATGCTGGCGATGACGTCGGCAGTCACCGGGGCAAACTGCGTAATGACCGCGTCGGCATCCGCCACCAACTGCGGCAACTCGGCCGCCGTCCGCTTCTCCTTCCACGCGGCGATGTCGTGACCCAGCGGACGAAGGATGCCTTCTTCGATGTCGAGACCGGGAAACGAATAGTCGGTGATCGCGATCTTCATGGAGATGAGTCCTTGGTCATTAGTCACTGGTCATTAGGAAGAAAGGCCAAGGCCCGTGCCGAATGACCAGTGACTAATGACCAATGACTCTCGCTTTGGATTGCTGGAATCAGATTGTCTGATAATCTAAGCATCGCCTGTGACCTCAACAACGCTGCCCGCCCCCGAATTTCTTCCGTCCGCGAGAATCCCCCATGCTCGAAACCGTGACCCGATCCAAACTCCGCGATGTCGTCGCCGATCGGCTGAAGGCGTTCATCGTCGAGGGAAACCTCAAATCGGGAGACCGGTTGCCGACGGAGACCGAGCTGGCGACAAAGTTCGGAGTCAGCCGGCTCAGCCTGCGCGAGGCGACCAAGTCGCTGGAGTTTCTCGGCATTGTCGAGGCCAGGCCGGGGCGGGGGCTGACGGTCGGCAGCGTCAACATGGAGCGCGTGACCGAGTACCTCGGCTTCCACCCCGCGCTGCACGACGTTTCTCCCGAGGAATTGATCGACACGCGCGTCCTCATTGAAGCCGGTGTCCTGCCGCACGTCGCCGAGCGGATGAAGCGTGACGACTCGATTTATGAGAAGCTCAACGCGATCAACGCCGACCTGCGGCACGCCCGCAGCCTGGCCCGTTGGGTCGAGCTGGACATTGCCTTCCACCGTGAGTTGATCTGTGCGAGCGGACTGTCGCCGCTGATGGCCTTTACCGACGTGCTGGCCGTCTTTTTTCAACGCTTCCGCGAGAGCGTCAAGAAGGCCGAATGGTCTCGGGGAATCGACAGCCATCAGTTCATCATCGACAAGCTCAAGGCGGGCCGCGTCCGCGAAGCCGATCAGGAATTGCGAACCCACATCGAAAGCCATCGCGAGCGCTTGGAGCTGCATTGAACTTTTACTGTAGTCCCGCCGCTCCGCCGGCGGGACCTCCGGTCGGCGGAGCGACCGGACTACAGTGGACAGACCCCGCGTCGAAGCCTGACGTACCACAAGGCCGAGCAACAACCATGAATCGAACGATCTGCCTGACCGCGATGTGGGTGGCGAGTCTGCTCTCGGCGAGCGACCACTCGGTCCGCGCTGACGAGCGCGATGACTTGTTTGAGTCGAAGATTCGGCCGGTGTTGGTCGGAACGTGTTTTCGCTGTCACGGCGACACGAAGACGTCCGGAGGATTAAGGATCGATTCGCGCGAGATGCTGCTCAAAGGAGGGGAATCCGGGCCGGCGATTGTGCCGGGGAAGCCGGAGGAGAGCCTGCTCATCAAGGCCATTCAGCGGCAGGCGGATGTCTCCGCGATGCCGCCCGAAAAGGACAAGGCTCTGCGGGCCGATCAGGTCGCGGCGTTTGTCGCGTGGGTCAAAGCGGGAGCCGTCTGGCCCGCGAAGACCGCGAAGTTTGAAGTCGCGAAGCACTGGGCGTTCGAGCCGGTCCGCGATGTCGCGCCGCCCGTCGTTCAGGACAAGGCGTGGGTGAAGTGCAGCATCGATGCCTTCATTCGAGCGAAGCAGGAAGGGGCCGGAGTTCGCCCCGCGCCTCCAGCCGACAAACTCACGCTGATTCGCCGGGCGACGTTTGATCTCACCGGTCTGCCGCCGACACCCGAAGAGGTTCGGGCGTTTGAGCAGGATGCCTCTCCAAACGCATTCGAGACGGTTGTCGATCGGCTGCTCAAGTCGCCTCACTACGGCGAGCGTTGGGGACGGCACTGGCTCGATGTCGTGCGGTATGCCGACACGGCGGGTGAGACGGCGGATTACCCGGTGCCGCTGGCGTGGCGTTACCGCAACTACGTCATCGACGCCTTCAATGCCGACAAGCCCTACGACGAATTCCTGCGCGAGCAGATCGCGGGCGACGTGCTGGCGGGGCAGGGGCCTCGCGAGCGTTATGCCGAACGGGCCACGGCCACGGGTTATCTCGCGATCTCGCGGCGGTTCGGCTTCGACTCGGAGAACTATCACCACCTGACCATTCAAGACACGATCGACACGCTGGGACAAACGGTGCTCGGCCTGAGTCTCGGCTGCGCGCGGTGTCACGATCACAAGTTCGATGCGGTCTCGATGAACGACTACTACGCCCTCTACGGCATCTTCGACAGCAGCCGCTACTCGTTCCCCGGCTCCGAGCAGAAGCAAAAAGTCCGCTCGATGCTGCCGCTATTGCCGCCGAGCGAATCGCTTCCGAAATGGCGCGAGTTCGACGGGCGAGTGGCCTCGATTGCGGCAAGCCTGGAGAAACAGAAGCAGCCCGTGCCGGCAGCCATCCTCCGTTCACTGAACGACCTCGACGGTGACTTCGAAATGCAGGCGGCCGCGGCGGGAGGGAGCAACGGCGTGCTCGTTCCGCCGTGGCTCTACGAGGGAACGATCGCCGTGACGAACGCGGCGCAAAGCCCGTTCAAAAACTTCTATCCGCGCGGCAAGGTCGGCGCGAACGTCCCGGCCGGGACACGAAAGTACCGAATCGCTCAAGCTCTCTATCCGCGCCGTTCGCCAGACAACTGCCACACGCTGCACGTGAACCTCGACTTTCGCGTCGCCGTGCCCGATGCCAATGCGAAGGGAATGCATCGCTTCTGGATCGGAGCCATGTCGGCCTCACCCGCCGTCCAAGTGCTCATCTCGTCAGATTCCATTTCGCTGGGAGTCGGTGAGAAGATCGAAAGCCTCTGCCTTCTGAAGCCAAACCAGTGGCACAACCTGCAACTGGCTCTCGATCTGAAGAGCCGAACCGTCTCAGGCAAAATCGGGATGCCGGGAAGTGTGACTGAATTCTCAGACAAGCCGTTCTCACCCCGCTGGACCGGCGCGATCGACCGCGTGATGTTGGACTCGGTTCTCCCCATCTCTGTCAGCGAGGTCGAGGTCAAGCAGACGAGCGAAAGTGAAAGTGCTTCTGAGCGATCGCCCTTGCTGACGCAGCGGGTTGGTGACGCGAAACTTCCCGGGATTGAGTTCGACAACCTCGGAGTCCAGGACACTTCAATCGCACCCGTCTCGACCGAGTTGCCCGCGATTGCCGTCGCAGAGAACGGACTCGATTCCGCCGAGTTGACCAAGCAGTTGGAAGAACTCACCGGGTTCGATGGCGACTTCGAGTTGCAAGCCAAAGATGCTCCTCCAGCCAGCCCGTGGGGGCCGGGACCGAACAGCGTCGTGAAGATGTCGGCCAACTCGCAAAGCCCGTTTCTCAACGCCTTCGCGCCGGGAGAGCTGGGCGTCCACATGCCGAATCGCGGCGAGTACGACGGCTTCGGCCGGACGGTCGCCAACGCGAAGCCGAACGCGGAGGGACGGCTCTTCGCCGGCTTTGATTTCCGCTGTGCGAACAAGGACGCGGGAGGCAACGGTTCGTGGCGCTACTACCTGGGTCACGGCCCCGGCAATTCGGCAGCGGTCGAGTTGTTTTTCAACGGCAACGAATTCTTTCGTCGCAGCGCCGACGCAAAGGAAACGGTCTGCCCGTTGGTCGTGGGCGAGTGGTATCAGGTCCAACTGACGCTCGATCTGAAAGCCAAAACCTACAGCGGACTGCTCGCAGCGAAGAGCGAAACGAAATCAACAGAATTCTCCGGCCAGTTGGCCTCCGGCTGGGACGGCACGATCGATTACACGTTCATCGACAGCTACGGCCACATCGGCGGCGTGCGGCCCGCGCTTGATGCCGACAATTTTGTCATCGCCGAAAAACCCTTGCCGTCCATCGACGCGGCACCCGTGCCCGTGACCAAGGAGACGTCCGAGTCGCGTCGTGCCAAAGTGAAAGAGCTTCGCCAGCAACTCGTGTCACTTCAGGCGAACGCGGAGTTGTCGAAACAGGAACTCAACAAGCTGCTGGCCGAGGGACCGTATGCGATGACCTACGGCATGGCGGAAGGGACGCCCCACAACGTGCAGATGCAGATGCGCGGCGAGCCGGATCAGCCCGGCATCGAAGTCCCGCGCGGCTTCGTCAAGATCCTCGGGGGCGGTCCGCTGGCTGCTGAGGCGCGGGGGAGTGGTCGGCTGGAACTCGCGCAGTGGCTGACTCGGCCCGACAACCCGCTGACCGCGCGCGTGATGGTCAATCGCCTCTGGCAGTATCACTTCGGGCACGGACTCGTGAAGACGCCCAACGACTTTGGGGTCCGCGGGCTGCCACCGACGCATCCCGAGTTGCTGGATCACCTGGCGATGCAGTTCATCAAGAGCGGCTGGTCGGTGAAAACGATGCACCGGCGGATGATGCTGAGTACGACGTATCAGCAGGCGTCGGTTGCGGGAGAAGGGACGAGAGGGACTGAAAGGACCGAAGTGGCGGAGCAGTACGTTTCGTTTGCGCGGCGCCGGCTCGGTGCCGAGGAAATCCGCGATGCGATCCTGTTCGTCAGCGGTGAATTGGATACGACCCCGGCACAGGAGCATCCCTTTCCGACGCCGATCAACTGGGGCTACACGCAGCACGGACCGTTCAGTGCCGTCTACGACCACAACAAGCGCAGCGTCTATCTCATGACGCAGCGACTCAAGCGGCATCCGTTCCTCGCGCTGTTCGACGGGGCGGACCCGAATGCCACCACCGCCGAACGACTGGGCACAACGGTGCCGACACAAGCCTTGTTCTTTCTCAACGACCCGTTCGTCCACACGAAAGCCGAGAAGTGGGCGACCCGCCTGCAGGCCGCCAGCCCCGATGAAATGCAGCGGATCGAACACGCCTGGCTCTGCGCGATCGGACGACCTCCCACCGAGATCGAACGGGGCGAGGCGACCGAGTTCCTCGCGGCCTATCGAACCGAGCTGGCCGCCGCGAAAATGGACAACGTCGAAACCCGCTCGCTCGCCGCCTACCTGCGCACGCTGATCGGCAGCAATGAATTCCTGCATGTGGACTAACAACACCAACCCGAAGCGTGAGCGAGGGCGAGCGTGTACCGACACACTGATGGCGAAGCGTCTTGGAGCGCTCGCCCTCGCTTACACTTCGGGTTGGTGACTGGAGAAAACAATGGTCGGCGATCCGCTTGGATTCTTTCTGACTTGGGTGACCTACGGCACTTGGCTGCCAGGTGATGCTCGAGGTTGGGTGGAATACCGACACGGATGGCAGCTCCCCAACATCATGCTGGAACTTGAATCGATGGCAATAATGACAGAAGACGCATGTCGCCTGAACGAGGACCAACGGCGTGCAGTCGAAACGCAGATCGCGGAAACTTGCCAACATCGCCGCTGGCATTTGCATGCGGTCAACTGCCGGACCAACCATGTTCATGTTGTTCTGTCGGCACCGGAGACTCCTCCGAAAAAGATTCGTTCCGACCTCAAAGCGTGGGCAACGAGATGTCTGAAAGAAGGCTTTGACCCAACTCGCGAAAACTGGTGGGCCGAGCGCGGAAGTATCCGGCACTTGAACGATGAGAATAGTATGGAGGCCGCTGTGATCTATGTGCTGGATGCTCAGGACCGAAAAGATCGAGACCATCACCAACCCGAAGCGTGAGCGAAGGCGAGCGTGTATCGACACACTAATGGCGAAGCGTCTTGGAGCGCTCGCCCTCGCTTACGCTTCGGGTTGGTGATGCGGGAAACTCAGGAGAATCTCATGAACGACCGAATGACGTTTGATCCCACCCGCCGCAGCCTGTTGCGTTCGATGATCGGCGGCTCGATGCTGCTGCCGGGGATCGTGTCGCAGTTGCTGGCCGAGGACGCCGCGCCGTCGAATCCGGCCGATCCCCTCGCGCCGAAGCCGACCCATTTTCCCCCGAAGGCGAAGCGCGTCATCTTCCTCTATATGAGCGGTGGCGTGTCGCACATCGACTCGTGGGATCCCAAACCAAAACTCTTCGCCGACGCGGGCAAGACGGTCCCGGTCAACGAGTTTCAGGGGCGCAAGGGGGACTACAAGATGTTCCTCAAGCGTCCGCAGTGGGAGTTCGCGCCGCACGGCAAGTCGGGCACGGAAGTCAGTTCGCTCTTCCCACACGTGGCCGAGTGCGTCGATGACCTGTGCGTGATCCGCTCGATGAAGTCGGACCACACCAACCATTATGAGGCGACACTCGGCATTCACACGGGATCGTTCACGTTCGCCAGGCCGAGCATCGGCTCGTGGGTCAGTTACGGGCTGGGCACGGTGAATCGCAACCTGCCATCGTTCGTCGTGATCGCGCCGCAGTCGCCCTACGCAGGCGGACAAGTGTGGGGCAGCGACTTTTTGCCGGGTGCCCATCAGGGAACACTCGTCGTCCCCGGACCGGAGCCGGTCGCGAACATCCAGCGGCGCGCGGCGAGCAGCCGCTTGCAGGAGCTCGAACTCGGCGCGATGTCCCGGCTGAACCAGCGTCATCTCGCGTCGCGTGCCGACGACCCGCTCCTCACCGCGCGGATGAAATCGTTCGAGACCGCATTCGGAATGCAGGCCGAGATGCCCGAAGTGTTCGACCTCTCGAAGGAAAGCGATGCCACGCTGAAGCTCTACGGCTTGGAACGTGGCAGCACGAAGGGCTTCGCGTGGCAGTGCCTTGTCGCCCGAAGGCTCGCCGAACACGGAGTCCGCTTCGTCGAGCTGATCGATGTCGGCTCGTCGGGCAACTGGGACGCACACGGTGACATGCTCACGCACGCACCGCTCGCGAAGAACATCGACCAGCCGATTGCCGGTCTGCTGCGCGACCTCAAACAGCGGGGCATGCTCGAAGACACGCTCGTCGTCTGGACGACGGAGTTCGGTCGCACACCGTTCAACGCGGCCTCCGACGCCAAGGGCCGAGAGCACCATCACTGGGTCTTCTCGTCCTGGCTGGCCGGTGCGGGGGTGAAGCCCGGCATCACCTTCGGCGAGTCGGACGAATACGGCATCAACGTCGGAAAAGACCCCGTCCACGTCCACGACTTCCACGCCACGATCCTGCACCTGATGGGCCTCGACCACGAACGCCTCACCTACCGCCACACCGGCCGCGACTACCGCCTGACTGATGTGCATGGCAACGTGGTGCGCGACATCCTTGCGTAATGACACCAACGACTGCGGGTGACGGACGACAACAGGGACACATGATGAGCGAGCGACTGATGAGTGCTGTTTGTCGTTTGCGATGCCTCGGGCTGGCACTGGCTGTCGTTGTCGGCGCGTCTGCGGATCGGGCGTTCGCGGAAAGCGACAGTGACTTCTTCGAGAAGAAGATTCGGCCGTTACTCGCGGAGCGTTGCGGCTCATGCCATTCGGCGGCCAAGGGGAAGACGCGAGGTGGATTGGCGCTGGATACTCGTGAGGGTTGGCAACAGGGGGGCGATTCGGGGGCGGCCATCGTGCCTGGAAAGCCGGAAGAGAGTCTGCTGATCCGAGCCGTCCGGTATCGTGACGACGGTCCGCAAATGCCACCGAAAGAAATGGGTGGCAAGCTGGCCGAAGCCGAGATCAACCTGTTGGTGGACTGGGTGCGGCGGGGAGCCCCCGACCCGCGCACGACCGCCGCTCGCATTGGCGGCGCGACGCTGGACGACGCCCGCAAGTGGTGGGCATTTCAACCCGTTCGGCCGACGACTCCTCCGATTGTCAAAGAATCGAACTGGCCGCGAACGGACATCGATCGATTCGTTCTCGCCGAGTTGGAACAGCGCGGGTTGACTCACGCGGACAACGCCGACAAGCGAATGCTCATCCGGCGGGCGACGTTCGATGTAACGGGATTGCCTCCGTCGCCCGACGAGATCGAGGCGTTTCTCCGCGATGAATCGCCGGGGGCGTTTGAGGCCGTCGTGGATCGGCTGCTGGGGTCACCCGCCTACGGGCAGCGGGGGGCTCGGCACTGGCTCGATGTCGTCCGCTATGCCGACTTCCACGACGGTGATCCGAAGGCCCGCAACCCGGTGTGCGAGCCGCTCGAAGCGTGGCGGTATCGCGATTGGGTCGTCGAGTCTTTCAACCGCGACCTGCCGTTCGACCAGTTCCTCGTGCATCAGATCGCGGGCGATCTGCTCCCCGCACCCGATGGCAAGGAACCGAATACCGATGGGCTCATCGCCACGACGTTTCTCGTCAACGGGGCGTGGGATCGTGGCGATGCGGACAAGGAGAAGATGGTCAGCGACATGGTCGACGATCAGATCGACACCGTGGGGAAGGCGTTCCTGGGGCTCACGCTCGGATGTTCGAGATGCCACGACCACAAGTTCGATCCGGTCACGCAGTCCGATTACTACGCGCTGGCCGGCATCTTCTACAGCACGCGCATGCTCAAGGAACTGGGGACGAAGGGGGGCGAGATCACCCTTCAACGCCGGCCGCTCGTGCCGAGGGAGGTGGTTGAGAAACGCGACCAGCAGGTGAAGCAGATCGCCGAGTGGAATGCGAAGCTCGCCGAGTTGGACAAGCAGTCGCCGAAGCCGCCGGCCGATGATCCCGCTCGGTTGGAGTTGGTGGCGCAACGCGACCGGCTGCAAAAGGAACTGCCACCCGAACCGCCCGCGACCCTGGCGGTCAGCGAGGGAGGCGTTCCGGGCGGGCTGTTCCCCGGAATCCAGGACGTGCCGATTCACATCCGCGGCAGCTACACGCGGCTGGGAGATGTCGTGCCTCGGCGGATGCCATCGTTCTTCGCGGGCGACCGGCAACCTCCGATCGCCAGCGGTAGCGGCCGGCGCGAACTGGCGGAGTGGGTGGCCTCGAAGGAGAACCCGCTTACGGCGCGCGTGATCGTCAACCGCGTCTGGCAATGGCATTTCGGAGCGGGACTCGTCCGCACTCCGAACAATTTTGGAATGCTGTCAGAACCGCCATCGCACCCGGCGCTGCTCGATTGGCTGGCGGCAAAGTTTGTGGAAGACGGTTGGTCGCTGAAGAGGCTGCATCGGCGGATCATGCTTTCGGCGACGTATCAACTGTCGTCGAAGGTTGATGGTCGAGGGTTGATGGTCGAGGGTCAGAAGCAACATGGTGAAGCCGCTGCCCCGTCTTCACCCTCAACCCTCAACACTCAACCTTCAACCACACTCGATCCCGACAACCGCTGGCTCGGCCAATTCACGGCGCGTCGTCTGGAAGCGGAGGCGATTCGTGACGCGATGCTGTTCGTCACCGGCAAACTCGATCCCGCCACCGGTGGACCGGCGAGCGACAATCTCGCGATCGCCCGCCGTTCGCTGTACGTGCAGACGGCGCGCTGGGATCGCAGTAACTTTGCGACGCTGTTCGACGCGGCCAATCCGGATGCGTCGGACGAAAAGCGAAACGTCAGTACCGTCGCACCTCAATCGCTCTTCCTGCTCAACCACCCGTTCGCGTTGGACCAAGCCCAACTTCTGGCCGACCGACTGATCCGCGAGGTGCCCGGCGACACACCGAACGTGGAGGCCGCTCGAATTCAACTCGCCTACCATTTGCTCTTCAGCCGTCCGGCGAGCGACGAAGAGCTCGCGATCGCCCGGCAGGTGATGGCTCAGACCGCAGAGCCGACTGCGGAATCCGGCTGGACGGATCTCGCTCACGTGTTGCTGTGCAGCAACGAGTTCATCTATATCGACTGAAATTCTGGACGCGAACGATTTATGGGAGTGATCGCCATGACGCACGACGTTCTCTCACGACGTGAATTGCTGGCTCGCACCGGTTGCGGTTTTGGCCTGCTCGCACTGGCAGACATGCTTGCGGCCAATGAACCCGATCGGGCCGCGCATCCGTACGCGGTTCGCGCGCCGCATCACAGGCCGCGAGCCAAACGAGTCATCTTTCTCTACATGCCCGGCGGTCCGTCGCATGTCGATCTGTTCGATCCGAAGCCGCGTCTGAGTGCCGAGAACGGCCAGCCGCTGCCGTTCGAGAAGCCGAAGCTCGAACGGACGAAGACCGGCAACCTGCTGGCTTCGCCGTGGAAGTTTTCCAAACAGGGTGAGTCGGGCATCGAAGTCAGTGAGCTGCTGCCGCAGACGGCCTTTTGCATCGACGACATCTGCGTCATCCGGTCGATGCACGCCGACAACATCAACCACACCGGCGCGGCGGCCCAGATGTGTACCGGCGAACAAGCCTTCTCGCGGCCGAGCATTGGGTCGTGGCTGACCTACGGACTCGGCACCGAGAACCAAAACCTGCCGGGGTTCGTGGTGGTCAGCCCGGCGGCGGTCTTTCAGGGAGCACAGCTTTGGACGTCGAGCTTTCTGCCCAGCGCGTATCAGGGGACGCTGGTCCGCGATCTGAAGAACCCGGTCGCCAACCTCGACGCGCCAGCCGGTGACTTGACGCGGCAGCGGGGGAAACTCGACGCACTCGCGCGGTTGAATGAGATCCACAAGCGGGACCGCGTTATCGACAGCCAGCTCGACGCTCGGATCGCGTCGTTTGAATTGGCGTTTCGGATGCAGCGTGAAGCACCCGAGGCGTTCGACATCTCGCGCGAGAGCGAGACGACTCACAAACTGTACGGCACGGATCAGCCCGCGACCGAACTCTTCGGCCGACAATGCCTGCTCGCCCGACGGCTCGTCGAGCGCGGCGTGCGGTTCGTGCAACTCTTCGACGCCCCGCAGAACAACGCCTGGGATCATCACGGCGGCCTGCGCGAGAACCTGCCGAAACGCTGCCAGGCCGTCGATCAACCGATCGCCGCGCTGTTGACCGACTTGAAGTCGCGCGGGTTGCTCGAAGACACGCTGGTCCTGTGGGGCGGCGAATTCGGCCGCTCGCCCACCGCCGAAGGGAACAACGGTCGCGAGCACCATCCGTTCGGCTTCACGATGTGGCTGGCCGGCGGCGGCATTCGCGGCGGCATGGTCCACGGAGCCACCGACGAGTACGGCTGGCACGCCGTTCAAGACAAAGTCCACGTTCACGACCTCCACGCCACGATCCTGCATCAGATGGGCTTCGATCACGAACGCCTGACGTTCCGCCACGGCGGCCGTGACTACCGGCTGACCGATGTGCACGGGCACGTCGTGAGGAAGATCCTGGCCTGAACTTGTACAAAGACCGTCGCAGTCTCCAAGTCGCTGAGTTCGCAAGAACTCCGCTCTGCTCAACTCAACCTCACGAACTGAGTTCTTGCGAACTCAGCTACGGAACCATGAATGATCCGGACTAACGCGATGAGTTGGAGACCTATCGCCCTGCTGATGGGACTGATGCTTGTCGGCATGACCGTCGCGGTCACTGCTCAGGAGAAGTCGGCGGAGGCCGAGCGGTTGTTTGAAGCGAAGGTCCGGCCGCTGCTGGTCGAACGCTGCCACAAGTGCCACGCGGGGACGATGACGAAAGGCGGACTGCGGCTCGATTCGCGCGAGGCTCTGTTGAAGGGAGGCGAAACGGGGCCGGCCATCGTCGCGGGGAAGCCGGACGAGAGTCTGTTGATGAAGGCAGTGCGGCATCAGGACGGGCTGGCGATGCCGCCGGATGGGAAGTTGAACGAGACTCAGATCGCGGCGCTCGCGGAGTGGATCAAGTCGGGAGCCGTTTGGCCCGGAGCAGCAGCACCGACGGCCACGGCGACGAGCGCGGCGTTGAGTTCGATCGTGCCAACTCCGCCGAATGACGGCGAACTGGCGGCATCGTTGCAGCTTTGGTTGCGAGCCGATTCGCTGACGCTGACTGACGGCGAGCCGGTTCATGTCTGGCCCGATCAGAGCGGTCACGGTCGTGACGTCTCGGCCACGAAGGGCGTGCGTGTTGGCGGCGTCGGATTGCCGGCGCGGTTCGTGCGTGAGAGCACGTTGCTCAAGCGGCCCGGCGTGCGGTTCGAGACAAGCACGGGCTTGGCCTCGTCGCCCGACAACCCGGTCGAAATTCGCGGCGATGCGGCGCTGACCATCATGCTCGTCATGAACCTGCAACCGCATGAGGCTCAACCGCCGTTCGATGGCGTGTTGGGGATCGGCAATCCGGCGTTTCCGAGCGATCCGGGTCGCCCGCTCGCGGCGCTGGTCCAGATCAATCGCGGCGAGGATCACGCGCTCCATTTCGCGGGCGGTTGGAATCACGATGCGTCATTGGGCCAGGGCTCGTTCAAGCCGCTCTATGGCAAGCCGATCCTACTGACGATCACCAAGCAGCCCGGCGCGATGCGGTCGACGACGCGAATGTTCCTCGACGGCGAAGCGGCTCGGCGTCCGAATGGCGAACCGCTCGAAGGACGCGACGGCGTGCCCGACATCCAGCATCGTACGGACATCGGCGCGTATCTCGGCAAGGCACTGAGTTGGGCCGGCTCCATTCAAGGCGATCTCGGTGAAGTGCTGGTCTACAACCGGGCGCTGACCGACCCGCAGCGGCTGAACGTCGAATGTCATCTGGCCGACAAGTTCGGTCTGATGCTCAAGCCGCTGCAGAACGCGGCGGCTCGCGCGGTCTTCACGGCCGAAGAAAAAAACTACTGGGCGTATCGACCGGTGAAAGATTTTTCGCCACCTCCGCCGAGTGTGAAGAACGAGAGCTGGATCAAGTCACCCATCGACCGGTTCGTGCTCCAGCAGTGGGAAGCGAACGGAAGCGATCCGGCTCCGCAGGCCGACAAGCTGACGCTGCTGCGCAGAGTCACCTTCGATCTGACCGGACTCCCGCCGACACCCGATGAGGTCGGAGCGTTCCTCAGTGACGACACGCCTCAAGCCTACGAAAAGGTCGTGAACCGGTTGCTCGACTCGCCGCAGTACGGCGAGCGGTGGGCGCGGCATTGGCTCGACATCGTGCGCTACGCCGAATCGACCGCGAACGACGCCAACGCCGTGATGAGGTTCGCGTGGCGGTATCGCAACTACGTCATCGACGCCTTCAATCGCGATCTGCCCTACGACCAGTTCCTCATCGAGCAGCTCGCGGGCGACCTGCTGCCGTCGACCGACTCGGTCGAGACGAACGCGCGGCGGATCATCGCGACGGGTTACCTGATGATCGGTCCGAAGGCGCTCGCCGAAACGGACAAGGAGCAATCGCGGCTCGACATCGTCGACGATCAGATCGATGTGACGGGTCGAGCGATGCTCGGACTGACGGTGGCCTGTGCCCGCTGTCACGACCACAAGTTCGATGCGATCCGCACGACGGACTATTACGCCCTCGCCGGCATCTTCCGCAGCACCGAGCCGTTTCAGAATGAGGTTCGCAACGCGACGATGTGGTGGGAGTTCCCGGTGCCGCAGGGCGAGGGAAAAGAGCCAATCACGGTGATGGCACCGAAAGAATCGGTCCCGCGCAACCTGCGAGTTCACTTGCGCGGCAATCGCTTTACACTCGGAGCGACCGTGCCGCGCGGCACGTTGCAGATCGTTGAGCAGTCGTGGCCGATGCTGCCAGCATCGGATACGACGCGGGGAGCCGAGGCCCCCGGAACGGCCCCGCGCTATCCGAACCAGCTCGGCCGCGGACGATTGGAGATCGCCCGCGGGCT
>JBBPIS010000162.1:0-16845 GCA_038040225.1 Planctomycetota bacterium
CTTTGCATTCTCCGAAATGAATTTTTGAATACTCGGGTTCTCTATGTTTAGAATATCGTATTCCAATAAACGAGTCACAAGCGCACTGCTAAGCGCAACCGATTGTGCAACGCGGTCTCGAATAAATATTGTCAGCACCCATCCCGCGCTTACAATGGTGACAAGAATAGTCCAATTGAGCATTGCTTCATCCATTTTTTAATCATCCCTCATGCATTGAGCAGTTTGCCGCCAATTACGAAAACTCCCAGACCCGACCCCATCCACTCCCACAGGCGGAGCTTTCAAGTGGGAACGCACAAGCTGGCAGCATGTGTTACGGCACAAACGCCGTGAACGGGAGGCCGAACGTGTCGGCGACCGGCCGGTTGGTGATGTGGCCCTTGTGCAGGTTGATGGCGTTGGCGAGGCCGGGATCAACGGCGGTCGCTCCGGCCAGGCCGAGGTTCGCCAGACGCAGCACATACGGCAGCGTGACGTTGCACAGCGCGTAAGTGCTCGTCCGGCCGACGGCTCCCGGCATGTTGGTCACGCAGTAATGAACGATGCCATCGACCACGTAGGTCGGGCTCGAGTGCGTCGTCGGACGAGTGGTCTCGACACAGCCTCCCTGATCGACGGCGACGTCGATGATGACGGCTCCGTGCTTCATCAGCTTGAGGTCGTCGCGCGTGACGAGCCTCGGCGCGCGAGCCCCCTCGACCAACACCGCTCCGATCACCAGGTCGGCCAGTTGAAGCTGTTCGCGGATGTTGTGCCGGTCGCTGAAAACCGTGTTCACGTTGGGCGGCATGATGTCTTCGAGATATCGCAGCCGGTCGACGTTGATGTCGAGGATCACGACGTCGGCCTGAAATCCCGCGGCGATGCGGGCCGCATTCTTGCCGACGACGCCTCCCCCCAGAATCGCAATGTGAGCGGGCTGCACGCCCGGCACGCCGGCCAGCAGGATGCCCCGGCCCAGTTGAGGCCGTTCGAGATACTTGGCTCCTTCCTGAATGCTCATCCGGCCGGCGACTTCGCTCATCGGCGTCAGACAGGGGAGGTCGCCCTTCGGTCCCCGCAGCGTTTCGTAGGCCGCCGCCGTGATGCCGGTCGCCGCGACGTTCCTCGTCAAGTCTTCGCTCGCCGCGAGGTGAAAGTAGGTGAAGACGATCTGTCCTGGCCGCATCAATGGCCACTCGGACGACTGCGGCTCCTTGACCTTCACGATCAGGTCGGCGGCCGACCAGATTTCGTGGGCCGTGGCCGTGATCGTCGCTCCGTTGGCGGAGTACTGGTCGTCGGCGATGCCGCTCCCCAGCCCGGCCCCGGTTTCGATGAGCACTTGATGACCCGCGCGAGTCAATTCGTCCGCGCCGACCGGCAGCATGGCCACCCGGTATTCATCGAGTTTCACTTCGCGGGGGACGCCGATCAGCATGAGGCACCGGAGAGAAGAAGGGTCAGAAGTCAGAGGTCAGAGGTCGGGGGGCAGAGGTCGGGAGGCGGGTTCTGATTTCTGATCTCTGACTTCTGACCACTAACTTCTTCCTCCTCACGCATGTCGCCAGCGGATCGCGGCGCGGATCAGCAGGAGGCCGAGGCCCAGCAGCGCGAGGCCCGCTCCTCCGAGCAGGGATGCCGTCGTTGCGATGGGAAGTTTCAGGGCTGAAGCCAGCGGCTCGATGATGGCGAACGATTGATGGGAAATTTCGTGGCTGGCTTTGGATTTCGAGGCCTGCGATTTCTGACTGGCGGCAGCCGGGTGCCTGACTGACCGCGCCGCTTGAGCGTTGGAATCGGGCGATCGCGACGCATTCGACAACGACATGCCAACGGGATCTGCCAAATTCGAATGCCCGAGCGATGTCCCGCCCGAAGATGAGAGCGCCGAGCCGCTCGGTGCCATCAATGGAATTGAGTCCGCGGGAAGCTCGATGGAACGAAAGCCGGTCTGTTCCACAGAGACGGCGGGGATCACTCGCTGACCCGCACGATGCGTCTGGTCACTCTGCCGCGTCGAAGGGGAAATGTCTCGCAAATCGGGAGGCAACGACGTTCCCGTCGCATTGTGCGAACCACCCGTTCCGCCGCCGATCCCGTTCGCAAGCGACAGCACCGGCAGTCCCGAGTCGTGATCGTCAGCCGACTGCCACAGCATTGGTTCCGAATAGCCGACGATGTGTCTGCGTGACGTCGGCGCGGGAGGCAACGCCGCCGCTTTGAGCAGAGCCGCTCGCACATGATCGGGGAGCACTCGATGCTCACGAAGTCGGACGACAGGCCGTTCCGTTTGAGTCGTCTCCGCTTTTGTCGTCGTCTCCGGTTGAGGACGATCGTTGAAGTCCGGCAAAGTGCTCCAGTCAAAATCTTCTTCATTGGAATCACCCAACGGTGATTCACTCGCAGGCGCGGGAAGTTCAAACTCGGAGGGGGACGATGGTGGAGGACCGGCTTCACGCGTCGGCTCTGGGCGGGCGGGCACGGCGTACGCACCGCCCGGGTTGAGCGAAGCGGCTGTCTCCAGTCGGCGTCTCAATTGGACGACTCGTTGCACCGGGAAGTTCTCTTCGGGAAAAGGCGGGGCAACATTCTTTGTCGCGGGGGTCGCTGGCTCCGTTTTGGCACCGGCCGACTTGGACTTCGAACCATCGCCCAGCAGCAACTCCTCAAAAAACGCTTCGTTTTCCCAGCCCGTTTGATGTGTGGGCGATGCCGGGGAAGGCGTTGCCTCGTGGGTGGGAGACTCCACCCCCACCGGTTGAATGCTCCCTTCCAACGAAGGCAGACTGTTCGCTGACGGTGAATCTGTCACTGGTGGAGACGTGATCTCGTTGAGCGATGTGCTTGCGTGCGTGACCGCCGTACCGGGCACTGTCGGTTCGGATTCGATGGGCCATTCGCTGGCGAACTCGGCGTCGAGCAACTCGTCGAGCACCGAATCGGCAATCGGTGGAGAAACTGTTTCTTCGGCGATCGATTGCGACACGTCATCCATCTCGTCGGCCGACTGCGAAGCCCGTGCGAGGACGCTGCGTCGGAATTTGATCGGCTTGCTCGTTGGCTCCGCTTCCGGAGCGGGAGTCGGAGGAAGTTCCTCCGCCCATGCCAATTTGCTTTCGAGCGGTTCGGTGGCCAGTTCGGCGGGACGTTCGGCAACGATCCGTTCCGCCAGGGCTCGTTCCACCACACGACGTTCGAGTGGTTGAGACGGCGTGGTCGTGGAGGCGGTTTCGCGTGAACGGGGAGTTGTTGGATTGGTCCTCGGCGCGGCAGCCGCAACGATCGGTGCGGCGGGCGCTGGAACAGAACGTTTTGCAACGGCATCGCGACGCGCACGCACCTCGTTCGCAAACCGAGCCGTCTTCTCGGGGGAGTAATCCGACGCCGGACCGAGCAACTGCGATGAGGCTTCCGAGATCTTCGCGGCGCGTTCCGCGAGTTGGACCGCCTTGTCGAGTTCCCCCTTGTCCGCGTATAGCCGGGCATCGGTCATCAGGCGTTGAATCGTCGATGAAAAGCCGTTCTCGGGAGAGGCGGACTTCGCGACGACGGCCTTCGCCGCTTCGGGCTTGGCCTTCGGCAGTGACCACCAATCACCCAGCGCGGGCTGACCCGCTCCATACGCCAGGCCGAGCGTTGTCAGGCTCGCCACCGTGATGACTCGCCAGTTGCGCGGCGGACCGACGAGTCCTCGCTGATTCATGTTCGATCCAGACATTCGCTCACCCTTTGGCGACGCGAGTACGTGTTCCCCCCCGAGAAATGCCGACGGCACTTTCTCCTACGAATCGGATCGGACGTTGCGTGTCAGCGGCTTCAACCGGTCGTACCGATTTCGCGGACTTGGCGGATTGTCGCGATGAGTCCCCAGAATCAGACCGCCTTGCTTGCCGTGAGGCCACACTCAACGAGGTCTTCGCAGCCGGTGCAGTCTTTCACGCGAAATCTGCCGGTTGGTGCGATGCCTTTCTGAGGACGCGAGGGCGAGCAACTCGCTTGTCGCCCCGCGCCAAATCG
Source organism: Planctomycetota bacterium (assembly GCA_038040225.1). Lineage (GTDB taxonomy): Bacteria > Planctomycetota > Planctomycetia > Planctomycetales > Planctomycetaceae > Schlesneria. The sequence continues at coordinate 4,003 of JBBPIS010000162.1, forward strand.
CTAAACTCCTGCCGTCCGCGACGAACCCTTTCGCGGAAAAGCTGTCCAACAGCCATCGCAGACCGGGGCAAGGTAGCTCAGTCGGTTAGAGCACAGGCTTCATAAGCCTGGGGTCGCGGGTTCGAGTCCCGCCCTTGCTATCACGAAAAGCCCCTGTTTTCAGGGGTTTTTCGCATTCTTTGGGTTCGCGGACATCGCGATCGACTTTTCAAAGACGTGGGGAGAGAGGCCGACAATTGTCGCGCACTGGCACTGAGACAGCGTGGCCGCTTTTTGCGGCGCGAAGCCGTTTCCGCCAACCATTCGCGGCGTGAGACGTTTCGGCAGAATCTCTCTGCTGGACCGAGTCGGGATCCTCGTCAGAACGGCTCGTTGGGCAGGCTTTGAAGCCATTCGTTCCGGACGGGGATCAGCCGTTGCAGGACGTTCACGAGCACCTCCGGTGGCGAAGCCATCGCATCGACCTGCGAGATAATCTCGGGCGGGTAGGCGCTGATGACCGGTTCGGATTCGTGGCGATAGACTTCAAACCGCGTGCGGATCACCTCTTCATTGGCGTCGTCGGCCCGGTTCTCGCGGATGGCCCGGCGCTTGATGCGGTCGACCATCTTGTCGACATCGGCACAGACGAGATGAATGATGTGCAGCACGTTGATCGTGTCCCTCAGCATCTCGATCTGAGTGGGATTGCGCGGGATGCCGTCGAGCACCAGCATCTCATCCGGCGGCTTGTACCGCGAAATCGCGATGTGGCCGAGCAGCGACTTCTTCCAGATCTTGACGGTCAGTTCGTCGGGAACCAGTTGGCCTCGCGAACTGAACTGGTAAATCTCGCGGCCTTCGGGCGAGTTGATGTTCAGCGAACGAAAGACGTCGCCGCACGACAGGTGATAGAACCCGGGAATCTGCCCGAGGATCATCCCCTGTGTCCCCTTGCCAACCCCCGGGGCACCGAACAGCAAAATCGTGGGATGACGTCCATCGAACATGACAAAACTCTCCTGTCTGCATTCGGGGTGATCGTGCGACAAGGGTGAAGCCGCAGCCGTTGGCTGAAACAAACCGCGGAACCGGCATGCGAACCCGCCTCACGTTCTTCAACAGACACAGAGGCCGACGCATCCTACTGACTGTGCAGATGTCACTCAATCCGCGGAGGCACATCGCATCACCCGGTCGTCGCGCGGAACGACAACTCTCTGGGCTAAGGGCGGTACATGCAAAAAGCGTCCTCCGCTGAGAGGACGCTTTGTTGATCGTCTGTTGACACGTGTCGAGTTACCGCGACATGAAGGCGATAACCCGACCGATCTGAACCTCTGGTGCGGTGGCGTCGGTATGCATTGGCAAGGACTGGACCCGGGCCTCCAGATCCTTGGCGTCGAACGAAATCCAATCGACCGACTGGCGTGCGGCACTGTCCACGATTTCGCGGTAGAGCTTGCGAACGTTCGGACGGTTGCGCAGCGTGATGACATCGCCGGGTTCGACGAAAATGGACGGTTTGTCGATCGTCTTGCCGTTCAGTTGGAAATGCCGATGCACGACACCCTGCCTGGCCTGCATGCGAGTCACCGTGAAGCCCGCCCGTCGGATGACGTTGTCGAGTCGTCGTTCGCACATGACCAACAGAATCTCGCCGGTATTACCCTTCTGGGCACGAGCCTTGGCGAAGTACTTGCGAAGCTGAGCTTCGCGCATGCCATAGTGGTACTTGATCTTCTGCTTGTCGGCCAACGCCTCACCGTATGTGGTCAACTTGCGGCGTCGCTGAGACATCCCCGGTGGATTGGGGCGTTTTTCCAACGCCTTCACCGCACCATGATTCTCAAACACCATCGCCCCAAGTCGTCGATTGATACGTCCCTTGGGACCCGTATAGCGACCCATGCAATCACTCCCGCGCGAGCCGAACTCGCCCTAAATGCTGTCCATGAAACCGGCCTAGAGGGGCGGAATGATGGCGAGTGAGAGTCGATTCGTCAATCGTCGGGGCGGCCAGAGGCAGCACTCCCACCAAGGATTGCTGCGGGCAAGCTCTCGATGGAGTGACAAACAAAGGTTTCAGACACCGTTTTCGACCCATTCCCTTTTCCTGCCCGCTCGACGATCCACTTTCTCCTCCCTCCTGCCGGCCGTACACTGCCGCGAATGACGGCCGACTGTCGGTTGTTTCCAGAGACTCTCACGATGCTCCAGTCGTTTCATCGGCTCGTTCAGGCTTCACGGGTTCTGCTGCTGGCAACGGCCTTGTTGGCGTGCTGCGGCCAGACGTTGTCTGCCGCCGACTATTTTCTGACCATCGGCGGCGGCTACAACCCGTCGGGAAACCAGGCGTCACTCGAAGCCAATGTGGTCTTCTTCCAACAGGTTCTCGACGAGAAGCATCGCGGAACGCGAAGTCACGACATCTATTTTGCCGACGGGGACGAGCCCGCCGCCGATCTGCAGGTGCTGGCCGCCAAGACGCCACGACCAGACCGGCCAGCCACCGATCTGCTCGCGTCTCTGCACCGTCGCCGCGGAGCGGAACAGGTGGAATACAGGAATCACCGCGTCCCCCACATTGCGGGGGCGCTGGCCCCCGCACTGGTTCAGGCACGTCTGGAAGTGATCGCGAAGAATGCTCAGCGTGGCGACCGTCTGATCGTGTACGTAACGGCACACGGCAGCGAGGGAGACAAGTCAGACCAATTCAACACGACCATCGACTGCTGGAACGACAAGAAGATCACCGCTCGCGAGTTCACCGGGTGGCTGAACGAATTGCCGTCGTCTGTGCCGGTGGTGATGGTCATGGCCCAATGTTATTGCGGCGGCTTCGGCCACACGATTTTCAACGACCTGGACGAAGACAAGGGACTGGCCCCGCAGCTCCGCGCGGGATTCTTCGCGCAGCAACACAATCTGCCGGCAGCTGGCTGTCGGCCGGACATCAGCAACGATGAAGAGTTCAGCAGCTATTTCTGGGGGGCCATCGCCGGTCGCAGCCGGACCGGTGTTCCGATCACCGGCTGCGACATCGATGGAAACGGCGTCGTCTCGTTTGCGGAAGCGTATGCCTATGCCGTCACGGCCGGCCACACGATTGATATCCCGCTGAGAACGTCCGACGTCCTGTTGCGAACTTACAGCCGCATGACCCTCGCCGATGCGGATGCGCCTCCCGCGCGACCCGAAGGGAATCCGGCCATCGACAAAGACTCGGAACCAAAACCAAAGCAAAAGCCGTCCGCAACGGCACCCAGCGACAATGACCGGCCACAGTCCAACCGGTCATCATTGACCGGAACATTGCAAACCTTCGTCGACCAGGGACGCCCGGTCTCGGGCCGGATCGTCACCGGCCTGAGTAAGGGCCTCGGGTTCTCTCTGCAGGACGATGCCGCGTCCGTGGTCGCCGCATACGACACACACCGCAAGAACGCCCGACGACCGGGTCAGGGCGGTCGCCGACGCTCCGGCTCGGGTCGTCGCGAGTTGCTCCAGGAAATCACCGACAAGTGGCCGGAACTGGGGGACGCGAAGCACTGGGAAGAGTCCCCATTGCTGAAGCCCGACAATCAGGAGCAGCTTTTGGCCGAACTGAAACAACTCCCCGCGTGGAAGTCCTACGATCAACGTCGCCAGCAAAGCGTCGAGTCGGAGGAACAGTCCGAACGACACGAATTGCGCGAGGTCAAGTTTCGTCGGCTCATCAACACGCTGGAAACGATCGTGCTGGAGAAACACCTGCCGAACATCGCCACACCGGAAGTCGTCGAACGCTACCGGCAATTGATTCGTCTTGAAGAATCAACACTTGGTTCGCCGGAGCGCCGGTGAACTGATCATGACGTGGAAGGCACAAAGGCCCAGATGGACCGACGTGGGAATTGCAATCGGCTTGTCGGACCGAAGCGCTTCTGATCAAGCAGGTCGAGAGGCGGCGCGTTCCCGCAAACGTGGTGTGCGGAGATCAGCGCGCCGCTCTCACACAACAGCTATTCCTGTTGTATCTTGAAGGATTAACAGTTTTGTGAGGTATTTTGAATTCGGTACGATGCGTGGGACAACCGTGATTGCTCCTTACCGTGAGGCCACATCCATGCTGTGCAAATCTTCCTTCTTGGCAGTTGGTCCCGTGTTTCTGCTGGCCGTGGCCGTGCTGGCCGGCGAGCCGATCTACGACCGGAAGACCGGCCACCCCTGGGATCAAGCCCGCGAGATCTTTTACACCCACCGATTCCCGACCGGCGAGATCTTCGAGCATCCGCACGCCTTCGCGCCCCCCTGGAATGAGTTCGTGCCGTTCGTGCATGATGCGGCCTTTCATGAGCAGGTGCTGGCGCGCCTGGCAGCCGTCGAAAAACTTCCGCCTGCGCAGTTGGAGGAACAGTCCGCAGCGCGCCGCCTGATCTTTCTGGGCGATCTGTGGCCTGTGTTCGACGGGCTCCACCAGGCGCTGGTCAAGGTGCCGCTCGACAAGGAGGCCACCGCAAAAGCCGTCAGTCGCCGCGATGAATTGCTGCGTCGTGTGGCCAGTCTCATGAAACGCCTCGAATTGACCGAAGATGAGGTCCGCGCGCTCCCCAATGCCTTTCAGTTGGTCGGCGACAAGAAGCTCTACCCGAAGTCGTTCGATCCCTCCTCCCCGAGCGAGCCCTTTTTCCCGGCCGAACTCTTGGACAAAGACGGTCCGTGGGTAACTTACTCACGCGAGAAGGAACCCAGCGCAGGCGGCACGAACCACATGGATTTCGTCAAACACCGCTCCCTGTTCACGCTGCATCTGCGGGTTCCGGATGGCCGCGACGGAGGGGTGAAGTTTCTGCGGGACTGGACCAAGTCCGAAGGACAACAGTTAGTCCCTCCGGGAACGACGTTGGCGTTGTTGCGCCGAGCGCTGGTCCCGACCCGATCGGGGAAGTTGTTGGTTTCGCCGTTCGTCGAATCGCTCCAATTGATCGTCGTCACGCCCCCGCAAGACCAGCGGTTCAAGTTCACGCTCGATCGGCCCGAGTTCCTTGCCGGCCGGCTGGGATTGAAGTCGCTCGGCAAGGACGATCCGGTCGATACTTCGAGCTTTGAATCGATCGTTTTGCCCGATCGGATGGCGCTGGCACCGAGCAAAACGGAGCCCCCGAGCGAGTCGCTCATCGGGCTGAGGTACAAAACCCTGCGGGAAATACCCTCATCCCTAGAAAGTTGCGTCCAGTGCCACGGCCTCAGGACCCGAAGCCGCACGATCCAAAATGATATCTTCGGCTTCGTCCGTCAGAAGGAGGCCTTCTTACAGTCCGACCCCGACAAGGCCGCCGCCACGATCGTCAAGAAGAAGGAAGCGAGCGAGGAGTGGAAGTCGTACTTGCGCCTGCGCCCTGCGCAAGCCAGGTAGCGGAATCGAGCGCCAGGTACTGCCACCGCCACTTGCGATCAAAGCAACCCCCGTATCGAGGTCGACCAATCGCGGGGTGGCCCAGACGCGGCCTTGGGCGTCTGGGTGCCTCGGCACAAGAGGTTGATTGCCAATCGAGTGGCTGAAATCTTCCCTCTTGTCGCACTGCGACCCGGACGCTCAAAGCCGCGTCCGGGCCATCCAGCCGCCGTCATGATTCGCCAACCGTGAAGGATGCCGAAGTGCGTGCCGTACGCAACCGTTCGATCACCGGCTGATTCGTGACGGCCATCGCGCGGCGCTGAGCCTCAAAGTTGTCGCGTTCGCGTTGCAAATAGGCATCCAGATCGGCGCGGTTTCGCAGATAGAACGCCAGACAGCCGTGAATCGCCTCCAGCGACAAGGACGGAAACGCCTCTTGAATCCCTTCCGGTGACAACCCCGAGAGATAAGCCGCCAAGACCGAGTCGAGAGAAACTCGACTGCCACACACTTTCCAAACACCTTCCGGCGTCTGCTCGACATAGTTGGGCGTCGTGAGAATCATGCGATTGTCCTGTTGCTGAACCGTCTCGCCGAAAAACCGAGTCGGAGCGGTCCCCTCTCGGTCGGGATTCTATCGAGCCTCATTCCCACTCGCGACGGTTGAGGTGCCTGACTCCTGCTTTGTCATGACATCCTCAACGTGCCCCAAAGCCTCCAACTTTGATGCGTTTCGCCTGCCATTGGTGAAGGGATTCGCTCGTCAGTGTCTTTGAAGACACTGGCGGCTCGAAGCCGCCGCCAGTGGTACCCGGTGCGGCGGGTGAGAATCGCGGCTGGCTGATCTACTTGCTCGCCCGACTTGGCCGGGAACGAGCGCACCGCATCTTGCGGGGAACACTGCCGTTCTGGACCAGCTTGATTTGTTCTAGAGATGACACGAAGAGAACTGGACGAACCGTCTTGACGTTGCCGATCAAATCGACTTCTTGCTTCGACAGATACTCGACTAACGATTCATGGTGTGCATGAACGGCCGATCCCAAGTTCGTCGAAGAACTTTTCATTCCTTCGCTTTGCATCGCCCAAGAGCTTCTTGTACGACATGATCTCCATGTAGACCTCGTATTCCCGGTGGAATCCAAAGTAGCCGTCGTTGTCCGGGGTAGAAGTGAGTTGTGAAAGTCGAGCAATCTTGCGCAGTGAAGGTGTCAAATCGCAGATGATGTAGGCATAGACGGGAACGTTCTTTCCAACATTCATCGTATTACCATGACGGTCCAATGCCGTTCCGTCTCGAAGCTTGTCGGCATATTCGCCAACCTGAGCAATTGGGTTCTTTTTGGAAGCGTCCTGCGGGTAATCATCACGCTCTGGCCTCTTGAATTCGACAATCGAAACTGACCGGTACGGCTCCTCAGCATCACTGAAGGCAAAGGGTTTGTCGAAAATAATGATGTCCGGTCGATCCGCACTATCTACATCCGTTGCCGGATTCATCTGATCGAAGCGTATCTCGGATGCAAGGTAGTAGTGGTACGGCGAGCTTCTCATCCAGAATCCAGAGATTCATTTGGTCTGCTCGAACGTCGTCGGACGTGGTCCTGAGTGGGAAGATAACCTCGTGCATGCTCTCTTCAAGGGAATACTTTCCGGAAGATTGCTGGTGGAGTCTGCTATAAAGAAAACGCAGCGTGGCCTTCCTGTAAGCGACGTGACGGGCAAGCTTGCCCATTCCATGCTCATTCCACTCCTCTGTGAATTTCTCCATCTCCACTCGATGTTCTTCGAGTTCCAGAGCCTTTGGATCGCCTTCGGCAAGTAGCTCTGCACAGCGTTCTCGAAGTTCTGCGTCGTATTCCTGGTCGATCTTGTAAAGCTCGATGTCGAGCTTGTCGTCCAGAATCTGCGCTGGGATCTTGTCGAGCTTGTCGATCTTGTGCTTCAGGAGCGGGCGATATTGGCTCGCCTCCTCCATGACGAACTTGCGAATCCGCTCCATCTTCCGTTCTTTGACCGGAGCGGTGAACTGCTGGAGAAACGCTTCGGCTTCCTTCGCAGTTCCACCAATGATCTCCGGCCAAGAAATCTCTTCATCCGAAAACAAGTTGTGGTCATCGCTGTCGGAGATTGCGAACTGTGTTCGCTCGTTGATGGCTCGGTCATTGAGATACTGGCCGGAGACGTAGCCCGCGTAGACAAAAGGTTGCCCTTCGTTATGAAGCGGAGTTTCGATGTTGCAAATCGTCTTTGCGCCGTTGATGCTCCGTACTGTCCGGCTATCTGCACAGAAGTGCAAAAGATGCTCTGCATCTCCGCTGGCTTTCACCATGACATGCAAAATGCTGAATGGCATGTCGTTGACCGTGAAGTCCCGCCTCTCGGAACTGATGTGGAAATCCTCGTCGAATTCCTTGTTTAGGTTGATCTCCTCCCCATCGAGATCGTGGAGGACAATCGTTGGCGCCGTTTTCAACGCGAAAAATTCTAGGCAATGCTCGATGATTCTCTTCGCAATTGGAGCCGCAGTTTTGGGAGCGGCGTGTTGATACGGCCTCTTGTAACCTAAGAGCTTCACCATTGTTTTGCTTGGTGCTTTCTCAGTTTCCTTCTTCGTGTGTTTTACGACGCCGCTTTGCGTGAGCGCGAAACCGAACGATCTCGTCCAATACTTGTCGTTCTCCTGAAAGACACTTTCAATTTCAGCGCGATTGAACGCCTTGAGCCAGAGCATTCGCCCCAGTCCCTTACCGCCTCGTTGCTGCTTGTAGGTGCTATCTGAGGTGCGGAAGGATTGGTAATTCCTGTCAGTGAAGCCGATGCCGTCATCGACGATGGTGAAACCGATGATTTCCGGGGCGCCACTGGTCGGGATGAGTGATTGCTGAGGGCTTCGATCGATCGTGATGTCGATGCGTCCGCCTTCCTTCTTCTCTTTTTGGCGGTCCTGAATTGCGTGAACCGCATTGATAATCGCCTCAAAAAGCGGAAAGAGGCAATTCGAGTACGGAAGTTTTGTGTTGCCGATCTTCCCCGGAAGATCGACGGTCATCGCGTCGTTTTTCATTGTGGCCCTCTCGGTGCATCCGTTGATTCTGACCACGGGGTTACAGCGACGCAAGGATTGTGCCCAAATGTGAGTTGAGGCACGCTCCTTCGATCTGATCCTTCAACCGAAAGGGGGTGTCTATGGACCCCGAGTGTTGCGTGGTGCGACCTCGCTCAAGCCTTCACCGAACGGCGGTGGGCAGATGTGAGAGAGATCGCCCGAAACCTTCTCGAATGGATTGAGAAGGGTGGATTCACCGGCAACGATGCGTGCGAATTCATGCCAGTGAGTACCGATGGCAACGAAGACCGCTTCCATCGGCTATCCTTGGCTGACATACTTGACGACCGAGACAGGCGAGGACGACAGCACAATGGAACAACGGTTCCCCTGTTTTCGTTTGTCGAATGCGAGCCAGTCAGGGAGTTCATCACGATGCAATCCACACTCACCGGCACGGTTCACGGTCGGACGATTGAATTGGAGCGGGACACGAGTCTTCCCGATGGGGCCAGGGTTCGCATCAGCCTTGAGCCGCTCGAACTCTCGTCACCGTCCGGTCAAGCTCAAGCGGCGATTCTGGAATCAGCCGGAGCATGGTCCGATGCCGATGACTCGGAGTTTGACCGCTGGCTGGAATCGACCTGCCAAACTCGAAGCCTGTCGCACCGCGATGAGTTCATGGATGCGGACGCTCAACAATGAGCGGCTATCTGCTCGACACCGACACTTGCTCGCATCACTTTCGAGGTTCGCAGTCCGTCACCGAACGAGCGGCGAACCACGCGGAAGAGTTGCATCTCTCCACGGTGACGCTGGCCGAGTTGCTCACATGGACGTTGCGAACCAACGCCGCTCCCAAGTGGCATCGCCTACTGCTCCGATTTCTGGATGCCGCTCAAGCCTTGCACGTCACACCGGAAGTCGCCGAACGCTGCGGACAGATCCGAGCCGAAATGTACGATCAAGGCCATGCCGTCCCGATCGCCGACATGCTCATCGCTGCCACCGCCCTGGTTCACAACTTGACGCTGGTCACTCACAACACCAAACACTTCGCGGCAGTCCCCGGCTTGATGCTGGAAGACTGGGTGACACCATAGGCCGGGGTGGCTCTGCACTGACGAACCTGGAAACAACGGGGGACGTGCCACTGTTTCGGAGTCTGCGGAGAAACAGTGCTGATGCCGTGTCACCGTTTCCAAGAACAAGAACGCACGTCCAAGAGTGGCCATTCTCCCGCACTGCTCACGCCATGATTGCGTCGATGACGTGGCCGTGGACGTCGGTCAAGCGGCGGTCGATGCCGTTGTGGCGGAAGGTCAGTTTGGTGTGGTCGATGCCGAGCAGCTTGAGCATCGTGGCGTGGAGGTCATAGACCTGCGTGGGATTGTCGCGGTCGAGTGACTTGTAGCCCTATTCGTCGCTCGGGCCGTGAGTGATTCCGCCCTTGATGCCTCCGCCAGCCAACCAATTCGTGAAGACGAACGGGTTGTGGTTGTGAGCCTCTCTGCGGCCGATCCCATCTTGGCTCTGCTGCTGCAAGTCCCCGGTGCGGGGTCGGAACGGAGCGAAACCAACCGACGATCGCAGTTTCCCGCCGAGCTTTTGCTGCGTGCCGGCGCTCGCATTCGCTGGGGCTTCGGGATAGCGTGCTGACACTCCGGTTTTTTGCGTGGCGAGAGGAACTTGAACGTTTGCCGCGCAGAGAATGAATCGAATTCGAGGGGAGCCGCCATGACCGCGATCAGAGTGCTGGGGAGCGCGCGTCGAGCTTGCAGCGGGCCGACGCGGCGGGAAACGCTCAAGGCGGGAACGCTGTCGCTGTTGGGTGGGGTGTTCGGTGCGCCGGCTCTGTCAGCTTCGGAAGATGTTCCGAACCGGTTTCTGCGGCAGGGCAAGGCGAAGAGTGTTGTGTTGCTCTATCTGCAAGGGGGAGCACCGACTCAGGACATGTTCGATCTGAAGCCTCACGCTCCGAACGGCGTCGGCGGAGAATTTCGGCCCATCGCGTCAACAGTGGCGGGTGTTGACGTCTGTGAACTGCTGCCGTTGACCGCGCGCTGGATGCACAAGTCGGCGGTCGTTCGCAGCGTCTACCACAATGGGGGCTGTCACAAGAATCTGCCGATGTACACGGGGTTCGACGTCAATCTGCCCGATGAAGAATTCCGCGACAGCGATCCTCCCAGCATGGGTTCGGTATGTGCGTACCTGGAGCGTGACCGCCAAAAAGCATTGCCGACGTATGCCTATCTGCCGTGCCCCTTGGGTTGGGGTGAAGTCCGCAAGAAGGCGGGGCCTCACGGCGGGTTTCTCGGACGCCGCTACGATCCCTTTAGTACTGAATGCACGGCGTTTGTGGACCATCCGCCCGATGACATCTGGAAGCCGCAGGTCGTGCGCGGGGAACCGCGTCTGACGGACACCGAGTTGCTGGAGGGGATCACGCTGGATCGGCTCAACGACCGCCGGCGGTTGGTGGAACAGTTCGACGACCAATTCCGGACGCTGGAAGAGCAGCGCGAACTGGGAAGTTATCCCGGCCAGCAGCGTCTGGCGTTCGACATGCTGACCTCGCGCGAAGTCCGCGAGGCGTTCGACATCAGCCTCGAACAGGATCGCGTGCGCGAGCGGTATGGGCGGACTCTGTTCGGCTCGGCGACACTTTTGGCTCGGCGGCTGGTCGAGCGCGGCGTGCGGTTCGTCAACGTGAACTGGGACAATTTTTCCAAGCGCTACGAGGTGAGCAAAGCGGCGTGGGACACTCACGAACGAAACTTCCCAATGCTGAAGGAGACCCTGCTGCCGAATTTCGACCAGACGTATTCGGCCTTTATCGAAGACCTCGACGCTCGCGGACTGCTGGATGAGACGCTGGTGGTGACGATGGGAGAAATGGGCCGCACTCCGAAGATCAATGCCAACGGCGGACGCGACCATTGGACTTACTGTTATTCGGTGCTGCTGGCCGGCGCGGGAATTCGCGGCGGGACAATCTACGGCGCGTCCGACGATCAGGCCGCCTTCATCAAAGACAAGCCCGTGCATATCCGCGACATCTGCGCGACCATCTATCACGTGTTGGGCATCGATCCGGAAATGCCGGTCTACGATCGCGCGTCGCGGCCTGTAGCGGTCGCTCACGGAGGACATCCGATCGGAGAGATTCTGGCCTAACCGAGAAGGGGCAACCAAGGTCGGCTCCTGCCGCCATCGATGGTTGGTCAAATCGATGAACGTGGCAGGCAGCAACCCGCCCTATGGGACTTGTCGTTCTCTCCGGTGCCTTCGGGCCAACGGCCACATTCCTGACGCAGTTCTACCTCAAGGCGTCTGACCGATACCGCCCCAACATCGCGCTGACGATCGCGCTCGCCGGTTCGCTGGCACTCTTCGCGCTGTCGCATAGGTTGTTGCGCTTCAGGACATCGTCGCACTTGACGCCGCGTGTCATGCGATCGGTCATGGGGACGACTTCCGGCTGACGGTGTGCCAATGGCGCTGGCCGCAGCTAGGACACTTCCTGAACCACTTCGGCGTCCCGGCAGCCTTCCAGCGAATGCCCCCGATTTCCCAGACGGATCGCTCGAAGCCACACGGGCAGCGGACCATCCAACGGCGCGAGTCGGCCTCCATGCTCTGGGCCCACCGAGCCGGGAAAATCGCCGTGAAGAATTTCTGGACGAAGCTCATACGAGATTTCCCTGCGTTGATGAATGGCCCCTCGCCTGTTCCGGCGGCGACACAAATTGTCTCACGTCATCACGCTGACGACCAGATTGGCGACAAAGTCGGGGTTGGAGGAGACGCACGTGCGGAACGAGACGGACGCGCCGGTGGTGTTCGAGGCAACCGAACTGGGACTGTCCCCGTTTTCGCGTTCGCGACTACTGGAACGAAAAGAGGATCACCGCCCGCGAGTTCACCAGGTGGCTGAACGAATTGCCGTCGTTGTCACCGGCCTGAGTAAAGGACTCGGGTTCTCACTGCAGGATGACGTCGCATCCGTGATCGCCGCCTACGACGCACACCGCAAGAATGCCCGACAACCGGGTCCAGGCGGCCGACGTCGCTCCGGCTCGGGTCGTCGCGAGTTGTTGCAGGAAAAATCACCGACAAGTGGCCGGAACTGGGGGGGCGCGAAGCACTGGGAAGAGTCCCCGTTGCTGAAGCCCGACAATCAGGAACAGCTTTTAGCCGAGTTGAAACAACTCCCCGCCTGGGAGTCCTACAATCGACGTCGCCAGCAAGCCGTCTTGTCGGAAGAAGTATCTGAGCGACACGAATTGCGCGAAGTCAAATTCCGCCGACTCATCAACACGCTGGAAACGATCGTGCTGGAGAAACACCTGCCAAACGTCGCCACGCCGGAAGTTGTCGATCGCTACCGGCAGTTGATTCGTCTGGAAGAATCAATACTTGGCTCGCCGAA
>JBBPIS010000163.1:0-11318 GCA_038040225.1 Planctomycetota bacterium
GTGCCTATCAGCAGGGACTGTTATGGACGCTTGCCAATCATCCGCGCGTGCCGCAGAAAATCCGCGAGGAGTTCACGCGTCTGGCACTCGCCAAGGATGAGTTTCTGGACCATGACAACTGGCCGCACCAGATGTACGTGCGCGAGGCCCGCCGCTTGGTGAGCGAGTACGTGATGTCGCAGAAGGACTGCCAGGGAAAGGTCGTGTGCGACGACCCCGTCGGGTTGGGAGCCTACAACATGGACTCGCACAATGCCCAGCGCTACGTCACGAAAGACGGCAAGGTTCGCAACGAGGGGGACGTGCAGATCGGCGTCTCACCGTACCCGATCGCCTATCGCTCGATCCGCCCGAAGAAGTCCGAGTGCGAGAACCTGCTGGTGCCGGTCTGCCTCGCCGCCTCGCACATCGCGTATGGCTCGATCCGCATGGAGCCGGTCTTCATGGTGCTCGGTCAGAGTTCCGCCACCGCCGCCTGCCTGGCAATCGATGCGAAGGTGAGCGTGCAGGACATCGACTTCGCTGCTTTCAAGAAGCGGCTGCTGGATGAGGGCCAAGTCCTCGAATGGACCGGGCCGAAACGAGTCGCCGCCGAATCGAAGGCGATCGATCCGAAGAAGCTCTCGGGTATCGTCATCGACAACCTCGACGCCAAGCTGACCGGCGAGTGGTCCAGCAGCGCGTCGATCAGCGGCTTCGTCGGCACGGACTATCTCCACGACGGCAACGAGAACAAGGGCAGCCTTTCCGCCACGTTCACCGCCAAGATTCCGAAGGCCGGCCGCTACGAAGTCCGCGTGGCCTACACGGCCAACCCGAACCGAGCGACCAACGTCCCGGTCTCGGTCCAGACGAAGGGCGACTTGAAAAAGCTGCGCCTCAACCAGCGCGAAGCCACGAAAGAGAACGGCTTCCAATCCCTCGGCATCTGGACTTGCGAGGCCGATGAATCCGTGACGGTCATCATCTCCAACGCCGACACCGACGGGCATGTGATTGTCGATGCGGTGCAACTCGTTCCAACAAAGTGAAAACGCAAAATGTCGCTTGCTCTCTGAAGAGAATGCCTCAATGCTCGACCCCGAATTTGAGAGTGAGTTTTGCCGCGAGCTGATTCAACTTCCCGCAGCCGAGCAAAGGAAGGTTTTGGCGTACGCGAAGCGGCTCGTTGCAGCGTCTCAGTCCCGCGTCATCGACCTCTGCGAACTGGAAGGACAGAAGTTCGACGCGATGCTCCCCTTTATACTGGCGGCTCACGGTTTCAAACGAGTCTCGACTGGTCCGTTCTTGAGGGAGGTGGACATCAACCTGCGCGTGACGGACGCCAACGAACGAATGTATCTCGTTCAGTGCAAGCCGTGGACGGAGCTGAGCATAGGAGTTCGAGCCGTGCGGGTACTCTCTACGATCATCGCCCGGGAGAAAGCCAAGGGGGGATTCATCGTTACAACGGGCACGTTCACCCATCATGCCACTCGACTCGCCCGACAGCACCGGATCATCCTGATCGACGGACACCTGCTGCTGAAGCAACTCGCCCGACTCGAAACCGATGACCAGGGCCGTCCGGTCCAATTCGTCATCAGTCGGCTGCACGAGCTGAAGCCGGAAATGCGGGGATGCCCGATCTGCGGCGGTCCGATGGTCCGGCGCACGGCGATCTCGGGCGCTTACATCGGCAAGTCGTTTCGAGTCTGTGGCCGCTTCCCACAATGCCGGGGACGCCGCCGCATTCCGGACATCTAACCGAGGAAAACGATGATTCCACGCCAGACTTCACCGCGCAATCACAGTCAACTCCGCATCACACCACAATCGCCGACTTGCTCCGCGCCAGTTCTTCCATGAAGCGAAGCGACCTGGCCGTGGTGTCGTCGAAGTCGGGGATGATGCCGTCGTGGATGAGCGAGTTCGCGTAGAGTTGCCGGCCGCAGTCGCGGATGAACTCGTCGTTGTCCGCGTTCGCCGCCAGTTCGCACAGACGGTCGATGAGCGGTGCGTGAGGGTTGAGTTCCATCAGGCGCTTGGTCTGTCCGAAATCCTTGACCGTCTGGCCGACGACCTGTTGCAGGCGGCTGCTCATGTGGCTGCGCGGATTGATCAGGCAGCAGGGGCTGTCGGTGAGCCGCGTCGATTCACGCACGTCCTCGACATGCTTGCCGAGCGCATCGCGCACGAGTTCGATCACGCGATCAAGATTCTGCGGCATGCTCTTCGGTTCATCAGCGTCCGCGGGGTTCGTTGACTCGGGGAACTTCACGTCGGCCGCGTCGATCGACATCAATTCCTTGCCGTCGTAATTCCGCAGTTGAATCAGCGCGTACTCGTCGATCGGGTCTTCGAGGAACAGCACTTCGAGGTTGCGCTTCGTGAATGCTTCCAAGTGCGGATGCTTCGCCATCCCATCGAGGCTTTGTCCGCTGAGGTAGTAGATCTGCGTCTGCCCTTCGGCGGCGCGTTTGATGTAGTCGTCAAACGACACCGTCGGCTGCGGCGGCTTGGAGTCATCGAGTACCGCCAGGAGCGGCATCTCGCTGTAGGACTTCGTCGAATGGAATCGCAGCAGCTTGGCGATCTTGTCGCGGTTCTCGAAGTCGACCGCGATGCCGGTGCGCAGGATTGGCGAGAACTGTTGAATGAACGTCGCATAGGTCTCGGGCTGCTCTTCGGAGAGGCTCACCAGGTGATCGAGCACTTTCTTCGTGAGGACTCGCTTCAGCTTCGGCACCAGCTTGTGATCCTGCAGCGTTTCGCGGGAGACGTTGAGCGGCAGGTCGGCCGAATCGACGACTCCGTACAGGAACCGCAGGTACTCGGGGAGCAGCTCACGACAGTCGTCCTGGACGAGAATTCGCTTCGCACAGAGATTGATTCCGTGCTGTACGGAGCCGAACCCCATCAACTCGAAGTTTTCCGGCGGGCAGTACAGGATCGAGTTGAATTGAATCGGCGAATCGCTCGACAAATGCAGATGCCACAGCGGCTTTTGCTCGGCTCCGTGAGCCAGCCATTGATAGAAGCCCTCGTGCTGCTCGGCCGTGACCTGATTCTTCGGTTCGACCCAGATCGGCTTCTGCTCGTTGAGCACCTTGTCGGCCAGCTTGATCGGGTGCGGAACGAACGTCGAATACTTGTGAACGACGTACTCGAGCCGCGTCGGCTCGGTGAACTCTTCCATCTCGGGCTTGAGGTGCAGAATGATCTGCGCCCCGCGCGGCACGTCGCCCTCAACGGCCGCGATCGTGAAACGGCCGGAGCCATCCGATTCCCAGCGCCAGCCGGTTTCCTCCTTGTAGCTCCGCGTGACGACAACGACTTTCTCCGCGAGCATGAACGCCGAATAGAACCCGACGCCGAACTGTCCGATCAGTGAGAGGTCCGCCTTCGTCTCACCACTCTCCTGCGACGAAGCCAGACTCCGCAGGAACTCCTTCGATCCGCTGTGAGCGATCGTGCCGAGGTTCTTCACCAACTCATCGTGAGTCAACCCGATGCCGTTGTCCCGGATCGTCAGGACGCTGGCATCCTTGTCCGGTTCGAGGGCGATCTCCAGCGGCGCGTCGTCGCGGTACTTTTCTTCCGACAACTGAACGTGCCGCATCTTGTTGAGCGAATCGGATGCGTTTGAGATCAACTCCCGCAGCGCGATCTCGCGGTTTTGATAGAGCGAGTGCGACAGGATGTGCAGGAGCTGCTTGATCTCGGTCTGGAACGTGAACTCTTGCTGATCGGACACGGTGGACTCCGGCATGCGGGGATCAAGGAGAAGCGTGCGGAAGAATTGGCAGTTTCCGCGCCAGACTCAATTGGAAGGCAACCCGCGTGCCGACGAGCAACGCCGAGCCAGCGACACTCGCAAGTCAATGCCATGCCTGAAGAAATTGCCTCACGACCCGCCATCCATCAAACATCGCCGCCTGTCAAGTTGGCAGCGATCACTGGTAGATCACGACGAGGAACACCGTCGCCTCACCCTTCCCGATGTTCTCGATGGCGTGAGGCACATCCGCCCGATACGTGGTCGAATCCCCCTTGCTCAACTCGGCGGAGTCGTTCGACGATTGGATGCGGACCTTCCCCTGTTCGACCGTCAGGAACTCGCGCGTTCCCTGGTAGTGAGCCGCACTCTTCAAGGCTCCTCCCGGTTTGAGACGCACGTGATAGAACTCGACATCCTTTTCGAGATTCAGCGGCGAGAGCGTCCGAATCTCGACCGCCTCGTCCGAGCGATACAGATGCTCACGATCGTCGGCTCGAATCACGTGGATCGCCGATGACGCGGAGGGCATCTCGACGAACTCGGCCAGCGACATGCCGAAGGCCTGCGCGATCTTGCACGTCACCGCCAGAGTCGGGTTCGCCTGTTTGCGTTCGATCTGACTGAGCATCGACTTGCTGACCCCCGATGCCGTGGCAAGCTGTTCGAGCGACCAACCCCGTTGCTGTCGCAGCAGCTTCACCCGCTGAGAAATCTGCCCGCTGATCGGGTCAACGGTTTCGAGCGGCGTCGTTGGCGCTGAGGTCTTGGAAGTCGAACCGGAAGTCTGACGGCGGGGCATGACGGAGTGTCCACGATAACGGATATTTTGTCTTGCAAACAAAACAACGGCCGTCTAGCATACCGCCCACCTCGTCCGGCATACAGGAACACGAGGCGAAGAGTTTGAACCACGAAATACTCGAAAGGCACGAAAGGACAGGCATCAGATCAGGCGAACCACGGAATTCACGGAAGGACACGGAATGAGGAGAGCCGAGCAAATCAGTTCAAACTTCGTGCAAATCCCAGTACTCCACACCTTGGCCTTCTTCCCTTCCTCCTTCCGTGCATTTCCGTGCCTTCCGTGGTTCATCTCTTCTTGTTGTTCTTTCGTGCCTTTGGTGCTTTTCGTGGTTCCACAGCGTTTCATTTTCTCAAATCAGGAGTTCGCTCGATGAAAGCCCTCGTCAAACGTGAAGCCGCGGTGGGACTGTGGCTCGAAGACATTCCCGAGCCGACGATCGGGATCAACGACGTCCTGATCCGCATCCGGAAGACCGGCATCTGCGGAACGGACGTTCACATCTACAAATGGGATGCGTGGGCTCAAAAAACCATCCCCGTGCCGATGGCGGTCGGCCACGAGTTCGTGGGCGAGGTCGTCGAGGTCGGCTCGAACGTCACCGACTTTCATCCCGGCGAGATCGTCAGTGGCGAAGGGCATGTCGTCTGCGGGACGTGCCGCAACTGTCTGGCCGGTCGGCGACATCTGTGTGCGCACACGAAGGGCGTCGGCGTGAATCGGCCCGGCGCGTTTGCCGAGTACCTGTCGCTGCCGATGACGAACGTCTGGCACCACGCGCCCGACATCGACCAGGAAGTGGCGTCAATCTTCGACCCGTTCGGCAACGCGGTCCACACGGCTCTCAGTTTCGATCTGCTCGGTGAGGATGTGCTCATCACCGGAGCCGGCCCCATCGGCATCATGGCCACCGCCGTCGTGCGGCATGCCGGGGCGAGGCACGTCGTCGTGACCGACCTCAATCCGTACCGGCTCGATCTGGCGAAGAAGATGGGAGCCACGCGAGCCATCGACCCGCGCGAAATTTCTTTGTCAGACGTTCAGAAAGAACTTGGGATGAAAGAGGGGTTCGATGTCGGCCTGGAAATGTCGGGCAACCCGTCGGCGTTCAACGGCATGATCAGCAACATGGCTCACGGCGGCAAGATCGCGATGCTCGGCATCCCCGAAAAGGAGATGGCGATCGACTGGAACCTCGTTGTCTTCAACATGCTCACGATCAAGGGGATCTACGGACGCGAGATGTACGAAACGTGGTACAAAATGACGGTGATGCTCCAAAGCGGCCTGAACATCAAACCGGTGATCACTCACCGCTTCCACTACACCGATTTCCAAAAGGGCTTCGACGCGATGCTCTCCGGCCAGTGTGGCAAGGTCGTGCTCGATTGGGCAATGTGACGTGGAGGAATCTGAATGACTGTCATTTTCCTGTTCCCACTACTCTTTAGCATCTATGCTGCGTTCGGCGTTTTCTGGGGCGACTATGAGCGATGGACGCAAGTGATCGTTCCGATACTGGTGCTGATCTCAGTCTGTCTGCAATTTGTTCCGTATCTGGCAGAGAACGTCCACTTTCTTGTTCCCTTATTCATCCAACTCATCATCAGTGGCTGGTTCTACCTCTCAATGCAACTGCGGGATCTCTGAAACTCCGCGAGGAGTCTCGACCTTTCCCGTGATTCGACGCTTTCAATTCTCGGAGTCGAACGATGTACGGTGACTTTCAATCGCATGTGGCGTCGCAGTTGGAGGCGATTCGGGCGGCGGGGACGTTCAAGCGGGAGCGGGTGATCGTCTCGCCGCAGGATGCGCGGATTCGTGTCGCCGACGGGAAGTCCGTCCTGAACATGTGCGCGAACAATTACCTGGGCCTCGCCGAGCATCCCGATGTGGTCGCGGCGGCTCATGCGGCGCTGGACCGCTGGGGTTATGGACTGGCTTCGGTGCGGTTCATCTGTGGGACGCAGGAACTGCACAAGCAGCTTGAGGCTTCGCTGAGCCGGTTCCTCGGGACCGAGGACACGATCCTGTACTCAAGCTGCTTCGATGCGAATGGCGGTCTGTTTGAGACGCTGCTCGGGGCGGAAGACGCCGTCATTTCCGATGAGCTGAACCACGCGAGCATCATCGACGGCGTGCGGCTCTGCAAGGCGCAGCGGTATCGCTACAAGAACAGCGATATGGCGGATCTCGAAGCGCGGCTGAAGGAGGCCGACGCGGCGAAGGCTCGGTTCAAGATGATCGCCACCGACGGTGTCTTCTCGATGGACGGCACCATCGCCAACCTCCCCGCGATTTGCGAGCTGGCCGACAAGTACCAGGCTCTCGTGATGGTCGACGACTCGCACGCGGTCGGCTTCATGGGGAAGACCGGTCGCGGGACGCACGAGTTGCACGGCGTGATGGGTCGGATTGATGTCCTGACCGGAACGCTGGGCAAGGCGCTGGGAGGAGCCAGCGGCGGCTACACGAGCGGTCGGAAAGAGATCATCGAGCTGCTGCGGCAACGTTCGCGGCCGTATCTGTTCTCGAACACGCTCGCACCGACCATCGCGGGAGCATCGCTCAAGGTACTGGAGATGCTCGGTCAATCGACGGCCCTGCGCGACAAGCTCGAAGCGAACACGACGTTCTTCCGCAGCGAGATGACCTCGCGCGGCTTCAACATCCTGCCGGGGACGCACCCGATCTCGCCGATCATGCTGGGTGATGCGGCTCTGGCGACGAAGTTCGCCGACGCGGCGCTGACTCGCGGTGTCTACGTAATCGGTTTCAGCTACCCCGTCGTTCCGCAGGGCAAGGCGCGAATCAGAACGCAGATTTCCGCCGCCCACTCGCGCGAGGATCTGGAATTCGCGGTCGGCGTCTTCGACGAGGTGCGACACGAGTTGGAGCTGTGATGCATCCGTAGCACATGCTGCCAGCTTGTGCGTGACTGAGGGCCGGCTCGGGGACAAACAGTCTCAGTCAAATTGCCGGCGTGCTTCTCGTGCCAAACTTCTTGCGAATGTGCCAAGTTTGAATTGAGCCTCGCCCTTCGTTGCCTTCGTTCGCTTCTGTTCCAATTGACTCTTGAACAGAAGCGAACGAAGACAACGAAGGATGAGGTTGGCTTCAGGCCCCCCTCCTCATGTTTTGTTGATGCATTCGCTTTGAACCTGGCGGACGCACAAGCTGGCAGCATGTGCTACGGAATGTCTACATTGTCGCGGCATTGACCCCTCCCCTCGCGATGATGAGACCCGCTCATGCAGACTCTGTTGATGACCAGCCTGATTCTGTTTTCGGCCGATCCGTTGCCGGTTGGCAAGTCGACCGTTGAGGTCCGGTTTGGCGAAGTTCCGCTGAAACTGTTCGTCTACAAACCGGCGGACTTTCGCGACGGGCCGATGCTCATGGTGTTTCACGGCGTGCTGCGGAATGCCGAGGAGTATCGAGACCACGCGATTCCGATGGGCGACCGGTTTGGGGCTCTGATCGTCGCTCCGCTGTTCGATGAGCAGACCTTCCCGCTGCCGAAGTATCAACTCGGCGGAATTGTCGTGGATGGAACAGCGACAGCGCCGGAGGAACGGACCGGCGAGTATGTGAATCGGATCGCGAAGGAGATTCGTGAGCGAGAAGGCCGGGCCGACATGCCCTACTCGTTGATCGGCCACTCGGGTGGTGGGCAGTTTCTGGTTCGGCTGGCCGCATTCGTACCGACCGAGGCGCAGCGGATCGTGGCCGCGAATCCGGGGACACACACGTTTCCGACGCTCTCGGCCGAGTTCCCCTACGGCTTCGGAGGACTCCCCGCCGAGTTGCAGACGGACGAAGTGCTCAAGGCGTATCTGGCTCAACCGCTGACGATCTATCTCGGCGCGAAGGACATCGAGCGCGACGAGTACCTCGATATCAAACCGGCCGCCGACGCGCAGGGCCAGTTCCGTTTCGAGCGAGGAAAGAACGCTTATGCCGCCGCGAAGAAGTTGGCTGCCGAGAAGAAGTGGCCGTTCCACTGGCAACTCGTGGTCGCGAAGGGGACCGAGCACGATCACGAAAAGATGTTCAACCACGCGGCGTGTGCCAAGGCACTGGGTTGGAAGCCGACGAAGTAGCTCTGCCGTGACGGATCGTGTCATCGGTTTGAGTGCAAAGTGAGGAGTGATCAGTGCAAAGTGAAAAGTGAAAGATCCACCGGTCCGTCGCTCCGCTGGGCATGGCGACGGTCGGACAAGACATCACGGCAGTTATTCGCAATTGGTAGTGCCTCTGCCTCGCTCCCATTTTTCACTTTGCACTGATCACTCCTCACTTTGCACTGAATCTTTCGGAGCGATCTGTCACAGAAGTGGTACGGCCGCTCATGTTCACGCCGCCGCCATCTCCGCCCGGTCGAGCCTTCGGCGCAGCCACAGGGCCGCGCCGAGAATGGCCGCGCCGGTGAAGGCGACTCCGATCAGGATCCGCCAGTCGTTGTGACTCCACGCCTGTTGCGAAGCCCATTGGGCAAACCCGAGCAACGCCAACAGCGGCAGCAACTGCGGCTGCAACGCTTCCCGCACGATTCGCCAGCCGCTCACTTTCAGATGCCGCAGCGCATACGGCACGAGTACGCCGAGTTCGACCACCACGACCGGGATCGTTGTCCCCCATGCCACACCTTCAATGCCATGCGTGAGACAGAGCACGATGCTGAGCGTCAGATTGCAAATGGCCTCGCCCAGAAAAATCAGGGCCGGAGTCTTGACGATGCCGCTGCCAAACAGGAAGGCTCGCAGAATCCCGCAGGGCAGGGCGATCAGTTGAGCCACCAGCAGGACGACCAAAATTCGGTGCGACAGCGCGAGGCTGTCGGGAGTCAGCTTGGAGCCGACCCACAGGCGGATCACGTCGCCACCGAAGAACCAGCCGCCGATGAACGCTCCGCCGACGAGCAGGAACACGATCCCCAGCGTCTTCACCAGAAAGCGGTCGCGCTTGAATCGGTCCGTCACCCCTTGCAGTGCTCCGGCGGTCGGCATGCAGATGTGAGCGATCTTTTCGATCGGCTGCCTCGTGAATTGAGCCAGTCTCAAACCGAAGTAGTACGGCACGATCGCCTCCTTGCCGAGCAACAGACCGATCGTGATCGTGTCGGTGGCATTGATCATCTGGCTGGCCACCGTGCTGAGAAACGCCATCGAACTGAACGAGCCACACTCGCGCAGGACGCTGCGGTCGAGATGCGACGGCCCCACGGAAAGCGTCGGCAGGATGCGCCGCGCCAGCAGGAAGTACGCGACGTTTTCTCCGACCGTCACCAGGAAGTAGATGCCGGCGATGATGACCAGACCGTGCTGCTCGCGCAGAAACAGCAGGAAGAGTGCAACGCGAACCAGATCGAACGAGAAGCCGACTCCGCGTTCGAGATCGAAGCGGCGCAGACCGTGCAGGACTCCTCCGAAGACACTGCCCGACATGCCGACCGCCACGTTGACGCCCAGCATCAGGATCGTGATGCGAGCCTCCACCAGATCGTCGCCGGTCCAGCCTCCCCACCACGGGGCTGTCGCACACAATCCGCACGCGAAGAGAAAAGCCACGCCCCCCATCACCAGATAGGCGGCGAGAATCACGCTCACAATCTGATTGACGCGCGTCGGATTTCCTTCCGAGTGATACTTCGCAACGTAGCGGCTGACCGTCTCGCCGAGACCGCAGTACAGCAGCCCCGAGTAACCGGCGATCGAATTGAGCAGCAGCCAACTGCCGTACGTCGAGACGCCCAGCACGTCCAGCGTGTAACGGGTCAGGAAAAATCCGATCACCAGGTTGGAGGCGTGAGTGCCCCAACTGGCGAGGACGTTTCGTCTGACGGTTCCGGCGGTGGCCATGATGAGTAGTGGATAGTGGGTGGTGGATAGTGGATAGGAACAGGACGGCGAGTGAGGCATGGCGAGTGGACAGCGAGTCTTCGTTCTGGCTATCCACTATCCACCACCCACTAACCACTCTCTCACGGTTTCACAGCGACGATCCACTTCTGGCGCGGGGTCGGCCCGACGATTCGTTCCACGCGGAAACCGACTCGCTCCAGCGTCTGCCTCAGCCATGCTTCCGAATGGTAGTAACGTTTCATTCCGACCCCCGTCGGCCAGCCGCGCCAATGTTTGATGCCACACATCCGCAGCGCGCGGCGCAACAGCGAACTCAAGCGGGTCGTCAGCCGGATCGGTTCCATGTTCAGATGAAACACGAACTCGCCGCCATCTCGGAGCAGAACGAACGTGTCGATGAAGTAGGCCGTCAACGACTGACGATTCAGGTAGTAGAGAACTTCGTACGAGAAGACCGTGTGACAGCGTGAGGCTCCGGACGGACGGAGATGGACTCCATCGCACACCTCGAACGAAACGTTGTCTCGCTCGTTGCGACGCCGAGCCTCTTCGATCAATGTCGGGGCGACATCCACGCCGATCACCCGGCCGAATCGCTCGGCCAGCACGGCCGAGATTCGTCCCACGCCGCAGCCGATCTCCACGACCGTCCGGTCTCGACCAGTCTGCATGTGTGTGA
Source organism: Planctomycetota bacterium (assembly GCA_038040225.1). Taxonomy (GTDB): domain Bacteria; phylum Planctomycetota; class Planctomycetia; order Planctomycetales; family Planctomycetaceae; genus Schlesneria. Next base: position 11,106 of record JBBPIS010000163.1, read on the forward strand.
GCGACAGCGCACGCGCGAAATCATCTCGACCTGAAGCCAGCAAGGCAGCCCAACTAGCGTCGGCCGCGACGTGCTTGTCCATGCCGTTCAGCCCGACTTCTTCGAGCGACTTGTTCCACCAGGCTACAGACGCGGTTTGAGTCATGGGTGCGTTGAGGGTTGAGGGTTGAGGGTTGAGGGTTGAGGGTTGAGGGTTGAGGGTTGAGGGTTGAG
>JBBPIS010000163.1:11418-16566 GCA_038040225.1 Planctomycetota bacterium
GGGCCTTCCTGCGAAGACACTTTCCCCCAGAGACGAAGCCTCACGGCGCAATCGTCCTTCCGAGAACCTACGTCACGAATTGGGTGAGCCGACCTCGCGTTGCCATTTTCCACCGCTTGGACAGGGCGGTGCGGATGGACTCGCCGTTACAATCGCGCCCCGTTGCTGGTGCCGTTCGTTTCGACTGTTGACTTCGGATCATGACCGGAGCCCAAGGGACGGAAAGGACCAAGGGGACGAAAAGGACTGATGTGACAAATGGGACTGACCTCTGACTCTGACCCCTGACTTCTGACCTCTTCACATGCCCCCACTCACGCGACAGCTTGTCTTTCATGGAGCACAGTCTTCGCTGACGCTGCTCGTCCATTTGACGGCGGTCGGGTTGACGCTGCTCCTGATTGTGATGCTGCTGCGGTACGAACGGCGGCTCGTTTCCAAGGCTGTCGGCAACTGGTTGCTCGGTCTGCGAGTCGCCGTGCTGGCGGTCGTGCTCATGACGCTCTTGCAGCCGGTGCTCAGTTGGACGCTCGATCAGAAGCGAACCGGACGCATTCTGATTGGAGTGGACCTGTCCAACAGCATGGCGACCACCGACGTGCATGCCCTGCGGGGCGAGAAGCTGCGATGGGCGAGGGGCCTCGGGATGATTGGCAACGCGGCGGTCGATGCCCGGCTCGATCGGTGGCAGCAGGCGTTCGACGAGGGCCGCGAACCGGAGTGGGTCGATCCCACCGAGACCGCCGACGACGAGCGGCGTGCGGCACTCATCACCTCGCGGCGCGAGCATCTGCTGGGCATCTTCAAGGACTTGGATGCCATCCCGCGGCGCGAGATCGCTCGGCGGCTGCTGACCACCGTGCCGAAGCCGCTGCTCGACGAACTCAAGAACCTCGGGCGGCTCGAACTGTTCGTCTTCGCGGGCAAGACCGAGGCGGTCGAACGAACGCAGTTGGAAAAGGTCGTCGCCGCGCCGTCGAGCAGTCTCATCACGGAGACGTCGGACTTGTCGCAGGCCCTCCAGCCGAGCGGCGCGGTCGCGGGCGGAGACGTGCGGGGCTTGATCCTGTTCACCGACGGACGCGATCTGTCGGGGAAGAACCTGTCGTCGCTGGCCGCCTCGCTGAGGGGCGCCGAAGCGCCCGTCTTTCCCGTGCTGCTCGGATCGACGTTCCGCCCGAAGGATCTCTCGATCGCATCGCTCGAATATCCGCAGGCCGTCTACAAGGGGGACCATCCGCAACTGAAGGCCGTCCTGAACACGGTCGGCTTCGAGGGGAAAACGCTCGACGTCGAACTGGTCCGCGAAGACCAGCCCGATGCCGAGCCGATCAAACGGTCGGTCACGGTGACGGCAACGACCGTCAACGTCGAGTTCGATCTGGATGGAGTCGATGTCGGGCGCAAGGCGTATGTGATCCGCACACCGGTTTTGGAGGGGGAGACGCGCGACGACAACAACGGCCGCTCGTTCGCCTTCGCTGTTGTCGACGATCGCGCGAAAGTTTTCCTCATCGAGGGAGACGCCCGCTGGGAATTCCGCTATCTCGAAGCGGCCCTCGCGCGCGACGAGCGCGTCGATCTGAAGCGAGTCCTCTTCCAGCAGCCCTATCTCGGCGTACTGCCCGAGCCGTTCTTTCCTCGGCGTCTCGATCAAACCTCCGATCCCAAAGATCCGGCAGCATCACCCTTCGCGAACATCGACCTCGTCATCCTCGGTGACGTGCCGCCCGAGCAACTGAGCGACGCCACGTGGGAGCGGATTCGCGAGTTCGTAACCGAGGGAGGGACGCTGGTGATCTCGCCGGGGAAACGCTGGATGCCGCTCGCGTACCGTTCGCCGGTCCTGGATCAGTTGCTGCCCGTCAAAAATCTGAAGCCCATCAATCTGACCGACCGTTCGGGTGAGACGACTCCGCTGCTGCGCGGGTTGCCCGTGCAATTGACCGTCGAAGGCGAGCAGCAGTCGATGCTGCAGTTCGCCGCCGACCCGATTCAAAACCAGAACATCTGGGTCGGACTGCCGGGTCAGATGTGGATGTTGCTCGGTGAGACCAAGCCCGCCGCGACGGTGTGGGCGACGACGCTGTTGCCCGCCGCGCTGGCCGACCCTTTGATCAACGACCGCAAGCACGGATTGATCGTGCATCACCACTTCGGTTCGGGCCAGGTGCTGTGGCTCGGGTTCGACGGCACCTGGCGTTGGCGACACCGCGTCGGCGACGAGTATCACCATCGCTTCTGGGCTCAACTCGCACGTTGGGCCGCGGCCAACAAGGTGACTGCGGGGAACGAGTTCGTCCGTTTCGGGCCGGAGAAGACCGACATCGAACTCGGCCAGGATGCCACCGTCAGGGCGAAGTGGATGGCTCCGTTCCTGCAAAAGTTTCCGAAGCTCAAGGCGAAGGCCGAGTTGTTCCGCATCGGCGACAAACCCGACAAGCCGTTCACGACGGTCGAACTCGCGCCGCCCACCGGCCGGCCGTTGCAGTTCGAGGGGAAGGCCGTGTCCCTCCCGGCGGGCGAGTACCGCGTCGCGCTCTCGACCGAGAACGCAGACCTCGGCCCGAAACCGATCGAAGCCGCGCTGTACGTCCACGACCGCCCGAGCCTCGAATTGAGCGACCTCTCCGCCAACCGAGACCTGCTCACCCAGATCGCCGATCAAAGTGGCGGCCGCTTGTTTTTGGCGGACGAACTGCACGAGTTGCCCCGGCAGTTCAAGACGTTTGAAGAGACCACCTCGCTGTACGAAGAGTCTCCGCTGTGGGACCGCTGGCCGTGGCTGGCCGTCCTGTTCGCGCTGATGACCACCGAGTGGGTGATCCGCAAACTGAACGGGCTGCCATGACAAATGACGACCAACCGCTCGACGAACGTCAGATGTATTGCTCACGCTCCGAAGCGATCGAGCTGGCGACGAGTGCGATGTTGTGGTCGCACGCCGTGGTGATGGTGGTGGTGCTCGTGTTCGAGATTCTTCACTTCGGGCCGCCGGGAGTTTTGATCGGCCTTGGTTTGGACGCGGTATTACTGGTGATCATGCCGGTCGTCGTGTTGCCCGCGGCCTACCTCATCGGTTGGCTGGCACATCGCCTGTTCGACCGGACCTCGATCACCGTGGAAATGGCCGTTCGAGTGTTCGCCATCCTGTTTGAAGTCAATCTGCTCGGCTGGGTGCTGTTTGCGTCGCTGGCCTTGCCCGTGTGATGCCGGCCATTGAAAGAAGCCCCTCACCCTAGCCCTCTCCCCGCAGAGCCGGGGCGAGGGGACTGGAGTCGCGTTGCCAATCGACGCGGCAGACGGCATCCTCTGGGCATGGCAACACCAGTCACAGTGACGACCGGAGCGCGTCTCCACTTCGGACCGCTCGCGGCGGCGGGCAGCAGCGGCGGAAAGTTCGGTGGCGTCGGGATGATGATCTCGGCCCCCGGCCATGTCGTGACTGCACGGTCTGCCGAACGAGACTCGTTCGTTGGCGATGAGACCTCTGCGGCGCGCGTCGCCGAGTTCGTCCGCCGCATCCGCGCGGCATCGACCGGCGGGGCGAAGACCGCCGCGTATGAGATCGACGTGCGCGAGGCGATCCCGCCTCACAGCGGCCTCGGTTCGGGGACTCAATTGGGACTGGCGGTCGCTCGCGCGCTGAGCGAACTGTCCGGCGAACGGGATGTGAGTGTCGAAACGCTCGCGCGGCGGGCCGGTCGCGGACTGCGATCGGCAATCGGGCTGCACGGCTTCGCGCGGGGAGGTTTTCTCGTGGATGGGGGCCGCGCGGATCAACGCGATCAACTGGGGACACTCGTCGCACGCTACGACTTCCCGCCCGAGTGGCGGCTGGTCCTCGCCTCGCCTCCGCAATCGAGCGGCCTGTCGGGCGAAGCGGAACTCCGCGCGTTCGCCACTCAGCCGCCGATGTCGTCGGCGCTGACGGGCGAACTCTGCCGCATCGTGCTGATGGACTGGTTGCCCGCCCTGATCGAAGCGGACTTCGCACGAGTCAGCACGGCGATGTACGAGTTCGGCCTGGCGGTCGGTCACTTCTTTGAACCGGTTCAGGGTGGCGTGTTCGCTCACCCGCGCATGGCCCGGCTCGTTGAACAGCTTCGTGCGCGCGGCGTCCACGGCGTCGCACAAACCTCCTGGGGACCAACGCTCGCCATACTTTGCCCCGACCAAGCCGAGGCTCATCAACTGACGAACGACTACGCCCGCGGAGGCGACTGGTCCGACTGCGAGTTCCGTATCGTCGAGCCGCTCAATCACGGCGCGACGGTTTGTGTTGAACGGTCGTGACGTACCGTAGTCCCGTCGCTCCGCCGACGGGACCGTGACGGACACGCCCTCCACACATGTGGGCCGCTATGTTCCGTCCGTCCCGTCGGCGGAGCGACGGGACTACAGCAAGTGCCCACCCTCCATCAACTATCGCGTGTTCGGATAGAACCGCGCGAGGCGATCGGGGGAGACGCCGCACATCGCCAAGATCAACAGCAGCCAGTTCCGCAGCGTCTGCCTCACGATCCCGTGCTTCTGCCAGCGACGGGCCGAGACGGACAAACGCTCGCCGAGCAAGACGAAGCGGCCCGCGCGGCGCAGCCGCTTCATCAATAACACGTCTTCCATCAGCTTCACGTCGGCGAATCGACCAAGTTCTTCAAACACACGTCTGCGAATGAAAATCCCCTGATCGCCGTAGGCCATGCCGAGCCAACGGACTCGCCCCGCATTGCCTCGTTCCAGCCAGCGATAGGCCCAACCATCGGCCTCAAGCCGCTGTTGAAAGCAACCGCCGACAGTTCGCTCGTCCCGCATCGCCGCGCGAATCGACTCGAATGCGCCAGCAGGAAGCTGGCAGTCCGCGTGCAGAAACAGCAGCACATCCCCGCGACTGGCCGCCGCGCCCAGATTCTGCTGTGTGGCTCGACCGGGTTCCGAGGACAACACGATGTCCGCCGAGTTCGCTCGTGCGAGAGTCTCATCGGTCGAGCCGCCGTCGACGACGATGATCTCGCACTCGCCGATTTGCCGCGTCGCGGCGATCAACTCCGCAATGCGAGCGGCTTCGTTCAGCGTCGGGATGATGACGGAGATCGAAACGGTTGGGGGTTGAGGGTTGAAGGTTGAAGGTTCAGAACAAGAGGTTGA
>JBBPIS010000164.1:0-16478 GCA_038040225.1 Planctomycetota bacterium
GCGTCCATTGCTCTTTCAGATGCGTCCAAAACGCATCCTGGCGGATGAGTCTGGTCCAACAGCGAAAGGCCCGGCTCCAGTCTCCAAACGTTTGGGCATGCGTGTTCACCAGGTCGTTATAGCTCTGATAGGCGCGACCATGATGAATGATTGCCAGGTGATGCCAGACCAGCGGATCGTCCGGATGCAATCGGGCGATCTCGTCCCAGATCGAGGCGGCGTCTCGGCTCAGGATTCGATCGGCGTCCGTCGCTTCCGTCAAAACCGCGAACGGCTGCAAATGCGGATGGTCCTCGGCGTAAGCCTCGAGCTGGTTCGCGAGGTTGCGAAGAGCTGCAGCGTGGGGGGCGGGCATCGGCAGGTCTCCTGGGAATCTTTCATTCACTCATGTGGAGCGATGGAAACGTCATTCGGTGCGATTCAACGCGAGGTCGGCGGCCTGATCGTCATTCAGCAAGCGGTAGACATGAGCCAGTCGTTGTTTGATCCGCAGCAATTCGGAACCCGCCACGCGGCCCAACCCTTCCTGTAACCAGCGTACGGCCTTGCTGCGCATCTTCGCCAGCACCTCGGCGCGACCACCCGATTGGGCAAAGACTTCGGCCTGTCGCAGCGCGGTTTCACCCAACAGCAAGTGCCCATCGGCAAGTTGCGGCTCGAGGGCGATGTGCTCGCGCGCGAGCCGTTCGGCATCCGCCCAATTGGCCACCCGCACCGCGGACTCCCACTGGGCTTCCAACTGACGGCGCTGCTGGTCGGAAGACGTGGAAGACAGCACCACCGTCGGTTTGCGACTCGTGAAGGACGACGAACTGTGAAGTGAAGTTTCTAACATCTCTCCGAGTTGATGTTCCAGGTCGGCGGAAACTTCCACGGCCGAGTGATAGCGTCGATCAGGTCGCGGCTCCAGCATGCCGTTGATGACCTGCAGGATCGGCATCAGCTTCGCGCCTTCGGCTCCGGCGGTGACTTCGGGGAAATCCGACGGATATAGCCGCAGCGGTTCTGCGCGGCTGTCGATACGCAGAGCGTGCATCCGCTGGCGATCTTCGCGTTCGGTTTCGGTCAGCGTTTCGCCAACATGGGCGTACGGGTTTCGTCCCGTGAGCATTTCGTAGCACATGACGCCCATGCTAAACACATCCGATGCCGTTTGCGTGTTGATTCCCTGAAGCACCTCGGGAGCCATGTAGGCCATGTCGCCGCCGCGCGGGCCTTCCTTGGTCATGAGACCGTGACATTTTCCCGCGAGTCCAAAGTCGCCAATCTTGACGTGATCCTGACCCCGGTGCCGGAACAGCAGGATGTTGTCCGGTTTCAAATCGCTATGGACAAACTTCTCGGAATGCATGAAGGCGAGGGCGCGGACCATTTGCGCCAGGTAGTGCAAAGTCCCCTGTAAACTGAATCGATGCAAACCGCGGATCCTCTTGGCGAGGCTCCCCTCGCGCACCAACTCCATCGCCACGTATGCACGCGGCTTCGACTCCCTCGTGAGACCCATGTCGTAAACCGTGACGAAGTGTTGGCGGATCTCCCAATCGGTGAGATGACTGAGGATGGCATTCAAGGCGAGCGCGTCGTTCATCTGTTCGGCAATGTTGTCCGCATCGATGGCATCCGCGCGGAACAGCTTCAGCGCCACATCGCGCATCGGCCGGCCCAAGACCAGTTGCGTCGCCTTGTAGACGCTGCCAAAGGCGCCGGAACCGAGTTCCATGCCCACTTGATAGCGATTGTCAATCAGGAGTCCGTCGTTCATACCCACCTCTGCTTTGCGTCCTCTCCCGTCCCGGCTCGGCACTCAGGCCTTCACCGACTCAACCACCATCCGTTCTCCGTTCCAGCTTACCCGGGCTCCACGAGTACCAGCGTTCGCCGGGTCCAGAAAGAAATCGATCAACGGCGTCACGAAGAAGTCTGAGACCAGGCGACCGCAAGCGCGGGCTCCTTCACCATCGCGTTGCTCGCAGGCGTCCACGAGAAACGCGAACAACTTGTCGTCCCAACTCACGGAGAGTTCCTTGTCGTCGTGGAACCGCGTCTTCTCGCTTTCCAACTGACGGGTGATGATCCGCTGAAAGGCGTCGCGCGTGAACCGGTTGAACAACACGATTTCGTCCACCCGGTTCAAGAACTCCGGGCGAAAGAAATCGATGCGCATCAGCGTTTCGCGCACCTGGGAACGAACGGCGGCACGAGCACCGTGCGAGATGTGGCCCGCGTGCGTCTGCTCTTGAATGAGCTGCTCCAACTCGCGAATGCCGAGGTTGGACGTCAGGATCAACACGCAACGACGGCCATCGCGAATAGCGCCGCTGGCGTCTGAAATCTGCCCTTCATCCAGAAACCGCAGCACGACGTCGAAGACGCTCTTGTGCGCTTTCTCGACTTCGTCGAACAGCACGACCGATTCCGGCTTGTCTCGCAGCCCGTTCGTCAAGATCCCTTCGCCGTATCCGACCAATCCTGGGGGAGCGCCGACGAACGACGTTTTCGAGTATTCGCTGCCGAACTGGCCCATTTCGAGAAAAATGAGTTGCTCTTCGTTGCCGTAGACCGACCGCGCAATTTCCTTGGCCAACTGAGTTTTTCCGGTCCCGCTCAGACCCACGAACAACAGCACTCCGGCTGGTCGCCCCTTCCTGGTGTAACCGAACCGCAGGCGTTTGATCATGGGCATTACGATGTCGATCGCCTGCTCTTGGCCGATCACGCTGCTGCGTAGATGCTGTTCGATTTCCGCGATGGAAAGCGGTTTAGGCGGTTCGAGTTCGCCGAGTCGGACTTCACCGGTCCGACGCTGGGCGACGTACCGCGACAGCTCGGAAACATCGACCTTTTCGCTGCGCAGAAACGATTCCACGAAGGCATCCCCCGCGAGCAGGAATCCCTTCAGCAGTTCCGCTTCGCCAATCCGTTCCGCATCGATTTCAGCCGCTTCGGACAAGCTCTTGTCAAGCATGGCCACCACGGCCGGCTGTAGCAACTCTTTGCGGAGAGTGAGGTCGGCATTGAACCGCCCCGATCCGAGGGCCTGCACGTGCAGCGACAGGTTGTCGCGCAGCTTCTTGGGATCCACCGTCGGCGTTTGCAGCCGTAAGGCCGTCTGCAGAATGCTGCCGTCGGCCGAGGCGAAACCCAGCAGCACCAGCGACGAGACGATCCGGTTCAAGCCGCGCCCCTGTCCTTCGGATTCGATCAGATGCAAGATTTTCTGCGCGCCCCGGTCGAAGGCTTGCAGGTTGACCGCCCCCGCGGCATCGAACACGGCCAACATCGTCTGGGCGATCGGCTTGCGCAACCGGGCTTCTAACTCGGCGGGGGCCACACCAGCCGCCGTCAGCACCAGTTTCGCGCTGGGCTTCAGCGATTGAATCACCGCCGCGCATATCAACTGGTTACGGTACTCTGCCGTGGCGTCGGCCCATTCCGGTGCCGTGTGGGCTGCCGCGATCATGTCCCGAAATCGCTGGTGCAGTAATTGGCTGCTCCAGACCGGCGGGGCAGGGACCGAGAGCGACGATTTCATGGTAATGAGCACATTGTCGCGCATCGCCTTGGGATTGAACGTCGGTTTTAGAAACCGCCCTGCCTTGACCAGCGGAGACTGCTCGTCCTCCAGCAGGGCCAACAAGGCGTGCTCCGGTTCGACGCTTCGCAGAGACGTCTCCATCAGCGCACTCCGCAGCGCCTGTTGTGCCGCGGAGCTGAGGTCCGGTTCTTCCCAAAACATACCGATGTTCCTTTCGTGGTGGGGATCAGCCCTCGGCTGCGGCGAGAGCGTCGTGCAACAGTTGGCGCGTCTGGCCGAACTTCTTCTGCTTCAGACTTTTGACCGCATGCTTGGCCAGCAGTTTGGACAGCAAGAGTCGGGTTCGATCGGTCCCACGTCGCAGGGCGTGCCATTGAGTGAGCAACGCTTCGGCTCGTTCGAGCTTCGAGGCACCGTCGGCCAGGGCGGCGACGACAATCAGGTCTTCCAGATCGAAGGCGACCGTTCCGTCGATTTCGGGGGCGGCGACGAGCCGTCGCGCTTCGTCCGCCAGTGGCGCCGCCTTCTGTTGCTGACTCGCGGCGATGGTCTCGACCACCCGCCGGAGCGATTGGGTTTCGGGCTGTTTCCAAAGGGTGCCCAGTTCGTCCTTTACCAATTCATCACCGAGCCAGAAGCGCACGATCGTCGTCAGCCACGCCGTCTCGTGGTTGTCGTGGGAAGATGCCTGCAACTCGGCGCGTGTCGCCGCGCACGCTTCGGGCGTTTCGCATTGACCGGTAAAGAGCTGCCCCATCGCTTTCAGCAAGACGGCAATCGGCGGCGGCTGGGGGCCGGCACACACGGTGGTCGCCGCGTTCCGGATTTGTTCAAAGGCATCAGGAGGCAGCGGTCGGCGGCCGAGCACTTGCAGGGCTTCCAGCAGGCGGCAACGACGCAGACGTTCGGCAATGTCTTCGTCCGGTGAATCCCGGAGCAACTGCTCCAGGGCGTCTGCGGCCGCACGATAGCATTGCTGGCGGAGCTGGGTATCGACGCTGAAAACCACCCATTCTCGCTGGATGGCCGCAGGCAAATGCGTAAACTGCGGATGGTCGAGGACGACTTCGAGACGTTCGGATACGGCGGGAGTGTTGTTCAAGTGATCGGCGGTGATGACGCGGGCGAGCGCCACCACGAGATCGTGCCCGTTCGGGCTGGCAGCGGTCGCCAGCAACGTCTCGGCTTCCTGAAACTCATCCTCTGTCTCGGCACAGGCGGCGAGGACAATGCCCATCCGTTGTACGACCAACGGGTCTTGCGGCATGGACTTCCGGGCCAGCCGGAAGAACTCCAACGCTTGTCGCGCCTCACTGCGGGTGAGCATGAGCCGTCCCAGCGCCATCGCCACGGCGGCGCGAAGACGACGGTGAACCTGCCAGTTGGGCAGCGTCAGGATCTTGCGGAAAGTATCCATCGCCCCGTCAATGTCGCCCTGCCGTTCCGCAAGTTCAGCGTTGACGAACATCGCGAACGCATGTGTCGGATCGATGGTGAGTGCGGATTGGCACAAGCCCTCCGCCGCCACGAGGTCGCCGTCCGCGAGCCGCAATTGTGCCCGCTGCGCGGGAATCGCCGGATCAGTCGGGCAACGATCCTGCAATTCGGCGAGCAGCATTTCCCCGCGGGGCTTGTCGCCCATGTGAATCAAACTCAGCGCCTGCCAGTAACGGCGGCGAGTCTCCCCGATCACACAGGCGGGATCTGACGATAATTCCCGTTCGGCCAGTTCGAACTGACCCTTGTGCATGAGCATCCGACAGCGGACAAACTCGCGCTCATCCCGCAGGAAGCATTGCACCGGTGAGCGGAGAATTTCGCGTGTCGATCTCGGTTCTACCTGCGACAGCGCGTCCACCGCCTCCTGCGCCGCGGCCATGTCGCCGATGCGGAACGCTAACTCGGCCACGACGGTCTGAAACACGACGCCCGTCTCGCCAAGTTTCCGCCATTCTTTTGTGAGTTTTCCCAGCAACGGCAACTCGTGGTCGCCGGGGCGCTGCAAACGGACAAGCATCCACAACAGGGCCTCGGTACGATTCCAGTTGATCAGTTGCTCGGGCATCGCCACCAGTGAACTCAGTGACTGCGGCGATCCCCAGAGTTCTTCCGCGCGCTCAACTTCACCCGCCAGAAGCAACGCCAAGCCGAGCAGGATCCTGCGATCGGCATCCATCTCATCGTTCACAGCCGACTCCAGGTACGGCACGGCATCGGCTCCGCGCCGGCTCGCCACCAGCACGGCACCGGTCCACAGTCGCCACTGCGGCAGGTGCTCGAGGTCTTCACTGGTCTCCGCCAGTTTCGACAGGAGGTCCTTTGCCACGTCCTCCGACAACCAATGTCCTTCATCGCAGTGGCTCTGGAATAGTTTCGCGGCGGCAACGATCCCGGCCCAGCCCGGCTCCTCGCCCGCCGCAAACGCTGTCGCCGCTTCCTGAAAACAGCCACGATTCCACAGCGCCCGAGCCAGCAGGCGGTGATCGGCAACGCGTTTTTCCCGAATCGATTCTCCAACGGCAATCACCGCCGCATCGTCCTTAATTCGCACTTGGACGCGCAGCAGGCTGCGTTTCGGTTCATCCCAATCGGGGCGAACCTGATGAAAGCGTTCGGTCCAACGGCGGCGGTGGGCCAACTCGCGTTCGCTTTCGGGCTCGACGGGCGACTCGATTCGCACCAAATTTGCGAATACACCGCCTGGCACCGTGGCCAGGAACGGAATTTCCTTGCCGGGAAACTCCATCAGCCAGGCAAAGAGCACTTCGAGAACGTGATCGGGAGCGGTGGTCGCAGAGGCATAGGTCGTGGCGACCGCTTCCACGAATTGAACGTCGCGATTGCCATGCACCAACGCAGTTTGATGAAAACGACACGCCTGTTCCCAGTTGCCGCGTTGCGCCTCGATAGCGGCGGCCCTGTTGAACCGCGCGCCAATATCCAGCGCGAACGCCGGAACGTGTGGTCCCAATAGAGTCTGAAAGTGTTCCAGTGTCGCGGCGGCTAATTCGGGATGCAGCGCCTGCAGCGCCAAATCGGCCGCATGAAGGACATCGGCCAGCCTGGGGGACGCGACCAAAGCCTGATCGACGGACGGTTGCGACGGAATCAACCTCTGCCAGGGACGAAACCAAGCCCATCGAAACTGATTGCGCCAATTCGTCAGCGAGGAGACTTGCGACAATTGCTCCCGCGCTTCGTCCGCGCGGCCCAGGTTCAGGGCACAGGCGATCAGGGCGAGTTGACACTCGATACACGACGGAAACAGATTTGCGAACATCCTCAAGTGCGGTTCAGCTTCTTCGTGATGTCCCCGATACGACTGCCAAAGAGCCGCATGCAACCGATCCAGCGGTTCCGCCGACGGGTTCTGCACGAGCTTGTCGAACAATTCATCGGCTTGCTCCGGAGAGCGGTGACCCACTGCCGCAACGACGGCCTGCAATCGCTCCCGATACGGTGGAGGGGCGGTATGTTGCGTAGTCCGTTCGGCAAGTTTCCCGGCATTCTCGACGTCGCCTCGCTCGATCAGCCTCCGCAGTTCCAATCGATCTCGCCATTCCTGAAACGCTGGCAGGCCGGTTTCTGTCACGGTGGGTGTGGCGTCAACCTGTGCCAGCGCGAGCTCCGTGGTGAGGCACGACACCACTTCCTGCAGTTCTTGGTTGTTTCGAACCGCTTCGGCATGAACGCTCGACACCACCGCTAGCGCACGGCGTGCCTCTTCAAATCGGAACGCTGCTGTCTCCCGCAAGACGTCCAGACACTGAGCCACCGCCGGCTGGTCTGCTGCCAGACGACGGGTCCATTCGTCAACCTCTTCCGCCGGAAGGTGAACCCGCAGGATTTCCCATCCCGTTGCCACATGGCGCCACCGTGCGAGCGTCGCGGGAGCCTGTCGAAAGCGCGCGAGGGCGGCTTCGGTCTCACCGAGGGCGGCCATCGCGGACGCCATGACCCAATCCGTATCCAGTCGCCAGCCGTCGTTGCGCTCGCATTCCCGAAGACCAGCGAGCACCTGGTGGATCGTCCGATGAAACTCTTCCAATGTTTGTCCCGAGCCTCGCTGCTCCAGCCGATCATTCAACTCCTCCAATTGACTCAGGGCCATCGCGATGGGATGGAGTTCGGGGGTGTCTTTCCCGAGCGCTCGTTGAAATTGGTCTCGAGCGAGCTTCCATTCATGCCGCAGGTAGCTGACGGTGCCGATCAGCAGATTCGTCTCCGAAGGATCTTCCTGATGGCGTTGGCGACATTGATGGCACCACCGATCGGCATCGGCGAGTTGGCCCAAGCGCCAGTCGGCCATCGCGAGGTGTCCCACGGCCCAGCCTCGCTGGGCGGTTTCCCACGTCTGCAGATTGAGCGCGCGAAACTCGGCCAGTAACTCCGGCGCGGGCTGGTCCGGGGTGACGCGAATCGCACGCCGCAGAATCTCGAACAACCGTTCGGTCTGAGCGTCATCGGCTGAAGGACCGGTGGTCAATGCCTCGATACACAGCCGTGCGGTCGCGGGATCGAACCGATCCAGACGATGGGCGATCTCCAGGAGTTTGACTCGCAGTTCCGGCGGTACCGCCACGGTATCCCGCGCCTTCTGGTACAGATCGAACGCCTGCTCATCCAGCCCTGTGGCAATCGACAGGTGGATCATGTCGTGGTAGAAGCGCGCCGTCGATTGCTTCAACTCAGCCCAGGCCGGTTGATTGAACCGCTCGAAGCGGCGGCGAATGTCGCTGAGGGCGAGATCGGACTGGTCGGACTCCAGCGTCGTTTCGAACCACAGACGCGTGGCTTCGAGCCACAGGGCTTCTTGTCCAAATTCGTGCTCCCCCGAACGGCGTGCGATGGTTTGAGCGAGCTTGTCAAACCCCTGCTGTGCCCGCAGGAGATCGCCCGATTCGCGCCATTGAAGTGGCGGTTGAAAGGAAGGCTGATTGACAGAGAGCGCGATGCTGGTGACCGCGTGATCGAGCGCTGCGGATGTCGATGCAGCGCTCGTCGAAGCCGCTGGCGATTCGGGATCGATGTCTGTCATGGTGGCCCATCCGCACGGGTAACAACGCAATCATGCGTTTGATACTCTGTTCCTGATCTTGTCTGCCTTAAGAAGTCAGTGAAGCCATGAATAAAGTCTCGGACGGCGGGAGACCAAAGCGGCCTGCCCAGGAAAAACGGTGCGCCTTAGACGATCACCATCGTCCCCCCAGTGTGCCACCAAAATGAAAGCCCGAGAACGGAGTGTAACATGTTCAATTTGGCATCGCCTTGAGATATTCACAGAATTCTCCCACCGCTGTCCACTATGGATCCCCTGAAAGAACAATTGCCGTGATGGGGCAGGATCGATCCGACACGATCGGTCGGGAGCGAACGCGAGGTCGGCCTGCCAAGCAGGCCGACCTGCACCACATTACGTTTCCGGCTTCAGGAATCTGCGCCGTCGAATTCGTGTCGGTTGAAAAACGGTCGACGCCGAATCCATTCCGATGGCGATCCCTCCGTTGCCGGCAACCTTTGGCCCCGGAGATCGATTCCGCCAGGCACGAACCTTGCGTTTCCCTCCCTCTTTCATTGATGATGGCATCGGCCAAATTCGTCTCCTCATTTCCCGCAAATCGGCGGCGACGGATTGCAGATCGGCAGCGATGACGTCGTATTGCTTTCAAACGGCGATGTTCGCATGGCGTGCTTCCGGACCGAATGAGCCCCTCTGAGATCGAAGCGAACTGCGTTCGAAAGGTTCGACCATGTGGCAGCGAAGCGACGATGACGACCGCACGATCTGGATGGATATCACGGCGGGCGAGCGTGATTTCACGGTCAGTCTCTTCAGACAAGGCCGGGGGGTCATCGCGAAAGACACGCAGGTTCTGGATGAAGAAACCCACCGTAATCTGCGCGATGCGCTGGACGAACTCACCAATCAGGAATGTGCCGCGCAGCCGGAGGCGTTCAGCAATTTTGGCTCGTTGCTCTTCGCGTTGGCGTTGCCCGCAAAGATTCAGATCCCGTTGCGGAAGCACGAGGGACCACTGGTGTTCTCAACGCACCAGCTTTCGCTCCCTTGGGAATTGCTGTGCGTCGATGATCGCTTCTTATGCCTGAAACATTCGGTGAGCCGCCAACTGCCCTTGTTGGACGCCATGGAGGACGCGCTGTTGGGAGGCCAGCCCGCTATCTCATCTGACGACGGTAGTGAAGACGCGGCGCTGATCATTTCGAATCCCACCGGCGATCTGGCCGGTGCTGCCGAAGAAGCCGAAGAACTGCGCGACATCTTCCGTAATGCCGGGCTACGGTGCGATGCGCTGATCGGTCCGAAGGAATGCACCTTCGCCAACATTCTCGGTGCGCGACTCGGGAAGCATGCCTATCGGATCATTCACATTTCGGGACACGCGCAGTATCTCGAACAGAAAGAGACCAGCGTCATTCATCTGGCCGGCGGGCGCATGATCATGGCCCAGGATATCCAGCGGACGTTTAAGGGCGAGCCGCTGGTGTTTCTCAACGCCTGCTGGTCGGCGATGAACGAGGGGGGGCAACGCCGCGGCGCACAA
Source organism: Planctomycetota bacterium (assembly GCA_038040225.1). Lineage (GTDB taxonomy): Bacteria > Planctomycetota > Planctomycetia > Planctomycetales > Planctomycetaceae > Schlesneria. The sequence continues at coordinate 10,099 of JBBPIS010000164.1, forward strand.
CCGGGGTATTCCGGTTCCCGTGTCGTGCGGACTTTGACCGAAGCGTTTACGTTCGGAAACCGCTCCGGCCGCGCACGGGCCATTGTCGGTTCGATGTGGTGGATTGCAGACGACGTCGCGCGGGGATTGGCCGGTTGCTTCTATCAGGAAGTCCTGGCGGGACATCCGCTGGGGGAATCGCTCCGCCGCGCACGTCAGCGCGTCTCCGAAAGCGTCACCGATCCCGCGCTGTGGAGCACGTACGTGTTGTTCGGCGATCCGAGCCAATGTGTCGCCAAGCTACCAGCCCCAATCTCCGCCCCGTCGACGAAACCTCAAGACAAGATTGAAGTCCCGTATCAAGGGGACATCGCTTGCATCCCCCTCGAGAAACCATCCGATCCTGTTGTAGAGTCAGTTTCCCCCATTGATAGCCCAGTCGAGCCTTTGCTCATTCGGTCTGTACCCGAAAGCGATGATCACGTGGACTCATCTCCTCAAGCGGAGTCCACCCCGGCTGCCGAAGTCGACTTGCCCTGGTCGGACGAGATGCGGGCCGCGTTTGTCGGGGCGATGTCTGCGATGTCCATGATGCACTGGAAAGTCTTCAGTACCGTACACTTGATCCTGGGATTGACCTACGTCGAGAACGGGCTGGTTGCCCTGGCAATGAGCCGCAGTGGTGCGAATCCTCAGACAACACGCCGCTCGCTCCGCGAAGCGTTTACCGTCAAAGAGAGCGATGCCGCCCGCGACGCCTCGATCATCAGCGACAATCTGACAGAGGTGTTGAAAACGTCCCGGGAAGCGGCGCGGAAAGAAGGCGCGGCGGAAGTCACCGAGGCCCACATCGTGCGGGCGATGCTCGACCTTAAGGAATCGGGCGGCACCATGTTGCTGGGGTGCTTGAAGGTCGACCTCGAAGACTTGCGACGTCGCGTGGCTCCCAAAATCATCGATCCGGAACAGAAACAGGAGTCGAACCATCAGAACGGCAAGGAGTTGGTCGAAGAACGCGGCCACTCAGTCAGGATCCCATACCTGCATGGAGATCTGATGCTGCCCAGCGGAGATTTGGATCTCGCGCTGTTCGACGACGATGCTCGTCGAGCGTTGAATGAAGCGGCCTTGATCGCCTATCGCACCTATTGGCCCGATCTCCGCAGTCCTCACCTGTTTCTGGGAATGCTCGGTCGACGGAACAGCCGTCTGGCTCAGCAACTTCTTGCGCTCAAGCTGATCGATCCGGACGCGCTCAGCAGTTCGTTTCAGGCAGCGCTGACCAAGTCGGTGAATGCGTCACTGCGCCAGCCGAAGCTGCATCGCGAGTTTCTCTCCGAAAACGCGCTGCTGACCTTGCGAACCGCGAGCGGGCTGACCGCCCAAGCCGATCGGCAAACCATTTCCGAGCGTGACATCCTGGCGGCGATCCTGCGAAATGATGCCAATTTCATTACAACCAACTTATGGAATTTCGGCATCGATCCGGCGAGTCTGTTGTGGTCAGAGATCTGACCATTCTGGTGACTGGTCCCGAGATGAACGGCGAAGCCCCCTCCCGTCAATCGCTGCGTGAACGCTACGAAGAGCTGATCCGATCCTCGGCAGAGCCTCCGGATCTCTTCGAGTTTCTCGCCGCCCATCCCGCCGCGAACCCGCGTGAGATCGCCGACGTGGTGTTGTGCGACATCACGCATTCGTGGCGACGGGGAACCCCGTGCGCGCCCCAGATCTACTTCGCCAGAATTCCTGTTCTGGCACGCGATGCCAGGCTGAAGACCGAGATTATCGATCACGATTTTTCGCAGCATCAGGCGACCGGTGAGACGATTGGCCTCGACTCCTACCTGATGCAGTTCTCCGACGTCCCCGTCGAGTTGGCGGATCGCTTGCGCGAACGCAGCGGCAATCCGACGATCAGCCGAACGGTCCTGACCCCACAGCCGCTGGCTTCGGGCACCTCTTCCCCAACACATCGTGGGCGGTCGATGCCCAGTGCACCGACACAATTGCCGGCGCGAATTGGTCGCTATCTCGTCAAACGTATTCTCGGCGGCGGCCGGTTCGGAACCGTTTACGAGGCATTTGACGAACTCCTGCACCGCATGGTCGCCGTCAAACAGCCGCATCGGGGAAGCCTGTCGGACGCTGAAACCGACATGTTTGCCACGGAAGCGCGGCATCTGGCACAACTGAATCATCCGGGGATTGTTCCCGTGTACGACTTCGGTATCGCTGAGGACGGGACCTGTTATGTGGTGACGCGATTGATTGATGGCGAGACTTTGGCCGCCGCGTTGCAGCAACGACGGTTTCGCTGGCAGGAGGCGGCCCAACTCTTGTCGCGAGTCGCCGGGGCCTTGCACTACGCGCATTGCCACCAGATTGTGCATCGCGATTTAAAGCCGGACAACATTCTGCTGGACCGAAGCAGTCAACCGTACGTCGCCGATTTCGGACTTGCGCTCAACGAACTCCAACAGCGGGACGGTGCGTTTGCCGCCGCGGGAACTCCCGCCTACATGTCGCCCGAGCAGATTTGCGGAGAAGTGCGCTACCTGGATGGTCGGTCGGACCTGTGGAGCCTGGGCGTCATTCTCTACGAGTTGCTGACGGGGCAGCGGCCCTTCCGTGGCGACACCGTCGCGGCGTTGACCGTAGACATCTTGAACCGTGATCCCAAGCCGCTACGACTGTTGAATGCGGAGCTGCCGGTGGAACTCGAGCAATTGTGCCTGCGGTGTCTGGTCAGAGAGAGGACTCATCGCTTGCCGACGGCCGCCGATTTGGCGGCGGGTTTGGAACAGAGTTTGGCTCCGCACACGACCGGTTCCGCGGTGATGCCATTGCCCGAGGGCTTTCGTGTGGTCTCCATGACCACGACAGAAGCCGAGGATTATCCCCTCGTGACTTGCACGCTGATGAACCGCACGCTCGCGCCCGTGGTAATGATCGCGGTGCGTGCCGAGGTGGCGGAGGTTCGCGCACGGCGGGGCGGCGCGGTCTCGCGAGTTCTCGCTTCGGAGATGCGCATCGACGTGGTCTTGCCAACGGAACCGGGGGACCGCGTGACGCCATTGTTGCATCCGGTGCTGGTGGGAGCGCAAGATGGCATGAGTCTGGAACTGCGTCTGATGTGTCGAGATGCTGCCGGCCAGTGCCGCTCGCCAGTGCAGGTGGGCGACTTCCGTTGTCGATTGGTGTTCCTCACCGATCTCTCGTGGGAGGCGTCCACGGATGAATTTACGCTGGGACGCAGCGTCCGCTGACAACGAACCGCTTCGTGAGACATCCACACATTGGTCGATCATTCGACAAGCGCAACTAGGCGTTTCGGAGACGGCTCAGACGGCGCTCCATCAACTCGTGTTGCGTTACACGCCTCCGTTGCTGCATTACTTGCAGGGGCCGCCGTGGCGCTTTGATTCGCATGCGGCGCACGACCTGATTCAAGGGTTCGTTGAGGTGCGGCTGCTGGCTGGCCGGTTGGTGGCCCATTCCGACCCCGCCCGCGGTCATTTTCGGGGGTATTTGAAGACCGCTCTCGATAACTTCGTCCGCGATCGCTTGCGCTCCCCCGGGCACACACCACGACCGCTCGCCCATGGATCGACCTCTGAGGACGGTCGCGCGGAAGAGTTCGCGAGCCTGGTAACGACGATCGATCCGTTCGACGTGGCGTGGGCTCGCGGAATGCTTCGCTCGGTGGTCTCGCAGTTACAGAACTATTGCACCGAACGCGGCCAGACGGCGGCCTGGACCGTCTTCGAAGCCCGGTTACTGCGGCCCATCTTGGAGCAAGCCGAACCACTGTCGTACGAAGATTTGGCCGATCAATGCGGTCTGGATTCCCCGAAAGCGGCGGCCAACGCGCTGATTACTGCCAAACGCATCTTCCGCATATTATTCGAAGACGCGATTGCGGCGTATGCCCCGGAAGAAGGAGAACGGCAGGAAGAGTTGCACTTGATTCGCAGCGTGTTTGCCAGCGGCGTCACCTTGGCCGAGACGCCGGCTGTCGATCCGAAGATTGACGAGTCAATTCGGCTCGCACAGATGCTCGATCTCCCACGAGGGGAACCACTCTGGAGCCCCCTGGAACTGGAAGCCCTCATCGAACAGCAGTTGGCCTCTCCGGCAGCCGATTTCGTGCATGAGGATGTCTCGCCAGCGGATCCCGGCCCCACGTTACTGGACACGTTGACGACGGCACCGGCTTCGTCGGCGGCGTATGTGCAGATCAAGAATTGGGCCAAGACCCAGGCGACCAGTGCGGTTCCGGCCGTCCCCCGCGAGGTCGCGAGCGCCCTCTACTTTGCGGCACTGTCGGCAGCGCGCGCCGTGAGCAACGCCCGGATCACCCAACTTTCCGATCAAGTTCTGTCCGTCTCGTTGACGGAACTCGCAGAGCAGTCCTGGATTCCCGCCCCGCTACGAAACTTGTATCGAACCGCTCGCGACGGTTTGGTGGCTACGGTTTCACGATGAAGTACAGCAGTTTGTCGTTCATGTGCAATTCGGCCAGCTCCGGCGGAGGCAGCGGCGGGGGATGCTCGATAATCACCGGCAACAGTCGCTCGATGCCTTTCGTCTCGATGCAGTACCGACATTCCCGCATCACCCACTCCGAGGCTTTGGCATTCGCAGACCAGAAAACCAGCGTGGCATCACATTCCCGGATGAACTCGTAAAGTTTGCGCTCAAAGCGGACTCCTGGTTCGAGATCGAACAGATCCTGGCGATATTCTTTGCCCATTAACCGCAGCATCTGCACTCGTTTGACCACCTCGCTCCGATCCTTGGTCGCATACGAAATGAAGTAGCGACGGAACGTCTCCGACGATGCCAGCGGTTCGGCAGGCGCGGCGGCGGCGGCCTGCGCGGCAACGGCAACCTTGAACACGATCTGGCCAATCGGCACGCTGTCGAGGCTGATGGTCACGCGCACAAACAGTGCCGTGAGCGTCTCGGCAGTCCCGGCCGTCACGAGAAACTGCACGCTGTCCGTGCGGCCGGTCCAGCGGAGCTGCGCCGCTTCGAGATCGCCGGTCCCTCCGTTTACCCTGATATCGAACCGCAAGACCTGACCGAGCCGTACGGTTTCACTCAAATTCGAGAAGCCACGCTGCGCGGCCGCGTCATCGAAGTCGCGCGCCATACGATTGGCTTCCGACGCCAGGTCGGGCAAGTGCGCGAAAAGTTGCACCAGGAAACTCTCACCGCGTTTGACGGCGGGCGGTGCGAAGGCCGTGCATTGAATCTCGCTGGCCGTTTGTGTTGCGGAATCGGGTTGACTCGGCATAGAAGCAGGGGCGATCGGCTGCGCCGTTATCTTGAGAGGAGGTTCCGTTGCGGAGGACGCTTTCTCGGTGGGTAACGTCCGGCCTCGTGGGGCGGTCGGCTTCTTCTCAGATGACGATTCGGCGGTCGATGGAGCGTGCGGAGGCACCTTCGTCGGCGCACTTCGTATCGGACCCACGTGTCGCGATGTGGTGCTTTCTGTTTTCACCGGCTGAGTTGGGGAAGTCGGTTCCGCAGACGGAAAACGGCGAGGGCGGCGCGATTCCAAAGAAGTTGGCGGTGGCAACGATTCGCGTAGCGCCACTTCCAGTTTGTCGGCTGCAACCCCGAATGCTTGCATCAGCGCCCGGACCTTCGGCGACAGGGCGGTGATGAGGGCAGCACAAACAAGTTGATTGCGGCGGTCGTTCCCGGCAACCCTCCATTCCGCTTCTCTTTCTGGTCCAAGAGTCGCATGGAGATATCTCGGAGACAGCAAGTGACCGCTCCAAGCCGTCAATCGCTCCGTAACGACCGGCGACCTCAGTTCGGCCGCCAGCGCGTCTCTCAGTCCGGAGGGACTGAATGACGGACATAGCCAGCGGGATAACCTCACAACGGGCGACTGATCGTCTTCCAGCAACACCAAGAACGCGTGTTCGGGCTCAACCTGGCGACCGCCCATGGTACCCAGCGCACTGAGTAACGCGGCTTCCGCTGACCGGCTCAGTCGATCGTATTCCCAGAACATACATCGCTCCTCGCCACTCACTGTCGCCATCACTTCGCATGGAAGATACACCACGATTACGAATCGCCCAACCTCATTTCTGCCGCTGAGAGCCAAGATTATCAGAAGCACATTTCCATTCCCACTGGTACGGCATTCCGGGCCGTCATGTTGAGGCTGAAAGCTATTGCCATCAGGTTTTTGAAAAGCGATTTCGTACCACGGCATACTCGCTCGACGTGTTTGTACTCCATGCGCAAGCCACATTCGCTTTCTTCGTACACACCGTCCAAAGCTCAGCGCTATTTCGGTAGAAACGGGCGTCAGTCCGAGGCCCTTGCGCCCATCGGTTGCATTCGCCCCGTCAGACGAATCCGGCAACGCCAACGAT
>JBBPIS010000165.1:0-16186 GCA_038040225.1 Planctomycetota bacterium
AATCCTCCCGCGTCATTCCCGGGACCAGAAAACCTCGCAGGAATCCTCCCGCGTCGTTTCCGGGACCGGAAAACCTCACAGAAATCCTCCTAAGTCATTTCCCGAGCAGGAAAAACTCGCGTTGGTCGTCCTGCGGCCTCAATGCCCGATCCGAACCGGCGCGATGATTTTTCTTGTCGCGCGGCGTACAACAACGCCCCCCGACTCTTGGTCTCCAAAATCAGAGGTGTCGTATGCTGCGAGCTGTCTCGATTCTGTTGTGCGCTGGCTGGCTGGGTTCGTTGGCTGCGGCGGCCGAGCCGACCTGGAAGGCGGGGGTGGCGAAGTCCGTCATCACTCCGAAAGAGCCGATCTGGATGGCTGGCTATGGCGGACGGACCAAGCCGGCCGAGGGGGCCTTGCACGATCTCTACGTGCGCGTGCTGGCCCTGGAGGACGCGAGCGGCCGGCGCGGGATCGTCCTGGCGAGCGACACGCTCGGCATTTCCAAGCCGATCTACGATGAGGTCGCCCGCCGTTTGAAGGAGCAGTTCAACCTCGACCGTTCGCAGATGATGCTGCACGGTTCGCACACTCACTGCGGCCCGGTGCTGCGGAGTGCGCTTTACGACACGTATCCGCTCGACGCGGCGGAGATCCAGCGGATCGAAAAGTACTCGGACTGGCTGACCGATGAGATCGTCTCGACGATCGGCCGTGCGTTGAAAGACCTTCGTCCCGCCACGTTGTCGCGCGGCGTGGGGATGGCCGACTTCGGTGTCAACCGCCGCACCAACCGCGAACCGGACGTGCCGATGCTGCGCGAGCAGAATTTGTTGGTTGGTCCCGTCGATCACACCGTCCCCACGCTGGCCGTGCGCGATGCCGACGGCAAACTGATCGCCGTGGCTTTTGCCTACGCCTGCCACAACACGACGCTCGCCTTTCAGCAGTGGTGCGGAGACTACTCGGGCTTCGCTCAATACGATCTCGAAGCGAAGCATCCCGGCGCGGTGGCGTTGTTCTGCATGGGCTGCGGCGCGGATCAGAATCCGTTGCCGCGACGCACCGTCGAACTGGCCGAGTCTTATGGCAAGCGACTGTCGTCGGCAGTCGATGCCGTTCTGGCGCAGCCGCAGGATCGGGTCGCCCCGACTCTGCGAACGAGTCACGAATTCGTGCAACTCGCCATGCAGGGCCTGCCGAAAACCGAGGAGTTGCAGAAACTGGCCGCCGCCAGCCCGAACTACAGCCAGCGCTGGGCCTCTCGGATCCTCAAGCTGATTGAGTCCAAAGCCGACATTCCGCTCGTCTACCCGTACCCGGTCACGGTCTGGAAGTTGGGAGACGATCAGCTTTGGATCGCCCTCGGCGGTGAAGTGGTCGTGGACTACGCCCACCGGTTGAAGGCCGAACACGGCGAGCGAACGTGGGTCACGGCCTACGCCAACGATGTGATGGCCTACATTCCGTCGCGTCGCGTCTTGCTCGAAGGGGGCTACGAAGGGCAGAGTTCGATGATGGTCTACGGCCTGCCGACCGATCGCTGGGCCGAGGACGTCGAAGAGCGAATCGCGACCGCGTTGGTGCGGTTGGTCGGACAAGTGACGAAGCGCGGCGAATGAGAACCGGCGCGAAAACAAGTGTCGTGGCCGACGCTGCCAGCGTCGGTTCGGATGCTGGCAGCATCCGCCACGAGGAAACACTGATTGAGGTGCTGATCCTAAGCGTCACGCTCTCAGAGAGACGAAAACGAATCTGTTCGGGGATGAAGTCGATGCGACGTGTGAAGTCTTGCGGCGTGATTTTGTTTCGTCGCCGACCCGAACTCGGCTTTCTGCTGATGAAGCACGCGCATCGCTTCGATCTGCCGAAGGGTCATGTCGAACCGGGGGAAACCGACATTGAGTGTGCTCTGCGCGAGACGTGGGAGGAAACCGGAATCGAGCGCGACCGCGTGACGCTCGACCCCGACTTCCGCTATGAGGAGACGTACTATCCCGTCGAACCCCGCTTCGGCACGGAGCGCGTCGAAAAGACACTGGTCATCTTCCTGGGTTGGGTCGAAGGGACGGACCCGATTCGCGTGACGGAGCACCAGGGCCACGAATGGCGTCGCTGGCAGCCCCCGCACGACATTCAGAAGTTCACGCTCAATCCGTTGCTCGCCGCAGTGGAAGCCCACTTCGCGAAAACACAGGCGTGAATGAATGTCTTCCTCCCCTCGCCCCTCCTGGGAGAGGGGCCGGGGGTGAGGGGCGAGTGAAGTACCAGCCCCCATCCCGTTGGCGTCTCAGGCATGGTTCAAGCCGAGGTGTCAGCGTTGCGGAAGACCCCTCACTCCCCCTCTCCCCGCCTGCATTCGTTCTGAAAGACAGGGCGGGGCGAGGGGACAAGTCCACCCCTCGCGCGAGATTGCCTCAAGCCGAGCGGCTGATGCTGCCGATGGGATGCGGTTGGCCGGCACATTCCTCGGGGGATTCGATCCATGCCTCCTCGCAAACGACCCACCGGCGCGATGACTGTCGATGCGGCGCGGCCCGCCGACCCGGCGTTGCATCTGCCCAACTTCATCAACTATTTGCGAGCCGAATGCGGGCTGAGCGACAACACGGTCGTCGCCTATGGCCGCGACCTGACGCAGTTCACCGAGTGGTATCGCGCGCACGGACCGGCCCGGCTGCAACAGGTCGAGCTGCCGTTGTTCTCGAAGTATCTGGGATACCTCAACGAGCGGAAGTACGCCGCCACGTCGGTCGCGCGGCACCTGGTGTCGATCAAGATGTTCTTCCGGTACCTGGTGCTGGAGGGAATTCTGCCCGAAAGCATCGTCGAGTTGGTGAACTCGCCCAAACTGTGGCAGCACCTGCCGAAGGTGCTCAGCCCCGACATGGTCGACCGCCTGCTGGCGGCTCCCACGCGCGAGGACCGCTACCCGCTGCGCGATCGCGCGCTGTTGTGCCTGCTGTACGCCACCGGCTGCCGCGCGTCGGAACTCTGCACGATGACGCTGCGCGACATCCAGCTCGACGAAGGCTATTGCCGCTGCGTGGGGAAGGGGAACAAGGAACGACTGGTCTCGCTCAACCCGGTCGCTCGCGCGGCGGTCGAAGCGTATTTGCAGCACGAACGCTCGAAGTTGGCCCGCGAGTCCGAACAGGGCTCGCCGCTGCTGGTCTCACGCGGCGGCAAGTCGCTTTCGCGGATCACCGTTTGGAAACTGGTGAAGCGCTACGCCGGACGGATCGGAGCGAGCCGCACGATCAGTCCTCACACGCTGCGGCACAGCTTCGCGACTCACATGCTGGCGGGCGGAGCGGAGATCCGCGCGCTGCAAGAGCTGCTCGGTCACGCCAGCATCCGCACGACTCAGATCTACACGCAGGTCGAGCACAGCCGCCTGAAGTCGATCCACGAGAAGTGCCACCCGCGCGGGTAGGAACTCGTCCGAGCTCGCGTTGATTTTTGAACGGTTCGCACTCAGCCTCGCAGGCCACCTTCTGCCGTCCTCCGGGCTGGCGAACCGGCAGTTCCTGCCGAACACTCCCCGGAAGCCCGTCTCGACCGCTCCGATCGCTGGAACCGTCAGAACGCATTTTCCCGAAACAACCAGAATAGTTTGTGTATCCGGACTTCCTTGGCCGATGAATACAAGGAGCGGGGACATGGCGCGCCTCGCAGGCGGAGTGTTTGCTCCGCCCGACGAACGGAGGCAAGCGGGCCGGGCGACAGTTTGTCGCACGGACCGTGTTCCGACAGTCACACGAGGCGATCCGAAGCCATTCTCGGTTTGCCTTGTGGTCGGGTGTCCCCGTCACAGCGGATTCGGTGACGGTCAGCGAGGAATTGAAGGAGAACATTCCATGCGTAAGTACGGGAAGTGGGTGTTGACGCTGGGATTGCTGGCAGCAACTCCCGGTCTGACACTCGCCGCCGGGCCGAAGTCCAAAGTGGACGACAAGCCGGCGGCCAGCGGAAAGAAGGCCACCAAGTCGGAAAACCAGAAGGTGGCCGAGGACATTGCCGTGGCGATGCGCGGCAAAGTCCAGGGTGATGTCAACATCGAGTACAAGGATGGAGTTGCCACTCTGTCGGGATCGGTCGCCGATCCGAAGATCAAGGAAAAGGCTTCGGCCCTCGTCAGCAAGGTCGAGGGTGTGTCGCGAGTCGACAACCGGTTGAGCGTCGCCGAAAAGAGTCGATGGTCCTCCGCGAAGACGGCGGAACAACCCGCCAAGGGTGGTGTGGTGTCAGCGAATCACGAAGCGGGTGGACAACGGTCCAGCCGTGTCCAGCAGGTCAATGGTGAAGTTGCTGCCGCGCCGGTCTCGAATAATCAGGAAGTCGCCGAACAAATCGGGGCGGCGCTGACGTCGGCCAACCTCGACGGCTACGACATTCAGATTCGTTACCAGAACGGTACCGCGATGCTCGACGGCAGCGTGGGGACTCAGGCCGAGCGGGCCAATGCCTCGCGAGTGGTCTCGTCCATCCCCGGCGTCCGTTCCGTCGCCAATCGTCTCGCCTGTACCGAAGAGCCGGCTCGCCCCGCTCCTCGCCAGCCGGGTCCACCGGGTCAGATGAGTTCAGCCGGTCCATACGGTCAGGTTCCCAACGCTCAGGGACAGTACGGTCCTCCGCCGCAATATGGCCCCGGTCCTCAGGGCAACATCTACGCGGCTGGCTATCGTCAACCGGGTGCCGGCCCAATGCCTGGTCAGCCGATGCCGCCGCAGATGGCTGGTGCGATGCCGATGGGTCCGGGTGGGCCACCCTCTTACGGACATCCGGGAGCGGGAGCCTCTCAGGCGGTCTACAACAACCCCAGCCTGCCGGACTATGCGTGGCCTTCCTACGCCCAGTATCCGAACTCGGCGGCGGTGAACTATCCGACTCAGTACAGCGCCAGCGCGTTCCCGTACATCGGACCGTTCTACCCCTACCCGCAGGTTCCGCTCGGCTGGCGAGATGCCACGCTGCGATGGGACGATGGCCAGTGGAACCTGATGTTCCGCTCGCGCACTGACAAGTGGTGGTGGTTCTTCAACCCGAACAACTGGTGACCGTTGGCGGTGACTCGTTCGAGGGCCAACTCGACGTTCGCCGCTTCGACAAGCTCAATCCGCTGCTCCGCCTGCGAACAGTTCCATCGACTTGTCGGGTTCTGTTTGTGAAAACACGACGAATGGCTCAGCGTCTGCGAGATCCCTCGCAGACGCTGCTTTCGTTCACGGGGAGGATGAAGGATCAGAGATGAATTGGAATTTCGCCCTCATCTCTCATCCCTGAACCCTCATCTTTCCGTTGTCAGTCCTCTGATGTCCTCCGCACGATCCGCTCAATCGGCAAAATCGGAAAAAACTCACAAGTTCCCCGCCGGAACATTCGATACTGACAGTACGGTTGATGAAATCGTGAGGCGTTGGAGTATGGCGCGGGCTCTTCACTTCAGTTCCGAACGAATCAGGCAACCGGCGAAACGGATGGTGGCCTGCCGCGGCAGGGCCTGTATCACGACGTCTCATCCGGCCCGCTTCGGCAGGTCATCGACACGAGCGAATTCCTGGAGAGGAATGATGATGAAGCCACGATCACTGATGAAACGCTTCTGCCTGTTGGGCGCCCTCGGCGTCATGACGATGGCCAACAGTGGCTGCATCCTGGCCGGAGGACTCCTGAAGGATGCTTTCATTTTGTCAAACTACTACGGCACGACGCCGCTGATTCCAGTCAGCCCGTATTACAGCGAACTGATTGAAGACGCCTATACCCGTGAAGAGCGCTACGACAAGGTGCCGATTCTCGATCCCGTGGAAGGCGAACACGCGCCACTGTTCTGCCAGGATCCACCGAGTCCCGACGAGGTCATGCGTGCCCTGCCCAACGAGACTTCCGGTGGATGGCCATTCATCGCCGAGACGCAACGCAACAATGTCAAGATGGTGGTCGAACCGATTGTTGACCGCATGGATGACTGCCGCTTCATCCCGCTGGTTGGCCCGGCTCGCCTGCACCACTGCCATTACAAGTGTACGGTCTACTACGACAAGATCATTCGCTCGGACTGGCCGGTTCCGTTCCGGCATGCCGACGAAACGTCACAGGTTGTTTACATCGACCACGATCACCTGATCCGCTGTGCCGGCCCCGCGACTTCTCAGTAAGACTCTGACGAATTGCCCGGACTGCGAGAAAACACCAGCTGCGAGAAAACACCAGCACCCCGGTTGCTCCGAAGCAATCGGGGTGCTGTTCATTTCTGATTTCATCCACTCCCCGCACGAGCGGCGCGGCGATTACGGCAGCCGCCCCATGTCACACGACAAGCCGCCGGCCGCCGGGATGTACGCCTTCTCGACGTAGTCCATCACCATGCGGTCGGCATTGAACCGCCAACCCAGCGTCCTGACCGAGCGCTTCATGCGGGCGATCCAGGCCTGCGGCAGCCCGTCGTCCTCGTCACGATCGAAGAACAGCGGGATCACTTCCTCGTGCAGCACGCGCATCAGAGACTTGGCGTCGCGCTCGTCCTGAATGTCCTGATCGACATGCGTGCGACCCTTGCCGATCACGAAGCCGTTCTGGCCGTCATACGCCTCGGCCCACCAGCCATCGAGAATCGAGCAGTTGAGCCCGCCGTTGAGTACCACCTTCTGGCCGCTGGTTCCCGACGCTTCGAGCGGTCGTCGCGGATTGTTCAGCCACACATCGACGCCCTGCACCAGATGCCGCGCGACGTTGATGTCGTAGTCCTCCAGGAACACGATCTTTCCCTTGAAGCCCGGCTCCTGAGTCAAACGGAAGATCCGTTGCAGGATCGTCTTGCCGTTGTCGTCGGCGGGGTGCGATTTGCCGGCGAACATGAACTGCACCGGCCGCTTCGCATCGGCAATGATCTTGCCGAGCAATTCGATGTCGCGCAGGACCAGATCCGCACGCTTGTAGGGGGCGAACCGACGGGCGAACCCGATGGTCAGGGCTTCGGGATCGAGGCACGTGTGAATGTCGGCTTTCTCGGACTCCGTCAGCCCCAGCCGTTCGGCCCGGCGCAGCATGCGATTCCTCGCGAAAATGATCATCCGATTCTTGAGCGTCTGATGCGTCTCCCACAGTTCGCCGGGCGTCACGTTCTCAAAGCCGGCCCAGACGGCGGGCTCGCCCGATTTCATGTTCCACTCCAGCGGCAGCACGCGGTCGTAGAGCGACTTCATCTGCGGCGCGAGCCAGCTCGACACATGCACGCCGTTGGTGATGTGCCCGATCGGGATTTCTTCTTCGCTGCGCCACGGCCAGAGACTCGTCCACATCCGGCGGCTGACGACGCCGTGCAGGTTGGAAACGGCATTCGCGCGGCGACTGCATTTGAACGCCAGCACCGTCATGCAGAAGGACTCCGTGGCGTTGTTCGGATCGATGCGACCGAGGCCCACCAGACCGCCGGTCCCCACACCCAACTGATCGGCGATCGGACCGAGGTGCTCGTCGAATAATGCCCAGTCGAACCGATCGTGTCCGGCCGGGACGGGAGTGTGAGTCGTGAAGCAACAGTGCCAGACCGTCTTCTGCATGGCCGCATCGAATGACAGACCATCGTCAACCATGCGCATCCGGATGAATTCGAGCGGCGCGAAGGCCGAATGCCCCTCGTTCATGTGAATTGCACTCGGCTGATAGCCCAGCGCCGTCAGGGCTCGTGCGCCGCCGACGCCCAACACCAACTCTTGTCGAATGCGGATCCGCTGGTCGCCGCCGTACAGGCGTGCCGTCAGCTTGCGGTCTTCGGGTGTGTTCTGCTCGACGTTGCAGTCGAGCAGATACAGGTTGATGCGGCCGATATCGGCCTGCCACACCTGGGCATAAATCGGGCCATTGCGAGTCTCGACCTTGACCATCACGGACTCGCCGGAGCGGGTCTTCGCTGCCCTGATCGACAGACGCGTGTTCTGCACGAAGGGATAGACCTCGCGCTGCCAGCCCGTCGCGTCAATCTGCTGAACGAAGTAGCCCTCTTGATAGAAGAGGCCGACCGCCACGAGCGGGATCCCCAAGTCCGAGGCACTCTTCAGATGATCGCCCGCCAGGACTCCCAGACCACCCGAGTAGTTTGGCAACGACTCATGAATGCCGAACTCCGCCGAGAAGTAGGCCACCGGGTTGTGCCCCAGCAGCCCGGTGTGAGTGTCGCCCCATGTGTGCTTCGATGTCATGTACTCCTGCCAGCGACGGTAGGCGTAATTGACACGTGAGTGGAGCACCCCTTCGCGCCCGCGCTGTTCCAGTCGATCGGTGGTGAACTCATCCAACATCAGGACCGGGTTGTGATCGAGTTCCCGCCATCGGATCGGATCAATGTCGCGGTAGATCGCCACCACCTCGGGCTGCCAACACCACCAATAGTTGCGAGCAAGGGCGTACAGCTTCTCGTGAAAACTCAGTTGTTGCGTGGCCATGCAGTACTGCCCTCTTTGCAAACGTAATTGATGTCAGCCAATGGCGCTCAGCCTTCGGCGGTGATTGCCGGAAGCTGATGGCGGGCCGGAGTATACCGACGACTCGAACAGCGTTCGAGGGTCACGACGGCTCGCGACGCGTTGTGGAAGAGCGAAGCGAGTGCCAGAATGCGACCGCACTTCCGTCGCATCAGCAGGGGCCACGCTTCTTCGGGATGCCGAACTGATTTGGTTCACTCTGCGCACCGGTTACGAGTCTGTCCGCAATCGTCGCCCGAACTCTCTTTCGCGAGGTCATCGTGTCACGAAATGTCTGGTCGTGTGGTCTGTGTGTCAGCGTGGTGTTTGCGAGTACCGGGTTCGGCGACGACCCGCCGCTACGTCCGAGCCATCACACCGCGCTCGCCGATGTCGCCGCACGGGAGGCTCAACTCAAACAGGTCAATCGCCAGATTTGGGAGTTCGCCGAAGTCGGCCTGGATGAGAAACGGTCCTCGGCGCTGCTCGTCGAGAAGTTGCGAGCGGGCGGATTCGACGTGCGCGTTGGGCTGGCGAACATGCCCACTGCGTTTGTCGCCAGCTACGGAAGCGGCCAGCCGGTGATCGGCATTCTCGCGGAGTTCGATGCGCTGCCGGAACTCTCGCAGAAAGTCTCACCCACGCGGGAACCGGTCGAAGAGGGGAAGCCGGGGCACGGCTGCGGGCACTGCGGTTTGGGAACCGGTTCCCTCGGAGCGGCTCTCGCCGTGAAGGCCGCGATGGAGCGGCACCAGATTCCAGGCACGCTGAGGTTGTACGGCACTCCGGCGGAGGAGACCACAATCGGCAAGGTCTACCTGCTGCTCGATGGGGCCTTCGAGGGGCTGGATGTTTGTCTGCACTGGCATCCCGCCTCCAAGAACAACGTTTGGGACGGCGGCACAAAGGCACTGGTCTCGGCGAAGTTCACGTTTCAAGGCGTGGCGGCTCATGCGTCGGGGAGTCCCGATCAGGGGCGAAGTGCCCTCGACGCGGTGGAGTTGATGAATGTCGGAGCCAACTACATGCGCGAGCATCTGAAGGAGGACGCTCGCGTTCACTACGTCATCACCGATGGGGGGGGCGCGCCGAACGTGGTCCCGGCCAACGCGACCGTCTGGTATTACGTGCGGTCGGACGAGCACAAGGATGTCGAGGCCGCCTTCGCGTGGCTCAACGACATTGCTCGCGGCGCAGCCCTGATGACGCGGACCAGGCTCAGCGTCGCCATCGACACCGATTGTCACGAACTGCTCCAGAACACGCCGCTCGCCGAACTGATCCATCGCAACTTGAAGCGGCTGCCGCCCCCCAAGTTCACGGCCGACGAACAGGCGTTCGCGCGCCGGCTGCAAGAGCCGCTCGTGCAACAGTTCGGCAAGACCTTCGCCACGGCGCTCGATGAGACCATCCATCCGCTGGCCGGCGTGGCGGAAGGCGGAAAAGGTTCGACCGACGTGGGCGATATCAGTTGGTTCGTCCCGACGTGCGGATTTCGCTCAACCTGCTTCGCGTCCGGCAGTCCGGGCCACAGTTGGCAGAACGTCGCGGCGATTGGTTCGAGCATCGGTGAGAAGGGCGTGATTTACGCGGCTCAGGTCATGTCGACGAGTGCCCTCGACTTGTTCGAGCAACCCGAGCACCTGGCCGCGGCCAAAGCCGAATGGCAACGTCGAACCAAGGACCGCAGGTACACGTCGCTCATTCCGAAGGGCCAGAAGACGCCGCTGAAGATTCGCTGAGTTCCCTCAGCAGGGCGCGGGGCACACCGATGTCGAGCACGTGAACCTCGCCGGTGAACTCCGACGCGCCGTTCACCTCGAACCCCGGCTTCCGCGCCACGAACGTTGCCGTGTGCCGGGCACGCACGCAATTGCCGAGCACCGCGCCGGAGTCGCAGTCCAAACCGGAGGGCAAGTCCACCGCGAGGACTTTGCGGTGCGCGGCATTGATGGCCGCAATCGCGCTCGCGAACGGTTCTCGCACGGTCCCTTGTGTCCCCGTCCCGAGCAGGGCATCGACGATCCAGTCGGCTCGCGCCAGTTCGTCGTGCCAGGTGATCGCGATGTTGGCGGGTGCCTCCACGATCGGCGTACCGGCTCGTCGCAGGACTACGAAGTTTGTGGCGGCGTCTCCGGTGAATGAGCTCGCTGGCGTCGAGAGCAGGACGCGCACGTCGAAGCCGCTGTTCTCCAGATGCCGCGCGATCACGAAGCCGTCTCCCGCGTTGTTTCCCTTGCCGCAGCAGAGGACGACCGGTCCGTGGATGCCGAGTTCTCGAAGCAGATTCGCCGCGTTGCGACCGGCGTTCTCCATCAGGACCAAACCGGGAAGCCCATAGTCGTCGATGGCTCGCCGATCGACCTCACGCACCTGCATGCGAGTCAGCACGAGCGGCGGTGGCGAACCAGAAGTCATCGGCAGGCCCTCGCAGTCGACACTCGCAGACTGTCACTTCGCATTCGAACGCAGTTCTTCGAGCGATGTCCGAATCGTGCGCAGCGTGACGTGCTTTTCCGTCAGCACGCGGGTGGACGAGGTATTCGCGAATCGGTCCTTCATTTCCTTGTGCTTTTTCGACAGAACCAGGACCACCGGCGTCCCGGCCTTGCGGCAGCAGGTCGCGACCTTTTCGTAGGCCTTCGAGGCTTCGTCTCCCTCACCCAGTGAGTCGGCCATCAGGATCAGCCCCTGTGGCGGATCGACTTCGATGCGGCTGATGGCGCGCAGCACATCGCGGAGCAACAGAACTCGATAGCCGTGCTTGGAGAAGTACTCCCGCAGCGAGTCCTGCTGCTTCGGGCGGTTCTCGACGCAGAGCACCGTCGGCAACGTCGACTTCGCACCATTCGACGCCGGCAATGTCTCATCCAATTCCGGTGCAGGGGCGTCGGTCGGCTCGGTCTGATTGGCAACCGGTTCAGTTCGAGCGACGACAATCGTCTGCAAGTCCCGAATCACTTCGGTGGGGGACTGATACCGTTCGTTCGGGTTGATCTGCATCAACTGTTCGACGATCGCCATCACAGCGGGTGGGACACTCGGATCGACCTGGCGAATCGGGCGGATGTTGCGATAGCGGCTGGGTTGCTTGCGATCCTCACGGCTCTTCGACGGGGGATAGGGTGCCACACCCGTCAGCAACTCGTAGAAGATCGCTCCGAGGAAGTAGAGGTCGCTGCGCGGATCATTGTCCGGCGCGTTGGTGCTTCGTTCCAACGTGGCATACTCGACGGCGCGATCGACCTCCTCCTCCATCGTCGAGAGACTGGCGTCCTGTCCGGCCAGCCCAAAGTCGACCAGTTTGGCCACGCCCTGCGCGCTAAGCAGCACGTTGGTCAGCTTGAGATCGCGATGCGTGAGCCCGAGCTTCAGTGCGTATTCGAGTCCCTCGGCCATGTCCAACACGTACTTCGAGGCTTCCGCGACAGAGAACTTGCGGCGGCTCTTCAGCAACTCGCGGAAGTTGCCTCCCTCGACGAACTCCATCGACAGGTAATGCTGATTGCCGTCGCTCCCCACTTCGTAGATCGGAACGACGTTCTTGTGCTTGAGTCGCTTGCCAAGCTCCCCTTCGCGTCGGAACAGGTTCACGGTGCGCGGGTCTTCGGCCCAGCGCTGCCGCAGCACCTTGATCCCCACCATCTTGCCGTCGTCGACCGTGCAGCCGCGAAAGACGCGGGCAAAGCTGCCGGAGGCGTTGCGGTAGAGAACCTTGTACGGACCGAGTCGCAGTCCGTCCGTCTCCTTCTTCTTCAGCTTGGAGGCCTGGTACGGGGTGAGGTAGTGCCGTTGTTCCAGTTCGCCGATCAGGGCCTCAATGCTCGGCCCCCTGCTCTGGATGCGAGACACGCAATCCTGCAATTGCGGCGGATCAACCAGTTTCTGGGTGATCAGAAAATCCTGAAAGTTCTGCAGGCTGGTAAAGGACATCGCGCCAAGGCTCATTTATCAGCAAGGAAAAAGCCAACTCAACGGACGATGGGTCCATCGGTTGCCCGCAAAACAAGTGCCCGCTCGAAACCATCAACCAGTCGTGGGCAGGCTTGACAGCCAACCCTCAGCCAGACAACCCATTGCGGCCATCCGGCGGCAGAGACTCCGTGTGATCGTCGCCTCAAAATCGAACGGCGGGGGGCTACCATAGTCGTGGCATCCGGCCCTCGCAAGGGGGAAGGATTGAGAGACAGCAGTACGAGTGGACCTCGAACAATCTTGGCTCGAACAATCGTCAGAGTTGAACTTCTTTGATGTCGAACAGCCGTTCGAGTCTCGTCATGCGCAAGACTTCCCGCACGTCGGGCGAAGGGTTGTAGATCTCCAACCGCTCGACACGCTGACGAAGCGAAGTGAGGACGCCCAGCATCCCGCTCGGCACGAGTTGCACTCCGCTCAGATCGAATGCCAGCACTTTGGTGCCGTATTGGGCGATCATGTCGAACAGTTGCTGGCGATACGCCGCAATGCAGACTTCGTCGGGAACGTCCTTGCCGCCGAAGCCGACCACGGTCAATTCCCCCGTCTGGTAAACCTTGAGCACGTTGGGATCGGCCAGCGCCCCCATCTGGAAGGACGAGCCAACGCCTTCGGACTCGTCGTGAATGCTGTCGCTCATGATGCACCTTGCTCAGCTTGAAACGAGGGAGGATTTCAACAACTCGGAAAGAGGCGGGCACTATAACGCCCATTTTCCTGAGATGCCAAGCCGCCTCCCAAACTCGACTTCGCATCTTCGCATCGCCGGGTTCTGCTCTCGACGCGAGACGTTTGTCACGGCTTGAACCCGACAACGACCTGACGACTTTCCGTCGGATTCGGGATCCGCGACGCTTCACCTGCCACCCGATCCAATGCCGGTGGTTGCGGATGATGTCACATCGCACGCGGGGTGGCTCTCTCAAACGCCGAGCGACCAATGGCAAATGGCAGAGCCTTGTTGATTGCCTTGTCACGCCTCCTGATGGAGTTTTCCGGTCAGGCCAACCGGGCAAGCGAGTGAGCCTGTGAGCCTAATACGACCAAGTTAGTCGTTTTTTTTTTCGAGACTCTTCGATGAGCGACTGAATTGATGAGCGAACGAACGTCGATTGTAAGGTCGGCCATGAGGGAATGCCGTCACGCGATCCATGTCGCAGTTGCCGGACCCGCACCGCGGCATGGATGCTGACGGTCACTTGGATTGGTGCCGACGCATGATGTGTTGGCACGAATCTCTTGGCCAGACACAGGACGTGATCAGTGCGACGCCAGGGAGGGCGCGATGCTGTCTCGAACGAACATTATTCGACGCACTGTGGGACGAAGTCTCGTTCGATCCTGTTGCGCTCTCTGGATGGGGTTGATTCCTCTGGCAGGCATGCTCAGCGCGTCTGACGATCCGTTTGAGCAGTTGCAGCAGCGAGTCACCGAGGTTGAGGCTCAACTCAAACAGCAAGACGAGGCCGCCGCGCGACGGAAACGGTTCGATCCCGTTTCACAAGCGAGTCTGCTCGATGAAAACGGAGTCGATGACGATGAGGAGGAGGAGGGCGGAGTCGATCTGGTCAAACAACTCTCGCAGCGGCTCGCCGAGGTCGAGAAGGACTTGAAGAAGCGCAAAGAGGCCGATGCGAAGGCGGCGGCTGCGAAAAAGACGGACGATGTCTGGACCGACGTTTCCGGTGAGAAGTGGACGGTGAAACTCGGTGGCCATGTGCAGTTGGACTACGTCAACTGGGCTCACGCCGATCCGCTCATCACCGGTCCGGCCGCCGCACCCGGCCCGAAAGACTACTTTGAGTTCCGCCGCTTGCGCCTCGTCGCCGACGGCACCGGATACGGCGTCTATGACTTTCGTCTTCAGATGACCCTCGAACCGGAGACCGTTGGCGAGACCCTTCCGGCAGGCACCGTGACCTCGCCGGATGTCAAGGACGCGTATTTCACGATCAATGAAATCCCGTGGCTGGGACGCCTGCGCATTGGAAACTTCTTCGTCCCCTTCAGCCTCGAACAGGTCACCAACGACACGAACAACATCTTCATGGAGCGATCCATTCCTACTCAGGGGATCTTCGCGGCGGATCGTGAAGTCGGCGTGGCCTTCTACAACACGAACGCCTCGCAAAAGCTGACCTGGGCGGGCGGTGCGTTCTTCGACAGCATCACCGATTCACTCAAGGAGCGAATCGACGACAACCAGGGCCTGCGACTCAGCGGGCGCGTCACCTGGTTGCCGTACTACGACGAGTTGTCCAACGGTCGCTACCTCGTTCACACGGGTGCGGGCGTGCTCTACACCAAGGACCAGAACAACAGCGTCACCTTTCGCGCACGTCCACAGGTCCACGAAGGGCCGCGCCTCATCAGCGGAACTGTCCTCGCCGACTCCTACACGACCGGCAACGTTGAGTTCGCGACCGTGTGGGGTTCGTTCACCGTGCAGAGCGAGGCATTCGTCTCGAACGTCAATCGACTGGCCGGTGACTCCGTCAATGTCTACGGAGCCTATGTCCACGGCAGCTATTTCCTCACGGGAGAGAACCGCATCTACGAACGATTCGGCCAGCACGGGGCGCAGTTCGGCCGAAACGCTCCGTACAACAACGTGTTTGCGATCCCGGGAAGCGTCAGTCTCGGTGCATGGGAGGCGAAGACCCGTTGGTCTTACCTGGATCTCAGCAACATCAGCGCCGGCCAGTACAACGATCTGACGGTCGGCTTCAACTGGTACTGGAGCGATCGCGTTCGAGTCATGTTCGATTGGATTCATCCCGTCACCAGTGCGGGAACCACGTTCGGATCGACGGAGTCCGACCTGATTGCCACACGCTTTGACTTCAACTGGTAAACCGACACGGGCCGGCTGCTTAAGCCGCGCTGCGACATTGGAATCGAGGAGACCGTGATGTTGTTCGACAAGACAGCGATGCGAATTTCTTCCGGACGAATCGTGCTGGGCGCTGTGCTCACACTGGTCGTCGCCATCAGCATTACGAATCGGGTCCGCGCCGGCGAAGGCTGCTGTACGCACTGTGGATGTCAGCACGCCTGTCAGAAAGTTTGCCGACTCGTTTGCGAAGAGAAGAAGATCACCACGACCTGCTGGGGCTGCAAGGACGAGGACTTTTGCATTCCGGGTCCGAGCAGGCCGGGCTGCAAGCACTGTGAGATGGTGTGTGACGAAGGGTGCGATCCCAAAGCTCCGTGCGTCCAGCCCAAAAAACTGGTGTGGAGGGAATGGATTCCCGGAGGCTGTGCGACGGTTTACACGAAAAAGAAGCTGATGAAACGGACCGTCACGACGACGGTGCCGAGCTACAAATGGGTTGTCGAAGACCTGTGCCAACAGTGTGAGGCGGCCTGCACGGTGGTCAACATTCCACCGGGCACCGAAATCCCGCCGGCACCCGCAGTGGAGGCAAAAATGATCTCGGGCAAGCCGCTGCCAGCCGTCTTGGGCACCGGCGAAGCAAAGCGCTGACGCTCATTGCGAATTGAAAACTCCCCACCGCTGTCGCACCGTCAGAGCGAACTGTGCCACATTGACCGGAGAGGTGCCGAAGACTGTCCCCAGCGCTCTTGCCTGTGGTGGTATCCGTCTTGACGCGGAGACACGTCTCGTTCAATGAAAACGGCACGCGAAGAGGCTGCAATTCCATCCTGCAGCCGAACTCACTTTCACCTGTCGTCACCTCGCGCCCACTCTGTTGTCCCGAGTCCAGGCCGACGGCCGATTCAGCCGAAGACGGGTGTTCCTT
>JBBPIS010000166.1:0-16110 GCA_038040225.1 Planctomycetota bacterium
CATCGACCCACGCCCCTTCCCCCACCTTCGCCCCCAGACACAGCAGCGGAGTCAGCCAACCACTAAAACAGAACGCCAACCAGAATTGCGGTGTCGCAACCAGCAGGTTGGAGAGACTCGTCCAACCAACAGTTCCGGCCGCGATCCACGTCCACTCCCACAGGTCGATCGCGCACCACCAACCCCAACCCCACAGACCCCACGTCGCGAGCGATGCGCCGAATTTCGAGCGAGTTCGTCTCGCGATCCACGCCGCGCCGAGCAGCCACGTCACCAGTGAGGCCGCTCCCAACATCAGCGCGATCGAACCGAACGGGACATCGCCGGTCTCGATGTGGCCCGCTACTCCCGGCGGCACACGAACCAGCCGTTGCCAGGTCGGCGGGCTGATGAAGTTGGCCGACAGGCTGCGCGACGAGAGCCACGTTTGCAGGCCACTCGATGCCAGCAGCACTCCGAGGACGACCGCGCCCGTCGCGCCGAGCAGCCGCGCCGGCGAAGAAGTGGACGACGCGGTTCGAGTCGGTTTCGCAGCCATGTCCGAATCGTAATGGCCTCGCGCAATGAACGACAGCCGACCGGAGTTCGTTATCTCACGGAGCGAACAGGGGCTATACTTCGCCCCGCCGCGCGAAAAACCGGGGGCTGACGCCGCCCCGCTCAGAAAACCAAATCACTGGGAGAGACAACTCCGTGACAGACGCCCTCGAATACGCCCGCTCGCTCGTTGCCGTGCCATCAGTCAGTGCGATCTCAAACGCCGCCGTGAGCGATGTTGTCGAGAGTCATCTCCGTTCGTTGGGCTTTCAGATTGAGCGTCAGGAGTTCCTCGATCCATTCGGGGTGGCCAAGGTCAACGTGATCGGACGCAAGGGACCGGGGCAGGGGGGCGTGGCGTACTTCTCGCACACCGACGTCGTTCCTGCCGACACGTGGTCGGTCGCCGGGCACGGACCATTCGAGCCAACCTTGCGCGACAACAGGCTCTACGGGCGAGGCAGTTGCGACATGAAGGGATCGATTGCGGCGATGCTGGCGGCGGTCAGCCGGATCAAGGACAACGAGCTTCGCGCACCGATCTACGTGGTCTGCACGGCCGACGAAGAGGTCGGGTTTCACGGAGCGAAACGGGTTGCCGAAACTTCGGTCTTTTACCGCGAGATGGTCGCGAGTCAAAGCCGCACGATCATCGGGGAGCCGACGGAACTGGAAGTCGTCTACGCTCACAAGGGGATCTACGGCTTTCGCGCGGTCGCACACGGACGGGCCGCTCATTCGAGCACTCGTGACGGCGTGAATGCGAACCTCGCCATGATCCCGTTCCTCGCCGAGATGAAGGCGATTCACGACGAGACGCTGGCCGACCCCGCGTGGCTCAACGATGAATTCGACCCGCCGTGGATCAGTTGGAACATCGGCGTCAACGATCACAACCGCGCGGTCAACATCACGGCACCGCAAAGCGTCTGCTCCGTCTACTTCCGCCCGATGCCGGGACAGGACGCTGACGCGCTGGTCAAGCGGGCGGAGGCGGCTGCCCAACGCTGCGGGCTCGATTTCACATGCGAATGCCGCGGCTTGCCGCTGTACGGCGATCCGACATCAGATTTCGCGCACGAGACGCTGCGCATCGCCGGTCGCGACAAGGCCCGCACGGTCGCCTATGGCACGGACGGCGTCTGCTTTACGGAACTCAAGCAGATCATCGTTCTCGGGCCGGGCAGCATTCAGCAGGCTCACACCGATGACGAATGGATTTCGCTCGACCAACTCGCGATGGGGACCGACGTCTACGAGCGAATGCTCCGCCGCTGGTGCGTCGAGTCTGTCTAAGCCGGTCCACCTGTTGCCCCGATCATTCGCGGCTCCTCGGGGAGAGAACGAACAGAGTGCCGCACAACCAACCCGCGGCGTCAGCGAGGGCGTCGTCACTGTTCGCCCTCGCTGACGCCGCGGGTTGGTGCGTGGCCGTGAATGATTCGGACACGAATGCCACAGCCCGGGCGAGAGGTCTCGACCGGGCTGAAGTTTTGTCCGATCAGGCTCATCAACCTTCCGGGGTCGAAGGGACCGGAGGGACGGCGGGAGCCTCAGGGATCAGTGGCGTGGAGGCATCCACCGGCAGTGTCCTCGGTGCGGGAGCGGGTTGCGAAATCGCCGGGGTCGGCGTGGCGGACAATTCGGGAAGCAGGGCCGGTGCCGGTTCGGGGGCGTCGAGGCTGGCCGATGTGGCCGGGGTGACTGGCATCGGCAGCTTGAGCAGCGGAGGCAACGAAGCATTTCCTCCGGAGGGCGGCTTCAGCAACACGGGCTGTGCCAGCAGCGCCTTGAGCTGTTCCTGATTCGTCTTCGACTTCAATGAGACGGGAGGTGTCGGCGTGCCCTGCAAGGCAGGTGTTGCAGCCGGCATCGGCGTCACGGTCTGAGGCGCGGCCTGCAACGGTGGAGTTGTCGCCGGAGCCGATGGTGCGGCGGATGGAACTGCCGCGGGAGCGGTCGGAGTTGCAGCCGGCACCGGTGCTGTTGCCGCAGGCGCGGTGCTGGGCGCGGCCGGTTGAACCGGCTTCGCCTGCGAGACCGGTTGAGCGGGAACCTGCGCCGTCTGAGGCACCTGTCGCGGCGTGTACGATCCCGTCGCGACGTAGACCTTGGGGTCATCAATGATCCACCGCGTCGACCACGTGCGTCCGTCGTCCTGGTTGACGACGTTGAAGAAATACGTGCTCGTTTGCAGACATTTGTAGCCGTACGGGAAGTTCGAGTAGAGGTGATCCTTGGCCGTCAGCTTGGCGACTCCCTCGTGGCCGTAGTAGTGAACCCGACCGTCCGGTGTGATCGTCATGCCAAGCGTCCACCAGCCTTCGTGCAGGATGGCGGGGCCGGGAATGTCTTCGCCTCGTTCACCCGACCGAATCAGAATCGTGGCCGTGTTCTTGTCGGGATGTTGAGGATGGGTCTTGGCGTTGTACTGGAAAAAGAAGCCCGGCCAGTACTGTTCCATCTCCTTGGTGGTGCCACCCGTGCGGAAGAACTTCCCCACCTTGCTGGGCTTGTTGATGATCGTCTGGCAGTCGGCGCGGAAGCCGAACGAACTGCCGACTCGCTTCTCCCACTCTTCAAAGGGTGGCACATAGATTCGGACGACGTAGCTCGGAGTCCACGATGCGGGAAGCATGTAGCCGATTTTCTGTTGCACGTTGGCGATCAGATCGTCCTGCTGAAACTTGTTCGAGAGCTGGCCGGGGATGCCCGAGTACAACGTCTGCATCGCCAGGGCACCCTTGCTGCCCGGAATCCCACCTTCGGGAGTCTCGACTCGCTTCACGAAGTCGGGCGTCCCGCGGTACAGACTCTCGAACCACATGCCGTTGCTGGCGAAGCCCGCCGGCTGACGATCGACCTTGTCGATGTTCGAGCTCGCCTTGGGAAGATTGAGCGTGTAGGTCCAGTTGAGATCCTCGAAGTCATCTCCGACCTCGATGATCTGCTGTCCCGAACCGGGAACGACTTGAGCTTCCGAGGGCATCTGCCAGCCCAGGAGCGAGGCCACGACGGCCAAACCGAGCGAGATCTTTTTCAACCGCATGATGAGGCATCCTCTTCCTCAGAGTTTTCCGAATTCCCCGACCGCCACGAGGTTCGATGACGGGCGAGGAGCCAGTACTCGAACTGTTGATCCCGCAGGGTTGCCGCAGCCCGCAAAGTCGTTCTCGACTTTTCCGGCTGGGTAGACCGTGCGGGGCTGGGTGGCGTCGAAGCCTTTGGCAGACCAAAACTTCCGTGCGGTCTGCACCCGGTGTATCGGATGTCCTGCGCGAATCGGTTGAATCAAATCCTCCGATGCGGACCAGGCAGCCTGTCACGCGCGGCAACTACGGGACGAGATCGTCTTTCGCAGCGTCGGCCCCGGACCACACGAAACTCTTCGTGATCGCCGTCTTCTCGGGGACGAAGTGGATCAGGTTGACTTCGTACTTCTCGTAGCGGGTCAAATCCTGATGCTGTCGCGAGAGAACGAGCACTCGTGCCAGCATGTCCTTCGATTTCGAGTCGTCCTGAAACGGATCGAACGGAACGCTCATGGTGATCCGCAGTGTCATGGCCCCGCGTCCCTTGAGGCGTCCCCCTTCGACGTTCGGTCGCGACCGCTTGAACTCGCGACCAATCGCGTCACGCAGCGGACGGAAGGGCCGTGTGTTGAACTCGAAGTAGACGAACAGCAGCGATGCCAGCACCAGTCCCAGCAGAAACATCGCCACGACGATCACCCGGCCCGACACCACTCTGTCTTTGGGACGTGTCGCCATTGTTGAGTCGTCGGCAGAATTGACGGGTTGCTGGCTCATTCTGACGGCACGTTTCAAATTGAGAAGGGGGGGGAAGGCGGGCGCGGTTGCTCGGAACGTCGCGTTACGTCGCGCGTTCGCCGCGCTTGCCTTCCTGGTACAAGGCTTCGAGTTCGCTCAGCGAGCTGTCACGCAGCGACCGGTTCTGCTCTTTCAACCGGCGCTCGATGTACTGGACACGCCGCTGAAACTTGGCGTTGCTGGCGCGCAGAGCCTCTTCCGGATTGATGTGCCAGCGCCGCGCGATGTTGGCCAGCACGAACAGGACATCGCCCAGTTCGCCTTCGATCCGCTGCTGCCGCTCCGTGTCAAACGCCGGCGGATCGGGCTCGACCTGCGCATCGACTGTGGCCGCGCGTGTCGGAGTCTGCCCATCGGGAAACAGTTCGTTGGCGAGTTCGCTCATTTCCTCACGCAACTTGTCGAACAACATGTCACGCGCGGGAAAATCGTAGCCGACACGGGCCGCCTTGCCGGAGATTCGTGCCGCGCGGGCGAGGGCCGGCAGCGCGGGCGGCAGCCCCTCGAAGATCGACTCGCGCTGCTTCTCCTGTTGTTTGATGCGGTCCCAGTTGTGGGAGACGTCGGCTGATGTCGCGGCCATCGTGTCGCCGAAGACGTGCGGATGCCGCTCGATCATCTTCCGCGTCAATCCCGCGACGACATCTGTCAGATCGAAGCGACCTTCGTCGGCCGCAATCTGACTGTCGAGGACCACCTGCAGCAGCACATCCCCCAATTCTTCGACGATCGCCGCGTCATCGCCCGAGTCAATCGCCTCGAGCAATTCATAGGTTTCTTCCAGCGTGAAGGGCTTGATGGTCGCCAGCGTCTGTTCGCGATCCCACGGACAGCCTGTCGGCGACCTCAACCGCGCGACGACGTCGCACAACTCGCGAAACGCCGGACCGAGTCGCTCGGCATCGGGAGGAGTTCCCGGCGCGATGGGTGGCACCAAATCAGCGGACTTGCTGGATGAGGGCATCGGTATTTCATCGCGCGTGTTGGGAGGAGTCCTATTCGGCAATGGGCAGTCCTTCCTCGCAGGACAGACTCTGCGTCATCGACTCCATCACGGAGCGGGTCGTTTTCAACTCGTGGTCGGTCCCCTGAGACACCACCAGCACGGTGCGCCGATTCGTGCGAAAGGCCATCATCGACGCCGAGTTCACCAGATCGAGACAGACGAAGTCGATGTCTCTCGCCGCGGCCGGGGCTTGAATCATGGGCGTCACGGTGTACTCGTCGACATCCGTGTATTCGTCCCGATACACGCCGAGAACCGTCTCAATAACGTCGATTGGATCGGGAGCGTCATCGATCAGGGTCAGCGACCAATACGACGTTCCAGAGCTTTGCACCGAAATCGTGGTCTCGTCCGGACCGACATCCTCCGTGACCGTCCAGTCGCCGGGATGACGAAATTGAACCCCGTGCGCGCGATACACGGCGTCCGCGCCAAATTCATAGTCACCGTCTCGGTAGTCGTGGCCATGATCATGACCGTGATCGTGGCTGCTGCAGTCGTCCTCGGGCCTCACTCGTTGGTCCTTTTCGTCGGTTGAATTTTCTCTTCTCTGATGGTTCATCGCATCGACATTGACCGCGAGCAGACGGGTTGCGCCTCGCTCCCAAGGGTTGTTCCGGCCTGTCGATTCGAGTAGCCTACACGCAACTTCAACAGAACTGTATGGCGGCGAAAACTGAGTCAGAAGCATCAGTTGTTTGCCGCCTGTTATTTTCCAAACGTGCCGAGCGCTCGGGGACGAACTTGATTGGTGAATCATCGCCGATCGAGCCGTCGTTGCCGCGCGAGGCGAACAGGAAGGAGACCAGAGTGGCATCCGTTCGTGCTGAGAATGTTGCAGAAGTGGTGTGGGAACTGAAACGGGTCGACAAGTTTGGCACCTACACCGAAGTGGCGACGCGAGCAGGTTTCAAGCCGGGAGTCGGCGGTCGCACGCTCCAGACGGTGCTGGCCAACGTGCAGCGAGATTGGCCTCACTTACAGTGGTGGCGAACGGTTCCCGATGACGGCCTGATCATCGAAGATTCGCCTCTGGCCAAGAAGCTGGCCGAAACGGGCGTCGCGTTGGTGCCGGGTGGCAAGAAGGGCTTCCTCATGATCTCCGATTTTGAATCCAAGCTGTTCACGTGGGATCATCAGGCCGCGGCGGCGGCGGCCACCGCTTGATGACAGCGACAATTTGAGACTGATGCATCAGCCCGGTCGCTTGCTCGACCGGGCTGCTTTGTTTTCAGGCGATTCCAACTGGAAGGTTGCCCGCAAAGCGTGGCCGGTGTGGCTCGTTTCCAACTTCGCAACCGAGGACGGCGAGCCCTCCGCGACGATCCGTCCACCGATTTCACCCGCGTCGGGACCGATGTCAATCAGCCAGTCCGCGGCAGCGATCAGTTCGAGGTTGTGCTCGACAACCAGCACCGAGTGCCCCGCCAGCACGAGACGCCTCAACACGTCGAGCAACTGTGCCACATCGGCCGAGTGGAGTCCGGACGTCGGTTCATCGAGGACAAACAGTGTGGCGGTTGTCTCGTGCGATGTGACCAGTTCCGTGGCGAGCTTCACGCGCTGCGCCTCGCCACCGGAGAGCGTTGTCGCCGGTTGGCCCAGCTTCAAATAGCCCAGCCCGAGATCGCGGAACAGCGCCAGCGGCCTCGCCAGTCGAGGCAGGTTCGCGAAGAAGTCGGCGGCGGCTTCAAAGCTCATGTCGAGCACATCAGCCACGGAGAGTCCGCGGTATCTCACCGCCAGCGTCTGCCTGTTGAAGCGGCTTCCGTTGCATTCGGGGCAGCGGGTGGACCACTCAAACAAACTCTTCTGGCCCAGCGCGAGTGCCCCTCGACCGGCGCAGCGCGAGCAACGACCATCGAGACTTTGCGGACTGAACCGTCGCGCGGTGAAGCCGCGCAGCCGTGCCTCTTTCGTCTTGGCGAAGACCTGCCGCACCTCGTCCCACACACCCGAATAAGTCGCGGGAGTGGAACGCCCCGACCGACCAAGCGGCATCTGATCGACTCGCGTCAGTCGCGTGATGTGCTCGACGCCGAGCAACTCCTGAAACGGACCGCCTGCCGCGCCGGTCTCACCCAATTGACGACGGATCGCCGGGACCAGCGTCTGCATCACGAGCGACGTCTTGCCCGAGCCACTGACACCCGTGATGCAGACCAGTCCGCCGAGCGGCACGCGCAGCGTCACGTCTTGCAGGTTGTGCAGTGTCGCACCGCAGAGCGTCAGCCAAGCCTGAGGCAGAAATGGCGAATCCTCGTTCGGTAAGCCCGTCGCGCGACGACGCAGTTCCCGACCGGTGACGGATGTTTCGCGGAGTGCGATGTCGCGCGGAGACCCTTCCGCCAGAAGTTGTCCGCCGTGCAGGCCGGCACCCGGTCCGATGTCGATCACGTAGTCTGCCTGTTGCACAACATCGAGGTCATGCTCGACGACGACGACCGTGTTGCCCTGCTCCCGCAGGCCGAACAGCGTCCGCAGCAGGCGATTCGTGTCGCGCGAATGCAATCCGGCGGTCGGCTCATCGATGACGTAGCAGGCTCCGGTCAACTGGCCCCCCAAACTCGCGGCCAATCTCGCCCGTTGGAACTCGCCCGCCGAGAGCGAATCCCCCGCACGGTCGAGCGTCAGGTATTCGAGTCCCACGTCGACAAGGAATCGCAGACGCGAAGCGACTTCGGGCAGGATATGCCGCGCGGCAAGTTGTTCGCCCTCGACGTTGCCTGACTCGGCGTCGAACATCTGTGACCAACCGTCGATGCAGTGCCACGCTTCGTCCGCACGCAGCGCCACGACGTCGGAAATGGATCGTCCAGCGATCAGCACCGATTGAGGCAGCGGGGCGAGGCGTCGGCCTGAACATGCCGGACACGTCGTTGCGGGATTGGAGTGTTCTGTTATTGACGTCTCACGATTGGATCGAGGAACCGGAGGGCTGACGCCCTCCGCTCGGAAAGGCACAGCGGGGCTGACGCCCAGGCCGTGACAGGCGGCACACGCGCCGCGAGCGCTGTTGAAACTGAAGTCGCTCGGTTCGAGAGTCGGGAAACTCACACCGCACGTCGCGCACGCGAGCCGGCTGCTGTAGAGCCGGTCGTGCCAGCCACCGTCGGCTTCGTGACTCAGCACGCACTGCCCCTGACCGAGTTCCAGCGCGAGGTCGATCGATTCTACGAGACGGCTGCGAATCCCCTCCTTGATGATGAGTCGATCGACGACGACTTCGATGCTGTGCGGTTTCGTGGCGACCAGCGGCGGCGGAGTGGCCGCATCGACGAGTTCGCCGTCGACGCGGGCACGGACAAATCCGTCTCGTACAATCCGCGCGAAGACCTCCGCGTGCGAACCCGCTTGACCGTGAACGACCGGCGACAGGATCAGCACCTTCTGGCGGTCCTCCAATCGCAGAGCCTGCTCGACGATCGCCTCGCGCGATTGAGACGACACCGGCTGGCGACACGTCGGACAGTGCAGGCGACCGATGCGCGCGTACAGCAGCCGCAGGTAATCGTAGACCTCGGCGATCGTCGCAAGCGTTGTGCGGCGTCGCGGTCCGTGCGTTCGTTGCTCGATCCCGAGCGTCGGTGGCAGGCCCTCGATCAGGTCAACGTCGGGCCGTTCGAGCCGCTGCAACAACTCGCGTGTCTGTGGTGAGACGGTCGCCAAATAGCGACGCCGTCCCTCGGCGAAGAGCGTGTCAAACGCGAGCGAACTCTTGCCGCTGCCGCTCACTCCGGTGATGACCGTCAGTTTTCCCAGCGGCAGATCGACGTCGATGCCGCGCAGGTTGTGAGTCCGCGCGCCGCGAATGCGAATCCAGTCGACGGCATCAGACGAAGGCACGGACATGCGGCAAAGTTCCTGCTCAAAGGTTGAGCCGGACGGTACTCTTGTCTCCACGCGGCCTCAAGGGTGAGCTAGAATCCCGCCAGAACACCTTCTCCACCGCTGCCCCACCGGATGCAGTTCACTCATCGAGACGATCTTTCATGCCGCCCCATCTCCGAGAACTCTCCGCCGAACTGCTCAACCGCCTGGCGGGGTTGTCCGCTCCGGTCATCGCGGGCGTGGCGATTCTGCATTTCTTCGCCTTTCTGTGGATGATCGGTTGGGCGCGGCGCGATCTGCGTCGCATGGCCAACGATTTCGATGCCTTTACCCGGGAGCTCAAGCATCGCAGTCTGCTCGATCGCAGCATCAGCCTGTCCGATCAGATCGACGCCTTTCTGGCCGACGTGAAAGATGTCCTCGACGATCCGTCCAAGAAGACCGAGCGGCAGGCGCTGACATTGCGATTGCGAATCCTCGATGAGGAGCGGCGCTACCTGCAATCGCAGTCGTTCGAGACCTGCTATACCGTCTGCCGTACGATGATCGAAGCCTATCCGTTGGCGGGTGTGCTGGGGACGATCCTGGCCATCGGTGCGGCGTTGCAGTCCGGGCACGGTGACTCACAGAAAACGGTCGCGGACATCGTGCGGAACTTCGGCGATTCGGTGTGGGCGACGTTTGCGGGGCTGCTCGCCGCGATCGTGCTGATGTTTTTGAACAGCATCGTCGAGACCCGGTTCCGCCGTCTGGGTGAGAACCGCGAGCATGTGCGCGAGACCATCGCCCGGGCCAAGCGCGAGTTGTCACTCGTCACGGGAGGCGACGCATGACTCCCGCCCGCAAGCTGACGTTTCAACTCGCCTCGCTGCTCGATCTGCTGCTGATCGTGATGTTCGCGCAGTATCTCGAAGTGCAGACCGTCGCGCAGAAACAGACCGAGCGGATCGAGGCCGAACGCCAGTCATCGGCCACGGACCTCGAAGCCCTGCAGCGTCAGTTGACCAACCTCCAGCAACAACTTTCGCAGTGGGAGGACCGTCAGCGCGCGGCGGACAAAGCGGAGCATTCTGGCGTCGAGCAGTTGGGCCGTCTGTTCGGCGAGTTGTTCCGCATCCCCGAAGCCACGATTCAGAAGATCGCTCAACGACGCAGTCAGGATGAGGCGGGGCTGTCTCCCGCCGAGATCGCCGCGCTGCGGAAGGAGTTTCAGTCGCTCGCCACCGCGCGCGGCGATCAGGTCGTCGATCATCTCCTCACGTTTGCCGAAATGAAAAAGCGATTCGACGTGTGGGAGGTCTACCTTCAGGAAAACGGGGCTCTCGTGGTGACAGCCGGCCCGCACCAGAAGCGGCTGCAGACCGGAGTGGTCGAGAATCCCGAACAGTTCTCCGACGAGCTGTTCAAGTTGTATAAGTCATTCCCGCAGACGAAGAGTGTTGTCCTGATTCTGGTCAGTTACGGAGACTCGCGGCTGTCGCATCGGCTGGCGGTCATCAAGGGTCTCCCCACGGTGGCCGAACGCATGCGGGTCGACAGCAACAGCACGGCCCGCTTCGAGTATGCTGTGCTCGGTTATCGTCCCGACGCCGCGCCGCGCCCCGGAATTTGAGATCCCTTCGCGAAAGAGAAAGGTGGTCAACGATGGAAGACAAGTCGCGAGGCTGGTTGTTTCGCAAGCGAAATGTGCTCGGCGCGGCCCTCGTCGCGGGGATCATCGCCGGAGTCTATCTGCCCGACTTCTGGAACGGCTTCGGCGGCGGAAGCATCACCGGCGTGGGAATCGGTGATCCGGCTGGCGGCACCAAGGGTGAGCCGTCAGACAATCCGGCAGCGAAGCCCGTCGAGGACGACACCAAACCGCTGGAGAACGTGCCGCCAGTCATCAGGGTGGTGATCGATGACCGGTCGTACTTCATTCGCTCGGCAGACGGGGATCGACCCGTCGAGATCGCCGAGGTGATCGCCCTCGCCAAGGCAGCGGCGGGTGACGCAGATGGCATTCGCGTCAAAGTCTACCGCAAGGGGACATCGCGTCCGACCGCCGAAAATGCTCTGCAGGACGCATTCAACGACGCGAAGATCAGCGACAACGCCGTGTTCTGGGTTCCCACCACGACCGAGTGACCGCGCGCTGGAAGTCCGGCTTTCGGAAAAGCCGGACTTCGAGATCCTCAGGACGGAACGCTGGTGGTGAGACGTCACGCCAACTTGGCCAGCAGTTCGCGGACCTTGCGTTCGATCAGGTCGCGCACGTCGCGGAACTGCTCGGGGGGCATCTCGCGTGGATCGGGAATCTGCCAGTCTTCGCGAAGCCTCGCCGCCACATGGGGGCATGCGTCGCCACAGCCCATCGTCACGGCAGCGGCATACTCGCCGGACGCGATCTCTTCGAGAGACTTCGACGTGTGCGAGGTCAGGTCGTAACCGAGTTCGCGCATCGCCTCGATCGCCTTCGGGTTGACTCGCCCCGAAGGCCGCGAGCCGGCGCTCCACGCTTCCACGCGGTCGCCCCCGTGAATCCGGGCAAAGGCCTCGGCCATCTGGCTGCGGTTTGAGTTCTCGACGCAGACGAACAGGACTCGCGGTCGAACGGCTTCGGTCATGACGCGGCTTTCTCCAGCGAACCTTACTGTAGTCCGGTCGCTCCGCCGACCGGATGTCCCGCCGACGGAGCGGCGGGACTACGATGCGACTTCTTGAGGCTGTTGACCGTCGTCGCCGGCCTGCATGCATCCGAAGACCACTCCGGCGAGCA
The DNA here is from genome assembly GCA_038040225.1 of Planctomycetota bacterium. Lineage (GTDB taxonomy): Bacteria > Planctomycetota > Planctomycetia > Planctomycetales > Planctomycetaceae > Schlesneria. The sequence goes on from JBBPIS010000166.1 coordinate 11,963, forward strand.
ACGCTCCGCCGATCGGACCGACGAAGTAAATCCAAAGGTCTCCCACCGCACCACTCATCACGGCGGGAGCGAGCGAACGGGCGGGATTCATTGATGCACCACAGATCGGCCCGGCGAACAGCGCTTCGAGGGCGATCACCGCCCCCACAACGATCCCCGCCGTGATCCCCTTTTCCTTCGCGCCCGTCGAGACCGCCAGCACGACGAACATCAGCATGAACGTGAGGATTCCCTCCAGCACACACGATTGCAGGGCCGTCCCCGAAGCATGGGTCGCGCCGAGCGAGGTTGATTCGGGGAAGAGAAACTTCAACAACACCGCGGCCACAAATGCGCCGGCCACTTGCGCGGCGAGGTAGCCCGGAACCCGATGAGCCGGGAATCGTCCGACCGACCAGAATCCCAGTGTGACCGCCGGATTGATGTGTGCGCCGGAGACGTCTCCCAACGTGTAGACCATCGCCAGCACGATCAGCCCGAACACGAGCGAGATCCCGACGTGAGTCACCGCGCCGCTGCGGACCTCATCGACCGCGATGGCTCCACAACCGGCAAACACCAGGAACAACGTGCCCAACCCCTCGGCCAACAATTCTCGACGCATCACAGACTCCTCGGTGTCATGGCTTGTGAGGCGAGATGTTAGAAGACACGAGCCTTCACCGAAATCGAGCCGCGCCGGAATTCTTCAATCCTTCAAGAACAACACCCCGGCTGCCGTGAGGCAGCCGGGGTGTTGTTAGGAAATCAGTTATGAACGGGACGCAAAATCGAATCAGATCAACTCGGTGATGAGCTTGCGGTCATCGACCAGATACTGCGGCCGACCGTTCGGATCGGTGAGCGTCGCAAAGTTCGCGTCGATACCAAGCTGATGGTAGACCGTGTGGAAGACGTTCTGAAGATGAACCGGTCGCTCGATCGGTTCTTCGCCGTTGCGGTTCGTCGCGCCGATCATCTGACCGTGACGCATGCCGCCTCCCGCGAGGAAGAAGAACGAGGCGCGTGCCCAGTGATCGCGACCGGCCCCTCCGTTGACGCGCGGCGTTCGCCCGAATTCGCCCGACATCATGATGATCGTCTGGTCGAGCAGACCGTGAGCGTCGAGGTCTTCAATCAACCCGGTCATCGCCTGATCCAGCGGCGGCAACTGGCGGCGCATGTGATTGAAGTTGTCGCCGTGAGTGTCCCAGCCACCAACTGACAGCGAGACGCAGCGAACGCCCGCCTGAATCAGACGTCGCGCCAGAATAAACCGTTCGTTGCCGAAGCCCTGGTCGTTGCCAACTCCGTAGCGAGCCAGCAGGCGCGGGTCTTCATTTCGCAGATCGAGCGACTTCGCCAGCTCACCCGACGTCACGATCCCGACCGCTCGTTCGGTGAAGCTGTCAACGGCAGTCAGCATCCCGTGCGAATCGATGTCTCGCCGCAGTCGATCCAGACCGGTGAGCAATCCTTTGCGATCGTCCAGTCGGTTGAGATTGACCTGATTGTTGAGCGACAGATTCTGACGGCCTTCGCCATCGGGTCGGAAGCCCGCATTGATCTGTCCCACGAAGCCGGGCTTGGTCCAACCGGTCAGATCGACGAAGGTCGGTGCGGTTCCGTGAGCCGTCGTCTGCGACGGTCCCCACAACTTCGACATCACCGAACCAATGCCCGGCCGGCCGCCCATCGTTCGCAGCGACGATTCGCTCCAGCCGGAATCGCTTTGGTGGGGAGCGTGTTCTTCCCGCAGACCGGTGATCGAACGGATGACCGAAAACTTGTCTCCCATGCGAGCCAGCTTTGGCATCAGTTCGCAAATCTCCATGCCGGGGACACTGGTCGCAACCGGCATCAACTCGCCACGAAACTCCTTCGCGGCCTTGGGCTTCATGTCGAACGTGTCCATGTGAGTCGGACCGCCCGGCAGATAAATGTTGATGATCGACTTGCCCGTCGCCCGCCCTCCGGCCGCCTGTTCGGCTTGCAACAGCTTCGGCAGCGTCAAGCCGCCCATTGCCAAACCGCCGATGCGAAGGAAGTCTCGTCGTGAGACCCGATCGCAAAACCGCTGCCGCTGACCGAGGATCGTGAGCATAATGCAACCTCCAACGGGGGGGAGACCTCTTTGTCAGAGAGGCCCAATGACGGTGGGGGCAACCGACCTCAGTGTCGGAAACCTGTGAGTTTGAACCGCCAGAGAGTCTAACTGGGAGCGACCCAACAAATCAACACTTCTTGATTTCGACACGAACGGCCCGGTCCGAACAGGGTCATTTGCAAAACCGGCCGCTCACCTTACGAACTCGGCGTGATGGACGTCTCGCCCTGCTTCGCGCGCTTTTCTTCGGCCGCGCTGGGGCGAATGTAGAACGGCACGGCCTTCCAGAAATCAAAGTCATCGGAAGGAGAGGCCGCGTCGCACGCGAGCAGCCTGTGCTGGCCGAGTCGAGCGATCACGCTGGCCCTTGGCCTGGCAACCGCTTCGTCGGTGAGCAGCCTGGCTCGAACGGCCTGCAAATCACCGTAAGCCAGTCCCGGCCCGGTGATGGTTTCGTCGGCCGATCTTGCGGCAAGCCATTCCTCGGCGGCGACCGTTTGAATCGGACCGGTCGGTCTCCACGAATCGGTTTCGTCTCGCACGTACCGCCCCACAAAAAAGTCTCCGCGCTGAGCGTTCTCGACGATCCAAACGTCTCGCACCTGGATCGAGCAGTTGTCGGCGATGGCTTCAAATGTGTCGACGGCGACAAACTGGCAACCGGTCGCGTAGGCAAACGTCTTCGCACAGACGAGACCGACACGCAAACCGGTAAAGCTGCCGGGGCCTTTGCTGACGGCGACGGCCTTCACATCGCGCGGCTTCGCGCCATGGGACTTCAACAGCTCATGCAGTTCCAGCACGAGCGACTGCGCGTGTCGGCGACCGGCCTCACCCAGCAAACGCTCTCCGAGAAGTTCGCTGTCGCAGAGCAAGGCAACACTTCCAACAAGCCCGCTGGTATCGAGACCGATGACAAACATGAGCGAGTCGCCGCCGAAGAGGGTTGAAAACCGAAGTCGGTTCCTAGGCGGCGAAGCATACCGAGGTCGGCCGTGTGATCCGAGTCATCCCGGCGCGACGATGAGTTTCGACGACTCAACCCCAAAGGTTCCACCAGGACGACTTGCCAGGCGAAGCGGTCGCCATCGCGCGGGGCGGTCGGGACGCCCTGCTGTCGCCGGAAGAGACGATTTTCTTCTCGGGCATCAGCACGCAACTGAGATCGCCTCCGTCTCCACCCGTCGTATCGATCAGGATGCGTTTCGAGCGGATCTGCACCTCGTCCACCCGAACGTGTCCGGAGACGACTGTCAGCGGGCAATCCTTCGGCGGGTCGGCTTCGACGAAGGCCTTCTCGCACAACCATTCGGGCCGGTTCAGTGAGAAGTCCTTCTGATGGAGAATGCGAAGCTGTGTGGCGAACGGTGCGTTCGGATTCAGTCCGGCGTGGACGAACAACAGTTGCGGATGCTCGACGCACCACGGCAGGTTCACGAGCAGTTCGCGATGCTCGGCGGGAACCTTCGCCTTGAGATCGTCCAGGTTGCCGACCTCGGCTCCGTACGAAGCGAACGTCTGGTCCGAGTTGTAATGCTTCACCCACCGCTCGCCCCAGTTCGAGCCCTCGCGGCTAGAGAGCCAGCCGAGCGCCGAACACATCGCAAACTCGTGGTTCCCCGCAATGGCCGTCGTGCGCGGATGGTCCTGGAGCAACTTGAGGAACAGGTCGATCGCACCCTTTGAATCGGGGCCACGGTCCACGAAGTCGCCGATGAAGATGATCCACCGATGCTGGTAATCGGGCAGCTTCCTGAGCTTGTCGAGCACGACGGCGAGCTTGTCGACCTGACCATGCACGTCACCGATGACGGCAATCGGCCCCTGAATCTTCGTCTTCAACGCGGGTACAGTCATGGACAATCCATCTCTAGTCGGCGAGTGGCCCCCGGATCGCAAAATCTCAAAACTCAAATCCGAAATCCGAAACGAATTCCAAATCTCAATGTCCGAAATCCCAAACATTCCGACCGGTGACGGCTCGGCTCCGAATCTCCGTTTGGGATTTTGGAGTTTCTGTCATTGGGATTCGTTTGGGGTTTCGGATTTGAGATTTGGAGTT
>JBBPIS010000167.1:0-16013 GCA_038040225.1 Planctomycetota bacterium
CCGCCAGTGTCTTCAAAGAACACTGGCGAGCGAAGCCCCTCGCCAGTGGCACCCGACAGAATGTGATGGACGATACGACCGCGATTGCCTGCGCCGTCGCTCTTGATGAGGAACCCTGCCCGTGCCAATTCTCAATCGCCTGATTCTGTGCTGGCTGATCGTTGTGCCGATGCTCGTTCGCGCCGACGAGACCGCGACCACAGCCAAGATCGTCTCGCATCCGGCTCGACGACAGAGTCTGCCGTTGGTGGAGCGGCCTCTCGGCGAAGGGCGTTTGTTCTTTGTGGACTCGCGGCGAGGCGATGATGCCGGCGCGGGGACGCTCGCTGCGCCGTGGAATTCGGTGGCTCATGCGGTGCGGCAGCTTCAGGCGGGCGACACGCTTTGTCTGCGCGAGGGTGTTTATTACGAATACGTCTCGGTGTCGTTGGCGGGTCGGGCCGACGCACCGATCACGATTCGAGGCTATCCCGGTGAGCGAGCCATTCTCGACGGGAGCCTGTCCGAGTTCATGACGTCTCCCGCCCACTGTTGGGAGCCGGTCGCGGACGGTGCGCCGGGCGAGTACCGCTCGCGCCGAGCCTATCCGAATCTGCGCGATGTCGTGGGATCATTCGGCGATTCGCTGGTCGGTCTGCAAACGTACTACCACGCGCGCGATCTGCGGTCGGTGAATGAACTCGTCGATTGGGAGGACTGGAACCGGCAGCAGGAGACGGACCTCAAACCACTCTATTGCGGGCCGGGCTTGTGGTACGACCGGGCGACGAGCCGCATCCATGTCCGGCTAGCTCACACTCATCTCCCTGAGCCGATCCCGAACTATCGCGGCGAGACCGACCCGCGTCGTGTGCCGCTCCTCATCGCGCCGTTTGCATCGACACCGCTGCGCGTGGATGGAGCCGAACACGTGCGATTTCAGGATCTGACGATTCGCGGCGGCGGGTATCAGACGATCGTCTGCGATCAGTCGCACCACATCGAGCTGGATCGGGTCACGCTTTGGAGCGGAACCTACGGGATTCGCGCAACAGGTTTGCAACACTTCCGGCTGACGAACAGTGCGGTCTACGGCAGCCTGGCCCCGTGGACGTTCCGGGCCGACGCCAGCAAACGAGACTACCCTGACCGACCGCATCGCAACCTCTCGCGGCTCAACACGCACGCCCTCGTGGAGATCGAGGCCGGTCGCGAATCGAGCGTCTACGCTTACCCGCAGAACGATCATTGGGAGATCGCTCACTGCCACTTCGCCGATGCGCACGACGGCCTCTATCTGGGAGGGATCAACTGCCGGTTCCATCACAACCTGGTCGAGAGCTTGCAGGACGACGGTTTGTATCTCAGCCCGATGTACCTGCGGCATCGGTTGGAGAAGACCGACCCGCAGATTCACGTCTACCAGAACGAGTTCCGCGGCGCGCTGACGGCCCTCGCATTCGGAGGGAGCGAAGCCAATACCCACGACCGCGTCCTGGTCTATCGCAACCTGTTCGACCTGCGCGAACGGATCGACACCGGTCGGCCCTCGACCAAGGATCCGAAGGCCAATCACAGTTTCGGCAAGATCATCGGCGATCACGGTTCACCGCCGTGGCCGTCGCTGACGATCTATCACAACACGTTTGTGATGCGTGAAGCGGCGCGAGATGTCGCGATGGGAACAACAGGCAGCAACCGTCCCGGCCACGAGCGCCGTCTCTTCAACAACGTCTTCCTGCACGAGGCTCGTCTGCCAGGCCACCTGCCTTCCGATCCGGCTCTCGACGTGATCGAGGACGGCAACCTTTTCTGGTCACCGCTGGCGGACTCCAAGCAGGTGGCCAGCCTGTTCGCGAAGTTCCGCGCGTCAGACGCCTTCACCAAGAGCCGCGAGCGTTACGCAGCGGGCAGTACAACGAACAGTCTCGTTGCCGACCCTCAGTTCCAGCGCGTGAGCAACGACATCAATCAGACCAACGATTACCGACCGAACAAAGGCAGCCCGATCCTCGACGCGGGAATTGCAATCCCCGCCGAATGGCCCGATCCGCTGAGAGACTCGGATTCGGGTAAACCAGACCTCGGAGCGCTCCCCGCCGGAGTCGAGCGTTGGCGGGTTGGCCCGTAGCCCACAAGCTGGCAGCATGAGCTACGGTACTGTTACTTTGAAGTGCAGACTCGTCTCCCTCCGCATGCCCGAGCATCATCATGTGCATCATCACTTGTTCCGGTTCGTCGTCGTTCGCGATTGTGTGGCTGCTGTTGGTGGCGGGCAGCGTGGTCGAGGCGGCTGATGCGTATCGCTCGCACCCGCCGATGCGGCCTTTGCCTCAAGCCTCGTCGCGGGTGTTGGGCAAAGAGCCGATGAAGTTCGTCGCGGCGCAGGCCGGGGACGATGCGAATGACGGTTCGGAGCAGAAGCCGTGGCGGACGATCCAGCATGCGGTCAAGCAGCTTCAACCGGGCGAGACGCTCGTGGTGCGAGGCGGCACGTATCACGAGCATGTTGTCGTGACTGCGGTCGGGACGGTCGAGAAGCCTGTCACGATTCGAGGCTATCCTGGCGAGTTGGCGGTGATCGACGGCGGCCTGCTCGAGTTTCAGCTCGCGCCGCAGATCGCGTGGGAGCCGTGTCCCGAGGGTGTGCCGGGTGAGTTTCGTTCGGTGAAGACATATCCCGGACTGCACACTCGCAATGAGGGCGTGCATCTGTTCGGACACTTCGCCGATTCGATGATCCCGCTGCACGGCTATCGTCTGCACGGCGATCTGCGGAGCGACAACGTCTACTGGAACCTCGACAACAAGGTTGGGAAGGAGGAGTTCATCTACTGCGGGCCGGGCGTGTTCTATGACGCGACCACCGGACGGATTCACGCGCGGCTGGCTCACACGCGGATGAAGTATCTCGCCGACGAAGACAACTACACGGGAGAGACCGATCCGCGCAAGTTGTCGCTCGTGATCGGAGCGGCTTCGCACGGGCCGACGTTGTCGTTGAAGGACTGCCGCTATGTGAGGCTGCTTGATCTGGTCGTGCGCGGCTCGGGTTCGACGGCCATCGAGATCGATCACGGCGAGCAGGTCGTGCTGGACGGAGTGACCGCGTACGGTGCGGCGTCGGCGATTCGAGTGGCCGACACGGCGGGGCTGCGGGTGCTCAACACGGCCTGTCGTGGGCCAGCCGCCCCGTGGACGTTTCGCGGCAGTTTGAAGTACCGCTCGGTCGAGGCCCGCATTTTCTCGGCGAGTGGCTGGGCACCGACGTGGCCCGGCAACCGCGACTTCGAACTGGCGCACAGCGAGTTCACCGACAGCGTCGATGGCGTCTTCATCGGCAACGTGGCGCGAGTCCGCTTTCACCACAACCTGCTCGACAACGTCAGCGACGACGGCGTGTTTCTCACGGCAGGAACGTCGTTCGATGGAGTGACACCGGGCGGCGGATTCGAGATCACTCAGAATCGGTTCTCGCGCTGCCTCACCACGTTCGCGTTCGGCGTGGGGCACGGCCGACAGAAGGTGCTGGCCGATCGCATTCAGACGGGAGCCGGAGGTCACGCCGCGCGGAACGTCTTCGATTTCCGACGGCCCGTCCATTACTACCAGCCGCGCGCGGCGGACGATCCGCAGAAGGTCGATTCGCGCGGGCGGCTGCTCGGCGATCACGGCAGCCCCGCGTGGGAGCCGCTGTCGTTTCTTCACAACACGGTCCTCAACGCTGACACGCCCTTCCGGTCGGGCTACGGCGGAGGAACCAACGGCGGCATGGGCCGCGCCGGGAGGAGGCGCGTCTACAACAACATCTTCCTCAACACGGAAGGCCAACCCGGTTACGTCCTGCCCGAGATCGCCAAGCTCAAGCCTGAGGAGGCGGCTGGGGGTGCGAAGCCGTTCGTCCCCGATTTTGCCGCAGACGGCAACCTGCATTGGAGCCTCGCCACCGGGTTTGATGCGACGACGCTTCTCAGTCAACTGCGCCGGTCGGCGCGTTCGGCGGACGAGCGGGCGGGCCGTACTCTCGGTTGGAGTCAGCGAGACCTCGCCGCCGATCCGCAATGTGTGCGAGCTTCCCCCGACTGGCGTGCGGTCTGCGATCTGAGGCTCCACCCCGACAGTCCGGCCATGCTCGCTGGAGTCGTCGTCCCCGGCGATTGGCCTGATCCGCTGAGAGGCGATTTGAATCAGAGCAACACGAACGAACTGCTCAACGACATCGGAGCCTTCCCGGCCAAAGCGACTCCGTGGCGCATCGGCGTGCGCGGACGATTGACCGTGTTCGAGGAAGTGGTGGAACCAACCAAGCCCTTGCCCGCCGAGCAGGTGACGTTCTTCAGCTCTTGGACGCCGCGGCCGCCGGTTACAACGAAGAGGCCCGCCGTGGTCGTCTCGGGCTATCCCGCGCCCGATGTCCCGCTGGTCGAGTACGCATTGCTGAGGCAGGGCCTGCGCACCGAGGTGCTCGAACAACAGTGGCTGAAGACGGAGGACTATTCCAACTACTCGGCCGTCGCCGTGATCGGCGATCTCGCGCGGGCGAAGATCGAGCCACACGTCTATTCGCCCGATGATCTGAAGCGAGTGGCCTCGTACCTGGAACAGGGAGGGACGCTGATCCTCCTCCAACGCGGGCGGGATCTGTTTAAGACGCCGCACGGAACCGAGTGGCTTGGGCAGACGATCGGTTACGAAAAGCCGGTGGCCCGCGCCAAACCTCCCGCTCCCGGCCCGTTCGAGTTGTTGGCGAAGGACCATCCGTGGACGAAACATCTCGTCGGCGCATCGGCCTCATGGTTCGTGATGCCGCCTCACGCCGTGGAGTTCGCCCTCCAGACGACTCGCGGCGAGAGGCTGATCGGCGACAAGGCAGGCCACGCGATCCTGTACCGCCAGCGAGTCGGCTCGGGCCAACTCGTCTATCTCGGCTGGTCGCCCGCCGCCCACCTGCCAGCAACGCGCGACCGGTCCTCCACCGTCGAACACGAAGCCGAGTTCGAGCAGCAGATGCAGGTCTTGCTCCAGATCGCGGCCGACATCGCCAACGGAAACGTCGCCGAGTAGGTCCCTCATTGCGAATCAACTGACCAGGTTCTGTCGCAGGCCAATTTCACCCTTCGTTCCCTTCGTTAGCTTCTGTTCAAAAGCCGTTTGAACAGAAGCTAACGAAGGGAACGAAGGAAGCAGGAGATCCGAACCAAACAGAGAAGCCCCCTCGCCCTCACTCACTTCCAACCACCGATGCAGAAGTGCCCACGTTGGGAGCGAGGAGACCAGCAGGCGCAAACGTGAGCCGTCTGTCGATGGTCAATAGCGATCTCACTCTACGGTCTGTCATTCGACCCGATGCAGATCAGATCGGTCTTCGTGCGGAAGTAGAGGCGACCGTCGAGCAGCGCGGGGGTTGTCAGCGTGTCGGCATCGAGTTCGTTCTCGGCGAGGACTTTGAATTCGGGACCGGCTTCCAGCACGGTACACGTTCCCGTTTCGTTGAGCAGCAGCAGCTTGCCGCCACACTCGATGATCGACGCCGTGAACTTGCCTCGCAGGCGGCGCTGCCAGACGGTCTTGCCGGTCATTGCATCGAGGCACGTGGCCACGCCCGTGTCGTTGATGAGGAACAGTCGGCCGTCGTGGTACGCGGGCGAGGGAACGTGAGGCCCTCCCGTTTGGTTGATCCACTGGCGGTGAGTCGCCGTCGCGTGGCCGCTGCCACCCGGGCGAATGGCCAGCGTGGGACCGTTGCGTCCCGACACCGAGTAGATCAACCCACCTCCGGTCACGATCGTCGGGATCGATTCGATCGACGTCCCTTCGACCCACCACAGCTTCTCGCCCGTCTCGGGGTTGTAGGCCGTGACCGCATGCGAACCGTTGTGGACCAGTTCGTCGCGGTCTCCCACGCGCAGGACGACCGGTGTTGTCCAGCAGTTGTCGTTGGGTCGCTCCTGCCGCCAGACGACCTCACCCGTCAGCTTGCTCAGCGCGACGCAGACCGAAGAGCCCTTGTTCTGATCCTGGATGAAGATGACCTTGTCGCGATGGAGGACCGGACTGGCTCCTGGTCCGTGCATCGTGGTGAACTCGCCGAGATCGCGCTGCCACAGCGGATGGCCCTCCATGTCGAAGCAGCTCATCCCGCTGTTGCCGAAGAAGACGATGACCCGCTCGCCGTCGGTGACCGGCGTGCTGCTGGCGTAGGTGTTCTTCCAGTAGAGTTTTTCCTTCTGCTCGGTCTTGGGAGCCGCCTGCTTCCAGACCAGTTTGCCGTTCGCGCGCGAGTAACAGAGCAACTGCCGCTCGTGCTCTTCGCCCACGTCCGCGACGACGAACAGGCGATCACCCCAGATCGTCGGCGAGCCGTTTCCCGGTCCGGGCAACTCCGTTTTCCAGACGACGTTCTGCGTGCTGTTCCATTCGAGCGGGAAGTTTTCTTGTGACGACGCGGCCCCCTGCCCGCTCGACCCGCGCCAGCGAGACCACTGGTTGCCGGAGTCGGGTGTCGGGAGGACGACTCGCACGGGGAGCGATTTTGACGGGTCGAAGGCCCCGGCATTCGACGACGTGTTGAGATAATCGATCGTCACGCCGTCGAACGGCACCTTGAGCTTCCGCTTCTGGAACTCGACCCGCATCAGCGCGAGAAACCCCTCCCCGATTTTCTGCCGCCTTTCAAAGGCCGCCTTCAACTTGGGATCAGCCTGAACCTTGTCGCGGTCTCCATTGGCGTGAGCGAACACTTCGGCATTGTCCGGCACCGTGACCCGCTTCCATTCGGCCGCGAGGTCTGTCGGAATCATGCCATCGAGAATGACACGGTACTCGGGACTGGTCAGATCCTGCTCCAGCACCTTCATCAGCGAGCCGAGCGGATACGCCTCGGCCTCCCCAACCGGCGGCTTCGCGTCCTCCGCCCGAACAGACAGCGCGACGCCACACAACAACGAGAGGCACGGCAGGGAAAGACGAACGAACAGCGAGCAATTCATGGCGCGGATGATTCCAAAGTAGGAACGGCAGGAATAACGTGATCATCAAGTTGGTCGTAGTGGCCAACTCAAGGGAGAGAGAAGAGTACAGATCGAATGAAGAGATCGCAGCCCTGGCAGCACGCGGTTGAGTCTCACAGTTTGGTGGGCAAGACTCGGGCCATCTCGATCAGGAACAGGCGGCGGATGGCGTCGTAGCCGCGGTCGTTGGGGTCTTCGAGGTTGTCCCAGTACCAGTAGTGCGGATCGTTCTGGCGGTACTCGTGGTGCCAGAAGTGCGTGCAGTGGATGCCGTGGCCGAGGAACTCGGCTCGCATGTCGATGAGCGTCACGTCGGGATGGCGCCTGGCAAACCGGGCGAGCACTTCGTTGTAGGCGGCGACGACCTGCAGGCCCTCGGGCCACGGGGGCAGGCCTGCATGTTGGATGTCTCCGTCTCCGTCGGTCGGGTCGTAGATGTTGGCGATGAAGATGTGGCAGCCGCCGGGAAACGTCTCGCGCACGCGATCGGCAATCGTGTCGAGGCGTCGGTCGAAGTTCTCGACCCATTCGCCGATCTCATTCGCCCGGGCACCGAACATCGCTCCTTCTCGCGGTGGCGTGCGGCCATAGTTGTGAATCACATCGTTGCCACCCGTGGTGATCACCACGACGCCAAACGTCTGTGCGTCGTGAGGCGTCAGCTTGGGAAGCTGATAGTCCGCGCACTCGATCGACGTCGTGCCGGAGATCGCCAGATTGAGCGGTTCAAGATGGGGCAGCACGCGCGACAGGCAGATCCCCTGCATGTCGGCAAACTCGTCGGGCGGGTTCGTCACCAGACGCCGGAAATACATGCGGCCGGGTGAGGCACCCAATCCCTGCGTCACGCTGTCTCCCAGCCCCAACAGCACGACTTTGCGATCACTCCAGTTGGAGGCGAATGCCTCATGCGGCACCGCCGGTCCGGCCGGACCTTCCCCAACCGGTCGAGCGTACCGGTAGTGCCGCCAGACGACAGCGGCTCCGATGACCATCAGGCCGACGGCAACCAAGATGCGAAGTCGTCGAGACATCAAACGTCACCTTCCTTCAGTTCTGGCCAAAGAAAGGAGAGAGGCGGCTGGAAAACCAACCGCCTCTGTCCTTCGTTGTAGCAGGCGAAATCAGCCGTGAGGCTGATCAGCAGCGTCCCAGACCTTGCTCTTTCGAGCGGCGGGCTACTTCTTCTTCGCTGCCTTCTTTGTGGCCTTCTTCGCTGCCTTCTTCGCTGCTTTCTTCTTCGGCATTTGCAAATCTCCTTCCAAGGGTCTTCGCGTGACCGTCATGACCACTGTCGCACCGGGCTAAGCATCGCCAGAACGAGTCACACCATCCGAAACCATTCGGCCTGTCAACCATGACAAGCCGCGTGTCAGATTCCCCGGTCACCATCTCGTGCGTTACTCATCGCGGCAGCAATTCGTAGACGTTGACTTGACGGTGAATGATCCAAGGCTCCTAACACCAAACTGGGCGACATCGTATGTTGTCTGAAAATTAGTTCAAGCCAAATCTGTGCGTTGATGGAAAGAAAATCACGATTCGTATCGTCTCGCATTCGGCTTGGTCGCGGGTCAAAAGCGGTGTGAATGACCGCGAGTCAATCGCTTCGAGTCGTCGATCGAGGTTCTCGAACCACTCGCCAATCTCATTCGCGCGAGTACCGAGCATCGCACCTTCGCGCATTGGTGCGCGACCGTAGTTGTGAATCACATCGTTGCTACCCTGGTCATCACCACGACGCCAAACATCGATGACCATCAGACCAACAGCAACCAAAATGCGAAGTAGTCGAGACATCGAACGTCGCCCAGTCAGGGGGCGAGTCTATGGGACGGGGTGCCGACTCTTTGACAGCAGTTGCCGCCGAATGGACAAGACCTTTGGACGATTCAACTGCAACAAGTGCTCAGTCACTCGGCCGATGTCGGTCTTGGGAACGATCAAAGCATCGGGCAGTTTGAAGTGGTCTGACCAGCGATCCTGGCGTGGATGAAACAGTCGCACGATGAGTCCCGTCTCGGAATCCACCGACGCGATGTCCGATCCCTTGAGCCGATTACATTCGAGGCAACTGCACGCCAGATTCATCGAGTCGGTCTGCCCACCGTGCTTGAGGGCGATGACATGATCCGGCTCGAAGGGGAAAAACGCTTCAGCTTCCGGCAGCAGACAGTACTCGCATAGAAAGCCAGCCCGTTCGCGAATGGCTTGGCGCAGGGCGACCGAAATGTAATCCGACATGGTCGCCGAGCTCCTTACAGCCGGGCCTTCAACATCCGCACGAACAATTCCGCCCGGCCGAAGTCTTCCAGTTCCTCGCGCTCTTCATCGGTCAGTTCGCCCGTGTTGGACTTCTCCAACAATTTCCGCGCCCGCTCTTGCGTCTCGGGCGACGGACGAAAAGCGAGGACTTGCTCGCGCGAGGGGAATGCCGCCAAAAACTCGGCGATCTCTTCAAAGACTTGTGGTTGCGTGGCTGTCGTCATGCTTGGCTCCGTTTCAGGCGTGATTGTCCGGCAACGACTCGCACGGTCAACCCCAACCCAACTCTGTTGTGGCCGGTCTCATCGTCCGGCAACGAAAGTAGCTTTCATCGCTCCGCGTGAAGTGAGCCAATTGCAAATCGACCGCAGCTTCAACAATCGGTGTCGAACTCGCGCACGGCTTTCTTCACGCGGAGCGATGAAGGCTACTTTGAAGCAATGGAATTCGCGCAGGTCAACAAGAAACGTCAGTAGGACGTGGCAGCCAGTTTTTCGGCGAGCGGCGAAACCGACTGCTGACACAGACGGGTCACCAAATCCGACTCGGCCTGCATGTCACGTTGAATCTCGTCGCGGTGGTCCCAGTAGTACGCCAGCGCGGCATAGACATCGGCCATCCCGAGCTGCGGAAACCGAGACACGATTTCGCCCGCCGACTGTCCCTGCAACTCATGCCACACGAACACGTCTTGCACGCGAATCCGTGTCCCCGTAATGCACGGCTGACCACCGCAAACGCCCGGCTGACTCTCGATGCTCGTTCGCGCTGGTGATGGGGTGGTTGAACTCATGGGCCAATCTTTCCGTGTCTTCTACCGCAATGTAGGCCGACTTCGCCGAAGTCGGCGATGCAGATTTCGGCGAAATCTGCCCACAATTCAGACCTGCGATTGCGTGGCTCCGTTTCAGGGGTGATTGTCCGGCGACGATGCTCACGGTCAACCCCAACCCACACCCTTGTGGCCAGTCTCATCGTCCGGCAACGAGTAGGGTGCGTGCAGCAACGCGGAACGCACCAGTTTGTCACGGTTCATTGTTGGTGCGTTCCGCATTGCTGCACGTAGCCTACGGAACAAAGTCCAAGATCAATACCATGCAACGATGTGCTTTGTCGTCATTGGACGACGATGCGTGTTGGCTTACGTAGGTCTGGCGTTTCACTGACCATTTCTCGAGCCAACGAAAAATCTCCGTCAGACGAGAAAACAAATCGTTCCGAAAACGCAATTTGCAGTGAGTTGCAGTAAACGACGCTTTCAGGCGGGATCACAAAGGCCCTTCCGCTCTCGACAGCTTCGAGAATGGGTATTGGATGGTCCAGAGCCTCTTGTTCATCGCGAAATGGCTGCAGCAATGTAGGGCAAAGCAAGCAGAGGATTAGTTGAGGTGAAAGTGGCATATAGATCTGGATTCCAGGCGAAGCAATCCCAGAATTGCCGCGATTTTGCGAAGGCTCGTAGTAGTTCCGTAGCACGACGGGATTGTCCGAGACAAGGAAAGTAGCATTCGGTGATGGTGCATTTAGGCACCATTCTTTTGCCAAGAAATGCGGCGCGAATTCCTTGGCCATCTTGAGTTGGAAGATACTCTCCGCTTTCAGCTCTTCTTGGTCGCGGGAGAAGTAGTCCGGCGGTAGCTGAGTCTGGTCAATGCGCTTTGAAGGGAATGCTTTACGCATCCCGTCATCCATTTGAGCGAGCATTGCTCGCTGCGCGCTCGTGCGAAGCGTCTGAATGGCCAGAAAAAATGCGACGTTCGCGCGATCCGAAACCGACAAACAAGAGAGTGACTTTGTCTCGACGATTCTGTTTAGAGGAGCGAGAGCGGCGTCTTCAACTGCGCAAAGGAGTGGCTCG
Source organism: Planctomycetota bacterium (assembly GCA_038040225.1). Taxonomy (GTDB): domain Bacteria; phylum Planctomycetota; class Planctomycetia; order Planctomycetales; family Planctomycetaceae; genus Schlesneria. The sequence continues at coordinate 11,113 of JBBPIS010000167.1, forward strand.
AAGTGTACGACACCGTCATCGGTTCTTACGTCGTAGAAGCCATTCTCAGAAGCGACGTTTCGCGTTGAAGAAACAAAGGCCCGAGCTTTCCACTTATCCCAAACATGTAGTCGCTCATCAGCATTGCAGAAGCGTTGCAACAGGGACTGAGGGACGTAGTGGTCGTTGCTCATTCGGTTTTCCTTGTGTCTTCCTGACGGCCAAGACACGTCGCATCGAAGAAGGTTCACGCCTGCCGACAAAACAATAGAAGTCTAGTAGCTCAGACTGTCTCTAACTCACGTGACTAGACTCTAACCAGTTGCGAAGTCAGGCACAGCCCGGCCTACCTAGCTATCGCGGGGTCAGAAGCGAAACGGATGGCCGCCTTGGATTGGTGAGATGACAGGTCACAAGACTGGTCCTTTCCGTTGGCCAACCCTCACCAGACGTCCGCCATCTCTCGGCGACGCGACCCGATGGCAGGCTGTGGGGTGGGGGTATAGAATCCCGAGCGTCGCTTGCAGCCTCGGGGTTTGTGAGCCTTTGGCCCTCGACCCTCCACTCTCTGACCCTCGACCAATCCATGTCTCGCGATGCCATTTTTGAAGCCAGCGTCGGTTACTTCCTGACGCCCATCCGGGCGTTTCTCGAAGACGACTCCGTGACCGAAATCATGGTGAACGGCTTCAACGAGATTTACATCGAGCGGCGCGGGCGGCTCGAACGGACCGACGCCTCATTTCCGAGTCACGATGCGCTGCTGTCGGCCGTTCACAACGTCGCCCAGTTCGTGAACCGCGAGATCGACCTCGACCGGCCGATCATGGATGCCCGGCTGCCGAACGGCTCGCGCGTGCATGTCGTGCTGCCGCCGAGTGCCCGGCGCGGGATCTACTTCACGATCCGCAAATTCAACCGCGACATCTTCGGCATGGGCGACCTGATCCGGCTCGGGAGCATGTCGGCGGCGGCGAAGGAGTTTCTCGAAATCTGCGTCCGCCTGAAGAAGAACATCATCGTGGCGGGAGGGACCGGGACCGGGAAGACGTCGCTGCTCAACGCCGTCTCGACCGCGATCCCCTCGGACGAACGGATCGTTGTGATCGAAGACAGTTCGGAACTGAGGCTGGCTCAACCGCACACGCTCTATCTGGAAGTGCAGACTCCCGACGCGAACGGTCGCGGCGGCGTGTCGATTCGCGACCTGTTCAAGGCGTCGCTGAGAATGCGGCCCGACCGGATCATCGTCGGCGAAGTCCGCAGCGGCGAGGCACTCGACATGATCCAGTCGATGATCAGCGGTCACGCCGGCAGCCTGACGACGGTCCACGCCACGACGCCGCGCGATGCGCTGATCCGCCTTGAAACGCTGTCGCTGATGTCCGAGGTCGAGTTGCCGGTCTACGTCGCGCGGGCGCAGGTCGCCTCGGCGATCAATCTCGTCGTGCAACTGGCCCGGTATTCCGAGGACGGTTCACGAAAGATCTCGCGCATCGCCGAAGCGTATGGCCTCGACAAGGACAACAACTATCAGTTTCGCGATCTGTTCGTCACCAAGATCAAAGGCCGCACACCGCAAGGCCGCCTGATCGCGGACCTCGCCTCCGTCGGCATCGTCCCCACGTTTGCCAACGAGCTGGCCGACTACGGGCTGGAAGGGATGATCAAGGAGACGAGCGGGATGTGGGGGAAATAGCTTCTTGTTCCCCTCGCCTCCCTTGGGGAGAGGGGCTAGGGGTGAGGGGCGATTCCGGTACAACGCTCCATCGCGAATGCCCCTCACCCCCGACCCCTCTCCCCAAGGGGGCGAGGGGAGGAAGACAAAGACAATCAACAACAATCAGCAATCAACACGGACACAACGACCATGAAAGGCCCCGGCCACAAACAGAAGCTTGACGTGCGGCGGACTTGGAAATGTTCGGCCTGCGGCAAAGAACGAAAGCTGCAGGGCGACGTGACGACGCTGGTGTGCGACTGCCGCGAGGGGGGCACGTTCATGGCCATCGTCACCGAAAAGATCGTGGCTCCGCGCCCGTACCAGTCCCTCAACGAGCACGATGTCCGCTCGGCCGAGTTTGGGATCGAGGACATGCCGGTGCTGATGCCGCATCCGTCGTCGCTGCCTCCCGAACGACCCAACGCACGCCGGTCGTATAACGAGCCGGTGCCGAAGAGCGCAGAATCGCGTCCGGAAGCAGCGGCGACTCCAACGGCCAGCGCACCACCACCAGAACAGCCGCCGCCACCCGTCGCATCGCCCGCGCCGCCGCCAGCGAAACCGGAGACACCTCCCGTTGAAGAGCCGGACGATGATTGGGGCGAGGGGATTTTGTGACGAGCGGAAGCGGAAAGGAATTTGGAGGATGGGCACTCTTACCCGTCCTCCCTCGACGCTTCGCGCAGCAATCTTTCTGCCTCTCTCTTTCTGTCTGCTTTCTTGTCCCTGCAGGAAGAGGGAGACAGAAGGAGAGAGGCAGAAAGATGAACAGATGCGACCGCCGGGGTCAGCGCGGGCCGGTCACGGGCGAGACGGCTTCGGTGGCGAGTTCGCTGCGCGCTCGTCTCATTCGCGGGTCGGTCGAGTCTTCACGCTGCTCGCGCCGCAGTTCTTCGACGGTCATCATCAAACTCTGCTCGTGCCGCCAGAACTGCCAGCCGTAGTCGAGCAGTGCCAGCACGAACAGCGACAGCGCGAGCAGCAATCCGAGTTCGACGAGGGTTCGCGCCGCGAAGCCCAGCAGTTCGGCCGGCTCACCCTGCGTGAGCGGTCCCGCCGACGGAAGCCGCACGCGGACGAAGGCGATCAGGACGGCCATGAGAACCGTCAGCTTGACGAGTCCCGCGCCCAGCGAGACCCACGAGTTCAGCGACACCCAACGGCCGAATCCCTTCGCGAGGTCGAGTCGCTCCAATTTTGGCATCAGCGCGGCGGGCGTCCACAGAAATCCGGTCTGCACGAGACTGCCGAGTGCCGCCGCCGCGGTTGCGATCAAAAGTAGCGGGACAACTCCCACAGCCAGCCGCGTCGTCAACAGCGTGATCGTCTGTGCGACGGTCTCCGCCGTGACTGGCGATCGCGGAGCCGACGACAAGCCGTCGCGCATTGCTCGCGCCAGAACATCGGCCAGTTGCGGACCCAGCCACCACAGCGCGGCCATCGTCACGAGCAGCACGCTCGCGGCCACGAGGTCTGCGCTGCGAGCGACCTCACCGCGCGCACGGGCTTCCCGCCGACGCCGCTCGGTCGGTTTCTGCGTTCGGTCGCCGAAGTCGTCGGACATGGGAAGAAGAATTCAGGAGTCAGAATACAGGAGTCAGAATGAAGATGAGCAAACAGGTCATCGCGAGGGGTCTCCGGCCAGCAGTCCTTCGTGGGTGAGACGGAGTGAATCGAAGACTGTGGTCGTGATGGCTTCCGCAATGCCTGGCCAGGTGGCGGCGAGAATCAGCAGGGCGGCGGCGGTTCGGGCCGCATACGCCGCCGGCAGGAGCGACCAGCGGGACGAACGGCTGGCGAAGCCGAGCGTCATGTCAATCAGAGACATCGCCACCACCATTGGCATCGCCACGCGCAGGCCGAGGATCAGCGACTGATTCATCAGGGAACCGAGCAACTCGATCAGCGAGGGGGAGAGGCTCGACACGCCGACCGGCAGTGAGCGGAACGTTTCGAGGAACGTTCTGGCGAACAACAGATGCCCGCCGCCCGGTTCCATCAGCAGGATCGTGGCGATGCCGAACAGCAGCAGCATCTCGGCGGAAGCGGATCCCTCCGAAAGCAACTCGGGATTGAGGACGCTCCCCAGGCCGAGTCCGCTGTGCCGGTCGAGCCACTCGCCTCCGAGCTTCAAGCCCGACAAGACGACGGCCACTCCCAAGCCCAGCACCGCGCCGAGACCGATCTCACACAGCAGCGCCACGACGAAGTCGATCGGTGAGGCCATCACCTGCAACACGGAGTTCGCTGCGTTGAACGAAGCCTGCGCCGCAGAATCGTCTTCGTGCCCGACGAGCTGCACGTGGTTCGTCGTCTCGTGTGCGAGTGGCAGCGTCGGCGCAACGACCAGCGTCAGCAGCCCGATCAGTCCGATGCGAACCTGCCACGTCAGCAGCGTTCGCCCGAGAAACAGTCCCACCCCCAGCAGCCCCGCCAGCCGAGCGGCCACCAACACGAACAGCCCCGCGCGCGCCAGTCCCTCGCCCGCCGCGTGCCTCAGCAGCAGTCGGCCCCACGGGTCGTCGAACAGTTGTTGGAAGAGTGCGTCCATGTCGTGACTTGTTGTGGAGAACCTCGTGACTTGCCCGAATCATTCACCACGGAAAACACGGAAACTCACGGAAGGAGAAACACAAATCGGACTGGCCCGCATGACTGATGTCTGGTTCGGTCAACGGTCCGCAACAGGAGATCTCGCGAGAACTCTGCTTCGTTCCGTGAACTTCCGTGTTTTCCGTGGTGAGTTCTTCGAGTCAGATCGTGTCCGGGATCCGGCGAATCAGGTCGGTGGCGTATTCGGTCAGCAGGCCCAAACCCCACGGGAGCAGAAGCAGGATCACGAACGTCAGCGCGATCAGCTTGGGAACGAACGTCAGCGACTGGTCCTGCAATTGAGTCAGCGCCTGCACGAGGCCGATCACCAGACCCACGGCCATCGCGGCGAGCAGCGCCGGCCCGCAAACCATCAGCGCGAGCAACGCGGACGAGCGACAGAGTTCAATGGCGGTGTCGGTGGTCATGGAAGTGAGATCAGTTGGAGTATTTGTCTTGTCCCCTCGCCCCCTTGGGGAGAGGGTTAGGGAGAGGGGCGATTGCGGTTGCGGTCGAATCTGGAATCGGGGGGGGGGGGCGCCACCCCCGCCCCCGCCCCCCCGACGGCGGGGCGAGAGGAAGGCGCGAACCGCGACGAAACCAGGAC
>JBBPIS010000168.1:0-15952 GCA_038040225.1 Planctomycetota bacterium
GAAGTTTAATTGCTAGAGAATTAATTTCAACTCCAAACAGTTAAATCAATAATGCAGTTTTTCAAAGAGTCGGCCCCTTAGATTCGGCGGGGTGGCTCTGTATCAACCGTTTCTCAGTGAGATGCGGCACTGCTTGGCCGCCTTGCGACAATTGGGACAAGCTGTGCGATTGGTCAACGAACAACGGCTGATCTCGACTTTTGCCATGTTTGGAGTGCCGGGATTCATCACCGCTTTCCTTTCTACGATGCTCTCCGGATTTTGAACGGCATGGGCAACATCAGGCCTTGCAAAAAAATCTTCCCACATCGAGAAATGAAAGCGGCAATCAATTGCCGCACTCCAAATTGAATGGCAAAAGTCTGGCTGAGATGTGTCTCTCGAAGACACGGCTTTCGGACGGCGCACGACGTCAGCCAATGATCACGCGCGGTTGTTTGGCGGGATCCGGCTCGGCCTTGGTGATCAGCTCGCGAACCAGCCACGGGATGTTTCCCTCACCAAACAGCACGAAGCCCAGATTCATGGTCAGCGGGTTCTCGTCGGACCACCCGAAATGCAGTTCGGGGGGGCTGCCGGACTTGGACAGTTCCAGGGCGATGGAGGCGAGGACGTGGGCGATCGAAACGCATTTCGTCACCCGAATGATGAAGCGGCCCTCTTCGTTTGTGATCTCCATCTCGGGGCTGTGATAGAAATCGCTCGCGTCGCCCACGGAGGCCTCAATGAAGACGATCGGCACGGCGGCGTCCAGATGATGCATCTGGCGGATCAGCTCTTCTTTTTCGGCGAGCGACCGAGTTCCTCCGGCTCGGTGGGGCACCAGCACCGGGAACTCCAGATGCCGCAGGGAGTCCCACAGGAAATGCGATTCGTGGTTGATGAATTGGAAGCTCACAAATCGCAGCTCGGTGCTGCGCATCAGGCGCGACGTCAGCGAGGAAATCATCACGGCCACGATGAAGCAACTGGCGATCGCCATGCCTTCGGGCTTCTCGATGACGATCATCACCGTGACGTAAACAAACACCGCCGCGATGAACACATACGGCCACGAGATGCGACGGAACTTTGAGCCACTCCGCTTGCGGTATTGATCGACGATCGTCGCCACGCTCGCACTGGAGATCAGCATCATCACGCCGGTCGCGTAGGCCCCGCCCTGGGCCTCCACATTGGCGCGAAAGACGAGCGTCACCGCCAGATTGATGAAGGTGAACAGCACCACCATCGCTCGAAAGTTCGTGGCCCATTCGGGAGCCATGCCATAGCGCGGCAGATAGCGCGGCACCAGATTGAGCAGCCCCGACATTGCGCTCGCTCCGGCAAACCACAGGATCAGGACGGTGCTGATGTCGTAGATCGTGCCGAACACGTTGCCGAACCACGGACAAATCGAAAACGGCCCCTGGCCGTGAGCCAGAAACGCCAACGCGCGGTTCGCGGCCAGCCCTTCCTCTGCGAGTTCATGCGGCGGAATCAGCATCGTGACCACCATCGACGAGCCCAGCAGATACACCGACATGATCACCGCCGCCAGAATCAGCAGCTTGCGCGTGTTCCGAATGCGGCCCACGGGATTGTGCGGTGAATCGGAGCTGTCGCCGCGAATCATCGGCATGATGGCCACGCCGGTTTCAAAGCCGCTGAGGCCCAAGGCCAGCTTGGGGAAGAACAGCAGGCAGACGATGATGATCGCCCCCCAGCCCGGTCCCTGCACGGGAGCCTCCGGCAATAACCAGTTTCCAGCTTCCACGTCACTCCACCAGGCCGCGATCAGTTCGGGATGTCCGGCCAGGTGATTCAAACCCGCGATCACCACAATGGCATTCAACACCAGATAGACCGCCACCAGCGCGACCGCAATGCCGATGACCTCGCCAAACCCGCGAATGAAGACGCCCCCCAGCAACACCAGCAACGTCATGGTGAGGATGAGCTGGCCCGAATAGCCCTGCAGCCAGAGGGGCATGTCTTGCCACAGCGGGTTGTGAATCAGGTGCTCGGCGGCATCCGCGGCGGACAGCGTTTTCGTGATCACGAAATCGGTGCCCGCAAAACCCAGCAGCACCAGCACCAGAAACTTCCCGCCCCAGCCATGCAACAGCTTTTCGAGCATGGCGATCGAGCCCTGCCCGTGAAACGATTGCCCCGCGACGTAGCAATAGACGGGCAAGGCACCGAACAGCGTGACGAGCACCAGCAGCACCGTGGCCAGCGGAGCCAACCGCCCGGTCGCCTCAAACGCGATCGACGGTTGATAGCCCAGAGTGCTGAAGTAATCCACGCCCGTCAGGCACAACACCCACAACCAGAAGCTTTGATGACCGGAGTTAGCTTCCGGCGGTAGATCGACGACTCTCGCACGGAAAGTGGCTCCCGCGCCGGCGGGTTGAGGAGCCGGCTTCACCGGTTCAGAATCCACGACCGGAGAATCCTGAGAGACCGGCTGATCGGCGTCGCCTGAAGAAGTGGACATGACGTTCCATCAAGAGTGGCCGAGTGCAATCCGCATCACACAACAGGGAGGACTCGGGCGAAACTCCGGTGTGAACAGGCGTGAACGCTAGCAACAGCAGTGCGGCGGCTCAACCGTCCCACCCATTTGGGTAGTGGGTACGCGACGCGGTGCAGATGCTGGGCGTGTAGTCGCCGTCTTGGACACGAACGTCCTATTCGACTGCGGCAGTTGGAAGGCGGGGCGGGCAATAAGCAGCTCGCTTTGCTATCCTCGCTGCCCAAAGGACCACAGCCATGAAAACACTTGACTTGGCCGGCCTCGTTCATTCAGACCCGGACATCATGGGCGGCACACCGGTGTTCGTCGGCACGCGCGTCCCCGTCGAGAGTCTGTTCGACCACCTCAAGGCGGGCGATTCGATTGAGGTCTTCCTTGACGGCTTTCCAAGCGTGAAGCGCGAGCGGGTTCGGGCGGTGTTGAAATTGGTCGAGCACGAGATTCTGGAATGCGTCTGAAATGCGAGGACTGGTTGAATCCCGCGCCGCATGATGGACACGCATAATGACGAGGTAAGCCGATGCATTTTGAACACCATACTCGCCGCGCGGCCCTTCAAATCGGTGGCCTCGGGATGATGGGCGTGACGCTTCCGAAGCTGATCCAGGCGGCCGAGTTGGTTGCCGGGACGGGTTCCGCTTCGAAGCCCGGTCGCGCCAAGTCAGTCATCTTTCTCTATCAGTTTGGCGGACCGAGTCATCTCGATTCGTTCGACCCCAAGCCCGAGGCTCCGTCCGGCGTGCGGAGCCATTTCGGTGTGATCGACACTTCCGCGCCGGGCATTCGCATCTGCGATCAACTGCCGAAGATGGCGAAGGTGATGGACGAGGTCACGCTGGTGCGGACGGTTCATCACACGATGAAGAACCACAACTCGGCGGCGTACTACGCGCTGACGGGTCACGCGCCGCCGCTCGACGACATCCGGCTGCGCGACTCGCAGGAGTTGTTCCCCGCGTATGGCTCCGTCGTGGACCGGCTCGCGCCGACATCGAACGGGATGCCGACGTTTGTCGCGTACCCGCACGTCATCCGCGACGGAGAGATCACGCCGGGCCAGCACGCCAGCTTTCTCGGCAAGGCGCACGATCCGCTGCTCGTGACGAGCGATCCGAACGAGCGTGGCTTCTCGCTCCCCGAGCTTTCGCTGCCGAGCGGCCTCACCGCCGAACGGCTTCAAAACCGGCGCGAGATGCAGCAGCTCGTCAATCGCCAGACGAAGCTACTCGACTACTCCGCCGCCGCGCGCGGGCTGGATGCTTACTACGAGAAATCGCTGAGCATGTTGAACTCGTCCAAGGTGCGCGACGCCTTCAACCTGTCCGCCGAGCCGCAGGCGATCCGCGACAAGTACGGACGGACCACCTACGGTCAGAGTTGCCTGCTCGCGAGACGACTTGTCGAGGCGGGTGTGAAGTTTGTGAACGTCTACTATTCAAAGAGCATCGGTGGACGAACCAAAGAGGAGGGCTGGGACACTCACGGCTTCGACAATACGCGGATGTATCCGATCCTGAAGGACTATCACCTGCCGCTGGCCGATCAGACGCTGCCGACGTTGATCAACGACCTGAAGGAGCGCGGGCTGCTCGACAGCACGCTGATCGTCTGGATGGGTGAGTTCGGGCGGACTCCCAAAATCAACGACAACATCAGCCGTGACCACTGGCCGCAGTGCTACACCGCCCTGCTGGCCGGAGGCGGCGCGAAGCGAGGCTTCGTCTACGGCACGTCCGACAAGCAGGCCGCCTACCCCGACAAGGATCCCGTCCTGCTGGACGATCTCACCGCGACGGTCTTCTCGCTACTGGGCCTCGATCCCGAAACCGAAGTGCGCGACAAACTGAACCGCCCGCTACCGATCTCGGCAGGCAAGATCGTGACCGGCGTGATGACTTGACAAATTGGAGGCTGGGCACACCTGCCCGTCTCCCGTTTTCAAAGGCCGGACGGGCAAAAGCGCCCATCCTCCCGTTGCCCGACCCATCTCCTTTGCGACTCGTTTTCAAAGAGGCTACATTCCGCACGGATTCCGCATTTTCACTCCCCATTCCAATCAGGTAACACACCGATGGTTTACTTCCCCGACGTCCCCAAGAAGATTGAGTATGAAGGCCCCAAGAGCAAGAACCCGTTCGCGTTCCGGCACTACGATCCCGAGCAGAAGGTGGAGGGGAAGAAGCTCAAGGATTTGATGCGCTACACGGTTTGCTATTGGCACACCTTCCGGGGGACGGGCAGCGATCCATTCGGCTCGGCCACGTTGCAAAGGCCGTGGGACGACGGAACCAATTCCGTGAAAAACGCCGTCAAGCGAGTCGATGCCGCGTTCGAGTTCATCGAGAAGCTGGGCTGTCCGTTCTACGCCTTCCACGATCGCGATGTGGCCCCCGAAGGTGACACGCTGACCGAAACGAACAAGAACCTCGACGCCGTGGTCAAGGCGCTGAAGGCGGCTCAGGAACGGACGGGCATCAAGCTCCTCTGGGGCACGGCCAACATGTTCTCCCACCCGCGCTTCATGCACGGCGCGGCGACGACCTGCAACGCCGATGTCTTCGCGTGCGCAGCGGCTCAGGTGAAGAAGGCCCTCGAAGTCACGTTGGAACTCGGCGGCGCGAACTACGTCTTCTGGGGCGGTCGCGAGGGCTATCACAATCTCTTCAACACCGACATGAAGCGCGAACTCGATCACCTCGCCAAGTTCATGCACATGGCGGTCGACTACGCGAAGAAAATCGGCTTCAAGGGCCAGTTCTTGTTCGAACCGAAGCCGAAGGAGCCGACCAAGCATCAGTACGACTTCGACGTCGCCGCGTGCCTGAACTTCTGCCGCGCGAACGGTCTGATGGAGCACGTGAAGATGAACGTCGAGACCAACCACGCGACGCTGGCCGGCCACACGATGATGCACGAGTTGGAATACGCCCGCATCCAGGGAGCCTTGGGCAGCATCGACGCCAACACGGGCGATTTGCTCCTGGGCTGGGACACCGATCAATTCCCGACCGACATCTACCTCACCACGCAATGCATGCTGGTGATCCTCGAACAGGGTGGCATCGCGCCGGGTGGAGTCAACTTCGACGCCAAGGTCCGCCGCGAAAGCTTCGAGCCGCTCGACCTGTTCCACGCCCACATCGGCGCGATGGACGCCTTCGCCCGCGGAGCCAAGATCGCCGCCGCCATCCGCAAGGACGGCGTCCTCAAAGATTTCGTCAAGAACCGCTACCGCAGCTTCGACGAGGGAGTCGGTGCCGAAATCGAAAGCGGTAAAGCCACGTTCGAGTCGCTAGAGAAATACGTCCTCGGCAAGAAAAAACTCAACCCCAACGAATCCGGCCGCCAGGAAATGCTGGAGAACATCATCAACCAGTATGTTTAGCGATCAGTGTGCTCCTATTCTGGGTCAGGTTCTTTGAGCTTCGACTGGTGGCCGTTATCGGCGCATGCGCGACCGATGGTGCTCCAAATGTCGATTGGCGGTAGAATCAACAGAGGGTGCTTTTACCCGGGCTCGTTGAGTTTTTTCTGGGAGTGGACGTGTAATGCCTCACGACAGACCTCAGATTTCAGCGGATGTTCCAAGTCAAGTGTTCATGGAGTCCGGGCACCGTTGTGCAGTCTGCGGTGAGTCCTTCCCGCTAGAACGTGCCCACATCATTTCGTGGAAACTAAGCAACGATAATAGCCCGCAAAATCTAATCTGCTTGTGCGCAAAACTCTCATGAAAGGGCAGATCATCTCAACTGGGGTGAGGCTACGCTCCGTGAGTACAAGGATGAACGCGAATGGCGAATGTTATCACCCGAGTGGTCGGATCAGCCCATCGAATCGAGAACCCAGGTGCGAGCCTGGCAGCACAGATTCTCGGGGTGCCCAAGCCAGTATTTGCTCTCATAGGGGCAGGGATTTCATGTGCGGCAAAGGGCCCGACGTGGGAGCGCCTGCTGGACGCCATGGGAGAACAGTTGGCGGCCCGTGCCAAGTCGCGGGTCCGTGAGGATGTCGATCAATTGGAGCAGTTTCAAAAACTACGGCGCGAGCACAACCTGAAGGGCGCTGGGGAAATCTGGAAATGGTCTCGCATTCATTACGAGGAGAAGCAGCGTCTGCTGAATAGTCTGTTTGCCAATCTGCATCCTGGCACAATCCATCGCGATCTCGTCAGTTGCGGTTTACGCGGCATATTGACCCTGAACAACGATCATCTGCTGGAAGACGCCTATGCCGAGATCACAGGGCGGAGCATCACGCCGTTTCTTCCCAGTGACTTGGAGAGGCAGGACTTCTTCTTCGGCGACGACTTTTTCATCGCCAAGTTGCACGGAGATGCCGCACGTTGGGAATCGATCGTTGTGGGCGATACGGACTACGCGGGGGCGACTTGGCCCAAGAAAGCAAACGCGCTCGTCGGCGGCCACACCATACTTGTGCTGGGCATCAGTCTGCAGGATTCGATCATCAATGAGTTCCTATTTGGCCTGCCGCCAAATACACACGTGCATGTCATGATGCCGGCGTCCGAAGTGGACGCTTACCGCCAGCGGCTGTTGTCGTTGCATACCTCTGGAATGCCAGGCCACATCTCGTTGCACCCCTTGGAGCACAGCGAACTTCCGCCCCTGATCCATGCGTTGAAGCCCCCCATCCCGGCAGACGCCCACATTGACTGTTCTTGGAGCGACCTGCCACCGAGCGGAAGTGCGGCTGTCGATTTCGGCCAGCCAGCCGGAAAACTTCGCGCCTTTCTGCTTTCCGACAAGCGGCTAGCGCACATGGAACAGTTCTCAGAATTGGCCGCCGCTTGGCGTGCGGAGACACAACTCACTTCGTCAACGACGGTGATGTGTACTCATCCAGCTTATCAGCGAATCATCGGGATGGGTGCATCCTCGCTGCCCTTCATTTTTCGCGATCTGCAAAAAGAACCTGATCACTGGTTCTGGGCATTGAAAGCCATTACCGGTTGCGATCCGGTGCCGTTATCACATCGAGGCGACCTCGACGCGATGGCCGCCGACTGGCTGGGTTGGGCACGGTCGCTGGGATACCTCGAGTCGTGAGCCAATACCTCGAAGAGCAGTTTCCATCGCTCCGATCAACTGCATACGCGATCACGAGTCCACGGACTCGACGTTACAACTGCATTGCCTGGGCGGCAGGTGATGCAAATCGCTGGTGGTGGCCGGATCCGAGCGGTTGCGGTTTCTGGCCGGCGAACGCCCCGCGTGTCGAATCGGTCGAGGCGTTCGCGGAAGCCTATCGGTCGCTTGGCTACGAACCGTGTGCATCGCCCGAATTGGAAATGGGAGTTGAGAAGGTGGCGCTGTACGTTGTCGATGGACAACCGTCTCACGCAGCGCGGCAACTTACCGACGGCGGTTGGACCAGCAAATGCGGTGGATTGGAAGATATTCGACACACGCTGGAGGGATTGGTTGAATATGGGCAGGTAGTCATGTTTCTTTCACGCCTCCGAGCCAGTGACGCAGGGACTACCGACGGATCAGAATAGTCGCGAGGTTTGCCGCGGAATCGCGAATGGTCGATGACGTACGTGCGGGTATCTGCCAGCGAAATTGTTGAAGGAGACGCACCATGACATCGGCCATCGTAGAGTTGATTGCGTCATTTGAGAGATTGAGCGACGCGGAACGGACCGAGGCTGTGGTCGAAATCCTGCGTCGTTCTCCAAACATAGTCAGTCCTGCCATCGGAGAAGATGAGTTCTTGGCGGCACAGGTCGAAACGTTTCTGGAACTTGACACACGAGAGGTTGCCGATGAATTCGCAAAAAAGCAGTGAGCTTTTGATGATCGATCTTTGCTTTGCTGTGAAGACTCGACTGGCGCTGATGTTGAGTATTGAGATGATGGCTACGCGGCGTGTTGTCTGGTTCGTCTTGTGGGCGATACTTGGCAGCGCGTGTGATCATGCGTGTGCTCAACAATCTGTCGCGAATGCCAGGTTTGCGATTGCCATTCATGGGGGGGCCGGAGATGAGTTGGACAACATCACTGAGGACGAGCGAAAGGTGCATCGCAAGTCGCTGGCGGCGGCTCTCGAAGTGGGGCGGAAGATCGTCGCCGACGGGGGCAAGGCGATCGATGCGGTCGAGCAGACGATTCGGGTGCTCGAAGACGATCCGCTCTTCAATGCCGGGCGGGGAGCGGTCTTCAATGCGGCCGGGACTCACGAGCTGGATGCGAGTGTCATGGATGGCAGTACCGGACAGGGAGGTGCGGTTGCGGGAGTCACGACGGTGAAGAATCCGATCTCGCTGGCTCGACTGGTGATGACCGAGACTCCGCATGTGCTGCTGATGGGTGCCGGAGCGGAGAAGTTCGCCGACGACATGCGGGACAGGAAGCAGATCGAGCGGGTTCCGAACACCTACTTCAGCACCGAGCTGCGGCGGTTGGAATTGGAGAAGGAGAAGAAGGCGCAGGCCGAGAAGCCTCACCGAGGGACCGTCGGATGCGTGGTCTGTGACACGCACGGCAATTTGGCGGCTGGCACGTCCACCGGCGGACTGACGAACAAGATGATGGGGCGCGTGGGAGACTCACCGATCCTCGGCGCGGGAACTTACGCCAACAATGCGACGTGTGCCGTGAGTTGCACCGGCACGGGGGAGTACTACATCCGCAACAGCATCGCGTTCCACGTCTCGGCCCTGATGGCTTACAAGGGACTGTCGGTCGACGACGCCACAATGCACGTGATCGAGAAGGTGCTGCCGAATGACATCGGGGGAGTGATCGCCGTCGATGGGAAGGGAAACATCTCGATGCGATTCAACACGTCGGGGATGGCCCGCGCCTCGACGGACTCCAGTGGCAAAGTGGTCATCGAGTTGGGGAAGTGACGTGAGGACGAGCAGGTTAGCGAGTAGGGTGCGTGGAGTCTTCGGAACGCACCGTCATACGGAGCAGCGAATCTCCCACCGGTGCGTTCCGAAGACTTCACGCACCCTACGCCTCGGAAACGAAGCCTCCCGATGCCTGACTTCACTGTGTTGCAATGGACTCTCGCACTGATCGCGGCCTTTTGTTCGGGGGTGTCGAAGGCGGGGCTGGCGGGAATGGGTTTGTTGGGCGTCACGTTCATGGCGGGCGCGGTTCCGGGGAAAGCCTCGACGGGGATTGTGCTGCCGCTGCTGATCTTCGCCGACATCATCGCCGCCTCGACATTCCGTGAGCATGTGCAGTGGAGTCAGATCCGCCGGCTCGCCTGGCCCGTGTGTCTGGGCATCGTGATCGGCTGGCTGCTGCTGATGGTGATCCCCGACGCCGCCTTTCGCCCGATCATTGGAGGGATGGTGCTGGGGATGCTGGCCCTGCAGGTGGTGCGTCAGCGGTTTCCCGGATTCGATGCCAAGCTGCCTCATTCAAGACTGTTCGCGTGGTTCGCCGGGATGTTGACGGGAACGGCCACGATGGTGGCGAACGCCGCCGGTCCGATTGCCTCGGCGTACCTGATCATCCTGTCGCTCCCGAAGCAGCAGTTCGTTCATACGATGGCGTGGCTGTTTCTGTTCGTGAACCTGTTCAAGGTTCCGTTCGGAGTTCATTTGGGACTGATCAACGTCGGTTCGCTGACGCTGAACGTCTGCTTGATCCCGGCGGTGCTGGCGGGATTGTGGTCCGGCAAATTGTTGCTCGATCGCGTGCCGCAGCGGACGTTTCAAATGATCGTTCTCACGCTGGCCGCGATCAGCGCGATCTGGCTGCTGGTCGCGCCGCTGATCGAGTCCGCGATGAAGTCGGTGTGACGATGCTGATCAAGCCATTGAAAAGAACCCCTCACCCCAGCCCTCTCCCCTCCAAGGCGAGGGGCGAGGGGACCAGACAAGAGGCTCGCACCCCAACCAACTGATGCACACTCACCGCGACCGTGACTCGCGATTTGTGGAGGGCGACGTCAGAATCGCGGACCATTCGCCGGTCCACTCGACTCTTGGAGCAACGCCATGCGTCTCGACATCGCCTCGTGTCTCGCCACGGTTCTGTGGGTGAGTCCGCTGTTGGCGGCGGACGACAAATTGGACGTGAAGGCCGCGCTGGAACGGTCGATCATCGAACCGACCCTGCCGCTGCGTGAGGTGCAAGCTTACGTGGAGAGCCGCGTCCTGCCGATGCCCGACGTGCAGAGCGTCGCCGAGTGGGAGCCGCATGCCGACCGGATGCGCCGCGACACGCTTGCCAAGGTTGTTTTTCGGGGCGAAGCGGCGGCGTGGCGTGACGCGAAGGTCAGCGTCGAGTGGGCGGAGACAATCGACGGCGGACCCGGATACAAAATCAAGAAGCTGCGGTACGAGGCCCTGCCCGGCTTGTGGATTCCCGCGCTGCTGTATGAGCCGGAGAAACTGAGTGGCCGGGTGGCGGTGGGCCTCGCCGTGAACGGGCACGATCCGCTGGGGAAGGCCGCGAAGTACAAACAGATTCGCTGCATCAACATGGCCAAGCGAGGCATGGTCGTGCTGAATCCCGAATGGTTCAACATGGGCCAACTGAAGCACGAGAACTTCGCGCACTACAAGCTGAACCAGCTCGACCTGTGCGGGACGAGCGGTCTCGCGCCGTTCTACCTCGCGATGTCGAAGGGCCTCGACGTGCTGCTCGCTCATCCGAACGCCGACTCGAAGCGGGTGGCCGTGTCGGGACTGTCGGGAGGAGGCTGGCAGACGATCGTGATCAGCTCGCTCGACACCCGCGTCACGCTGACCAATCCTGTGGCTGGTTATTCGAGCATTCGGACTCGCGCCCGTTACAGCCAGGATTTGGGAGACAGCGAGCAGACGCCGGTCGATCTGGCGGCGATTGCCGACTACGCGCAGCTCACCGCGCTGATGGCCCCTCGCCCGACGCTGCTGACTTACAACGCGAAGGACAACTGCTGCTTCAAGGCCGAACACGCGCTGCCACCGCTGGTCGAGGCGGCTCGGCCGATCTTCGCTCTTTACAAGGCGAGCGTTCGTCTGCGGACGCACGTCAACCACGATCCGGGCGACCACAACTTCGAGAAGGACAACCGAGAAGCCTTCTACCGCATGATCGGCACTCACTTTTTCGCTGGTCACATCTTCGATGCGAACGAGATCGCCTGCGACGACGAAGTGAAGACGCCCGAGCAACTGCAAGTCGAACTTCCCGCGATGAATGAAGACTTTCACTCGTTGGCGATGAAGCTCGCAGTGACGCTGCCGCGCGACGGCGCGTTGCCCACGGACAAAGAACGATCTGTCACGTGGAGGACGCAGAAGCTTGAACGGCTTCGTGAGATCACCCGCTTCAAAACAGAGTCCATCCAAGCCGTCCCCGAAACGGATGAGAAGGTCTTCTCCGACGGAACGGCCACGCACTGGTGGCTGCGCATCGGCGGAAGCTGGACCGTTCCGGCCGTCGAATTGAAGCGCGGCAAGCCGCTGGGACAAGTCCTCATCGTTGCTGACGGCGGCCGCAAGTCGATCCCGGTGGAAATGGTCGACGAATGGTTGAACAAGGGCTACCGCGTGATGGCCCTCGACCCGTTCTATCTGGGCGAGTCGAAGATCGCCGAGCGCGACTTTCTGCACGCGCTGCAACTGTCGTGTGTGGGGGACCGGCCGCTGGGCGTGCAGGCCGCTCAGATCGCGGCGATCACTCGCTGGGCGAGAGGCACCGCATTCATCCCCGGAAGCCACGGAGTGCGCGTCGTGGCGATTGGCCCGCGCACGTGTCTCGCGACGCTCGTGGCCTCCGCGTTGGAACCGTTCGCGATCGAAGCGATCGAGCTGCGCGAGTCGCTCGGCAGTTTGAAGCAGGTGCTCGAAGACAACCTCGGCGTGAATCAGGTTCCCGAGTACTTCTGCTTCGGGTTGCTCGAACACTTCGACATCGTGCCGCTGGCGGCATTGAGTGCCGATCGCCCGGTGACCTTCGTCAACCCGAGCGACCGGCTGAAGGCAGAGGTCACGCCGCTGGCGGCGTGGTACAAACTGCACGACGTCGAACACCAGCCGATACGAACCACGGAGTCACCTCCGACGAAGTGAACTCGCGTATGCCAGACCAGCTCATCAAGAAAGGTTCCGTCGATCAAAACTCTACGGGCATGCCTGAGCAAACAGGACAACAACAGAACTGAACAGAAGGAAACGAAGGTAACGAAGTGACGAAGTGTCGAAAAAGTAGAGAAAGAGTTGAGAGGACAAGGCACCGGCGAGCGTCGTCGGCACTGTCGGTCCGTGTTCTACCCTGACTTTGTTACCTTCGTGATCTTCTGTTCGTCGTCTTCTCTGTCCCGAAGTCACAGGTTGTAAATCGTCAGAGTTTAGAATCAAGAACGCACGATGAATCCCTCGATCGCACCCTCACCGCTGCTGGCCATCGACGCCGGGAACAGTCGCCTCAAGTTCGGGCTGTTCGAGCCGGGGCGGTTGTCTCACTCGAATTCGATCTGGCCGGAGTGCGGTCAGTTTCTGGCCGTGCATGTGGACGATGCCATTCCGTGGGACGTGCTGTCGGGGTGGTTGGATTCGTCAGCGCCGGGGGCGACCGCGCGGCGGAGTGCCATCTCGGGAACGAATCCCCGGGCGGTGGAGCGACTGCTGATCGGCTGGGCACGGCAGGGCTGGCCGGCTCCGTTCGTCGTGCGCGATTACATGGCGGTTCCGGTTGCGGTCGATGTCGATTCTCCCGAGAAGGTGGGACTCGACCGGTTGCTCGCCGCCGTCGCCGCCAATGCGCTGCGGCCCGCCGATCGAGCGGCCATCGTCATCGACTCGGGAACAGCCACGACGGTGAATTACGTTTCGGTGCAGGGGACATTCTGCGGCGGAGCGATCCTGCCCGGCTTGGAGATGTCGGCGAAGGCGCTGCACCACTACACGGCTCTGCTGCCGCTGCTGCCGGTTCATGAACTCGGCGGCGACGAACCCGTCGCTCCCGGCCGCACCACGCGCGAGGCGATCCGGAACGGCCTGTTGTGGGGGCAGGTCGGTGCCATTCGCGAACTGGTCCGACAACTCTGCCTGCGGCGCGGACACGATCTGCCGACATTCGATGAGTCGTCCGAATCGACCGACTCGCCGTCGTCGTCTCCCGCGCCGTGGCTTGTGCTGACCGGCGGCGGCGGCCCGGTCCTCAGCCCTCAGTTTCCCGGCGTGATGCGTCTCCCATCGCTCGGCATGCACGGGCTGGTTCTGACCGCGTGGGGTGTGGAACGGCGTCGGACGTGAGTTTCGTTGGTCGCGCCGCTCAGAGGCTGTCTTCCCGTGTGGGAATCAAGGCCAACCGTGCGGGCGGAGCCTCAAAGCGTGTGAGGTTTACGCCGAAACGTCCACGGATTGTCGTCCCGCTTCCACGGTTTGTCGCAATCCGTCCACGGATTGTCATCCCGCTTACAAGGTTTGCCGTGATCCGTGTAGAGTTTGCCGCAATCCGTGCAGGGATTGCCGTAATCCGTGCAGGGTTTGCCGCAATCCGTGCACGGATTGCCGTAATCCGAGGACGGATTGCGACAATCCGAGGACTGAAAACGGGAGTTTGAGTGTGCCTCGCAACAACTCAAGTGCCTTGCTGGTTGGAGATTGCGGTGTTTTCGAGTCTGAGCAGACGGTTTCGGCCAATGCAAAGGCAAAGCTTGATCTGAGAGGCCGGACGATTTCTCCGGAGTCTCTCAGTACGCCAACTCTTCCAGGGGGGCGGAGCGGTACATCGTCTTCACGACGTGGAAGCCGAGGCTGCGATAGAGTTCGACGGCCGGGCGGTTCGTGGCGGTCACTTCGAGCACGACTCGCTTCAGCCTTGCCATCGCGAAGCCCTCCAGCGACTTGAGGATCAGGGCGCGACCGAGTCCCAGTCCGCGATGCTCGGGGACGACGCCGACATTCTGGATCGACCCGACGTGTTCCGACTGGCTCACCCCCTGAATCGTCCCGCAATCCGCCGGAAATCCGCCGTCGTCGCGATGGACGATCAGCCACGTGGCCGGGCCGAGGAATCCGTCCTGCTGGCTGATCTCGCGCATCAGTCGCAGGCAGCCGTAGTACTCGCCGAGACTGGAGAAGACTTCCGAATCGACCTCATCGCGAAAGCTGCGGTGTTTGACGAGGGCGTGCCGCTCGACATCCTCCTCGTCCCACTCGCCCCAGTGGTAACCCTCGGGCAACACGACGGGCGGCACCGGCGTTTGAGCCAGGTCGAGTTCCATGCGATAGCGTTTGAAGTACTGCAGGCGAATGTTCATGACACGAGATTCTAAATCTCCGGGCCCGACCGTCAAACGATGGGTTGTATTGGCCTCTCACAATTGTGGTTTGACAGGACGCCGGTCGCTACGAACGGTGCAACCATCCAATCGGCAACGATCCGACGCACTGCGCGCCCGCTACATCAGCTCCTGCAAGCGTGCGAGTGTTCTCGTGAGGAGGACTCGGATGGCTCCATCGGTTTTGCCGAGGTGTTCGGCGATCTCCTTCGTGGGCCAGCCTTCGACGTAGCGCAGGCGAATCGCTTCGCGCTGCTCTTCGGACAGGGTGGCAACCGCCTGCTGGAGGTGAAACTCCTTCTGATCGCGCGAGAAGGCCTGGCTGGGGGAGGTGATGCTCGCCACGAGCAGGTTGATGAAGCCGAACGGGTCGTTGCCGCCCAGGGGTGCGTCCACGGAAATCTCGCGCGCGGCACTCCGTTTTTGAGCCGACACATGGTGGCGGTGAGCGTCGATGATCCGCTGCTCCGCCAACTGACAGAGCAGCTTGAACGAATCGCGTCCGGGGACATCGAACTGCGCGGGGGCGGCCATCGCGGCGAGCGTCACCTCCTGCAGGATATCCTCCGGTTCCAACTTGCGACGCAGCGCCGGACCGAGGTTGCGCTGGATGTAGGCCAGCACCTTCAGCCGCTCGGCTTCGATGAAGGCGGCGAGTTCATCGAGACTCGCAAATCGTGGCGGATTCGATCCGTCGAGCATGACTGGTCTCGAACGATCAAAGGAGGGGGGAGCAATCGCGACGCCAGTATATCGTTGGCCCGGATCCTGAATCAGCCTGCTGAACAGGGGGCGGTCGTTCTGCAACGTGTCAGCCTTCGGGCTCGGCACGAGCCGGTGTTTGCGAGGCGACGTGCCGCGCCTGACGTTTGGGAAGGTGATTCTGCTTGTCCGGACGCACCCGATTCACGGAAGTCGATTGATCGATGAACGGCCTCAAACACGCCGGCTTGTCGCTGCGACCGCCGCGTTGATAGTCGCGCCACATCGCGGCGGCGACCTCCTCCGGCGCGATGCCTTGCTCTTGCGTGAGGTACTCGAACAACAGTTCGACCATCCGGCTGAGTGAGATGCCGTTCGCGTGGCCCTCCCGCGCGAAGAGCCGCGACGAGAGACGGCGGAACTCGGCGAAGGGGGATGGAAGCGCGGGAAGCGGAGGCCGGGGCGCGCCGCGCCAAA
>JBBPIS010000169.1:0-15950 GCA_038040225.1 Planctomycetota bacterium
GGAGAACTGCGATGTCCACTCTGATGTTTGAAGTTCCCGATGAAGCGGTGCAGGCGCTCAACCTCACTCCGGAAGCGGCGGGGATGGAAGTCCGTCTGTCCGCCGCAGCCAAGCTGTTTGAACTCGGAAGACTCTCGTCGGGTGCGGCTGCGGCTCTGGCGGGTGTCCCGCGCGTGGAGTTCCTTCAACGCCTGAGCGACTACGGCGTCGACACATTCGACCAAACGGCGGACGAACTGCAACGGGAGACGCCGCTTGCCGAACGTCATTAGCAACACGACGCCGTTGCAGTACCTCCCTCAGATCGGGCAACTGAACCTGCTTCCCCGATTGTGCGGGACGATCCGCGTCCCCCGCGCGGTTGTTGACGAACTGGCGGTGGGGCACTCGCGGGGGATCAGTCTGCCCCATGTGGCAGCCTGCTCGTGGATCGACGTTTGTGACGTCGATCCCGATTCGGCCAACAGCTTCCCAATCCTGGGAGGTGGTGAAGCTGAGGTCTTGGCACTCGCGCGAACCATCCCCGACGCGCTGGTTCTGTTGGACGACGCCGAGGCGCGGAGGACGGCCTTCGACTTGGGTTTGGCCGTGCGCGAAACTCTGGGAGTGTTGCTCGACGCCAAACGTGCCGGATTGATCCCGGCTGCGACGCCTCTTCTCGACCAACTTCATGGCTGTGGGTTCCGCCTTTCTCCAGCAACACGTCGCACCATCATTGAACTGGCGGAAGAATGAGTCCGGGGTGTAGCAATCGTAATGCTCATGTCGTCCTCGGTTCTTCAGTCCAGGTACACGAATTCGTTCAGGTTGAGGACCATCAGACAAAACTGGTTCAGGGCTTGCTCGGCCGTCTGACCGTGTTTCGTTTGCAGGGCATCAATCAGTTTGAGACCGCGTTGGACGAGGGTCTTGTCTGGCCCGTGACTCAGCGCCAAGCGGAAGGCGAGCGCCACTTGAGCCTCGGGTTTGTCGCCCGCTTCTTTGCGGAGGCGTTTGGCGAATTCGGCGGCCTGGTCGTTGAGGAACTTGCCGTTGAGCATCCCCAGTGCCTGCGTAGGCTGAGTTGTCGCGAAGCGGGCCGCGCAGCTCGTGTCGGTGTCGGCGAAGTCGAAATCGGACAGCAGCGGGAAAACCAGCGAGCGTTTGACGTGAATGTAGACGCTGCGCCGCGATCGATCTTCGAGTGACGAATTGCCCCAGCCGCTGCCTGGATTCGACTGGCCTGCCTTCACCTCATCGCTGATCTCCGGGTACACGCCCGGCCCGAACATCTTTGCATTGAGTTGGCCGGTCACCGCGAGAATCGAATCGCGAAGCTCTTCAGCACCCAGCCGCCGCATGTCGAATCGCCAGAAGAGTTGATTGAGCGGATCTTTCGCCAGCGCCGCCGCGTTGCCTTGCGACGACATGCGGTACGTGCTCGACATCACGATCACTTTATGGAGCGGCTTCATCCGCCAGCCTCCTTCCACGAACTTGGCCGCGAGCCAGTCGAGCAGCTCGGGATGCGTGGGCGAATCGCCCAGCAGGCCAACGTTATTCGGAGACCTCACGATTCCCCGGCCGAAGTGGTGCTGCCACATTCGGTTCACCATGACTCGCGCGGTGAGGCGGTTGTCGGGCGACGCGATCCAGTTCGCGAGAGCCAGCCGCCGCCCCGAGGTCTTCGCACCGGGCAATGGCTGCGGGATGGTCGGCAACCCGCCACCGATGACCGACTGGAACGCGGGGACAACCTTGTCGCCCTGCGATTGCGGGTTGCCCCGCTTCAGGACGAACGTGTCTGGCGGGTTCGGGCCGATCTCGGTGACGCACAGGGCATAGTCGGCCTCGACCTTGTTCCGCTTCAGTTCTTCAAGCTGCTTTGTCAGCGACTCGTACTCTTCGTACTTCGCCTTGCCGAGCAGTTGCGACCCGCGCTGTTTGATGAGTTGAGTGAAGTCGCGCTTCTTGCCGCGGCGGTTGCCAATCGGTTCGCCCTCTTCGGTCGTGGCCGAAAGGTAGCGCTGCTCGAAGCCGGGGCCGGACCATTTCACCAAGAGGCCCTTCGCGCCGGTCGGTCCTTGAAAGTAATCGACGCGGATCGGTACTCGACCCTGTTTCAGCGTCGCCTTTCCCAGTTTGGGGCTGCCCGTGCCGTGAATGCCGTCGTGCTCGACGATCATCTTGCCATCGATCGTCAGCCGCGAACCGTCATCGGAATCGAGTTCAAAGCGGTACTCGCCATCGGCGGGAACCTTCAGCGTTCCGACGAAGACGAAGCCGAACGAGAACTCGCGCGTCGCGGGGGAGATGTCGAAGAAACCCTGCTCCAAGTGGGCGACGGTCTCGGCCTTGAGTTCGTCGAACTTCGGAAGCTTCTGCCACGTGTCGCGGTAGAAACGGAATTCGAGTTCGTCCATGTCGGGGTTGTCGGCCTGCTGCTCGGCCTTGGAGACTCGCTCCCGAAACTCCTTCTCGATCGCCGTGACCGAAGCCTGCGTGGCGTTCAGTTTTTCCTGATGCACCTTCAGCCGCGCCTCGTAGGCTTCACGCGCGGCGTCGCTCTCGAAGACCGCCCGTTCGACGTTCGGGTTGGGATTGCCGTTGGGCGTGATCCCCTGAAAGAACGCCAGCAGGCTGTAGTAGTCTCGCTGCGGGATGGGGTCGATCTTGTGATCGTGGCAGCGGGCGCAGTTCACCGTCAGCCCGAGAAACGCCTGGCTGGTCGTCGTGATGATGTCGTCGAACCCATCGTAAATGGCGAGCAGCCGGTCGGCCGGCTCATCGTCCCACAGACCGAGCCGGTAGAAGCCGGTCGCGATGATCGAGTCGCTCGTCACCTGAGGCAGTTCATCCCCGGCGAGTTGCTCGCGGACAAACTGATCGTACGGCTTGTCGCTGTTGAACGAGCGAATCACGTAGTCACGGTAGCGCCACGCATTGGGCTTCGGCCCGTCGCGCTCGAAGCTGTTGGTGTCGGCATAGCGCACGACATCGAGCCAGTGCCGCGCCCACTTCTCGCCGTAATGCTGCGATTGGAGCAGCCGGTCAACAACTTTTTCGTACGCGGCGGGCGAACTGTCGGCGAGGAACTCCGCGACCTCGGCGGGTGTTGGCGGCAGGCCGGTCAGATCGAAGGTGACACGCCGCAGGAGGGCCGTCTTGTCCGCAGGCTGCGCGGGTGCGAGGCCCTTCTGTTCGAGCTTGCTCAGGATGAACGAGTCGATCGGGCTCGCAATCCAACTGGCGTTCTTCACTTTCGGTGGCTGTTGAGGCTGTGGCGCGACGAAGGCCCAGTGTTCCTTCCACTCGGCCCCCTGCTCGATCCAACGTCGCAGAAGTTCAATTTGCGAGTCGGTCAGCGGTGCCCCCTCGGGCGGCATTTGAACACCCTCTTCGCGCGAGGTGACTCGCTTCAGCAATTCGCTCTTCGCGACATCCTTCGCGGTGATCGCGTGTTCTCCCGATTCGAGCTTCTCGAATGCGGCCTCCTTGTTGTTGAGCCGCAAGCCACCCTCGGCCTTGTCCGGCCCGTGACAGGCATAGCACCGCTTGGCCAGGATCGGCTGAATCTGTCGCCCGAAGTCGATCAGCTCGACAGGCGGCGACTGAGCAGCGGCGAACTTTGGCAACAGCAGGCCAGCGGCGATCAGACAGTGGACAACTCGCATCATTTCAACAGTCTCTGTACGTGTCTGTCTGTTCGGCGAACCGTGTAGGATGGGCACGCAGTCCAGTCCTCCGCACAGTTTAGCCGAACGGTCTTGCAACTCCATGAGCCGAACCGACCAGCAGCTATCTGAAACCGACATTCGCCAGGACGGGGCGGTCGTGTCGATGATACGTGCGGATGCAACCGATTCGCGAGCGTGGCTGAAGGCGGCTTCGGTCTGCCCGGCTCTCGTGCCTCATCAAATCCGGCATCTGGCGGTCGCTCACATGCCGTCGCCGTTCGAGATCGTGCGGACCAAACTCGGCGGCAGTTATTTTCTGGCCTGCTTCGGCGGCGAGGGGCGAGTCCTCGTCGATGGCCGCTGGACGAAGTGCCGTCCCGGACATGCGGTCCTGCTTCCGCCGGGAACTCTGCACGCCTTCCACACCGCACCGGGAAAGACGTGGGATTTCTGCTGGGTCCGCTACCAGGAACGTGCGGGCCAGAAGCCGCTCGCGGCGGCACAGACTCCCGTCATCGCCCGCTTCGATGCCGAGCCGCTGCGGCTCGCGATCCTCGGCCTGCATCGCGAATGCACGACCGGGCGAAGCCCCGCCGCCATCGACCGCTGGGTCGAACTGATCCAGCACTATGTCCTGCGGTTCGCCGAACCGGCCAGCCTCGATCCACGCTTGTGGCAACTGTGGGAACAGGTTTCTTCGTCGCTAGGCGATTCGTGGACGAGTGCCGAGATGGCACGCCGCGTCCATCTCAGCGAGAAGCATCTGCAGCGGCTCTGTCAGAAGGAACTCGGCCGCAGCCCGCGCCAGCAACTCATCTGGCTGAGGATGCGCCGCGCGGCCGAGTTGCTTCGAACTCGCGGCTCCAAGATTGAGACGATTGCCACCGAAGTCGGCTACCAGAACCCGTTCGTCTTCTCGACCACGTTCAAGCGCGTGATGGGCTGGTCTCCATCGGAGTACCCAGGTCGGAGGTGACGCGGCTGAGTGGCGTTCCAACGTCGGTCCAGGCGGGCGGCGAGCGGGGATTTGGGAAAAAAGATCGTCGAAAAAAGTCTGCAATCGGCGACTTTGGAAAAAAGATCGGCCCAAAAAGTCTGCTTTGGACGCTCAGGGAAAAAAGATCGCCCAAAAAAGTCTGCTCCGGACGATCGGCGTGCCAAAGTCGTCGAAAGCAGTCTGTAATCGGCGATTTTGAAAAAAAAGTCGGCCAAAAAAGTCGGCCATCGAGGCTCAAGGAAAAAAGATCGGCCAAAAAAGTCGGTCATCGGGCGTTGTTTTTCAAAAAACTTCCATAACTGTATTTTTTTCAATGCTTTGCGATCTAGCGGCCGGTTACGCGGAAAACCGGCCGCTAGCGCGGTCCGGCTGGTCAGCGTAATCCTGAAGTGAGTGCCATTTGGCTGACGCCGCCCGGCTCACCAGGAATTTCTCATCCACGACTGCGTGAGTTGCTTGCTGTCTCCGTTTGTTGAAAACTGTCCCGGGATCGATTCCTCGCCTTTCGGAGAACTCGCGACATGGACAAGCGTCTGGTGGGAATGGCCGTGCTGGCGGTGTTGCTCGTCGGCGTGCTGACCTACAGCCAGCGACGCGGCGAACCTCTGCATGTGTCGGGGTTCATCGAGGCCGATGAGATCCGGATCGGGTCGCGCGTCGGCGGTCGAGTCCATCGGGTTCACGTCGACGAAGGACAGGCCGTGCGCGCGGGCGACAAGCTCGTCGAACTGGAGCCGTACCAATTGGAGGAACTGCTGGCCGAGGCGGAGTCTCAACTGGCACGAGCCGCTGCCGTACGCGACAAGCTGAAGGCGGGGTTCCGCGTGGAGGAGATCGCGCAGGCAAAGGCTCATTACGACCAGTTGGCGGCGGTTTTGGAGAAGCTCACCAACGGACCTCGCAAGGAAGACATCGCCGCGGCGCAGGCCCAGTTTGAACTGGCCGAGTCGGCACTCGAACTGGCCAGAACCAATCATCAGAAGGCCGAAACGCTCTTCGCCAGGAAGGTCAACGCGCAGACCGATCTGGATCAGGCGGTGAACGAACTGCGGTTTGCTCGTGCGACACAGGCCGTTCGGAGCGAGGAACTCAACAAGCTGCAACGAGGCACCCGGCCCGAGGAACTGGCGGAGGCGCGGGCTCAACTCGACGAGGCGAATCAGGTCTGGCTGCTGCGCAAGAGCGGTTATCGCGCGGAAGAAGTTGCGGAAGCGGAAGCCGCCACTGCCGCCGCCGAAGCCACCAAGCAGGCCATGCGGCGGCAGATCGAGGAACTGGTGATCAAGGCTCCGGTGGACGGGACCGTCGAAGCACTGGAGTTGCGTCCGGGCGATCTCGTCGGAGCCAACGCACCGGTCATCTCACTCATGGAATCGTCGCGGTTATGGGTGCGAGCCTACGTCCCCGAGAATCGGCTCGCCCTGAAGATCGGCGATGCAGTGGCTGTGACGGTCGACAGTTTTCCCGGAGAACGATTCGCGGGAAAGATCACGTTCATCTCCCGGCAGGCGGAATTCACACCGGGCAACGTGCAGACCCCGGAAGAGCGGTCCAAGCAGGTGTTCCGCATCAAAGTCACGCTCGACGAGGGCCGCGATCGGCTGCGACCCGGCATGGCGGCCGATGTCTGGTTGGCACCGGCGTCAAAGTAGCCATCATCGCTCCGCGTGATGAGCCTTTCGCCAGTGGACGCCCGATATCACACGGCACATCCCGCGGAGCGATGATGGCTACTTTGAAAACATTTTCAGAACTTGACTCGTTCACAACGACTTTTCACAACGAAGACGTTTAGGATCACGCCACGATGTCGGTGCTGACTGAACCCGTGATCGATGTCCGGCACCTGGTGCGTCGTTTCGGCGCATTGACGGCCGTCGGTGGCGTGAGCTTTCAGGTTCAGCGAGGGGCCATCTTCGGGTTGCTCGGACCGAACGGCAGTGGCAAGTCGACCATCATCCGCATGCTGTGTGGAGTGCTCGCGCCGACCGACGGCACCGCGACGGTACTCGGTTACGACATTCGTCTCGGCGCGGAAGCCATCAAGCGGCGCATCGGCTACATGTCGCAAAAGTTCAGCCTCTACGGCGACCTCAGCGTCCGCGAGAACCTCGACTTCTATGGCCGCATCTACGGGCTGACGGCGGAGCGTCTCGCCCGGCGGTCGCTCGAAGTGCAGGAACTGACGGGCATCGGCAATCGGCTCGATCAGTTGGCGGGAACGCTGTCGGGAGGCTGGAAGCAGCGGCTGGCTTTGGCGTGCGCGCTGATTCACGAGCCCGAGGTCGTGTTTCTCGATGAGCCGACGGCGGGGATCGACCCCGTGGCGCGACGCGATCTGTGGGACTTGCTCTTCGACCTGGCCGGTCGCGGCGTGACGCTGTTCGTCACGACGCATTACATGGACGAGGCGGAGCGGTGTACCGACGTCGGTTACATCCACAACGCCAAGCTCATCGTTTGTGGCAAGCCCGACGAACTGAAGCAGCTTGCCGCGGTGACGCCCGCCGGAACGAGACGGCTCGAATTGGAGATCGATGCACCGACGGCGGCGCTGTCCCGACTAAGACAGATCGATGGCATTGTGGATGCCACCTTGTTTGGGCAGGCGATCCATGTGCTGGTCGAGGACTCGTTGTCCGACACCCAGTTGCTCGACGCGCTGCACGTCTCGCCGGCGCAGGCCCAACTGCGGCCGATCGCGCCGACGTCGGAAGACGTCTTCGTGACGCTGACGCGCGCCGTCGAAAGCTCCACGGTTACCGAATCACGAGAGGGTCAGGCTCCTGCCGAGCCGAGCGGCATCGGGACCGGCGAGTCAAGCAGTGTCCCCTCGTGGCGGATGCTGCCAGCATCCGAGCCGACGCTGGCAGCGTCGGCCACGACAGTCAGCCTTGCGGCGAGCCAGGCCGCCGACGCGCGGCCTCAGCCGATGTGGGGATTGTTCGCGATGCTGGTCAAGGAGTTTCTGCACATCCGCCGCGAGCGATCGACGATCATCTTCATGCTCGTCGTGCCGGTGCTGCAGACGCTGATCTTTGGCTATGCCATCCGGCAGGAGATCGAACACATTCCGACGATCGTCTACGACCTCGATGGGCGGCAGTCGTCGCGTGAGTTGGTCGATGCCTTCCGCAACACGCGGTCGTTCACGATCGTGGACCACGTCTACGACGAGGAATCCTTCCGCCGCGCGATGACGTCGGGGCGAGCCAAGATCGGCATCCGGATTCCGCCCAACTACTCCGACCGACTGGTGCTGCACGAGCAGGTGCAGGTGCAGGTCTTGATCGACGGCAGCGATTCGCAGGTGGCGAACACCGCGTTGCAGGCGTCACAACTTTTGGGAACGTCCCTGTCGATGCGCATCGCCCGCAATCTGGCCGAGACACTGCCGGTCGTCCCCGCCCGCGATGCCATCGGACACGCGGCTCAGCCGATCGAGATGCGTCCGAGACTGCTCTACAACCCGAATCTGGAAAGCTCGCACTTCTTCGTGCCGGGGTTGGTGGGGATCATCCTGCAACTCGTGACGCTGTTTCTCACGTCGTTCTCCATCGTCCGAGAACGGGAGATGGGAACGCTCGAACAACTCTTTGTCACGCCCGTCGGTCGCGTCGGCCTGCTGCTCGGGAAACTCGTGCCGTATGCACTGGTCGGCCTGTTGGAAACACTGATCGTGCTGACCGTGATGGTCTACGTTTTCGGAGTTCCCATTCACGGCAGCCTCTGGCTGCTCTTGAGCCTGTCCTCGCTGTTTGTCGTGTGCGCACTGGCTCTCGGGCTGTTGGTGTCGACGGTCGCCAGAACGCAGCTCGAAGCAATGCAGTTCGCATTCCTGCTGATGCTGCCCACCGTCTTGTTGTCGGGGTTCATGTTCCCCCGGGCCGAGATGCCATTTCCAATCTACATCCTCTCGTTCTGCATTCCGGCCACGTATTTCCTGGAGATCCTGCGCGGCATCATTCTGCGCGGAGCCGACTTCACGGACCTGTTGCCGCAGGCCATCGGACTGTCCGTCTGCTGCATCGTGATCCTGACCCTGAGCCTGATCCGGTTCCGCAAGCAGTTGACGTGAGGTGATGAACAAAAACACACTGACCCTATCGGATTGCATGGGCGACTTTTTTCAGGCCCGAAGGGTCGGCATTACGTCAGCCCTGGGCAAGCGACCAACGGGAGCGCCGCCCAGGGAAACGAGTCGAAACAGCGGCACAGCCCCAACGGGGCGCATTACGCTGCGTTTGTAATCCGCCCCGTTGGGGCTCAGGGGCTCCACTGAACTGAACCCAGGGCCGCGCTCCCGATGGTCGCTTGCCGCTGGGCTGGCCTAACTCAGCCCGTTGGGCCTGAAAGAACAGACTTTGGTTTCACGTATGCAATCCGGTAGGGTCAGAAACAAATGAGCCGATTGTCCGCCGTGTGACTTCCCATTTCATCCTCTTTCGAGTGGCCGCATCATGACTCACCCGTTCCAGCAGACATCGTTTGACCTCACCAACCGCGCGGCACTGATTACGGGGGCCGGCGTCGGAATCGGACAGGCATCCGCCATCGCACTGGCTCGCGCCGGGGCCACGGTCGGAATTCATTACCACTCGAGCGTCGAAGGGGCCAAGGCGACGCTGGCCGCGGTGGAACTGGCCGGTGGTCGCGGCGTGCTGTTGCGCGGCGATCTGACGCGCGAGGCGGACGCGAACCGGGTGGTCGACGGCTTCATCGAGTTTGCCGGACGGCTCGACATCGTGTTCAACAACGCGGGCAACCCGTTGCAGCGGTCGTCGATCGAGGACTGTCCGACCGAGTTGTGGAAGCAGGCGTTCGACGTGAATGTTCACAGTGCGTTCTTCGTGACGCGGCGAGCCATTCCACGCCTGAAGGTCAGCGGTCACGGCAGCATCATCAACAATCTGTCGCTCTCGGTGCAGACGGGCGGCTCGGGGGGAGCCGGTTCCTACGCGGCGGCCAAGGGGGCGCTGCAGGTCTTCACGCGGACGCTGTCTCGCGAACTGGCACCGCTCGTCCGGGCGAACGCGATCATGCCCGGTGTGGTTGAGACGCGACACCACGAAGTCTTCACGACGCCCGAGAAAATGGAGGACTATCGCCGGCAAACGCCCCTCGCGCGCAACTCGCAGGCCGACGAGATCGCTCAGACGGTGCTGTACCTCGCCAGCGATGCATCCAGCTTCGTCACGGGAGCCTTGATCGACCTGAACGGCGGTCGGTTCCTGCGATGAACGAGTTGCGAATCGACCTCACCGATCACGCCAGGATTTCCTTGACGACATGCCCGAACACATCGGTCAGGCGCATGTCTCGACCGCCGAAACGGAACGTCTGCTGAGTGTGGTTGACTCCCAACAGGTGCAGCATCGTGGCGTGGAGGTCGTGGATTTCGACCTTGTTCTCCACGGCGCGGTAGCCGAAGTCGTCGGTCGCGCCGTAGGTCGTGCCTCCCTTGATGCCGCCTCCCGCCAGCCAGATCGAGAAGCCGTAGGGATTGTGATCGCGACCGTCGGTTCCCTGCGCGAAGGGCGTGCGGCCGAACTCACCGCAGAACACGATCAGCGTCTCGTCGAGCAAGCCGCGTTGCTTGAGATCGCGGATCAGCGCGGCAATCGGCTTATCGACCGTGCGCGCGTTCTTGTCGTGGCCGTCCTTCAAGTTGCCGTGCTGGTCCCAGCGGTCGCCATTGCCGCCGGGGCAGGTCAGCTCGATGAAGCGGACTCCCCGTTCGATCAGCCGCCGCGCGGTGAGGCAGATGCGTCCGTAAGTCCGTGTGTTGCCGAAGTCGTCAAAGAGGCCGTACTGCTCCTGCGTCGATTTGGTCTCGCCCGACAAGTCCATCAGTTCGGGGACGGCCGTCTGCATCCGAGCGGCCAACTCGTAGTTGGCGATGGCCGATTCGAGGGCATCCACTTTTCCAAGCTGCGCGAGCCGCTGCTGGTCGAGCCGCCGCATCAGGCCGAGCTTGGCGTCTTGCAGCGCGCGGGTCTTTTCGCTGGGACGGATGTTGGCGACGGGGGCCTCACCCGACGTGAAGACCGATCCCTGATAGGCCGCCGGCAGGAAGCCGCTGCCGAAACAATCCATTCCGCCGGGCGGAATCAATCCGCCGTTGAGCACCACGAACGCCGGCAGATCATCGCACTCCGAACCGAGTCCGTAACTGACCCACGCCCCGTGACTCGGCCGCCCCTGCTGGCCGTGGCCGGTGTGCAGGAAGTAGTTCGCAAACGTGTGCTCGGAAAACGGCGAAACCATCGACCGCACGACAGCCAACTCGTCGGCACACGATCCAATGTGCGGGAACAAGTCGCTGACTGGCAGCCCGCATTCGCCGTACTGTTTGAACGGCCAGAGCGACTTCAGCATCGTCCCGACGTTGGCGAACTGAGTCGCCTCGACCTTGCCCAGCACCTCTTTCGGGTTCTTGCCGTGATACTTGTCGAGCATCGGCTTCGGATCGAACGTGTCGACCTGCGACGGCCCGCCATCCATGTAGAGGAACAGGACGTGCTTGGCCTTCGCAGGAAAGTGAGTCCCGTGAACGGAAGGATTCGGGATCGAAGCCGCCTCAGCCGCCGATGACATCGATGGCGCGATCATCGACGACAAGGCTACCGCCCCGAATCCGTGAGCGGCTTGCGACAACATCTCACGGCGAGACAGAGGAGGCGACAGGTAACGCTGGCAAGGAAACATGATGGGTCTCGGGCGGGTTAATGCTTATCCCCTCACCCCGGCTTTGCGGAGAGAGGGCTAGGGTGAGGGGGCTTCGTCTGAGGCACACGACAATTGGTTGAGTTCGGCATCCCGTTTGGATTGATGCGGCCGAGTAAACCAATAGGCGGGGATGAAATATAGAAGACTCAACCAGCCAAGGTGCATCAGACCACGACTCAAAGCGCGTGCATATTGTGGGCTGTCTGGCGGCATGTACCCAAGGTGGTACAAAGTCTCCGCAACGAGAGTGAGTACGGTGAACCAGCACGCCGCGAAAACTATACAGAATCGAAATTGACTTGGCGGAAGAAAGGGTTGGTTGGTGAACGTGATAGTGAAGACCAAGAGCCACGGAAGAAGAAAAATGAGGGTTGCAATGATGAGGGGCAGGTGTGGCTTGACCACCGGACCCATGAATGCCGCTTGCCCAACGGCGCCAAAGAGCAAGCTGAAGTATCCAGTACATGAACTGATGGCTATCAGATCGTCGCGGGAAATCATCAGTCGGCCCCCAACCAGATGCAGATGGTTGTTGCTAGCCACAAAACAAAACGGCTTGACCCCTCACCCTAGCCCTCTCCCGACCACCGAAGCGGCGGTGCCCGAGCCGGGGCGAGGGGACTTAAATCACTCGACGTAGATGAACTCTTTCACGTTGAACAGAACATGGCACAGGTCGGTCCAAGCGTCGCGCGGGGCTTTGTTGGGGTCGGACTTGGCGTCGGGTGGTGAGCCGGGATACGACACGAGGAACGACCAGGCTTCCAACTTCTCGCGATCGGTCGGTCGGCGGGCGAAAACGGTCAGGTAGAGCGACTCGATGCGCTGTTCAGGCGTTTGCGACGCATCGGCCAATGTGCGGTCGGCCCAGCGCTTGGCTTGTTCGATCACCAGCGGATCGTTCATCAGGATCAGGGCCTGAGCCGGGACGTTCGAGACCGTGCGGCGACCGACCGTCGAAAATGGCGACGGTGTGTCGAAGGCCAGCATCATCGGCGAGAGGAAGTTGCGGCGCACCGAGATGTAAATCGAGCGACGTCCGTCGCCATCGACCGGACCGCTGTTCCCCGGTCGGCCCCGGCCCTGCATGAACGGAGTCAGGTGAATCGCCACACTCGGTCCAAACGGCTTGCGGTCCAATCGGCCGGAGACCGCGAGCAACGAGTCGCGAATCACCTCGCCCTCCAATCGTTTGATGGGCATCCGGTGCCAAACGACGTTGTCGGGATCGGCGGCCTCCGCAGCCGGGTCGGGTTTGCTCGACATCTGATACGTGCGGCTGAGGATCAGCGATTTGATCAGCTTCTTCTGCGACCAGCCCTCCTTGACGAACCGCGTCGCGAGATGATCGAGCAGCTCGGGATGCGACGGCGGCTGGCCGAGGACTCCAAAGTTATCGACGGTGGGAACGATGCCCCGTCCGAACAAATGATGCCACACGCGGTTCACGGCGACTCGCGCGGCCAGCGGACTTTTGAGCATGTCATAAGTCAGTTGCTTGCGTCCGCTGCCTGAAGAGTCCAGAGTCGAGAGCGGAGAGTCGAGAGCCAGAGTCGCTGTGTCAGTACTGCGGCTGCTGACATCGTTTTCCGGCTGGCGCTTGTCTCTTGTCTCTCGTCTCTCGACCGCTCCGCACGCTTCAAGGAACCGTCGCGGAACAGACTCCCTGGGCGTGTTCGAGTTTCCGCGTATCAGCAGTTGCTCGTTGATGCCGTTGCCGTCGAGTACGGTCGGGGCGAGGTGCGACTCCCACTGGACGGTCTTCGCGAGTTCCGCCTCCTCCGCCGTGTCGAGCTTTGGTGGTTGCCAGTCCTTCACAAACAGATCGCAACGACGGACGAACCAGTTCGCGACTTCGGCCCACGCTCCGTTCATCTCGCGCTGCTGGTCGGATGCGGGTGAGAATATCTCACCGAGCACGATGCTGGTCGCAGCACCGCTGATCGCCTCGCGGTACGATTTGGCTCGCTCCTCTGGCGGCATTCCCGGCCGGACAAACTCGTCCATCCATCTCCATGAGACGATTGGAAGCGGCGGTGAGTCATCTCGCTGGACGACCATCGCGATGGTGCATTCGGCATCGTCGCCGGGCGTGAACTCGACATGCATTCGATGGTCGCGATAGCCGTCGAGGGGATGAGCGACCCAGCGCCACTCATTCGGTTTGTCGTGTTTGAACTCACGCACGACCGCGCCGTGCAGCGGCCCGGCCAAGACCAGGTGCGAGTTAACCGCCGCGTAAGCCCGCACCGACCCGCGCACCAGATACCACAGCGTCCCCTTCGTCAGCGTGAACTCGGGCGAGCGGACCATGCGACCGTGACGATGCCACTCTCCCAGCTTGCCATGATCGTCCTCGACGCCAGGCGCAAGTTTGATGTCCTTCCAAAAAAGATCCCGTTCCCAACCGCCGATCGTGGCGACGGAGAACTCGCGCCGGTCGGCAGGCCCGCGCATCTCGAACCAGCCGGGCGGAACGGGCCGCGTCCCGAACGAGACGCCATCTTGCAGGAAACGCTCTTCATGCAGGTTCACGAAGTCGACGACCAACCCCTCGTAGCCGGGGCTGCCCGCCGGGGCCTGCTTCGTCTTGTTCGGATCGTTCGCAGCCGGAGAAATAGACTCGCCCAAGCCAGCAGCATCGGCTACCGGGAGCGTGATCCCATGCAACGGATGCTGCTTGTCGGTACGAGCCGCTTCCAGTTCGACGGTCCATCGCGCGAGCAATTCGGCATCAAGCTGCTTTGCTGCCGCGAGGGCGTTCACCTTTTCTCGCGCGGCGGGCGTGAGTCGTTTCCGTTTGTCCTCGGCTGGCTCCAACGCGGTTCCGTCGGTCAGAGCCTGCTGCGCGGCGAGCAGGTATTGATCGAGCTTGTCGAGTGTCGGCCTGGCCGCCTCAATCAAACTCCCTGCCACTTTGATCCGCTGCAGGGCGTGAATCTCTGCGAGTTTGTCGGCGATCTCACGGTGTTGTTCGTGCGTATCGACGCGAACCTGCCGGTAACTGCCGCTGATCGCGAAGCCCGCCAGCGCGTAGTAGTCGCGCTGCGAGATCGCGTCAAACTTGTGATCGTGACACCGCGCACAAGCCACCGTCAGACCGAGGAACGTCTTCGAGAGAACATCCAGCCGGTTGTCCATCCGGTCGGTCTCGTCCTTCCGAATGTCGACCGGCGAGTGAACCTCCTCACCGAGGAACCAGAAGCCGGTCCCGAGGATGGATTCGTTGATGCGGGGTTGATGGTTGATGGTCGAGGGTTGAAGGTCAGCAGCGGGTTTTGTCTGACCATCAACCTTCAACCCTCGACCATCAACCTCTCGCCAACGCGGCTCGATCAAATCGCCCGCGATGTGCTCGGTCAGCAGGCGGTTGTACGGCACGTCGGCGTTCAGCGCCCGGATGACGTAGTCGCGGTACTGCCATGCGTTCGGAATGATCGGCTCGAATTCGTGGCCGCGCGTTTCGGCGTACCTCACGAGGTCGAGCCAGTGCCGGCCCCAACGCTCTCCGAAATGGACGGAGCCGAGCAGCCGATCGACCACGTGTTCGAGGGCCTGCAGGGACTCGTCCTTCAGGAACGCTTCAATCTCCTCAACCGAGGGCGGCAGGCCAACGAGATCAAAGTACACACGACGCAACAGCACCAGCTTGTCAGCTTGAGGCGATGGCTTGAGCGACTTTGCTTCGAGCTTGGCGAGGATGAATCGGTCCACCACTGTGGCCGGCCACGCGGAATCCTTCACGGCGGGAGGAGCGTGGTCCTTGATCGCCTGCCAGCACCAATGCTCATCGCGGCGCGCGGCCAGATCGAACGGCTTGACCTTCCCGACGGACGCAGCCTCCTTCGGCCAGGGGGCTCCCATCTCGACCCACTTCGTCAGCGTGGCGATTTCCTTCGGAGGGAGTTTTGATTTCGGCGGCATCTGGTACACGTCGCCGTAGTTGATCGCGCTGACCAGCAGACTCTCGGCCGGTTTGCCGGGAACGATCGCGGCACCGGTGTCGCCTCCCTTGATCAGTTCACTGCGAGAGTTCAGCCGCAGTCCCCCCTTCGGAGCTTTTTCGCCATTGCCATGACATTCGAGGCACCTCGCCGTCAGGATCGGCCGGACTTCCTTCTCGAAGAATTCGATCGAGGCGTCGTCGAAGACTGGCTCGGCGCGCGCAGGCTCGTCCGCAGGGCAGACAGTCCCCAGCAACAGCCCCAGCAGGCCGACGCAGTTCATCCAGCAGCGTGGTCTCGACAACATCGCGGTCTCCGCTTCCCTGACAGGCTGTTCACCGGGAAACGATCTTAGCCGATGGCTCGAATGTCGAGCCACCTCGGATCGAAAACATCTCGCCTTGGAGGATGGTCTCTCTGTGAAAACAGGCTTTCAACGCGCCGTGGTCGAACCGGGCCGTAGTTGTGTCCAACTCTCCCTCAGTTTGAACGTCCCGTCCTTGAGTTGCCGTCGCCGGAGAATCACCGGATGCTGGTACTCGACTCGTCCGTCGGAATCCGTAGCACATGCTGCCAGCTTGTGCGTCTTCCACTTCGAGAAATCTCGCACAAGCTGGCAGCATG
>JBBPIS010000170.1:0-15868 GCA_038040225.1 Planctomycetota bacterium
AGCTTCAAAAAGGCATTGCCCCTGATTCGCACAGGTGAGCCGCTTCAATCCTCGCGCGGCCACTGGTACTCTGTCGCGTCGTCTCGACAAGACTCTCACCCATGAATGCAGCAGAAGGGGCTTCACTGATGACAGGAAGATTGGCAACGCGGCTGTATGGTGTTGTGGCGCTGGTGTCCATCGCCGGATTCTCGACAAGTTCACTCCGGGCCGATGATCCCTGGATCGTGTTTGAAGGGGGCGATGGTCCCGGCAAGGGAAAGCATGTCGTGCTGATCAGTGGCGATGATGAATACCGCTCGGAAGAGGCGTTTCCGCAGTTGGCCAAGATCCTCTCCAAGCACCACGGCTTCAAATGCACGGTGCTGTTCTCGATCGATCCGGAGACCGGATTCATCAAGCCGAATCACGATGACAAGTCGCCCGACCACACGCCGGGCATCGAGGCGCTCAAGACGGCCGATCTCTTGGTGCTTGGACTGCGGTTCCGCAATCTGCCGGACGAGCAGATGCAGCACTTCGTCGATTACATCGAATCGGGAAAGCCGGTCATCGGCACGCGGACTTCGACGCATGCTTTCAGCATTCCCAAAGGCCGAAAGTTTGAGAAGTACAACTGGACGAACGGCGACAAGGCTTACGAGAAGGGCTTCGGCAAGCAGGTGCTCGGCGAGACATGGGTCAGCCACCACGGAGCGCACGGTTCGCAGAGCACTCGCGGATTGATCGCGAAGGGGCAGGAAGGGCATGCGATTCTGAAGGGGGTCAAGGACGGAGACATCTGGGGACCGTCGGACGTGTACGGCGTGACCCTGCCGCTGCCGGGAGACAGTCTGCCGCTGGTCATGGGCCAGATCCTAAAGGGGATGAAGTTTGATGACGCTCCGCTGGAAGGCCCGAAGAACGAGCCAATGATGCCCGTCGCGTGGACGAAGTCTTACAAGAGCGAATCGGGCAAAGTGGCCCGTGTCTTTACGACGACGATGGGTGCGGCAACCGACTTGGAAGCCGAGGGGACTCGGCGACTGCTCGTCAACGCGGTGTACTGGGCCGTTGGACTGGAATCGAAGATCGCCGACAAGTCCAACGTCGAGTTCGTCGGCGAATTCAAGCCGACCAAGTTTGGCTTCGGCGGATTCGTGAAGGGCAAGAAGCCGGCCGACTACGCGAAGTAGTGGCCGAGCGCTGGTTCGCGTCCATCGTTGAGATTGCAGCCCCGCCGGAGTGTCCATCCGACGGGGCTGCTCCTTCCGACTCTGCTCACCATCGGGCTGCGAAAGTCATGTCAACCTTCGATCTCTCCGTCCGCTTCTTTCTTCAGATGGCGATCATTCTCGCGGCGTGCCGCTTCGTGGGATTGTTCGCTCGCCGGTTGGGTCAGCCGCAGGTGGTGGCCGAGATGATTGCGGGAGTGATCCTCGGCCCCTCGGTCTTCGGACTGCTGCTGCCCGAGACGCAGCAGTATTTCTTTCCGAAGGAGTCGAAGATCATCCTGTTCGCGGTCTGTCAGGTCGGCATCGCACTGTACATGTTTCTCGTAGGGCTTGAGTTTCGCACCGACCTGTTTCAGTTGCGGCTGCGGAGCGCGGCATCGATTTCGATTGCCGGAATGCTGATCCCGTTTGTGCTCGGAGTGGCGATCGCGCTGTGGCTGGTGCAGTCTTCCGGGGAATTCTTCACCGAGCGGGTGAAGCCCTTCGAGGGGGCGCTGTTTCTCGGCGCGGCGATGTGCATCACGGCATTCCCCGTGTTGGCGAGGATCATCGTTGAGCGGGGCCTGGCCGGAACGACGCTGGGGACGCTCTCTCTGGCCGCCGGGGCGATGGACGATGCCGCCGCGTGGTGCCTGTTGGCGGTGGTCCTTGCCAGTTTCGAGTCGAATTTGATGATCGCGGTCCTCACCATTGGAGGCAGTGTCGCCTACGCCCTGCTGACGCTGACCGTCGTTCGGTGGGGCCTGAAGCCGCTCGGACGGATGGCCGAGCGCGAGGGAAAGGTCACGCCGGGGATGGTCTCGTTCGCCCTGATGCTGATGATGTTGGGCTCGTGGATGACGGACGCCATCGGGATTCACGCCGTCTTCGGTGCGTTCATTCTCGGCTGCGCGATGCCGCGCGGGCTGTTCGCGCGCGAAATGACGAAGCAGGTCGAACCATTGGCCACGGGGCTGCTGGTCCCCGTTTTCTTCACCTATTCGGGGCTGAACACGCGGCTCGATTTGATGGCCACGCCGAATCTGTGGTTCGTCGCGACGGTCATTCTGCTGGCGGCATGCCTGGGCAAGGTGGGCGGCTGCTGGGCGGCGGCGCGACTGAACGGCGAGGACC
This sequence comes from Planctomycetota bacterium, assembly GCA_038040225.1. GTDB lineage: Bacteria > Planctomycetota > Planctomycetia > Planctomycetales > Planctomycetaceae > Schlesneria. The sequence continues at coordinate 2,328 of JBBPIS010000170.1, forward strand.
ATCGTACATCGCTGGCGGTCGGCGCGCTGATGAACGCGCGCGGTCTGATGGAACTCATCATCCTCAACATCGGCCTCGAACGGGGCCTCATCACGCCAGAGCTGTTTTCGATCATGGTCGTGATGGCGATCGTCACGACGCTGATGGCCTCGCCGCTCTTGGAGTGGCTCTACTGGGGACGAACTCGCAGTGCCGAGGCAGTCGCTGCGGCGACGTAATTCAGGGCGCGCGGAAACTCTGCGATCGTCATGGCGACACTTTGCCGACAACGCGGAAGCCTTTCGCAAAGGCGGGTGATGTCGGGAAGTCATACGCGCGTGTGGCCGAGCGTGACCACCAGGCGTCGGCATTCCAGGCACCTCCCCGCGCGACTCGACCGGAACTAGTGTCCTTGGGACTGTCGTTGTAGATCGGATCCGTCAGCGGCGAGCGGCCATAGAAGCCGTGGTTGTGCCAGTCGAGGCACCATTCATCGACGTTACCGTGCATGTCGAAGAGCCCGAACGGATTCGCACGTCGCAGGCCGACGGAGGCCGGATAGGACGCCCCCTTCTGCCCAACAATCGCGTGCTCAGAGAGAGCGGCCACGTCGTCGCCGAACGACCAGAGTGACTGGCCTCCCGCGCGGCAGGCGTACTCCCACTGTGCCTCGCTCGGCAGATCGTAATCCTGCTTGCTCTGATCGGTCGAGGTCTTCCCGCTCAACCATTGGCAGAAGGCTTTCGCATCGTCCCAACTCACACCGCAGACCGGTTGCTGCGTGGCATCGGCGTCAGAAACAAAGCTCTTCCAGGTGAACTTCGCGTTTCCAGCTTGTTCGGCCGAGGGTTGGTAACTCGTTTCCTCGACGAACTGCCGAAACTGTGCGACGGTCACTTCGTGCCGGCTGATGTAAAACGGTTGCGACAGTTCGACGACGTGCCTCGGGCCGCTGGACTGAGCGATGAACTTGTCGAAGTCGGACGCACCGTTCTGTTCGACCTCCTGCTTCAACAGAGCCAACTCTTCCGGCGTGCTCCCCATCTGGAATTTGCCGGGCGGAATCAGTCGCAGCTTCATGCCGAGTGAGTTCTCGGTCTCCACGGGCATACCGAGATGCTTTGCCCACCGATCCTGATGCTGTCTGGCTTGAGCGGCGTCGAACGGAGCGATGGCCAGCGGCGGTGATGCCGATTCGGATCGTACGGTGTCCGTTTTCGGTGATGCAACTCGCCGAGTCATGTCCCTCGGCCGTAGTCGCCAGACGTTGACCATGCCGTTGCGATGGCCCGTCGCCAGCCGTTGCCCCTGCGGCTGCTCGTCGAGGAACGCCACGCCGAAGACCTGGTTCTGATGAGCGTTCGCGCGAGCAACGATGTGGCCGGCCGCGCGATTGAAGACGAGGAAGGTTCCGTCGAAGCAGCCGGTCGCGACAAGCTTCCCGTCGGGAGAGAACGCGATGGACGTCAGCTTGTCCGTGTGACCACGCAACGCCATGGTCTCCTTGCCAGCCTTCGGATCGTAGATCCACGCCATTTTGTCCCATGACGCCGCTGCCAGCGCTTGCCCGTCGGGCGAGAAGGCGACCTGAGTGATCCGATCGGTGGTGCGGTCGAAGGTATGCTTGAGTTGTCCGGTCGCCACATCGAACACGCGCACGGTCTTGTCGAGGCTGCCGGACGCCAGCAGCGAGCCATCGGGCGAGAACGCGAGTGTCGAGACTTCCTGCGCGTGTCCGGCCAGCACTTTGAACGTGGTGCTGTTCTTCTGACGGTCGTATTGCCACAGGATCAATGCGCCACCGTGATCGCCGCTGGCCAGCCAGCGGCCGTCCTGCGACGCCGCCAAGCTCGTCACTGCGACGCTGTGGTTCGAGAACTCCGTGAGCAGCTCAAACGTCTTGTCGTTTCGGAGTCGGAAGCCGTTGGGTTGATCGGCCTCGACCGTCACGATGCGATTCGCCAGCGGCAGAACCTCGAAGGCTGGCAGCCACTCCTCCCGCCGCCAGGTGCTGATTTCGGCCAGCGTCTCAGAATCCCAGACCTTCACGACGGCATCGTTCGCGTTCTCGGATCCGACCGCGATCAGCCTTTGGCCGTCCATCGGGCGCAGCAGCCGAGCCACCAATGAACCGACCGGAAGTGTCTGCACGAGTTCAATGTTCTCGGTCGTGATTGTGGGGCCAGCTTCCCGGGCAGCGTGCTCCGGCGGCCAAATGGCAGTTGGTTCGATGACTCCTCCACTCCATTCGATCCGGCATTGCGGCAACGCCTGCTTCAGTACGTTGATTCCGTCCGCGGTGACGTCCGTCGCTTGAAGGTTGAGTTGACGCAGCAGCTTGGCGGAGTGAAACATGTCCAGCCCGGCATCCGTGACATGCGTGCCGGTCAGAATGACTTTCGAGAGATCGGGCATTTCGCGGAAACGAGCCAGGCCAGTGTCCGTGACTCCCTGTCCTGCCAGCGTGAGACTCGTGAGGTGTCGGCAGTCCTTGAAGTGCGCTATGCCCGCATCCGTGAGACCCGGACCACCGAGACTCAGGCTGCTGAGGTTGCCACAGTTCTGGAAGTGAGCCAAACCTTCGGTCGTCAGGCCGGAGCCACTGATGCTCAGGCTGCTGAGGTGGCGGCAACCTGCGAAGCAAGACAGTCCCGCCGTGGTCACCGACGGATTCTCACGCAGATCGACCGACGTCAGTCGAAACGGTTCGCGAGGCAGTTCGCTGATCGTCTTGAGATCGAGACCCACATCATTCACCCTGACTGTGCCGAGTATCGACAGCACCCACTCGGCGGCCAGTCGGTCTGAAGCGAACTCGACCGGCGACGGGCGCGAGGTGTCCCTCACGCCATTCATGTCAAGATTCAAGTCAATCGGCACATCCTTGAAGGTCGCGGTCAACTTCACATGGTCGCCGCGGCCAACGTACAGCTCGGTCGGGGTCGTCGAATACACGGGTTGGTAGTGTCCCGTCATCAGCGTCTGGTGGAAGTACGAGACACGGTCGACCCGACGACCGGGACGCGGTCGAATCTCGATTTCATAGGTTCCAGGACGGACGTACCACTCCCCACGACTGTCGTGGTTGCTGTACTCCTTGCCGTTCAGCTTCAAGACGAACTTCGCGTCCAGGTCTTGCAGTTCGAGCCGAATCATCGCGACGTTCCGAGCCGTCAGCACGAGCGAAGGTCCGAATCGCCAGACACACAAGCCGACGAGCGCGGCAAGGATGCCCCACTTCCAGAGTCGGCGCGAACGTGACGCCGGTGGAATCGCCGTCGTCGGAACCGCTGGCGACAACGGATGCGTCGAACGTACCGAATCCGCTGTGCCGGGATGCGTTTCACCCGCACCACCTGGCTTCTGCCTCCGTGATTCACTCCACCAGTGAATCGCGGGAATGAAACACCAGCAGGCAACGGCTGCGATTCGCAGCAGCGCCGCGAACGCACGAGAACTGAGTCCCGCCGGTATGAGTTCGGGATATGCCGATACCTGTCCGGCCGCGAATAGCGGAACCAGGCCGACAAAAAACGCAATCACGCAAACGCCGACAGTTGAAGACTGGGATTCCGAGGCGGGTTCGTCATCAGAGTCAGCGGTCGCGGTCGGCGAGGGTTCCTCGGAAGCCCGAACCTCCACGGGAAGCGACACGGCCGACGGCTTCTGCACGTGAGCCAAGCATTGCTCCAGAAGATCGGCGACCTCCCTCGCGGTTTGAAAACGGTGGGCCGTCGCCTTCGCCAGCAGCTTGATGATGATCTTGGCCAACCAGTCGGGGATGTCGGCATTTCCCTCGCGGATCGGTCGCGGCGCGTCCTCGCACACCCGCTTGAGCACGCCCATCGTCGTGCTGGCTCGGAACGGTGCGTGTCCGACGCACATCGCGTACAGCACGCAACCCAGGCTGAACAGGTCCGAGCGATGATCGACAACCTCACCGCGCGCTTGCTCCGGCGACATGTATTGCGGCGTGCCCGCGATGACTCCGCTCTGCGTCACGCTGGCGTCATCGACCATGCGTGCGAGACCGAAGTCGGTGAGTTTCACCCGTTCAACGCCGTTCTCCAGCAGGATGTTCGCCGGCTTGATGTCGCGATGGACGAGGCCTTGAGCATGCGCGGCCGCGAGACCGGCGGCGGTTTGCATTCCGATCCGCAGAATCTCCTTCAGGCCGAGTGCCCCAACCTTGTCAATCTTCTGCTGGAGCGACTGCCCGACGATGCACTCCATGACGAGGAACGGTACCGATCGTTTGTCGTGCTCGCCGTCATCGACCGCGTGAATCGTGACTGACCGCCGCCGCCGCTTGAGCCTCGCGCAGGAACCGCTTCCGCGCCTGAGGATTGCTTGCCAACTCGGGAGCCAGCACCTTGATCGCCACGACGCGGTTGAGCTTCACGTCCATCGCCCGCAGCACGATCCCCATGCCGCCGCGCCCGATGACCTCCAGAATCTCGTAGCCTCCCAATCGACCGAGTCGTCCCGGCGCGTCGCAGGGTTCGAGAAAGTCGAGCGATACCGGCGGGATGTCGTGCGAGTCCAACTGCGTCGCGCCGAATTCGGCCACGGGTTGGTCGAGCAGGCTGTCGGGATCGAGTGCCGTTTTGAGCAGGCTCTCGACCCGAGCCTTCAGCTCCGGCCTCCCGGCACAGGCCCGGTCGAGAAACTCCGCACGTTCTGTCGCGGACGACAGTTCCACCACTTGCAAAAAGATCGACTTGGCATCGTTCGGATCGTAGGACATGGCCGGCTCCTGGAAGGTTCTACCTTACCATGCGACGCCCACCGCGAATCGTCTCACAAATTCCGAAAATTTCCTCCGCCAGTAGGATGGGCACTCCTGCCCGTCCGCTCTTCGATTCCATCACTCACATTGTGAAGAAACAAAACCGGACGGGCAGGAGTGCCCATCTTACGACCCCTCTTCGATCGCGCACTTCAACCATGACCGGGCATACGACCACTGCCGATAGGCCGTGGCCCGCGACATCCCCAGAAATTTGGCGACGTCTTCCAGCGACTGACCGGCGAAAAAGTGCAGCTTCACAACCTCTGCTGCCGTCGCGTCTTCCTCGGCCAGTTTCGTCAGAGCGGCATCCAGTTCGATCAGCCGTTCCGGGAGATCGTTCGTCGCGACGATGTCGGAGGACAACTCGACCCGCTCGAACTCGCCGCCGTGTTTGAGACGCAGCTTCCGCCGCGCGTTCTCGATCAGGATGCGACGCATCGCCTCGGCGGCGGCGGCAAAGAAGTGGCCGCGATTGTCCCAACGCTGAGCGTCACCGTCATCGACCAGACGGACGTAAGCCTCATGCACCAGCGCGGTCGCTTGCAGCGTCTGACCGGAGGACTCATGAGCCAACTTTTGAGCGGCGAGTCTTCGCAACTCGTCATAGATCAGCGGCAGAAGCTCCCCGGCCGCCTGCCGGTCGCCGCGCTCGATGGCGTTCAGAATCTGCGTCACGTCGTTCATGCCCGCCAATATACACAGCAGTCGCCGTTGTGTGGCCGGACTTCACTGTTATGGCCAGTCTCCTGACCGCGCCACATGCAATGGACCGCAGGTTTCCCAGGCGGTTGGAGACCTGCGGTCGGAACGAAGTGGCTCGGTCGGGAGACCGGCCACAACGAGTGCTGGGCCACCCCGCGAACGAGCATCGAGAATATCGGGTGCCACTGGCGGCAGCTTTGAGCCGCCGGTGCTTCGAAGACACTGGCGATTGACAGCACGCGGCCTCATTTGTATTATTGTAGTAATACAAGATAAAATGACCTGCCGAGGACAGTTGAAGCATGCACTCACCTGCGCGGGCCATTGCTTGGGAATTGTGGGCCAGAAGCCGCGGCGGAATCGGCGCGTTCGTGGTGTGTCTGCTTGGGCTGTCCCTAGGAGCCTGCTTACTGCCGCACGGCTCGGCGCGAGAACCGATCTTTCCCCTCAGCGTGATTCTCTTCGCACTCGGGTCGGTGTATCTGGCATCGGTCGTGATGCACTGCGAGTATCACGAGGGGACACTCTCGGCCGGCTATCCGTCCCGGATGTTCACGCTGCCGGTGCGCACCAGCGTCCTGGTGGCCTGGCCGATGTTGTACGGAACAGCAGCTCTCACCCTGTTGTGGCTCGCCATGGTGCTGCTGATCTGGATGCCGGCGGGGACCGAGCCGGCTTGGTGGGTCGTGCCTTTGCTCGCCGTTGCCTTGGCGTGGCTCCAGGCGATTTTCTGGGCGGTCCCAGGGTCGCCGCTGGCAAAAATTCTCGCCGCCTGCGTGATCCTCCCAGCACTGAAAATGACGCTCGAATTCGTGGCGACGTCCGTCGCGTTGTTCGTCGATCCTCAATCTCGGCTCGATCGCGCGGCCTTCATTGAGAGTCGTCACCTGATCATCACGACGTTCTCCATTGGCTTTCTCCCACTGGCCTATGTTGTGGCGGTCGGGGGCGTCGCCTGCGACCGCCGGGGTACGCGTCCCGATTGGGCGTGGACCGGACGACTGCTCGAACGCGCTGGGAACTGGCTACCCCAGCGCCGCCAACCGTTCTCGTCGGCCGCCAGTGCGCAATTCTGGATCGAGTGGCGGTGCAAGGGCTTCGTCCTGCCGCTGTTTCCGGCCTGTTTTCTGGTGTTTATCACGTTGGTCGTGGTCCCCTTTGCCAGCACGCGACAGTTACTCCCGCTGCTGCTGTTCTTGGGTGGTGCCGTACCAGTCGTGGCCTTCGTCGTGGGTTACGGCGTGGGCAAATCCGGCTTCTGGTCCGAAGACCTCAGCCTCTCCACTTGGCAAGCCACCCGCCCTCTGAGCAGCGGGGCCTTGGCCACCGCCAAGCTCCACATGGCCGCGATCAGTTCATTGATGACCTGGGTGTTGCTGCTCTTCGGGATTCCCGTGTGGCTCGTGGCTCTACGGAGATTCGGGGCAATGGCCGAGTTATTGGAGCCGTCCCTCCGCCCTTGGACTCCGCATCAGATCGCGGGGCTGGGAGTCCTCGGTTTCTGCGGCCTGCTCACACTGACTTGGGGACAGATGGTGGGCGGCCTCTGCTTGACGCTCACGGGGCGGACTTGGATCGTCAACGGGGCGATTGCTTTCTACCTGACGCTGTTGACCTGCTTAGGCTTGACGGGGCAATGGGTCTATGCTCACCCAGGAGATTTTGAAACCTCATTGACGGCGCTGTCCTGGTGCCTGTGTGGGATCGCGGGGGTCAAACTATTCGGTGCCGCCTGGGTATTCTGCGTTGTCGGCCGCCAAAAACTGCTGAGCAGGATCCACATGGGAGTCTTTTTAAGCATCTGGTTGCTGGGAGCGTGCTGCCTGGTGACGCTTCCCTATGCCCTGCTGCCAGCCGATGGCCTGCCCCTGCCTGCCGAAATCGGCGCGAGTGTCAATCACCTACCCGCCTCTCTCGTCGCGCTCGCGACCGTCGTGGCCTTACCGCTGCTGCGCCTCATCGCCGCACCGTTGGCCCTGGCAGCGAGTCGCCATAGATAATCGTGCGCTCGGCAATCTTGAGAAATCGTCCCGCCGGGTGCCACTGGCGAGGGGCTTCGCTCGCCAGTGCTCTTCAATCACACTGGCGGCCCAAAGCGACCGCCAGTGGCACCAGGCGGACGCAGCAAGAATTTCCGCCGCCATGAGGTGCAGCCTAGGGCGTGGAATCATCATCCGTCTCGACGCTTCGCTGCTCCAGTGCCGTCAACCGCTGTGTCAACGCCGCGATCAACTGCTGTTGCTCGTCATTCCTTCGGCGCTCGTCCGCCAACTGCTGGTCCTGATCTTGGACGACCTTGGTCAGGACGGCGGTGATGTCCATTGGAGCGAGGCCCTTGCGGTCATTGGTCGCCACCAGTTCGGGAACGTCTTCGGCGATGAAGCCGACGTAGCGTTCGTCCAGTTCGCTCTTGTAGCGGTAGCCGACCGGTTGCAGGGCGCGCACGGTGTCGCGGGCCTGCTCGCTGGTGATCGGTTCTATGTCCTGCTTCAACGCGCGGCTGGAGGCGTTGGTCCAGATGCCGCCGAGCGTGAGGTGCGCCGTGGAGGCATGCACGAGCGCCTTGTCGGTGATGGTGGGAGGGGCGTTGCCGAAACTAATCTGGCCCTTGGAATTGACCAGCACCTTGGTCACACCTCCCGCAAGCAGGTTCAGTCCCTTACCGGGCGAGAGCGCCCCGAACTGAGCATCGCCATTCCCCTGGACACCGGCTCGAAAGATCCCCCCGGTATTCTCGACGCGCAGGAAGTGGGCATTCGCATCGGTGCGCTTCGCCAACAAGCCATTGGTCAGGCTGGACCGAATTTCCAACCGCGAATTCGCGTCGGGAGCCCCCGTACCGATCCCCACGTTGCCCGTGCTGTCGAGAACTAGTGTGTTGGCGCGTGCGCCAGGATGGATCGAGAACGGTATCGTAGAACTGTTCGTTACGTCAGCGACGAATAAGCCGGTATTGCTGCCGACGATGTCCCAGGTCCGCTCGGATCCAAAGCCTGTCTTCTCCATTCGGATCCGGACGTTCGTCACACTTTGGATGTGCAAATTTTTTTGGTCTGTAGCGATCCCTCCGATCCCAACGTTTACCTGGCCGTTGGTATCCTTCGTGACGCGCAGGGCGTTGTTGGGCAGACCGAGGTCCAAATGGAACGGTTCTGAAACGGCAATGCCCTCCGTGATGTCTCGCACTTTGAAACCGGCGACATTCGCCAGGATTTGCCACTTCCTATCGGGATTCGTCGAGTCGTCCACGAAGGCGACGTTGGGATTGTTACCCGTGAGGATCAAAACTTCCTGCCCGAGTGTCGGCCGGACGCAGAGACAGCAGACGAGCACGCTCCATATCGTCAGTTTCATGACGCCGCACAGTCCGCCCGCAACACACGCCACTCCGACTTGATGCCTGCCAGCCATGTTGGACCTCGCTTTGAAAAGAACTTTGCCTCCGCACGGCGAGAACGGACCCGCCGCTGCCGTCGTCATGCTTACCCGCCGGGTAGGCGGCAGCACGTCATCGGTTTTCCGGACCGATGCGCGCCGTTCGTGTGATCGGAATCCATTCGCCTGCGCCGACCAGTGGAACCCTCACGGGCGACTGTGGCAGCCCCCGCACGGCTTCCAATCCTGTCCCCCACTGGGGTCGCCGCCGCCAAGAGAAAATCGAAAGGCCAAGGCACCGAATACCGTTGCTGGCTAGGTTCCCGTGGCTCCGACAGTGAGGAAGGCCGAGCGGGCCAACCGGGCGGTCGCAACCTGCGACCTACGGGCTGCCAATGTCAGACTGGATCGCTCGCTGAATGATCGCGTCGGCATCCGATTCCAACAGGTAACCGAGAGCCTCTAACCCCCGAGCGTGGTACGTAACCTGCGCGACATAATCGGCGTGGTTGGTGAAGCTGTCCGTGAGATCGACATGTCCACCCCCGATCATCCGGAAGACACCGAGGAAGGTGCCGTCGTTGTAGGACGGGACTAGCGGGATGTACTGGTTCTCGCCGACAGCGACTTCCGGCAGCCGATAGGCTGTGGTGTCCATGGGCAGCCCTCCGACAAAGCGGACCAGTGCGTTCCCGTTGTCGTCGAGGACGATCTGCGGATCGTTTGGAGCGCCGAGCCAGATGGTCGGCGGCGGCTCGATCCCGTCGCACCAGTTGTTGCCAGCCACGAACAGCGCCCGGATGAATGGTGACCATTCGGCCGGATTGGCTTTTTCCGGGTCCGCAAGACCAAACTCGGCCACATCAATATTCCGGATGTGGGAGGCCCCTGCGAACTCATAGGAACGGTAGTTCGGCTCGTCGTACCTGGTCTTGTGGCCATCAAACAGAATCACATCGGTCTCCGACATGAAATCGATTTCCAGACCCGCCCCGGCCAGCGGCGGCTTTTCCGCATGGTTATCACGAATGTCATTCCCCGCCGGGTGGCTGTATCCGGCGCCGTTTCCTCCAACGAGCGAGAAGTCGAACAAGCCCTTCCCCATCTGGAGCCGCAACAGCCCTCGGAGACGTCCGCCCGAGGCTGAATAGGCGAACGCGGCCCTGCGGTTGATCGTGCCGAGGAGTTGGAGGGCGACTCGATCGGTCCGCAATGCCTTCACGTAATCCACCACGATGTCGAATTCGTCGCCGGCTGATTTGATGAACTCCGTGGATGTGTCCAGCAGGCCATCCGACCACGGCCTGGTCGGGTCTTCGATCGGAGACGTTGTCCCGATGGCCGCCGGATCGCACCGGACGGTCGCATACGAGAGGCCGAGGCCGAACAGGAAATCGTCCGTCATCGTGTACCGCGCATCGGCTTGCTCCTGCCCAACGGCGGTGACGATCGTGCTCCGAACGAGCCAGTCGAACAGGAGCAGACCGCATCCGTCGCTGGGATGACGCGGGGCGATGATCTGGCAAGGCACCCGGTAATGCCGCCGATTGGAACTGACACCCTGAAACATGGCCTCATACCGGGTGTACTGGACTCCTCCGAACGTCCCGTGTGGAATCGCGATCAACGTGCTGGCATCGATGCGACCGGCCGCTCGGGACGGTGACGCAACTGCGATTGTGACCATTGCTACCGCGGCGTAGATGAGGATTTTGCGGAATGACAAACGCAGGGACGTGCTCAGCACACTGCGGCCCTCCAGCGATCCGACGGCCAACTTGCGAAAATGCGAATTCATCATCCATCTCCTTTCGAGATGGTCTGCGTTACAATGAAAATGGCAGCCGTCGGCGCGCAGACCAAGCGCCGGGGCGTCGCTATGGCCGGTGAGGAAACTGCTTGCAGGCGTGGCCTCACCGGCCAGTTTTGTTTCTGTATTCCAATCAGCATCATTGCTTGCGCAACAACGTTTCGGCCTCACGGAAGAGCAATTGGACGCTGAGGTCTTGCGGATCGACTTCGTTCTGTTCCTCCGCCAGGGCACTCTGGAGCGCGGCCGCAGCTTCGGGATCTTGACCCAGCCGGTGGCGGGACATCGCCAGCACGAGCCAGTTGCTCATCTTGAAATTCGGCATCTGGAAGCCGGGGTCCTTGTGAGCGGCTTCCAGACTGGCGACGGCCTTCTCAAATTGTCCCGACCGGTAGTGAGCGAGTCCCATAACGTGCATTGACCAGAGTCTGTGAATGTCGATCTCCTTGGTCAAAGCCTTGCGCTGCTCGGCCAATTGCACGACGCGGTCGCGATCGGCGAGAGCGTCGGGGGCCAAGACGCAAACATGGGCCAGGAACACAATCTGATGGGGATCCCGGCTCTGACCAAAACGCTTCGCCATCCTTTCACAAAGTTTGCGATACACCTCGGTATCTCCCGCGTGCACGATTGTGCAAGCGGCGTCGTACCACGTCCGCGAGTCGATGGGATCCTCGATCTCCAAGGCGTTGACGTAGGCGGCCGCGGACTTGGCCCATTGTCGCGATCGGTAGTAGTAATCAGCGAGTCCGTATTGGGCCCTAGCGGAATTCGGTTCGACGCGGAGGATTTCGAGAAAGGCAGTGTCCAGGTGGCGAAACTGGCCTAACAACTCCTCCGCCTCGGTTCGGAGGTTGGAACGTTCCTCGTGATAGAGTGGTTCATTCTGCTTGGTGCTGTCCATCCAGGGAACGAATTGCACCCAATGTTTGAGGGCTTCGTGCTTCTTCTCCAGTCGCCAGTTCGCCATGACCAGGTAAATTCGGTGGTAGTTGTCCGGGGTGCTTTCCATCTGCTCGGCCTTCTGCAGCGTCTGCAGGGCCTGCTGCCACATTCCGGCGCGATACTGGATGCCCCCGAGGTGGTTCCAGCGCAGCCGTTCGTTGGGCAGCAATTCCGCGGCCTTCTGGGCATGTTCGAGGGCCCGGGGAAGGTCGTGAAATTGGGCTTGAGGAGAATTCGCCAGAAGCCAAGCCAGGCTGATACGAGGCGAGGCGTACTCAGGGTCGATGCTCACGGCACGAACGAGTGCGGCTCGGGATTCCTCCCATTTCCTTTGACTGAGCAGCACGTATCCCAGCGACGCGTGGGTTCGTGCGCCATTTGGTTGAAGGACCAGGGCCATGCGGGACTCCGCTTCAGCCTCGGCTGGCTTCTCGGCGTCTGCGAGCGCAACGCCCAACGCATTGTGCACCAGTGCGTTGTCCGGGCGCTGTGACACGGCGACGCGATAGAAGCTAACCGCGTCGGCGTGCCGAGGGGGATCAAGACGACGGAGATAAAAGGCCAGCTTGTAGTTGATCCAGAAATCAGCGGGGTGTCGCTGTTGCGCTTCCTCCAGCAGCTTGACGGCGCTAGGCACTTGGCCCGAATCACCGAGCATCACTGCCAGGAGATGGACCGTCCCCGGCTGCTGCGCGCTGATTTTTGGATCGACCGCCAACTTTGCCAAAGCATCTTTGTCGTTTCGCTTGTAGGCGGCACGGAATGCGGCACGCAAGGGGTCTCTATCCGCTAGTTGAGTCACCTTGAGCAGTTGCTCGTTGCCAGCAAGCTTGCCGCCAGACTTGCATAGCGACCAATCGTCCAGCGCGGCGATGAGTCGGTCACAAATGATGGATGGCCGTATTCGATCCGCCGCGGCATTGGGTGTGAGCGTGGCCAGGTCGAGCCCGTTGTCTCGGAACGCCTGTTGATAGGTCCTGGCGGATGCCGCCCAGTCCATGACCCAATCAACAGTCACGATACGCTCGAGGGGAATCTCCTCGAGTCGCAGGGCAAACACAAGGGCCTCGCGCCAGCGCCCGACACGCTGTGACAACTCCGCATCCGCCTCGCCGCCAGCCAAAAGGCCCTCGGCCCGTCTGACCTGCGCCAGCGCTTCGGGCAACTTGTCGCGCTGGTAGGAGGCGGCCGCATCATCGAGTGCGCGGCCTATTTCCTTTCCAAGGATCGCTTGCCGAGTCGCCCGGTCCTGGGCGACTTGTTGTTCCAGCGCCGTGCGATTACGCACGGCCCAACCGATAGTGCCCGCGACGCCGCCCACTGCTGCCAGCAGCATCAACAGCAGCAGCGTCGTCGTCGCCAGCGCGGCTCGATTCCTTCGCACGAACTTGCGCAGTCGGTACCCCGCCGATGGCGGGCACGCTTGCACCGGCTCGTCGGCCAGGTAGCGTTGCACGTCCGCCGCGAAGCCGTTGGCCGTCTCGTAGCGGCGGTTGCGGTCCTTCTCTAACGTCTTCATGACGATCCAGTCCAGTTCGCCGCGCATCAGCTTCGAGAGTTTGGCGGGCTCCATGTGCCGCTGGGCTGAGATCGATGCCAGCGCCTCGCCCGATTCGCTGAGCCGCGTGCTCGGCTTGGGAGGCTCCTCCTCTTTGATCAGGCGGAGAATCTCGGCAAAGGCTGCCTCCTTCATTCGCTTACTGCTGAGAGGTGTGCTGCCGGTCAGGAGTTCGTAGAGCAGAACTCCCAGCGAATAAATGTCGCTGCGGGTATCGACGCCCAGGGCGCTCGTCTCCGCCTGCTCGGGGCTCATGTATTCCAGCGTGCCGACCATCGTGCCGTACTGCGTGAACAGCGTCCGCTCGGTCAGCTTTTGCTCGGTTGCCTTGGCCACGCCGAAGTCGATCACCTTGGGGACCGGCTTGCCGTCGTAGAGCG